>NZ_DASQBZ010000014.1:0-4214 GCF_035634955.1 Variovorax sp. | reverse complement strand
GTCTGGTGATTCAGTCCGAGCACCCACAGGGTCATTGTTCAGTTGCTTGCGATAAGCTGCTGGCCATTCAAGTCGTCATTTTAAGGCCAGAAGCCCCCGATGCCCGCATTGATTCGCATCTCCAGCGTTCTGTTGCTGTCCTTGTCCGTCGCCAACGCCCTGGCAGCGCCGGCGCCGGCCCCCGTGGCAGCCCCCGCAGCCAAGGCCACGCCGGCCCAGACCGCGCCGTTGACCCCGGTCATGGCCGGTGAGTTCGCCCTGCAGGCCGGCAAGCTTGGCGATGCCGCGCGCTGGTACCTGGAGGCTGCCGAGGCCGGCACCGACGACGCCGGGCTGGCCGAGCGCGCCACCCGCATCTCCATGCTGGCCGACGACGACAAGCGCGCCGCCCGGGCGCTGGCGCTGTGGGAGGCCCGCGCCCCGCGCAGCCTGGCCATGCGCAGCGCCGCCGCTGCGCTGGACATGCGCCAGGCCGACATCGCCGGCGCGCGCACCGAACTGGGGGCGCTGCTGAAGGACCCCGACCCGCGCGGCTGGAAGTTCGCCATTGCCGCCTTGATCGGCGGCGGGCGCGACCCGGCCGTGCCGGCCCAGGTGCTGGGCGGGCTGGTAGACGACAACGCGATTCCCGATCAACTGGAGGTCTGGCAGGAGCTGGGCCGCCTGGCCATGCGCATGGAGCGCCCGGACCTGGCCAAGCGGATGGTCGACGAAGTCGTGCGGCGCTTCCCCAACGAACCCCGCGTGGCGCTGTTGAATGCCAGCCAGCTGGCCCAGGCCGGCAAGCAGGACGAGGCGATGGCGCTGCTGCGCGGCGTCGAGCCCAAGAGCCGCCAGGACCCGGACCTGCGCAACGCGCTGGCGATCGCCTACGACACCATGGGCGACCCGCGCGCGGCGGCCCGCGTGCTGGCGGTGGGGCCGCAGGACGTGCAGACCTGGGGCATGCGTGCCTCGCTGCTGGCCAAGCAGAAGGACGATGCGGCCCTGCTGCTCCTTTATAAGGAGCTGTCGGCCAAGGCAGCCAAGCCCGACCCGGCCCAGCGCCTGCTGCTGGGCAAGATCGCCGAGTACCTCAAGCGCCCGGCCGAAGCGGTGGACTGGTACCACAGCGTGCCCGGGGGCGAGGAACTGGCCGAAGCCCGCCTGCGCGCGGCCAATGCCCAGTACGACGCGGGCCGCCCGGACAAGGCCTTCGCCGAAGTGCATGCGATCCAGTCCGACGCCACTGTCGATGACGAGGCCCGCCGCGACGCCTACCTGCTGGAGGCCGAGCTGCGCCAGCGCGGCAACGACCTGCCCGGCGAGCTGGACGCCCTGGCCCGTGGCCTGGCCGCCTACCCGGACGAGAACGCGCTGCTGTACGCCCGCGCCCTGGCCTGGGAGCGCCGCGACGACGTGCCGCGCGCCGAAGCCGACCTGCGCAAGATCCTGGTCACCGACCCGGAGAACGTGGCCGCGCTCAATGCGCTGGGCTACACGCTGGCCGACCGCACCCAGCGCTACCAGGAAGCACTGGAGCTGATCGACCGCGCCCGCGTCGCCGAGCCGGACAACGCCGCCATCGTCGACAGCTACGGCTGGGTGTTGTATCGCCTGGGCCGCAACGAAGAAGCGCTGGTGCAGCTGCGCCGCGCCTGGACCCTGAGCAAGGACGCCGAGGTTGCCGCGCACGTCGGCGAAGTGCTGTGGGTGCTGGGCCGCAAGGACGAAGCACGGCGTTTCCTCGACGAGGCACGCAAACTGGACCCTGACAACCGCGCCCTGCAGCGCGTGATCGAGAAATACGGCGTATGACGTTGAACCTGTTCAAGGCCGGCGCCGCGCTGGCGATGGCTGCATCGTTGTCGGCCTGCGTGTCGCTGGACGAGCGCAAGGCCCCGGCCGCACCCACCGTGGTGACCACCGTGTCAGCCGAGGCCGAGCAAGCGGAAACGGCCCGCGTGGCTGCCGTGCGTGCACAGCCACAATGGAGCTTCCAGGGCCGCGTGGCGGTCAACAAGGGGCGCAACGGCGGCAACGGGCGCATCGACTGGCAACAGGATGCGCGCCGCTACGTGGTGGAACTGAGCGCGCCGGTCACCCGCCAGAGCTGGAAGCTGACCGGCGACAGCCACCACGAAGGCGGGCGCCTGGAAGGCCTGGAGGGCGGCCCGCGTGAAGGTGAGGACGCCCAGCAGGTGCTGCTGGAGGCCACCGGCTGGGACATTCCGGTCAACCAGCTGCCCGACTGGGTGCGTGGCCTGGTGGCCGATGACACCGGCGCCGCCGAGCACGTCGAGCGTGACGGCGACGGTCGGCCGCGCCGGGTCGAGCAGATGGGCTGGCAGATCCAGTACCTGGACTGGTACCCGGCCGAAGGCGACCGGCCGGTGCTGCCCCGGCGGATCGAAGCGACCAGCGGGGACGCCAAAGTGCGCGTGCTGGTCGACAGCTGGACGCTCGGCGGCCCATGAGTGCTCTGGACCTGAACGCGGGCTGGTCGCAATGGCCGGCCCCGGCCAAGCTCAATCTGTTCCTGAACATCACTGGCCGCCGACCCGATGGCTACCACCAGCTGCAGACCGTGTTCGTGCTGCTCGATTGGGGCGACCAGATCCGGCTGCGGGTACGTGAAGACGGCCAGGTGCGCCGCGACGGGCCCTCGCTGGCGGGCGTGGCAGAGGCGGATGATCTCGCTGTACGTGCAGCGCTTCTGCTTAAACGTGCCGCCAATGTCGCCCAAGGTGCGGACATCGGTGTTGAAAAACACATTCCGGCCGGCGGCGGGTTCGGCGGCGGGTCCTCCGACGCCGCCACCGTGTTGGTGGGCTTGAACCGTCTGTGGAACGCCGGCCTGGACGTCGATGCCCTGGCCACCCTGGGGCTGCAGCTGGGCGCGGATGTGCCGGTTTTCGTCCGGGGCCACAACGCCTGGGCCGACGGCGTGGGCGAGCAGCTCACCCCGATCACCCGCGCGCCGGCCTGGTACGTCATCGCCGATCCGGGGGTGCATGCGCCGACCGCCGGACTTTTTGCCGATCCGCATTTGACGCGCGACGCCCCAGTGGCGAAAATAGCGGACTTCGCTTCCGGGTCTTTGCTCGGGAATGCGTTCGAGCCGGTACTGCGCCGTCGCGAGCCTGCCGTAGAGGCAGCGTTTGCAGCGTTGAGCAGGATCGGCCGGGCACGACTCACCGGGTCGGGAAGCGGTTGTTTCGTCGAGTTCGCCACGCGCGCTGCTGCAGAGCAGGGCTTGGCGCAGTTGCCGGAAGGACTGCGGGCATGGGTGGCTGCGGGCGTGGAGCGCTCGCCACTGCTTGATGTACTCGAGCGTTATTGATTTTGATGCAGGGGCGTCGCCAAGAGGCCCAAGGCACCAGGTTTTGATCCTGGCATTCGGAGGTTCGAATCCTCCCGCCCCTGCCACTTGCGGATGTCAGCCGCGTTCCCATGCGCATATCTGCGCGGGCACGGCCGATGATCCGCGGTGTTGTCACCGCAGACACTCCAGGGTGCCGGCGGCCGAGTTCTCCAATCGCTCCCGCCCGAGACCGTCATGATGCAAGATCACCCCAACCTGCTGGTATTTTCCGGCAACGCCAACAAGCGCCTTGCGCAGAGCATCTGCAAGGAACTGGGGGTGCGACCGGGCAAGGCGTTGGTGTCGCGCTTCTCCGATGGTGAAGTCCAGGTCGAGATCGAGGAAAACGTCCGCAAGCAGGACGTGTTCGTGATCCAGCCGACCTGCGCGCCCAGCGCGGAGAACCTGATGGAGCTGCTGGTGCTGATCGATGCGCTCAAGCGCGCCTCGGTCAACAGCGTGACCGCGGTGGTGCCGTACTTCGGCTACTCGCGCCAGGATCGCCGCATGCGCTCCTCGCGCGTGCCGATCACCGCCAAGGTGGCCGCCAAGATGTTCAGCGCCGTAGGCGCCGACCGGGTGCTGACGGTGGACCTGCATGCCGACCAGATCCAGGGCTTCTTCGACATGCCGGTCGACAACGTATATGCCTCGCCGCTGCTGCTCGCCGATATCTGGCGCGCCTACGGCACCGAAAACCTGATCGTGGTGTCTCCGGACGTGGGCGGCGTGGTGCGCGCACGTGCGGTGGCCAAGCGCCTGGACGATGCGGACCTGGCGATCATCGACAAGCGCCGCCCGCGCGCCAACGTCTCCACCGTGATGAACATCATCGGTGACGTCGAAGGCAAGACCTGCGTGATGGTCGATG
>NZ_DASQBZ010000013.1:0-1505 GCF_035634955.1 Variovorax sp. | reverse complement strand
ATCCAGCTCTTCGAGCTGGTGCGGGCGGCCGCGCAGGAAGCCTTTGTCCAGTGCCGGCGAAGCGCCGAACAGGTACATCAGCAGCCAGCTGTAGCGGCGGAAGTTGCGGATCAGCGCGATATAGGCCGAGGACTGGTAGTCACGGTCGCCTTGCGTGCTGCCTTCGGCGTCGCGCAGCAATGGCCACAGCGCCTCCGGCAGCGAGAAGTTGTAATGGATGCCGGCGATGCACTGCATGGTGCGGCCGTAACGCAGGGCCAGGCCCTTGCGGTAGACGTGCTTGAGCTTGCCGATATTGGACGTGCCGTACTCGGCGATCGGGATGTCTTCCTCGGCCGGCAGCGTGCACGGCATCGACGGGCTCCACAGGTATTCGTCGCCCAGCTTGCTGTAGACGAAGCGGTGGGTCTGTTCGAGGCTTTCGAGCACTTTGGCCGGGTCGGCCAGGGCCGGGGTGATGAACTCCAGCAGCGACTCGGAATAATCGGTGGTGATCTGCTCGTTGGTCAACGCCGAACCCAACGCTACCGGGTGAGGAGTCTGAGCCAGGCGACCTTCGTCGGTTATGCGCAGGCATTCGCGCTCAATACGGTGCAGGCACTGCTCGAGCAGGGGAAGATTGGCGCCGAGCAGGCTCAGGCGGCGGTTGAGGAGGTCGCTCAAGATGGATTCCTTCACGCGTCAGTCGGCCCAATATGGGGGTAGCGTTGACGGTCTACAAGGGTAGTTGGAAAAGGAACTGGCGTTGTCGCCTGGGTTACGCGGTTCCGGCGCCGAATTCGGGACCGCTTTGCGGCCCATCGCCGACAAGCCGGCTCCCACAGCAGGTCAGCGGTGAACCTTGTGGGAGCCGGCTTGCCGGCGATGGGACGCAAAGTCGCCCCAGATGCTGTCAAAAATACCGTAGATAGCGCTTGGTGAGCTAGAGAACCGCGAAGGTTCCTTGTGCTTTTGCCACCAGTTTGTCGCCTTGGACTACGTCGGCGTCGACCACCAGGGTGCGGCGCCCGGCGTGCAGCACGCGGGCGGTGCAGAGCACGTCGCCTTCGCTGACGGCGCGCAGGTAGTTGATCTTGCACTCGATGGTCACGCTCTGCTGGTCGAAACCATGGCTGGCCGAGCAGGCCAGGCCCATGGCAATGTCCACCAGGCTGAAGATCGCCCCGCCGTGCAGCTTCTGGCCGCGGTTGCGCAAATGCGGCTCGAGCGCCAGCGCCACCTCGGCAACGCCGGTGTCCAGGCGTTGCACGCGGCAGCCAAGCAGCTGGCTGTAAGCGCTCTCGACAAGCTCCTTGGGGACTTCCATCATTTCTTCTTCAACTGCTTGGCGTTGGCGAACAGCGAAGCCATGGCATTGTTGGCCGGTGCTGCGGTGGCCGTTTCACGCTGGCGCGGCGCCTGTTGCGAGCGGTTGCCGGCGTTGCCACGGTTGCCGCCGCGGTTGCCTTCGACCTTTTCGCCCGGCGTGTCGCTCATGCGCATGGACAGGCCGACGCGTTTGCGCG
>NZ_DASQBZ010000012.1:0-17249 GCF_035634955.1 Variovorax sp. | reverse complement strand
CTGCCCAAGGACAAGGAAATGGTCATGCCTGGCGACAACGTGTCGATCACCGTCAAGCTGATCGCCCCGATCGCCATGGAAGAAGGCCTGCGCTTCGCCATCCGCGAAGGCGGCCGTACCGTCGGCTCGGGCGTGGTTGCCAAGATCATCGACTGAGGACGGACCCATGAGCACGCTCGCAAAGCAAAAGATCCGCATCCGCCTCAAGGCGTTCGACTACAAGTTGATCGACCAGTCGGCTGCCGAGATCGTCGACACCGCCAAGCGCACGGGCGCCATCGTCAAGGGCCCGGTGCCCCTGCCGACGCGCATGAAGCGTTTCGACATCCTGCGTTCGCCGCACGTCAACAAGACGAGCCGCGACCAGTTCGAGATCCGCACGCACCAGCGCCTGATGGACATCGTCGATCCCACCGACAAGACCGTCGACGCGCTGATGAAGCTGGACCTGCCGGCCGGCGTGGATGTCGAGATCAAGCTCCAGTAAACATCGACATTTGCTGACAACTAGCCCGTTCACGACAGTGGACGGGCTTTTTTATTTGGGGCACAAACAGGGCATGCCGCTCCAGCACTGTCCATGAATCCTGCAGCCCTGATCCGTGCCGTCGTCGCTTCCATCCTGCTCGTCGGCCTGGCCGGTTGCGGCGGTGGCGGCGGCGGTGGCGGAAGCCAGCCGGCCGGGCCGCCCGTCGAACTGAGCGGCCGGGTGACCTTCGATTCCGTGCCACCTGCGCCGGGCGGCGCGCTCGACTACGCCGCCGCCACCGCCAAGCCCGTGCGAGGCGCCCTGGTGGAGGTGCTCGCCCTGGGTGCGACGGCGCCCATCGGCAGCACGACGACGGACGAGGCCGGCCGCTATGCGCTGAACGTTCCCGGCGGCGCACAGGTCGGCATACGCGTTCGCGCCCAGCTGGTTCGCGACGACCCGGGCGGGCGCTGGAACGTCACGGTGCGCGACAACACCCAGGGCGACGCCATCTACGCGATGGAGTCACCCTTCTTTTCGACCGAGAACGGTCCGGTCTCGCGCGACCTCCACGCCGCCTCCGGCTGGGGCGGAGGCGGGTACGCCGGGCCGCGGACGGCGGCGCCGTTCGCCGTGCTCGACACGATCTACCAGGCCATGGCGAAGATCGAGGCGGTGGCGCCCGGAACTTCGTTCCCGGCGTTGCGGGTCTTCTGGAGCGTCGAGAACGTTCCGGCGGCAGGCCGCATTGCGCTCGGCCAGATCGGAACATCGTCCTACACCCGGGACGGCTCCGGCGACGCGATCTACCTGCTGGGCAAGGAGAACGTGGACACCGACGAATACGACGCCTCCGTCATTGCCCACGAATGGGGGCACTACTTCCAGAGCGCCTTCAGCCGCGACGATTCGCCGGGCGGACCGCACGGCCCGGAAGACCGGCTGGACCCTCGCGTCGCCTTTTCCGAGGGCTGGGGCAACGCCTGGTCCGGCATGGCGCTGGATCGATCGCACTACACCGATTCGGTGGGGCCGGCGCAATCCCTGGCGGCCGACCTGGACCTCGCCGCCGGCGGCCAGAATCCGGGCTGGTTCAACGAAAGCTCGGTGCAGGCCATCCTCTGGCGCCTGTATGTCGAGAACGGCCTTGGGCCGATCCAGCGGGCGTTCACCGGGCCGCTGCGGCAGACGCCGGCGCTCGTGTCGATTCACGCGTTCGCGGCGGCGTACGCCGCGGTCCTGCCTTCCGGACAGGCTGCCCTGGCGGCAGCCTTGGGCGGCCAGGCGATCAGCCCGGCCACGAACGATCCATGGGCGACGGGGGAAACAAACGGCGCCGGCGTGCCCGGCGTGCTGCCGATCTACGTCCCCGCTGCGGTCGGTGCCGCCCAGACGGCGTGCGTGCGCACGGCTGCGGGCAGCTTCAACAAGCTGGGCAACACGGCCTTCCTGCGGTATGCCGTGCCCCAAGCGCGCAGCTACCGCTTCGCCGTCAGCGGCCCGGCGGGCACCGATCCCGACCTGGCGGTCTTCACGACCGCCGGTAAGGTGGCTGCCGCAGTCGCCACCGGAACCAGCGACTCGCTGGACGTGGAATTGGGCCAGGGCGAGATCGTGGTGGCACTCTACGACGCCAACGAGGCCGCGCCCACGTCCTGCTTCCAGGTGACGCTCAATTGACGCCGGCGCGCCCACCGGAGGAAACGACGATGCCAAACCAAGCCATCAAGACGCGTGCACGGTCAGCGCTGCGTGCACTTTGCCTGCTGGCGGCCGGCGCCGTGGCGCTGGCAGCGCCCGCAGGCGCGGAGACCGCGTCGAAAGCCAGGTCCATGACCGCCGCGCCGACCAAGCCCAACGGCTCGGGCATCGGCGTCAGCTACCGGATCGAGGGGGTGCCGCGCGCCGGCCAGGCCACGACCGTGGTCGTGGTGCTCGACCGGATCACCGATCCGGATGGCGCGCTGGTGCGTTTCACCGCCGACCCCGACCTGGCCTTGCGCAACGCGCCGGCCGGCCCGGCGCCGCTGACCGCCGGCCAGACGGCGACCTTCGAGTTGACCGTGGTGCCCGCGGCAGACGGGTTGCGCTACCTCAACGTGTTCACCACGCAAAACGGCGTTACCGGCTCGACGTCGATCCCGGTGCAGGCTGGAAACCCGTCCAGGAAGCAGGGCGCCGGCACCCTCAAGCACACGCCCGAGGGCGACGCCATCCTGTCCATGCCGGTCAAGTAAGTCCGGCGTGAGCCGGTGACTTGCGGGTTTGCCCCATCCCCGCCTATAATGGCGGGCTCTGCGCATTTTGCGCCTTGCGCTTGCACGCACTGCCCGGGCCTTTGAGTCCGGGCGGCCAGTGAGGGCGGCATGGGCGGCGTCGCAGAGATTTATCAACCCTTCTTCCGCAAATCAAACGCTGTCGCCAATTGAAGTGGCAGCGGCGGGAGTCTTGGAGAAAAAACATGAGTCTGAGCAACTCCCTCGGGTTGCTGGGCCGCAAGGTGGGCATGATGCGCCTGTTCACCGATGACGGGGACGCAGTTCCTGTCACGGTGGTGGACGTGTCCGACAACCGTGTGACCCAGGTCAAGACCCAAGAGAACGACGGCTACGTCTCCCTGCAGGTGACGTTCGGCAAGCGCAAGGCATCGCGCGTTGCCAAGCCGCAGGCCGGTCACTTGGCCAAGGCTGGCGTCGAAGCCGGCGAAATCACCCGCGAATTCCGCGTCACCGCCGAAACGGCTGCCCAGCACCAGGCTGGCGGCGCGATCGCCGTGGCCAGCGTGTTCGCGGCTGGCCAGAAGGTGGATGTGCAAGGCACGTCCATCGGCAAGGGCTTCGCCGGCACCATCAAGCGTCACAACTTCGGATCGCAGCGCGCATCGCACGGCAACAGCCGTTCGCACAACGTGCCCGGTTCGATCTCGATGGCGCAGGATCCGGGCCGCGTGTTCCCGGGCAAGAAGATGACCGGTCACCTGGGCGACGTTACCGTCACCACCCAGAACCTGGACGTCGTCCGTGTCGATGAAGCGCGTCAACTGCTGCTGATCAAGGGTGCCATTCCCGGCGCCAAGGGTGGCTTCGTGACCGTTCGTCCGGCCGTCAAGGCCAAGCCCGCCGCGCAAGGAGCGAAGTAATGGAACTCGAACTCCTGAATGAACAAGGCCAGGCCGCGTCGAAGTTCGACGCGCCCGAGACCGTGTTCGGCCGCGACTACAACGAAGCGCTGGTCCACCAGATCGTCGTCGCCTACAAGGCCAACGCCCGTTTCGGCACCCGTGCCCAGAAGGACCGCGAACAGGTCAAGCACTCGACCAAGAAGCCGTTCAAGCAAAAGGGCACCGGCCGCGCACGCGCCGGTATGACTTCCTCGCCGCTGTGGCGCGGAGGCGGCCGCACGTTCCCGAACAGCCCGGACGAGAACTTCACCCAGAAGATCAACAAGAAGATGTACCGCGCCGGCATGGCGTCCATCTTCTCGCAGCTGGCTCGTGAAGGCCGCCTGGCCGTCGTCGATTCGATCAAGGTCGATTCGCCCAAGACCAAGCCCCTGGCTGCCAAGTTCAAGGCCATGAAGCTCGAATCCGTGCTGGTGATCGCCGAGGAAGTCGACGAGAACCTGTACCTGGCCTCGCGCAACCTGGTCAACGTGCTCGTGGTCGAGCCGCGTTACGCCGACCCGGTGTCGCTGGTGCACTTCAAGAAGGTGCTGGTCACCAAGGGCGCCGTCGACCAGCTCAAGGAGATGTTCGCATGAGCCGCGTCAACCCTACCCCCGCACAACGTGCGTTCGACGAAGGCCGCCTGATGCAGGTCCTGGTCGCCCCGATCGTGTCCGAAAAGGCCACGCTGGTCGGCGAGAAGTCGAATGCCGTCACCTTCAAGGTGCTGCAAGACGCCACCAAGCTGGAGATCAAGGCCGCTGTTGAACTGATGTTCAAGGTCGAGGTCAAGGGCGTCTCGGTCGCCAACATCAAGGGCAAGACCAAGCGCTTCGGCCGCAGCGTGGGCCGCCGCGACAATGTTCGCAAGGCTTACGTGACGCTCAAGCCGGGTCAAGAGCTCAACCTCGCCGCAGAGGGGGCATAAACCATGGCCGTCATCAAGATGAAACCGACTTCCCCGGGCCAGCGTGGCGCGGTGAAGATCTCGCGTGCCCACCTGCACAAGGGCGAAGGCTACGCACCCCTGCTGGAACCCCAGTTCCAGAAGGCCGGCCGTAACAACAACGGCCACATCACCACCCGTCACAAGGGCGGTGGCCACAAGCACCACTATCGCGTGGTGGATTTCCGTCGCGACAAGGACGGCATCGCGGCCAAGGTCGAACGCATCGAGTACGACCCGAACCGTTCCGCCCACATCGCGCTGCTGTGCTACGCAGACGGCGAGCGCCGCTACATCATCGCCCCGCGCGGTGTCGAAGCCGGTGCAACCCTGCTGTCGGGCTCGGAGGCGCCGATCCGCGCCGGCAACACGCTGCCGATCCGCAACATCCCGGTGGGTTCGACGATCCACTGCATCGAGTTGCAGCCTGGCAAGGGTGCGCAGATCGCCCGCTCCGCCGGTACCTCGGCAACGCTGCTGGCACGCGAAGGCGTGTACGCCCAGGTGCGCATGCGCTCTGGCGAAGTGCGCCGCATCCACATCGAATGCCGCGCCACCATCGGTGAAGTGGCCAACGAAGAACACAGCCTGCGCCAACTGGGCAAGGCCGGCGTCAAGCGTCACATGGGTATCCGCCCGACGGTGCGCGGCGTGGTCATGAACCCGGTCGACCACCCGCACGGTGGTGGTGAAGGCAAGACGGGCGAAGGCCGTCATCCGGTGGACCCGTGGGGCAACCTCACGAAGGGCTACCGCACCCGCAACAACAAGCGCACGCAGGTCTTCATCGTGTCGCGTCGCAAGAAGTAAGGGGCACGTAAATGACTCGCTCTCTCAAGAAGGGTCCGTTTGTCGACCACCACCTGCTGGCCAAGGTCGACAAGGCGGTGGCGACGAAGGACAAGAAGCCGATCAAGACCTGGTCGCGTCGCTCGATGGTCCTGCCCGATTTCATCGGTCTGACCATTGCCGTGCACAACGGCAAGCAGCACGTGCCCGTGTACATCACCGATCAGATGGTCGGCCACAAGCTCGGCGAATTTGCGCTCACCCGCACGTTCAAGGGGCATCCCGCGGACAAGAAAGTCCAGAAGCGATAAGGAACGACCATGTCTGAAACACGTGCAGTCCTCCGCGGCGTGCGCCTGTCGGTCGACAAGGGCCGACTGGTTGCCGATCTCATCCGCGGCAAGAAGGTCGATCAAGCGCTCAACATTCTGCAGTTCACGCAGAAGAAGGCCGCTGTGATCATCAAGAAGGTGCTCGAGTCGGCGATTGCCAACGCCGAGCACAACGACGGTGCCGACATCGACGAACTGAAGGTCAAGACGATCTACGTCGAGCAAGGTGCCACGCTCAAGCGCTTCACCGCGCGCGCCAAGGGTCGCGGCAACCGCATCAGCAAACCCACGTGCCACGTGTACGTGACGGTTGGCAACTAAAGGCTGGAAGACTATGGGACAAAAAATCCATCCGACCGGCTTCCGCCTTGCGGTCAGCCGCAACTGGTCCAGCCGTTGGTACGCCAGCGACCGCGATTTCGCGGGCATGCTGGCCGAAGACATCAAGGTGCGCGAGTACCTGAAGAAGAAGCTCAAGAACGCATCGGTTTCGCGCGTGCTGATCGAGCGTCCTGCCAAGAACGCACGCATCACCATCTACTCGGCGCGTCCGGGCGTGGTGATCGGCAAGAAGGGCGAGGACATCGAGAACCTCAAGCGTGAACTGGGCCGCCAGCTGGGCGTGCCGGTGGCCGTGAACATCGAGGAAGTGCGCAAGCCCGAAATCGATGCTCAGCTGATCGCCGACTCGATCACCCAGCAGCTCGAAAAGCGGATCATGTTCCGTCGCGCCATGAAGCGCGCGATGCAGAACGCGATGCGCCTGGGCGCCCAAGGTATCAAGATCATGTCGGCCGGTCGCCTGAACGGCATCGAGATCGCACGCACCGAGTGGTATCGCGAAGGTCGCGTGCCGCTTCACACGCTGCGCGCCGACATCGACTACGGTACCTCGGAAGCCAAGACCACCTACGGCGTCATCGGCGTCAAGGTCTGGGTCTACAAGGGCGACACGCTGGGCCGCAACGATCTGCCCGCCGTCGAGACCCCGCGTCCCGAAGAAGAGCGTCGCCCGCGTGGCCCGCGCCGCGATGGTCGCCCCGGCGACCGTCCTGGTTCGGACCGTCGCGGTCCGCGCCCGGGTGCCCGCGGCCCGATGGGTGGCAATGCCGCCCCGGCCGATGGCAGCGACAAGCCCGCCGAAGCCGGCGGTGCCGATCCGAAACCCGCCGTTAAGCGCGTCCGCAAAGCCGCGCCCGCTGCAGCAGCGGACGGTGCCAAGACCGAGTAATCGGTCTTAGAAATACGGAGCAAGAATCATGCTGCAACCCGCACGCAGAAAGTTCCGCAAGGAACAAAAGGGCCGTAACACCGGCGTCGCCACGCGCGGAAACGCCGTGTCCTTCGGTGACTTCGGCCTCAAGTCGGTCGATCGCGGCCGTCTGACGGCTCGCCAGATCGAAGCCGCCCGCCGTGCCATTTCGCGCCACGTCAAGCGCGGTGGCCGCATCTGGATCCGGGTGTTCCCCGACAAGCCGATCTCCACCAAGCCTGCAGAGGTGCGGATGGGTAACGGCAAGGGCAACCCGGAGTACTACGTGGCTGAGATCCAGCCGGGCAAGGTGATCTACGAGATCGTCGGTGTGCCCGAGGAACTCGCTCGCGAAGCGTTCCGCCTGGCGGCAGCCAAGCTGCCGCTGCGCACCACTTTCGTCGCCCGCCAGCTCGGCGCTTGATCCAGGAGGACATGAACATGGCAACCGGATCCCGCAAGAAGAGCACCGACGCAAAGGTGAGCAAGGCCGCAACGCTGCGCGACAAGGACGTCGCCGGCCTGCAAGCCGAAATCAAGGACCTGCAGAAGGCCCATTTCGGCCTGCGCATGCAGAAGGCGACGCAGCAGCTGGGTAACGTCGCGCAGCTGCGTATCACGCGTCGCGACATCGCACGTGCGAAGACCATCCTGGCGCAGAAGCAAGCGTCCGGTGGACAAGCCAGCTAAGGAGTGAACATGACGGAAGAAAAGAAATCCCTCAAGCGCACCCTGGTCGGCAAGGTCGTCAGCGACAAGCGCGCGAAGACCGTGACTGTATTGGTGGAGCGCCGCGTGAAGCACCCGATCTACAACAAGATCGTGATTCGCTCGAGCAAGTACCACGCGCACGACGAAGATGGTCAGTTCCACACTGGCGACCTGGTCGAGATCACCGAAAGCCGGCCGATCTCCAAGACCAAGAACTGGGTGGCAACCCGTCTGCTCGAAAAGGCAGCCGCGGTCTGATCTCCAGACGCCGTACGGCACATTAGAAAACGGCCCACAATGTGGGCCGTTTTTCTTTTTCCATCCCCCAAGGAGCGACAGCGATGATCAAGGTCGGCGACACCCTGCCCCAGGTTACTTTGCAGGAATATTCGGAAGTCGAAGGCGAGGGCTGCAGCATCGGCCCGAATCCGGTGGACGTCGCCAAGGCCTCGGCCGGCAAGACGATCGCGTTGTTCGCGCTGCCCGGTGCCTTCACACCGACTTGCTCGGCCAAGCACGTACCCGGCTATGTCCAGCAGTTCGACGAACTCAAGGCCGCAGGCGTGGACGAGATCTGGTGCGTGAGCGTGAACGACGCGTTCGTCATGGGCGCCTGGGCGCGCGACCAGAAGACCGACGGCAAGGTGCGCATGCTGGCAGACGGCAGTGGCGAGTTCGCGAAGGCCACCGGCCTGACGCTGGACCTGACGTCGCGCGGCATGGGCGTGCGCAGCAACCGCTATTCCATGCTGGTCAAGGACGGCAAGGTGGCCACCCTCAACGTCGAAGGCCCCGGCAAGTTCGAAGTGAGCGACGCCGGCACGCTGCTGGCGCAGGCCAAGGCCTGAGCATCCGTCGCGCCGACCCGCGCTCGCGGCGTCGGCGCCGCGTTAGCGAGCGAGCGCTCACTGCCGGACGCTACAGCTCGCACTTGAGGTAGTGCGCTCCCGCAATCGGATTGTGATAGTACGGGGGCACCGATTCGAAGCCGAGTTCCTCGTACAGCGCGCGTGCCGCTTCCATGTCGTCGAGCGTGTCGAGCAGCACGCAGCTGTAGCCGGCGCTGCGTGCCGCGTCGAGCGCCGCCTCGGCAAGTTGCCGGCCCAGCCCGCGGCCCCTGAATGCAGGACGCACGAACAGGCGCTTCATCTCGGCGGCGTTCGGGTAGTCGGCGCTGTCGAGCGGCCGCAAGGCGCAGCACGCGGCGACGTGCGCCCGTTGCCCGCCTGTGCGGGTGAGCATGGAGGCGCCGGCTTGCGCTGCCGCATCCGGTTTCGCGTCGATCAACGCGAGCAGCAGGGCGCCGCGGGGCTCGGCATAGTCCCCGGGCAGATCGCGCAATTCCTCCTCGAAACCCTGGAAGCCGAGGTCCACCGCCAGCGATTGGGCGTATTCGCGGAAGATGGCGCGCACGGCTTCGAGCTGGTGAGCATCTTCGGCAGTGATGATCACCATGTCGGGCGTATCGGAAAGGGGCAGGGGGCGGGAGGCTGAGAAACTCATGCGCGCAAGGTAGAGATCCAGAAGGCAAAGCCGCCGCAGGCGGCGAATATGAGCAGGGCCAGCAGGCGGGTGCCGAAGCTGTCCCGGCTGGACGGGGCCGGCTGCGCCAAAAGCTTGTCGCCCGACACCATGGGGCGCACGAGCACCTGGCGGCGCGCCAGGAGGTAGTAGGCAATGGCCACGACGTGCAGCGCCACCAGCGCGGGGATGATCCACGAGCCGCTGACCGAATGCCAGGCACTGGCCAGACTCACCGTGGCATCCGAGACGAGATGCGCCAGCGGGCCGACTGCGTCGTTCTCGTCATCCGACACCAGCCCGCTGGCCGCCTGCAGGGCGAGCAGGATCAGCAACGCGAACACCGAGAGGGCGCCGAGCGGCGTATGGCCGACCAGGTGTTCATGGGGAGCCTCGCCGCGCAGGTAGGCCCGCAGCGCCGCCGGCGCGTACAGAAAGCGCCCGAACCGGGACCAGTGGCCGCCAACGAAGCCCCAGACAAGGCGAAAGCACAGCAGCGCCAGTATCAGGTAGCCAATGCGGAAGTGCCATTCCATCGCCCCGGCAAGCCCGGTCGCGAGTTGCGCGAGAACCGCGATGGCAAGCACCCAATGGAAGACGCGGGTGGGAAGGTCCCATACCCTCACGCGCACCGTGGGGCCGGCTTCGAGCTCGGCGAAGCCGGTGGACGGGGCGGAAGGGTCGGGCATGGACGAGCGGCAGGCGCGCCGGCGAACCCGGCGTACCCCACAGATTAGCAAAGCTGGCTGCGGATCGCGCTAGCGATTGTTTCGATGCGAATCTCCGCCGCACCGCCTACACTGGCGCGCCTTCGCATCGTCCGGCCATGGCAGCGCGCCCGCCGGCGGCCAATTCAGGCCTGCGCCAGCAGCTTCTCGATCAGCTTGTGCAGTTCGTCGAAGTCGGGCGCGCCGACATACGTCTTGACGATCTCGCCGCGCTTGTTCACCAGGTAGCTGGTCGGCGTGAGCTGCACGTCGCCCCACGCCTTGGCCACCGCGCCCGTGTTGTCGATCGCGACCTTGAACGGCAGCTTGCGCGACTGGGCGAAGTTCACCACATACGCCGGGGGGTCGTAGCTCATGGCAACGGCCACCGTGTCGTAGCCCCGCGATCGGTATTTTTCGTAGGTCGCCATCACCTCGGGCATCTCGGCCACGCAGGTGGTGCAACTCGTTGCCCAGAAGTTGACCAGGGTGACCTTGCCCTGGAGGTCCTGCGTGTTCTTCTTGCTGCCGTCGAGCAGCACGAACGTCGACGGCGGGGCGGCCGAGGCGCCGCTGTCGAGGTAGATGCCCACGCCGCCGACCAGAAGGACGGCCATGACGGCGGCGACGGCGATGTGCTTTTTCATGGGGCGGTTGCGTTCGAAGAGTCGATTCTAGAGGGCTCTGCGCCCGTCCGCTGGCGCCGCCGCGGCGGCGGGCCCGGCCGGGATACGGCGCCACATAATGACACCCGACATGCCTTCAAGTTCCTCGTGCCGACGCGCGCGCACTTCCGCGAGCTGCGCGATCTGCGCGACCCTCCTGCTCGTCCTGGCTGCCTGCAGCCCTGTCTTCAACTGGCGCGAGGTGCCGCTGCAGGGCGGCGAACTCGTCGCGCTCCTGCCGTGCAAGCCCGATCGCGCCGAGCGCCAGATGCCCTTGGGCGACCAGTCGGTGCGGGTGGACATGGCGGGCTGCGAAACGGGCGGCGCCACCTTCGCGGTCGCGCATGCGAATGCCGCGGACGCCACGCAGGCGCAAGCCTGGATGAACGCATGGCGCATGCAGGCCTACGCCCAGTGGGCCGGTGCGCGGGTCGAGGAAAGCCCGGCCGGCGTGGTCCGCGCCGCGCTCGCGCCGGCCCCGCTGCGCCTGGACGCCAGCCTGCCCCCGGCCGACCGGTCCGCGCCGGCGCGGCAGGCCAGCCTGCTGTGGTTCGCGCACCGCAACCGGGACGGCACCGTGGCGCTCTACCAGGCCACGGTGCTGGGGAGCCCCTCCTCGCCAGAGGCGGTCGAGAACTTCTTTTCCGGCCTGCGCCTGCCCGGGTGATGTTGCGAGGGCGTGACGAATTCGTCCAACCGCGCCCGATGCACGAGTGCCGCGGTACGGCGCCGCTCCCATCCACGGCATGCAGGCCGATAATCAAAGCGGCTGCGGCCGCATCGCATGAACAGCATCCTCCTCATTGCCCACGCTCCCTTGGCGCACGCCCTGCGCCAATGCGCACTGCATGTCTTTCCGGACAGCGAGCAGGACGTCGTGGGCATCGACGTGCAGCCCAACGTATCGCCGGAAGAAACGCTCGGCGCCGCGCGCATCGCACTGGCGCAACTGCTGCACCGCGCGCCGTCGGCCAAGGTGCTCGTGCTGGCCGACGTCTTCGGCGCCACGCCATGCAACGTGGCGCAGAAGCTGGTGGACGGCCAGCGTTCGCGCCTGGTGGCCGGCGTCAACCTGCCAATGCTGCTGCGCGCCATGACCTACCGCCACGAATCACTCGAGGCGCAGGTTCAGCGCGCCATCGCGGGCGGCACCTCCGGCGTCATGCAGGTGGCCGTCGCGGCACCTCAGAACCAGGCAAAAAGAAAGCACAGTGAACAAGAAATCCGTGACCATCAGCAATAAGCTGGGCCTGCATGCGCGTGCCTCCGCCAAGCTCACCAAGCTGGCCGGCAGCTATCCCTGCGACGTCTGGATCACGCGTGCGGACAGGCGCGTCAACGCCAAGAGCATCATGGGCGTAATGATGCTGGCGGCCGGCATGGGGACCACGATCGAGGTGGAGACCGACGGCGACAAGGAGGACGAGGCCATGGCCGCGCTGGTGGCCCTGATCGACGACAAGTTCGGCGAAGGCGAGTAGGCAGGAGCAGCAGCGCATGACCTTGTCGATCCACGGCCTTCCCGTCGCCCGGGGTGTTGCCATCGGGCGCGCGGTGATGGTCGTGTCCAGCCGCATCGACGTGGCCCACTATTTCATCCGGCCCGACCAGGTCGAGACCGAGATCGACCGCGTACGCGTCGCGCGCGACGCGGTGACCGCCGAGCTGCACCGGCTGCAGGCCAGCGTCGCACAGCTGAGCCCCAGCGACACGCCGCACGAACTCGCCGCGCTGCTCGACGTCCACCTGATGCTGCTGCAGGACGAGGCGCTGGGCGACGGCGTCAAGCACTGGATCACCGAGCGTCTCTACAACGCCGAATGGGCGCTGACCACCCAGTTGGAGGTGATCGCGCGCCAGTTCGACGAGATGGAGGATGAATACCTGCGCGAGCGCAAGGCAGACCTCGAACAGGTGGTCGAGCGCATGCTGCACCAGATCAAGGGCAGCGCTGCCGTATTGGCCCCGACGCCGCCGCGCCGGGCCAAGCGCGAAGACGACGAGGACACGCCGATGGCGGCCGATGCCTTCGACGCGCCGCTGGTGCTGATCGCCCACGACCTGTCGCCGGCCGACATGCTGCAGTTCAAGAAGAGCGTGTTCGCCGGCTTCGTCACCGATGCCGGTGGCCGCACCTCGCACACGGCGATCGTGGCGCGCAGCATGGACATTCCGGCCGTGGTGGGCGCGCGCAGTGCCAGCCAGCTGGTGCGGCAGGACGACTGGGTGATCATCGACGGCGATGCCGGCGTGGTGATCGTCGATCCGTCGCCGATCATCCTGGCCGAGTACGGCTTCAAGCAGCGCCAGGGCGACCTGGAGCGCTCGCGCCTCTCGCGCCTGCGACACAAGCCGGCGGTCACGCTGGATGGCCAGCGCGTCGAGCTGCTGGCCAACATCGAGCTGCCCGAGGACACCCTGGGCGCCGTCAAGGCCGGCGCTGTCGGCGTCGGCCTGTTTCGCAGCGAGTTCCTGTTCATGGGCGGCGATTCGCTCGACCCGGCCCGGCTGCCCAACGAGGAGCAGCAGTACCTGGCCTACCGGCGGGCGGTCGACGGCATGAAGGGCATGCCGGTGACCATCCGCACCATCGACGTGGGCGCCGACAAGCCGCTGGAAGGCAAGCGCGACGACATGCACCTGAACCCGGCGCTGGGCCTGCGTGCCATCCGCTGGAGCCTGGCCGAGCCGTCGATGTTCCTCACGCAGCTGCGCGCCATCCTGCGCGCCGCCGCGTACGGCGAGATCCACCTGCTCATTCCCATGCTGGCGCATGCCAGCGAGATCCGGCAGACGCTGTCGCTGCTCGACTTCGCGCGTGCCGAACTGGACAACCGCGGCGTCGCCTACGGTCCGCTCAAGCTCGGCGCGATGATCGAGATTCCGGCGGCTGCGCTGACCGTGCGCACCTTCCTGCGGTATTTCGATTTCCTGTCGATCGGCACCAACGACCTCATCCAGTACACGCTGGCGATCGACCGGGCCGACGAGTCCGTGGCCCACCTGTACGACCCGGCCCATCCGGCCGTTCTGCGCCTGGTGGCCGACACCATCGCCGAGTGCCGCCGGCAGGGCAAGCCGGTCAGCGTGTGCGGTGAAATGGCGGGCGACGTGGTGTTCACCCGGCTGTTGCTGGGGCTCGGCCTGCGCAGCTTTTCCATGCATCCCTCGCAGATCCTGGCGGTCAAGCAGGAGGTGCTGCGCGCCGACACGAGCAAGCTCGAAGCCTGGGCGCAGCAGGTGATCGAGTCCGACGAGCCGGCGAAGCACCTCGCCGGATAGGGCGGGCTGCGCGCGCGGCGGACGCAATGTTTCAGTCGCGGTCGATGTCCGGCGCGCGAAATGGCAGGTCCGTGGGCTGTGCAACCTGCTGAAAAGAAACGAAACATGGCGCCCCGCCGCGCCCGAAAACGATACAAGGCGCGACGCCGCGGAAACCATCGGGCGCCCGTCCGCCGGCACCATGAAGTCCTTCCAACACCTTCCGAAAGGACTTCACCATGACCGCCACTTTCCGTACCACCGCCGCCCGCCGCCTGCTGGGCATGAGCGCCTTGTTCCTGCTGGGCGCCGCCGCCGCGCAGGCCGAAACCTACGAGGGCGTGCATGCGCCCGTTGGCGCCCTGTCGCGCGCCGAGGTCCAGAAGCAGGGCTACGCGGCAGCCCGCGACCCGATGTGGAACGTCTCGTCCAGTTCGGTCGTGGCCCAGCCGCTGCCCAACCCGACCGACCGCGCCCTGGTGCGCGCCGAGGCGGAGCGGGCGGCAGCCAACACCCGCAGTGGCGAGCTCTACCCGTTCGACGACGCTGGCGCGCCGGCACGCTCGGCCCGCGCGGACCGGACCAACGCACTCTGACCGGGGAGCCCGCGATGCGACACTGGATCCGCAAGAGCATGCTTGCCGTGGCCGGATCTGCCATCCTGCTCGGCGGCGTCGCCGGCTGCTCGATGGCGCGCCACGGTGAGCAGGACCACGCCGAGTGGCGCGCCCGCATGATCGGCAAGGTGGCCGATCGGCTGGACCTGGATGCCACCCAGCGCAGCAAGCTGGATGCGTTGGCCGAAAAGCTGCATGCCCAGCGCATGGCGCTGCGCGCGGCCGGAGGCAGCGGCGAGCCACGAGCGCAGGTCGAGGCCTTGCTCGCCGGTCCGCGTTTCGACCAGGCCGCCGCACTGCGACTGGTGGACGAGAAGACGCAAGCCCTGCGCGCCGGCAGCGGCGAACTGATCGCGGCCACGGCCGAGTTCTACGACAGCCTGAATGCGGCGCAGCAGCAGAAGGTGCGCGACTTCGTCGAGCGCCGCGGCCGCGGGCGCTGGAGCCGTCATGGCTGAGGCGGCCCGCTGGACCGGCGCCATGCGCGCCGGTCTCTCCGGCCGCGGCCCGGGCATCGGCGGGCGGCGGATATTGACCGCCGGCGACGCCACGCCGGCGCAGCCTGGTGCGGTTGCCGGCGCGGTGCGTGGCCTGCTGCGGGCCGAGGGCCTGCTGATGCTCGCGCTTGCGTTGATCGCCTATGGCCGCTTCGGCGAGGGCTGGGGCTTCTTCGCCGCCGTGTTCCTGCTGCCCGACATTGCTTTCCTCGCCTACCTGGCCGGCCCGCGTGCCGGGGCAATCGCCTACAACGCCACCCACAGCACGATCGGCCCTATGCTGGCCGGCGCGGCTGGCATGCTCGCCGGCGCGCCGCTGCTACTGTCCGTCGGCCTGGTGTGGGCCGCGCATGTCGGACTCGACCGTGCGCTCGGCTGGGGCCTGAAGTACGCGCGCGGCTTTGCCCAGACGCACCTTGGCCCTATCGGGCGACCGGACCCCTGGTGATGGCGCCACGAGACGGCAAGGCCGTGCTGACCGAGAATCGCGCCATGCCGCGCATCCTGCTCATCGACGACGACGAGGAACTGGCGCCGCCGCTGGCGGCCTACTTCGCGCGCTTCGACTGCCGCCTCGAGGCAGCCGTGCGCCCCAGCGAAGGGCTGGCGCGGCTGCGGGCCGATCACTTCGACGCCGCCATCCTCGACGTCATGCTGCCCGAGATGGACGGCTTCGCCCTGTGCCGCGAGATCCGCCGTACCAGCGACATTCCCATCATCATGCTGACCGCGCGCGGCGAAGTGATGGACCGGGTGGTCGGCCTGGAACTGGGCGCCGACGACTACCTGCCCAAGCCCTTCGAGCCGCGCGAGCTCGTTGCACGGGTGCAGACCATCCTGCGCCGCCAGCGCGCGGCGCCTGCCGGCCCGGCGCCCGCGACGCCGGCGCGGCGCGCCGAGTTCGACGGGCTGGCCATCGACCTGGACCGGCGCGAGGTATTGCGCCATGGCGACCGCGTGGAGCTCACCGGCACGGAGTTCGAGTTGCTGGCCATGCTCGCCTCCGAGCCGGGGAAGGTGTTCAGCCGGGACGACATCCTCAATCGACTGCGCGGGCACGAGGCTGAACTCTATTCGCGGGCGGTCGACATCGTCGTCAGCCGCCTGCGCCGCAAGCTCGAGCCGCTGGACTGCATCAAGACACTGCGCAACGCCGGCTATACGCTCGCGCTCGGGCGCAGTCCCGCGCCATGAGCAGTACCGTGCGCGAACGCTGGGCCTGCCGCATGGCGCGGCACCGGGCGCGGCACCAGGCGTGGCGGCGCCGTTGGCGTCATTCGCTGCGCCTGCGGCTCGTGACCTTGTTCCTGATACTGGCGCTGGCCATGGCCGCGGTGTTCGTCATGGGCATGCGCGGCGTGTTCGCCAGCGGCTGGCGCGACGTCGGCGTGCCGCTGGTGGGCGACTACGTGGACCGGATGGCCGCGGAGATCGGCAGCCCCCCGAGCATCGAGCGCGCCCGCGCGCTGTCCGAGCGGCTGCCGATCTCGGTGCGCATCAGCGGCCCGCGCGTCAATTGGGATTCGCGTCCCGAGGCGATGGAGATGGACTGGGAGCGCCACAAGAGCACCCTGCTCACGCGCACGACTGCCGACGGGCACGAGATCCGCTTCGGCATCGGCAGCACCATGCCCTGGGAGCGTGGCCCCGGGCGTGTGGTGTGGCTCACGCTCGGCGTGCTGCTGTTGTTCGAGCTGATCGCCTATGCCATCGTGCGCCGGCTGCTGCGCCCGCTGGACGACATCGGCGCCGGCGCCGAGCGGTTCGGGCGCGGCCAGTTCGGTCAGCCGATCCCGATCCGGCGCAACGACGAGCTGGGCGACCTGGGCGAGCGCATCAACACCATGGCGCATGACATCCAGGCCATGCTCGATGCCAAGCGCGGCCTGCTGCTGGCGCTTTCGCATGAATTGCGCTCGCCGCTCACGCGTGCGCGGCTGAACGCAGAGCTGCTGCCGCCGACGCCCGAAGGCGAGGCCGAGCGCGCGGCCCTGCTGCGCGACCTCAATCTCATGCGCGACCTGATCAGCGACCTGCTGGAGAGTGAACGCCTGGCCAGTCCGCATGCGGCGCTGGTGCGCGAGCCGGTGAACATGGCGGCGCTGGTGCGAGAAGCCGTCGCGCCCCTGCCGAACGGCGACACCGTGAAACTGCAACTGGCCATCGACCTGCCGCCCGTCATGGTCGACCGCACTCGCATGCGCCTGCTGCTGCGCAACCTCGTCGACAACGCGCTGCGCCACGGCGGGCCGACCGCCGGTGCGGCCGAGCCGCCGTTGGTGACGCTGCGGCGGGCGGCGCTGCCGGCGCAGGACGAGC
>NZ_DASQBZ010000011.1:0-27648 GCF_035634955.1 Variovorax sp. | reverse complement strand
CGCCGTGTCTGTCTGAGCGCAGTGAACGCAGTGAACGCAGCGAGTTACACGGCGCAGGCCGGCTTCGCGAGCACCGCAGGGAAGCCCCGAAGGGGCCGGCGCAGTGAAGGCCGCCGGCGGGCAGCGCAGGCCGGGCGGCCCCCCCAAGGCAACCGAGCACCGAGCACCAGGCGCCAGGCACCCAACAACCCCCACGCCCCACAAGCCAGCCAAGGAAAGAATAAGATCGCCACGTGACCCCGATCCGCAACGCCGACCTGCACTGCCACTCCGTGGTGTCCGACGGCACGCTCACCCCGGAAGAGCTGGCCGCAAGGGCCGCCGCCAACGGCGTCGACCTGTGGGCGCTGACCGACCACGACGAGGTCGGCGGCCAGCACCGTGCCATGGCCGCCGCCCGGGCCCAGGGCATGCGCTATCTCACCGGCACCGAAATCTCCGTCACCTTCGCCAACGAAACCGTCCACATCGTGGGGCTGGGATTCGATCCGGACGACGCGTCCATGACGCAAGGCCTGTACGACACCCGTGGCGGGCGCGGCCGGCGCGCGCAAGAAATGTCCGAAGGCCTCGCCCGGGTCGGCATCCACGGCGCCTACGAAGGCGCGCTCAAGTTCGTCGGCAACCCCGAACTGATCTCGCGCACCCACTTCGCGCGCTTCCTGGTCGAGACCGGCCACTGCCGCGACACCTCCGAGGTGTTCCGCAAGTTCCTGACCGAAGGCAAGCCCGGCTTCGTGCCGCACCGCTGGGCCTCGCTCAAGGACGCGGTGCAATGGATCGCCAACGCCGGCGGTCTGGCCGTCATCGCCCACCCCGGCCGCTACCGCTTCACCGCCAACGAGGAATATGCGCTGTTCCTCGAATTCAAGGCCCATGGCGGCCGCGCCATCGAGGTCGTCACCGGCAGCCACACAACGGCCGAATACCAGGAATACGCCGACAAGGCCCTGGAATTCGGCTTTGCCGCCTCGCGCGGCAGCGACTTCCACAGCCCCGACGAAAGCCACTGCGACCTCGGCCAGCTGCCGCCCCTCCCCGGCAGCCTGCAGCCGGTGTGGGACCTGCTTGAAAGCCGCATCCAGTGATCCGCCGCGGCTGGCGAGACCGGCAGGCGGCGGGACGATGAGCCCCCGCCAAGCTCCGAAGAAACTGCGCAGCACGGCGCCAAGGGCGGAGGCATCCTCGTGAGCGCCGTCGCGCCATCGCGCGGCATGCGCGACCTGCAGGCCGAGCGGGTCCTCACGGGCATCGGCCTGGTCGTGCTGGCCACCGCCTGCTTCGCCACGCTGGACACCGCCACGAAGGTATCCACCACCGCCGTTCCCGTCATCATGGGCGTGTGGTTCCGCTATGCGTTCCAGGCGCTGGCGATGTCCGCCGTCTTGCTGCCCCGCCACGGCCTGGCCCTGCTGCGTACCGCCCATCCCAAGTACCAGGCGCTGCGCGGCGCATTGCTGCTGGGCTCGAGCGTGTTCGCCTTCCTCAGCCTGCGCTACATGCCCATGGCCGAATTCACCGCCATCGTGCTGCTCACCCCGCTGGCGGTGACGCTGCTGGCCTCGATCGTCCTCAAGGAGCAGGTGTCGGCCATGCGCTGGGGACTGGTGGCCGGCGGATTCGCCGGCACGCTGGTCATCCTGCGGCCAGGCGGGGGCGCCTTTTCGTGGGCCATGCTGCTGCCGATCGGCCTGGTCGTCACCAACGCCTGGTTCCAGCTGCTGACCAGCAAGCTGGTGCAGACCGAGAACCCGCTGACGATGAACTTCTACACGGGCTGGGCGGGCGCATTGATCGCCGCGGTCGCCCTGCCCTTCGCCTGGACCTCGCTGCCTTCTTGGCACTGGTGGGCGCTGCTGTGCCTGATGGGGTTCATGGGCACGGTGGGGCATTTCATCCTGATCCTGGCCTTCCAGCGTGCGCCGGCCTCCACGCTCACGCCGTACCTGTACGCGCAGATCGGCTTCGCCATGCTCGGCGGCTGGATCGTCTTCTCGCGGGTGCCGGACCTCGTCTCGCTGGCGGGCATCTCCATGATCGCGGTGTGCGGTGCTGCCGGCGCCTGGCTCACGGTCAAGGAGCGGCGCGTACCCATCCAGCCGACGGAGTCGTAGACTTGCCGGCGCCATGGCCCAGTACTTCGAAGTTCATCCGGACAACCCGCAGCAGCGGCTGCTCAAGCAGGCCGCGACGCTGCTGGCGCGCGGCGAGATCGTCGCCGTGCCGACCGACTCGAGCTACGCCCTGGCCTGCCACCTCGACGACAAGGACGCGGTCGAGCGGCTGCGCCGCATCCGCCAGATCGACGAGAAGCACCACCTCACGCTGCTGTGCCGCGACCTGAGCGAACTGGCCAACTACGCCATCGTCGACAACCGCCAGTACCGCCTGCTCAAGGCCGCCACGCCGGGGCCCTACGCCTTCCTGCTGGAGGCCACCAAGGTCGTGCCGCGCCGGGTAAGCCACCCGCAGCGCAAGACGATCGGCCTGCGCGTGCCCGACCACAACGCCCTGAGCGAACTGATCATGCTGCACGGCGAGCCGCTGCTGGCCACCACGCTCATCCCGCCCGGCGAGACCGAGGCGCTGAACGACCCGCAGGTCATCCGCGAACGTTTCGAGAAGCAGATCGGCGGCGTGATCGACGCAGGCGCCTGCGCGTCGCAGCCGACCACCGTGGTCGACCTGGTCCCCATGGGCACCGGCGGCGAGCCGGTGGTGGTGCGCCTCGGCCGGGGGCCGCTGGCGCCGCTGGGGCTCCAGTAGTGCACCAGCCCGGCCGCCGCGCCGGGCCGCCGGCGCCGGTCTGAGACAATCGACCGGTGGATATCAATCAACTCGTTCAAACCGTCCTCATCTATGCGCTGCCGGTGATCTTCGCCATCACCGTGCACGAGGCGGCCCACGGCTACGTGGCGCGCCACCTGGGGGACAACACCGCCCAGGTCCTCGGGCGCGTGACGCTCAACCCGATCAAGCACATCGACCCGATCGGCACCATCCTGATGCCGATCCTGCTGTACTTCGCCACGTCGGGCGCGTTCCTGTTCGGCTATGCCAAGCCGGTGCCGGTGAATTTCTCGCGCCTGCGCCACCCCAAGCGCGACATGGTGTGGGTGGCGCTGGCGGGTCCGGTGTCCAACTTCGTCCAGGCCATCCTGTGGGCGCTGCTGCTGATCGTGCTGGCGCGCGGCCTGAACATCACCGAGCCGTTCTTCATGCGCATGTGCCAGGCCGGCGTGCTGGTCAACCTGGTGATGTGGGCCTTCAACCTCTTTCCCCTGCCGCCGCTGGACGGTGGCCGGGTGCTCGCCGGCCTGCTGCCGCGCGGACAGGCGCAGATGGTGCTGGCGCGCATCGAGCCGTTCGGCTTCTTCATCGTCATGGGCCTGGTGCTCGTCGGCGTGGTCGGCAGCCTGTGGCTGCAACCGCTGATGAGCTTCGGCTACGACGCCATCAACTTGCTGATGTCGCCCTTGGCCGCATTGCTGCGCTGAGCCTTCCTCCATTCATTCGCCCGTTTCCGACATGGCTGAGTTCCCCTCCATCATCCGCTACCTGACCGGCATCACCACCACCGGCACGCCGCACCTGGGCAACTACGTGGGCTCGGTGCGCCCCTCGGTGGCGGCCAGCCGGCGCGACGACGTCCAGAGCTTCTACTTCCTGGCCGACTACCACGCGCTCATCAAGTGCGACGAGCCCGCGCGCATCCAGCGCTCCACCCTGGAGATCGCCGCCACCTGGCTGGCCTGCGGACTCGATCCCGAACGCGTGACCTTCTACCGCCAGTCCGACATTCCCGAAATTCCCGAGCTCACCTGGCTGCTGACCTGCGTCAGCGCCAAGGGCATGCTCAACCGCGCGCATGCCTACAAGGCAGCCGTCGACAAGAACGTGGCCCGCGGCGAAGACCCCGACGGCGAGGTCAGCGCCGGGCTGTTCATGTACCCGGTGCTGATGGCCGCCGACATCGTGATGTTCAATGCGCACAAGGTGCCGGTGGGCCGCGACCAGGCGCAGCACCTGGAGATGACGCGCGACATCGCACAACGCTTCAATCACCTCTACGGCGAGCACTTCACCCTGCCGGAGGCCGAGATCGACGACGCGGTCGCCTTGCTGCCGGGCCTCGACGGCCGCAAGATGAGCAAGAGCTACGACAACACGATCCCGCTGTTCACGCCGCGCGCGCAACTGCAGAAGCTGATCGCGGGCATCGTCACCGATTCGCGCGCTCCGGGCGAACCCAAGGACACCGAGGGATCGGCCCTGTTCCAGATCTACCAGGCCTTCGCGAGCGCACAAGAGACCGAGGCGCTGCGCACCGCATTCGCCGACGGCATCGCCTGGGGCGACGCCAAGCAACTGCTGTTCGAGCGCATCGACCGCGAAATCGGCCCGCTACGCGAGCGCTACGAGTCGTTGATGGCCGATCCGGCCGGGATCGAGCGCACGCTGCTGGCCGGTGCCGAGAAGGCCCGGGCCCTTTCGCGCCCGTTCATGGGCCGCCTGCGCCAGGCTGTCGGCCTGCGCAACCTGGCCGAAGGCGCCGCCACGAAGACCGTCAAGGGCGCGAAGGCGTCCAAGGGCAGTTCAAAGATAGGTTTCAAACAGTATCGCGAGCGCGATGGCCTGTTCTATTTCAAATTGCTGGATGAACGAGGAAGTACTCTTTTGCAGAGTATTGGATTCAAAAGTCCTCAGGATGCCGGCCAAATTATTGGCGCATTGCAACAATCGCCAGACGATTTTGTGAATTCTTTCGCGAATCAGCTCGAACCCATCGACAATGAGACGGCGCTCGCTGCTGCCAAGGTGCTAAAGACTCTGTCTCAAGCAGCAGCCGAGTCGTGAGGGAGTGACTACAGAACGCGCCGGTACCCCGTTCGACGGGCAACAACGAGTACAGAACACCGGCGCCCACCAAGACTGAACCAGCATGAGTATCTACGTCATCGACGACCACCCCTTGATGCGCGACGCCATCGTGATGGTGCTGCGCCGGCTCCGGCCCGCCGAAAACATCGTCGAACTCGAACGCCTGGACCGCCTGCCGGCGGCAGTGCGTCAGCACGGCACGCCCGACCTGTTCTGCCTCGACCTGAAGCTTCCAGACACCACCGGCGTCTCCGGCGTGGTGTCGGTCAAGAGCAGCTATCCGGGTGTGCCGGTGGCGGTCTACTCCGCCTCGCCCGCCGCGGACATGGAAGAAGCCTGCGTCGAAGCCGGGGCAGACATCTATATCGAGAAGTCGGCCGGTTCGGCCGAACTCACCGCCGCGCTGCGCGGCCTGTTGTCGGCCGATGACGAACGCGAGGAAACCGCGCCCGCGGCCCCCGGCAAGCTCTCGAAGCGCCAGACCCAGCTCATTGCCATGCTCGACAAGGGCATGAGCAACCGGGAGATCGCGACGCAACTCGAGATCAGCGAGCACACCGTGAAGGTGCACCTGTGGCGCCTGTTCCGGCGTCTGGGCGTCAAGAGCCGCACGCAGGCCTTGCACCACGCCCGCAGCCACGGTCTGCTGTCCACCTCCAGCTGAAGGCCCCGGCCCCGCGCGGCGGGCCCCTGCGGCGCCCGGGAAAGGCCGCGCGGTCGGCGCCAGCTCAGCCCACGGCGCCCGAGATGCGCGTCTGGGCGCGCGCCTCGTCCGCGTCATGCAGCGCCACGCGGAACACGCTGCCCCGGCCAAGCCGCGAGCGCACACTCACCGGATGGCCCAGGGCGTGCGACAGGCGCGCCACGATGGCCAACCCCAGGCCGAATCCATCGGACGTGCCCGCGTGGTCGGCCACCTTGTAGAACTCCAGGAACACGTCGCGCAGGTGCTCGCGCGCGATGCCGATGCCGGTGTCCCAGACCTCCACGCGCAGGCCCTCGCGCGTCTGGCGCGACGCCAGCAGTACGCCGCCCTCGGGCGTGTACTTGATGGCGTTGGCGATCAGGTTGCCGATCATGCGGCGCACGCGGATCGGATCGGTCAGCACCGTGCCGGGGCAGCTGTGCATCCGGAAGCTCAGGCCCTTGGCCTCGGCCACCGGGCGATACTGCAGTTCCAGGTCGTGCAGCAGCTGCTGCACGTCGACCCGCTCGATGTGCAGGCGCACCTGGCCGGAGTCGATGCGCGCCAGGTCGAACAGGGAATCGAACAACGCGTTCACCGCGTGGGTGGCGCGCACGATCTTGGGCGCGATTTCCTGCACCAGCTCCGGCTCGTTGCGCAGCCAGTCGGCGTACAACGACAGCGCCAGCACCGGCTGGCGCATGTCGTGCGCCGCGCTGGCCAGGAAGCGGTTCTTCATCGCCACGGCCGATACCGCCGCCTGGCGCTGCTGCGTGAGCGAGTTGATCAGGATGTGGTTGTGGTAGAGCAGTTCGAAGCTGTTGCGCGCGGTCTCGTGGATGCGCCGGCCGGCGCGCAACAGCATCCACCAGTGCAGCAAAGGCAGCGCCAGGAAGCCGTAGTTGAAATGCGGCTTGTCCAGGTCCATCTGGAAGGCGCGTAGCACCACGCCGGCGAGCATGGTGACGAACAGCGTGTTGACGTAGCGGTGCAGCAGCGGCGGATGCAGCGACAGGCCGTTGAGCGGAAAGGTGGCCACGCCGGCCACGATCAGCCAGCTCATGAACTGGTTGATGAGCGGGGTGCGCTCGAAGAAGATCAGAATCGACAGGCCCCAGACGAACGCGCTGGAGCTCCACAGCACGTGGTAGCGCTGCATGAACTGCTGCTGCGCCGCCGAGTCGCGCGCCGCGTATTGCGTGGAATACACGCGCTCGCCCCACACGCGCAGCCCCGTCGCGGCCGCGCCCAGGGCCAGCCAGACCAGCAGTTGCCATGGCGGCACGTGTCCCCACGCCAGACCGACCATCGCCGGCATCAGGGCGGCTGCCAGCAGGTACGAGCCGCGCGCAGCCCGCATCAGGCTGCGGATGAGTTCGCCGCGCACCCATGGCTCGGCCTC
Source organism: Variovorax sp. (assembly GCF_035634955.1). Lineage (GTDB taxonomy): Bacteria > Pseudomonadota > Gammaproteobacteria > Burkholderiales > Burkholderiaceae_C > Variovorax. The sequence goes on along the minus strand of NZ_DASQBZ010000011.1, from coordinate 20,680 downwards.
GTCGACCGTGACCGGCGCCGGCGTCAGGTTGGCGAAGGAGGAGTTGCCCAGGCCCGCGAAAGCCGAACTGCCGCGCATTTCAGCTGCCACGTGCACCGCCCGGAATCGACGCGGCCCGCGTCTTGTTCTGCTGCTGCATGGCCTTCCAGTCGGCCTCGTCCATCACCAGGCGAAAGCCCAGGTGCGACATGCTGGTGTAGGGATCGGTGCCGCGCCGCGCGCTCGGCCGATAGCTCATGCAGTAGTCCTCGTTGCACAGGAACGACCCGCCGCGCGTCACCCGCTTGGGAGCGTTGACGGGCACACCCGGCTCGGTGGGGTCGAAGCTGTCGTCGGGCCCTTTCGGGTCGTCTGCCACGTTGCTGTCCAGGCGCTTCGCCTCGCGCGCGAACTGGTCGGCCCGGTACCAGTCGGCCACCCATTGCCAGGCGTTGCCGGTCATGTCGACCAGGCCATAGCCGTTGGCCGGGAAGCTGCCCACCGGGCTCGTGCCCACGGCACCGCCGGCCTTGGCGCTGACGACCGGGAACTGGCGCGGCTGCTGGCCTTGCCAGACGTTGGCCATCTGCTTGCGCCCGGGCGTGAACTCGTCGCCCCAGACGTACGTCGCCTGCGCCAATCCACCGCGGGCCGCATATTCCCATTCGGCCTCGGTCGGCAGGCGCTTGCCGGCCCACTTGGCATAGGCCACCGCATCGGCGTAGCTCACCTGGACCACCGGGTGGTCGTCCTTGCCCTCGATGTTGCTGTCCGGCCCGGTGGGGTGGCGCCAGTCGGCGCCCGGAAGGTAGCGCCACCAACGCGAGAAATCGCTGTAGTCGACCGGCGCGGCCGTGCCGACGAACACCATGGCGCCAGCCACCAGCGCGCTGGCGGGCGGCTTGGGCGTGCCCGGCGGCAGTTGCGGCTTGAGGGTCTCCCAGTCGGGCGGCAGTTCCGCGGTGGTCTTGTAGCCGGTGGCCTCGACGAAGCGGCGGAATTCCGCATTGGTCACGTGGTGGCGATCCATCCAGAAACCATGGACGCGGGCCGGATGGGCCGGCCGCTCGTTGGCCTGCGCGACGTTGCTTTCGCTGCCCATCTGGAACTGTCCGCCGGCAATCCAGACCATGTCGGCCGGGCCGCTCCTGCCGTCTCCGACCACGACGTTCGGTCCGGATGGCGCAGCCGTCAGCCAGCGCACTGCCCCGTAGCCGCCCGCGGCACATGCCAGAACCACCACCCCGAGCAACCAGTTGCGCCGGCCGGCGCCGGCGCGCGCCGCGGTCGCAGCCATACCGTCGGACCCGGGGGCCGAGGCGGCTACTGCATGGCGGCTGCTTCCAGCGGATGAAGAATTCTTGCGTCGACCCATGCCGGCACTGTATCAAGAGCGCGCCAGCAGGTGCAGCAAAGGTTTCGGCCGGATTTCCTGCCGCCCGGTCCCCTGGTCGATTGGGGCTATGCTTGCCGCCCGAGAAGCGGAGTCGGCAGGAGAAGTTCCAGTGGCACCCGAGAACGATCCGGGCGGTGTGGACAACACATCGCTACAGCAGCAACCGTCCGCCGCGGCAGACGCCGCTTCGGCGCGCCTGCCTGCAGGATGGCGCCTCGCACTGGCACTGGCACCCGACGCCGACGGCGAACTGGGCGGAACGGCCGAGTTGTGGCAAGGCGGCCAGATGCGCTGCCGTGTCGTCATTGCCCGCTACGGCACGGACCGCGCCGCCGCAGAGGCGCGTGTACACGCGCGCATCGAATACTGGCTCGCCGAATGGCTGGCCCGGCCGCATACCGGTGATACCGGCTTTGCGGATCTGGAACCTTGATCACTCCGCGGCGCATTCGAGCGCGAACACCGGCACGTCCGAGCGCCGGCTGAGCCACAGGCCCCCGCCCATCTGCATGAAGTGCCGGGCCAGGCCGCGCCGGTAGACCTCGGCGCCGTGCCGGAACAGTTGCGGATCGGTCAGCGTCTCGTCGACGATGTCGCGTTCGTAGTCCTCGCGCGCCACCACCTCCACGTACGCTGCTCCCTGGCTCAGCGCCCCCAGGTTGGCCAGCGCCCGTTTGAGGTCCGCGGGACTCAGGTACGCCAGAACGCCCTGGCAGATCACCAGATCGAACGGCCGCGACGCCCGGTAGTCGACCACCGACCCGCGCTCCCAGCCGTACCGTTCGCACAGGTACTCGCTGACCTCCACGCCGTGGTAGGTGGCCTGCGGAAAGTGGCGCGCCATGATGTCGCGCCACAGGCCGATGCCGCACCCGACGTCGAGCACCCGTTGCACTGGCACGCGCAGGTATTTCAGGTAGGCGCAGACGAAGGCGCCCAGCCTCTCGACATGCCGCGGGTCCGCCACCTTGGTCTTCTGGTCGAAGTAGTAGCGCTGGTAGTAGGAAGCGTCGAACGCGGTGGCATCGACTGATTTCATCGGGATCCTCCAGGTTCATCCAGCTCGCTCGCGCGAGGCGGCGGCGAGGGACGAAGATTCCGGTCATTGTCGACCAGGGTCGCAGGCACGGCATTGCCCGACACGCAGGCACGCGCGCCATGTGGCAAGCTCATTGCCATGCTGCCCTGTTCACCCCGTTCGACGGCGCCGGCCGACGCCCCGTCGCGCCGGCGCCTGGTGCTGGCGACCGGCGCCGCCATCGCCCTGACGGCCGCCGCGCCGCTGGCCGCACACGCCGGCTTCAACTTCTTCCTGAACGAATACACCGCCACGCGCGACGAACTGCAGGCGGAGGTTTCGAAGCGGTTTCCCCTGACCGAACGCTATGCCGAGATCTTCAGCGTGACGCTGCGCGACCCGCGCCTGTCGCTCGACGGCAGCGCCGGCCGGGCCACGCTGGCCGCGCGCCTGACCATCTCCAGTCCGCTGCTGCAGCCATCCAGCGTACCGGGCCGGTTGGCGGTCAGCAGCGCCCTGCGCTGGGACGCCGACACGCTGTCGCTGCGCCTGCAGGACCCCCGCGCCGATAAGGTCGAGCTCGAGGGGGTGCACGGGCGCGACGCCGAGCAGTTGCAGCGCATCGGGGCGGCGGTGGCCCAGCAGTTGCTCCAGGGATACGCGCTGCACACGTTCAAGCCCGAGGAATTGCGCTTTGGCCGCAAGACGTACGGCGTCGAGGCCATCAGCATCGCCGACGACATGGTCAAGGTCATGCTCAAGTAGCCGGCGCCGGCGCACGGCACAGGTATGGCAAGCTTGCCTCCCCATGCGCATTTCCCTGCCCCTTTCCGTCCGTCGTGCCGCAGGCCTGGCAGGCATCACCTGCCTGTGGGTGCTGGCCACGGCCGGCGCCCAGGCCTTCGACCTCCAGGCACACCGCGGCGGGCGGGGACTGGCGCCGGAGAACACGCTGGCGGCCTTCACCCAGGCGATCGCGCTGGGCGTGGACACGCTCGAACTGGACGTGGGCCTGTCGGCCGACGGCGTCGTCGTCATCTCGCACGACATGGCGCTCAACCCCGAGCACACCCGCGACCCCGAAGGCGCCTGGCTGAAGGCGCGCGGGCCGCTGCTGCATGAATTGACCCTGGCGCAACTGCAGCGCTACGACGTCGGCCGGCTGCAACCCGAATCCGCCTACGGCCGCCAGTTCGCCCGCCAGCATCCGGTCGACGGCCAGCACATTCCCACCCTTGCGGCGCTGTTCGACGAGGTCAAGCGCCTCGGTGCGAGCCGGGTGCGATTCAACATCGAAACCAAGATCGATCCTACGCGCCCTGGCGATTCGGCCCCGCCCGATGCGCTGGTCGATGCCCTGCTCGAACAGATCGACCGCGCCGGCATGGCGGACCGCGTGACCATCCAGAGCTTCGACTGGCGCACGCTTGCGCGCGTCGGCCAGCGCGCCCCGGGCATGCCGCGGGCCTACCTGAGCAGCCCGCGCACCCTGGCCGACGCCCGCTGGACGCAGGGTCTGATGCTGGCGCAGTTCGGCTCGGTCCCGCAGCTGGTGAAGGCTGCCGCCGGCATGGCGGGCGACGGCTCCCTGACCTGGTCGCCGTCCTTCAAGGACCTGAGCGCCGAGCAGGTCAAGGAGGCGCAGGCGCTCGGGCTGAAGGTGCTGCCCTGGACCGTCAACCAGCGCGCCGACATGGCGCGCATGATGGACATGGGCGTGGACGGCCTCATCACGGACTACCCGGACGTGCTGCGCGACCTGATGGACGAACGCGGCATGTCGCTGCCGCCCTCGGCCACCCGCCGATGAACGTGTCGGCGACGGACGCGACCGCATAATCTTTCGATATGCCCTCCGGTCCGCACGCCCCCGCCACGACTTCTTCTTCCCAAGCCGCCGCCGGCGCCATCACCGACGTCGCTGGCATCGAGGTCGGCCACTTCACCGATACGCGCCGCCCGACGGGCTGCACCGTCGTGCTGGCGCGCGAAGGCGCAGTGGCCGGCGTGGACGTCCGCGGCGCGGCGCCTGGCACGCGCGAGACCGACCTGCTCGACCCGGGCAACTTGGTGCAGCAGGTACACGCCGTGATGCTCGCCGGCGGCAGCGCCTGGGGCCTGGCCGCCGCGGACGGCGCGGTCCGCTGGCTGGAAGCGCAAGGCGTGGGCCTGGACGTGCGCTACGGCCGCCTGCCGATCGTGCCGGCCGCCGTCCTGTTCGACCTGCCGGTGGGCGACGCGCGCATCCGTCCGGATGGCGAAGCCGGCTACGCCGCCTGCCAGGCCGCCAGCAGCGCGCCGCCGGCCGAGGGCAACGTCGGCGCCGGCAGCGGCGCCCTCGTGGGCAAGCTGTTCGGCATCGAGCGCGCGATGAAGGGCGGCATCGGCACCGCTTCGGTACGGGTCGGCGGCCTGACGGTCGGGGCGCTGATCGCCTGCAACGCGCTGGGCGACGTGCTCGACCCCGACACCGCGCAAGTGGTCGCCGGTGCCCGCAGCGCCGACGGCCGCAGCCTGCTCGACACGCGCCGCGCGCTGCTGCGCGGCGAACTGCCACGCCCGCTGCTGGCCGGCACCAACACCACCCTGGGCGTGATCGCCACGGACGCAAAGCTGACCAAGGCCCAGGCGCAGCGCCTGGCGACCGTGGCGCATGACGGACTGGCGCGCGCCATCAACCCGGTCCACACCATGAGCGACGGCGACACGTTGTTCGCGCTCTCCACCGGCCGCGTGCCGCTCGCGCCGGATGCGCCGGGCATGACGGTTCTCGGCGCCATGGCCGCCGAAGCCGTGGCCCGCGCCACCTTGCGCGCAGTGCGCGCGGCACGGACCGTCGACGTGCTGAGCGGCGGCGCGATGCTGCGCTTCCCATGCGCGGCGGACCTCGGCTGAGCGGCCCCGCGCGCGCATGATGCCGAAGTCGCTGCGCCTGATCCTGCTGTCCCTGCGCGACCTGCTGGTTTCGGCCGGCCCGGTGCTGGCGCTGGCGGTCGGCCTGCTCATGGCGGCCTACTGGTGGCTCGACCCGCAGCCGCCCACGCGCGTGGTGCTGGCCACGGGCCCGGCCGACAGCGCCTATGCCAACTTCGGCAGGCGCTACGCCAAGGCGCTGGAGGCGGACGGCATCGAGGTCGTCGAGAAGCGTACCGACGGCTCGCTCGACAACCTGACGCTGCTGCGCCGCGGCGACGTGGACGTCGCCTTCGTCCGCGGCGGCAGCGCCGACCCGGCGGCCGACGAGGAAGCCGGGCTCGTGTCGCTCGGCGCCCTGTTCTACGAACCGCTGTGGATCTTCGTTCGCAAGGATGCGGTGCCTGCGGCGGCCGCGTCCGGCCAGGGAGCGGGTGCGCTGGTGCAGCTCAAGAACCTGCGCGTGAACGTGGACAAATCCGGCAGCGGCGTGCCGCAGCTCGTCGACCAGCTGCTGCGCGCCAACCACCTCGACCCGGCCACGATGAAGCTGTCCCACCTCGAGCCCGCGCCGGCGGCCGAGGCCCTGCTCGGCGGCATGCTCGACGCCGTCGTCCTGGCCTCCGCACCGCAGTCCAGGCAGGTGCAGCAGCTCCTGCGCGCGCCGGACGTCCTGCTGATGGACGTGCAGCAGGCAGAGGCCTATGTGCGGCGCTTCGGATACCTTCAGTCCGTGACGCTGCCGCGCGGTGTGGTCGACCTGGCGGCAGACCTCCCGCCGCATGACGTGACCCTGCTGGCCGCCACGACGTCGTTGCTGTCGCGCGAGCAGACGCACCCGGCACTGCGCGAGCTGTTCGCCAAGAGCGCCCAGTCGATCCACAGCGCCGGTGGCTGGTTCAACCGGGCACGCGACTTCCCCAATACCCGCACCAGCGAACTGCCGGTCAGCCCCGAGGGCGACCGCGCCATCAACGGCACGCCCCCGTTCTGGCAGCGTTACCTGCCGTTCTGGGCCAGCAACCTGTTCGAGCGCATGTGGCTGGTGCTCGGCGGCCTGCTGGTCCTGATGCTGCCGCTGTCGCGGGTCGTGCCGCCGCTCTACCAGTTCCGGGTACGCTCGCGCGTATTCCGCTGGTATGCGCGCCTTCGCGACATCGAGCAACGCGGCGGCGCGGGTGACACGCCGGAGCCCTTGCTGCGCGAACTCGATGAACTGGAGGCGCGCGTCAACAAGGTCACCGTGCCGCTGTCCTACGCCAACGAGTTGTATGAACTGCGTGCGCACATCCGCGCCGCCCGGCTGCGCCTGACCGCGCATGCGGAGGTTGCCCCGTGAGTGACTTCGAGCCGACCGCCTCCTCGCCGGCCACGCTCGAACGCAGCCAGCGCGAGCGGCGCCGGCTCCTGCGCTTCCTGCTGCGGCTGGGCCACCTGCTGCTGGCCACTGGCTCGCCGGTGCGGCTGGTCGAGACCACGCTGCAGCGGGTCGCGGCGGTGCACAAGATCGCGCAGTTCAACGTGCTGGCCCTGCCGACGGTGCTGTTCGTCAACTTCGCCGAGGAAGACGACGTCATGCAGATCGAGTTCACCGCCGAGCAGGGCCTGGTGCTGCGCTTCGACCAGATCGAGGCCACCTTCGATCTGGTGCGCGATGCCGAGCGCGCGGCCCTGGACCCGACCGAGGGCCTGCGCCGCATCAACGCGATCCTGGCGATGCCGCCGCGCTACCGCTGGCAATGGGACCTGCTCGGGCACGTGCTGGCGACCATCGGGATCGCGCTGGTCCTGCAGCCGTCGATCGACCTGGTGGGCGTCACCGCGTTCTTCGGGCTGCTGGTCGGCGGGCTGCGGCTGTGGTCGCGCCAGCGCGGCGTGCTTGCCGTCCTGCTGCCGATGCTCTCGGCCTTCGTGGTGGTGCTGGTGGCACTGATCGGCGCGCGTCACGGGCTGCAGGCCAGCCCGACCTACGTGCTGGTGGCCTCGCTGCTGACCTTCCTGCCCGGCGGCGTGCTGGCAACCGCCACCGTGGACCTGGCCTACGGCGACGTCGTCTCGGGCGCCACGCGCTTCGTCGCCGGCCTGCTGCAGCTCGTGTTCCTCATGCTCGGCATGCTGGCTGCCGCCTCGATCGTCGGGCTGCCGCCCGAGCAGTTGCTCATTGCGCCGGCCGACGCGTCGACGCGCACCTGGGCGCCGTGGCTGGCGGCGGTGCTGTTCGGCGTCGGCCACTGGCTCCATTACTCGGCGACGCGGCATGCGCTGTTCTGGATGGTGGTGGTGCTGCTGATCGCCCAGGTCGGGCAGCTGGCCGGCAACGCCGTCTTCGGGGGTTACATGAGCGGGTTCGTGGCCGCGGTGCTGATCACGCCGGCCTCGTACATGATCCAGTACCGCCTGGGCGGGCCGCCTTCGATGGTCACCTTCACGCCAGCGCTGTGGATTCTCGTGCCCGGCTCGCTCGGTCTGATCGGGATCACCGAGATGGCCAGCAGCAACCGGCTGGCGGGCCTCGAGAACTTCGTCACCACGTTGTTCTCCATCGTGGCCATCGGCCTGGGCACGGTGGTCGGCACGGCGCTGTACAACCTGCTGTTCGAACCCGTCTTCCAGCGAGCCGGCAACATGGCCGACCTGATGCTGCGTTACCTCAAGCTGCGCCGCTAGAAGCGCGCCGTGGGGTCTTGTCCGGCCAGCGACAGGGCGGCCGGGCGCGAGACGGCACAATCGCCCTGCCGCGCCGGAGTGTCCGGAGCGGCACAAGCGTTCTCAGGGCGGGGTGAAACTCCCCACCGGCGGTAAAGGCACCAGTGCACGAGCCCGCGAGCGCCCGCATCCCACCGCAAGGCCAGGGGCGCGGGGTCAGCAGACCCGGTTGGATTCCGGGGCCGACGGTCACAGTCCGGATGAAAGAGAGCGCGTTTCCGCCGGAAGGCGCCACCTGCCCCTGCGGGCGTCGGGTGCGTTCCCGTGGTTTCGTGCGCCCTGATTCAAGCCAACCTGCAATCCACGAGGTGCAGCATGAGTCAGATCAACGACCTTCCCCTTTCCGCCATTCCCACCGGCTCGCACGGCGGTGGCGCCGGCCGCATCGCCTTCGTTCAGGCGCTGTGGCATCGCGACATCGTCGACCAGGCGCGCGACGCCTTTCTCGAGGAGATGCTGCGCAGCGGCGTCGCCCGCGAGCAGATCGACCTGTTCGAAGTGCCGGGCGCCTTCGAGATCCCGCTGCATGCCAAGCGCCTGGCGCGCTCGGGCCGCTACGCCGGCATCGTCGGCTGCGCGCTGGTGGTGGACGGCGGGATCTACCGCCACGAGTTCGTCGCCCACACGGTGGTCAACAGCCTGATGACAGTCCAGCTCGAGACCGACGTGCCAGTGTTTTCGGCCGTGCTCACGCCGCACCACTTCCACGAGCACGTGGAGCATCGCAAGTACTTCCACCGCCATTTCGCGGTCAAGGGGTCCGAAGTGGCGCAGGCCTGCATCGGGACGCTCGCGGCGCTGCAGCGCGTGGGCGAGGTGCTGGCCGCCTGATCTGCTGCCAATGGCCGCCGGCCTCGCCGCAGGGCGCGCCGGTGGCATGATCGCCTCCATGGCCAACGCACCCACGTCCCCTGCCGAGGCGCGAGCCGTCGTCGACTTCTGGCGCGCCGCCGGGCCGCAGCGCTGGTTCAAGAAGGACGACGCCTTCGATGCCGAATTCAAGTCTCGCTTCGAGGCGGCTCATCACGCCGCCGCGCGCGGAGAACTCGACCATTGGGCGGCGAGCGCCGAAGGCGCGCTCGCCCAGATCCTGCTGCTCGACCAGTTTCCGCGCAATGCCTGGCGCGGCAGCGGGCACATGTTCGCCACGGACGGCAAGGCCCGGGCGGTGGCGCGGGCGGCGGTGGATGCCGGACTCGACCGGGGAATCGAGGACGCTTCGCTGCGTGCCTTTTTCTACATGCCCTTCATGCATTCGGAAGAGGTGTCCGACCTGGATCGCTGCGTGCAGCTGTGCGCTGCCATCGACACCGACAACCTTCGGTTCGCGGAGCACCACCGCGAGATCGTCCGCCGCTTCGGCCGCTTCCCGCATCGCAATGCGGTACTCGGCCGCACCAGTACGCCCGAAGAAGAGAAGTTCCTGGCAGAGGGCGGGTTCTCAGGCTGAGGCGCCGTAGCGCCAGCGCCCGGGTTCAGGCGAAGGCGCGCGAGGTGGGCATGGCGGCCATGTTGCGCAGCCGCTCGAGCTGCCGCTGTTCCTCGGCTTCGCGCAGGCTGCGCGCCGCGCGCGCGGCCACGTAGCTCACGTAGAGGTTCTCCACTTCACGGGTCCACTCTTTCAAGGCTGCAGCATCCTGTACGCCATCGCCTTGCGGCTTGGCCGGCACGGCGTACCCTGCGCGAGCGAGGATCTTGGATTTCTGCAGCGTGTCTAGCATCTCTTGGCCCCTGATTTCGAATGAGCTCAAGCGTAGAGCCTGCACGCGTGTGTTTCCATCAGCTAAAGAGCGTATGCGCCTGTAAGACGCTGCCCACTATTCCCGCTTTTGGCAATCTTCTTGCACCGCCGGCCGTGGCGGCTCTGCCGAGTGGCCGAATGCCATCGGCCAGTCCGACGGCGAATCAGGCGCTCGCGACAAGCGTCGTGCGCCTTGCCTTGCGCACGTTGAACGCGCCGGCGATCAACACTGCCTGCACCAGCGCCAGGCCGAGGATGACGCTGCGGTAGTGGCCGCGGTCCATCATCGCGCCGAACAGCAGCGGCGCACACGCCTGTCCGATGTCGAGCCCGGCATAGACCACGCCATAGACACGGCCGGACGCGTTGGCCGGCGTCGCGCGCTTGACGATCAGGTCGCGCGAAGGGCCGGCCAGTCCGCTGGCGAAGCCCATCGCGCCGAACAGCACCGGCACGGCGATCGGCGGAAAGTCCGCGAATGCGAGCAGCAGCGCCATGCAGGCGGCCAGGCCGAAGCCGAGCGCGACAATGCGTTCGCAGCGCGAAGGATCGGTCACCAGGAAGCCACCCACCAGCATGCCGCCGGCGCTGGCCACCATGTAGGCCGTGAGACAGGCGGCGATCAGGGCCACCGGCACATCGTGCAGGTGCGCCGCAGCGGTGGGCGCAAAGGTCTGCACCACGCTGATGACCACCGCATAGAGGAAGAAGAACCCGAAGCACACCCAGACCGCGGGGATGCGCAGGAAGTCCAGTTCGCCGGCTGCGGACGCATGTGCTCCGGCCGCCGCCTTGCGCGCCGGCGCCAGGTCGAGCGCCAGCACGCTGCGCCAGATCCACAGCACCAGCAGCACCGCCAGCGCGACGCCGCCGGCCGCGGCCAAGGCCACGCGCCAGGAGAACGCCATCGCGAGCGGCACGACGAAGATCGGGGCCAGCGCCCAACCCAGGCTGCCGGTGATGCCGTGCACGCTGTAGGCATGACCCAGCCGCGTGGGCGCCACCTTCCGGTTGAACAAGGTGTAGTCGACCGGGTGGAACACGCCGTTGCCGATGCCGGCCAGGCAGGCGCCCAGGAACAGCATCCAGTAGCCTTGCGCCGACGCGTAGACCAAACCGGACGACGCCAGCAGCGCCAGCCCGCCGAACAGCACCGGCCGCGGCCCCATGCGGTCGACCAGGAATCCCGAGGCTGTCTGGACGATGCACGAGACGATGAAGAAGACCGTCAGCACCGCCCCGAGCTGGGTATAGCTCACGGCGAATTCTTCCTTGATCCAGGGAAAAAGCGGCGCGAGGACGAGTTGGCTGAAGTGGCTGATGGCGTGGGCCAGGCCCACCAAACCGATCAGTTGGGCATCCGCGCCGACGGAGCGTTGCGGGGATACGGTGGCGGAAGCATTCATTTCTTGTTGATGTGATTCGTGCGGTAACGACGGGATCGTATCTGCGCGGATGACGTCAGAATGGCGATACAGCGACAACATTTGTCGAAACCATGCCAAACACCGACACGCCCTCGCCCGGCCGACAACGGCAACCGGCCCGCCCGCGCCCGGCGCCGGTGCACAGCGTCAGCTCGCTGACGCCGCACCTCTTCGCGCCCGACGCCGTGCGGCCGTTGCGGGCCAAGGAGCACTTTCTCAAGGCCGACACGTTCGTCGAGCTGCACACGCACCCGTGGCCGCAGCTGACGTTCTCGACCCGGGGCGTGATCCGGCTGTCGACCGAGGACGGCAGCTACATCGTGCCGCCGTCGCGTGCGCTGTGGGTGCCGGCGGACATGCCGCACAGCATCACGTTGATCGAGGACGCGGAGTTGCGGACGGTCTACGTGCACACCTGGCTGGCGCCGGGCTGGCCCAGGTGCGAGGTGCTGGAAATCAGCCCGCTGCTGCGCGCGCTGATGCTGGCGCTCGACACCACGCCGGACGGCCAGCCACCGGCCGACGCGCACGCGGCGCAACGAGAGCGCTGGATCGCGCCGCTGCTGGTCGACGAGATCGAGCGCGCCACGCAGATCCGCATTGACGTGCCGCTGCCGGCCGACAAGCGCCTGCGCCAGTTGTGCGAGGCGGTGCTGCGGGCGCCCGACGACCGCGCAACGCTTGCCGAGCGTGCACAGGCCATCGGCGCCAGCGAACGCACGGTGGCGCGGCTGTTCCGCACCCAGTTGGGCATGAGCTGGCAGGCCTGGCGCCAGCAGGCGGTGCTGGCGCATGCGTTGCCCCTGCTGGCGCGCGGCATGCCGGTCAGCCAGGTGGCCGCAGCCAGCGGCTACGCCACCGACAGCGCTTTCTGTGCGATGTTCAAGGCGGCTACGGGACAATCACCCACTTCTTTCCAACACAAGCGCAAGTCGTCCCCCGCGTCCTCATGACCGATCGCCTGCTTCCCGACAACGACAACGACATCCGCAGACGCCTGCAACGCTGGCTGCCCTTTCTCTCCTGGCCCCGCCCGGACCGGGCACTGCTGGTCAACGAGGCGTCGGCCGGCGTGACGGTCGCGCTGATGGTGATTCCGCAGGGGGTGGCTTATGCGGCGTTGGCAGGCATGCCGCTGGTCACTGGCATCTATGCAGCCTTGTTCCCGGCGCTGATCGCGGTGCTGTTCAGTTCGTCGGCACGCCTGTCCGTCGGGCCGACCGCGCTGACGAGCCTGCTGGTGGGCGCTTCGCTGGCGCCGCTGGCCCGCCCCGGCAGCGACGAATGGGTGGCGCTGGCGGTGTGGCTGACGCTGCTGTCCGGCGTCATGCAGGTGCTGCTGGGGGCGGTGCGCTTCGGCTGGCTGCTGCGGCTGGTCAACTCGCCGGTGCTCATGGGCTTCACCCAGGGCGCCGCGGTGCTGATCACGTTGTCGCAGTTGCCGGCATTGCTCGGCTTCATGGGGCGCAGTTACGCCTCGCTGTTGAACGGGCCGCCGCCGGACTGGCTGGCGATTGGCTTCGGCCTGGGCGGGATGGCGGTGCTGTGGCTGGGAAAGCGCCTGGCGCCCAAGGTTCCCACCACCATGGCGCTAATGGCATTGAGCGCGGCCCTGAGCTACGCAGTGGGCTACGCCCTGCACGGCGGCGCGGTGATCGGCGCCCTGCCCTCGGGCCTGCCGTCGCTCTACCTGCCGCACGCGGTATCGACGGCCGAATTCGCCGGCCTGCTGCTGCCGGCATTCCTCATCACGCTCGTGAGCTTCCTGGAAACCGCGTCCAGCGCCAAGGTCGACAACGCTCGCGCCGGCACGCTGTGGAACGAGAACCAGGACCTGATCGGCCAGGGCCTGGCCAAGATCGCCTCCGGCCTGTCGGGCGCCTTTCCCACCAGCTCCTCCTTCTCGCGCTCCGCCATCACGCTCTACGCGGGCGCCAAGTCGCAGTGGTCGACCCTGTTTTCCGTGCTGGTGGTGGCAGCCGCGCTGCTGTGGGCCATGCCGCTGCTCTATCACGTGCCGCAGGCGGTGCTGGCGTCGGTGGTGGTGACGGCCACGCTGGGCCTGATCAAGCCGCGCGGGTTCGTCGCGCTGTGGCGCGTCTCGCGCATCGAGGCGGCCATCTCGCTGGGCACCTTTGCGCTGACCATTGCCACCGCGCCCACGATCTACTGGGGCGTGCTGGGCGGCCTGCTCGCCTCGCTGGCGCACTACATGTACCGGCACCTGCATCCACGCATCATCGAAGTGGGGCTGCACACGGACGGCAGCCTGCGCGACCGCGCGCTGTGGCAACTGCCGCCACTGTCGCCGCAGGTGTATGCGCTGCGCATGGATGCCGACCTGGACTTCGCGACCGCCAGCCCGCTCGAGCGCGACATCAACGAGGCGCTGGCGCGGCGCCCCGACCTGAAGGACGTATGCCTGTTCGCCCAGCCGGTCAGCCGGGTCGACCTCACCGGCGTGGAAGTGCTCGGCAGCATCCGGCGCCTGCTGGAGTCGCGCGGCATCCGGCTGCACATCTCGGGGCTCAAGCTGCCAGCGCAACAGGTGCTCGAGCGCGCCGGCCTGCTGGCGCCCGGCCCGCTGCTGGCCTGTTACCGCACCGACGCCGAGGCGCTGGCCGCGCTCGAGGCACTGGCCGAGATGGACAGCGGCGGCAATGCAAAGGCGCAGGAAGACGGCGCGCGAACGCTCAGTCCTGAATCGGCCCGCGCTGGCGCTTGACGTCGGCGCGACCGCGCTTTTCTTCCAGGCGGCGCCGCCGCGACGCCAGCGTCGGCCGGGTGGCGCGGCGCACGCGCGGGGCAACGGCCGCCGCGTCGATGATCAGCTGAAGCCGCGCCAGCGCGTCGGCACGGTTCATGTCCTGGCTGCGGTACTGCTGCGCCTTGAGCACCAGCACGCCCTCGGTGGAAATCCGGCTGTCGCGGCTGGCAAGCAGGCGCGCCTTGACAGGTTCCGGCAGCGACGACGCCGGGATGTCGAAGCGCAGATGCACGGCGCTCGACACCTTGTTGACATTCTGGCCGCCCGCGCCCTGCGCCCGGATGGCGCTGAGCACCACCTCGTCCGGATCGAAAGTGATGCGCGGGGGCGGGGTCACGAGGCAGCTTCCCTGCTTCGCGCCGCGGCGCTCATGCTCATACGCGCTCGAAGATCGCCGCGATGCCCTGGCCGCCGCCGATGCACATGGTGACCAGCGCATAGCGGCCCTGCACGCGCTGCAGTTCGGCCAGCGCCTTGACGGTGATGATCGCACCGGTGGCGCCGACCGGATGGCCCAGCGAAATGCCCGAGCCGTTGGGGTTGACCTTGGCCGGATCGAAGCCGAGCTCCTGGATGACGGCGCAGGCCTGCGCCGCAAAGGCTTCGTTGGACTCGATCACGTCGAGGTCGGCCACCTTCAGGCCGGTTCGCTCGAGCACCTTGCGCGTGGCGGGCACCGGCCCGATACCCATGTAGGCCGGCTCGACGCCGGCATGCGCGTAGCCCACCAGGCGCGCGATCGGCGTCAGCCCAAGCGCCTTGGCGCGCGCGCCCTCGGCCAGCAGCACCGCGCCGGCGCCGTCGTTGATGCCCGAGGCATTGCCCGCGGTGACCAGACCGTCCTTCTTGAAGGCCGGGCGCATGCCCGCCAGCGTCTCGAGGGTGGTGTCCGCGCGCACGTGCTCGTCGGTGTCGAACACCACGACGCCCTTGCGCGTCTTGATCTCCACCGGAACGATCTGCTCCTTGAAGCGGCCTGCCGCAATGGCCGCAGCCGCACGCTGCTGGCTCTGCACCGCCAGCCGGTCCTGCTGCTCGCGGGAGATGCCGTAGCGCGCGGCCACGTTCTCGGCGGTGATGCCCATGTGCATCTTCTCCCACGGGTCGTGCAGGATGCCGACCATGTAGTCGAGCAGTTGCGCGTCGCCCATGCGTACGCCGAAGCGGGCGGCGGTGTCGAAGTACGGACCACGACTCATCGATTCGGAGCCGGCACCGATGGCGACGTCGCAATCGCCCAGGGCGATCGCCTGCGCCGCCGACACGATGGCCTGCAGGCCCGAGCCGCACAGGCGGTTGACGTTGAAGGCCGGCGTCTCGATGGGGCAGCCGGCATCCACCGCGGCGACGCGGCTGAGGTAGGCGTCGCGCGTGTCGGTGGGAATGACGTTGCCCATCACCACGTGCCCGACCTGGGCGGCATCGACGCCGCTGCGGGTGATGGCGGCCTTGACGGCGGTCGTCGCCAGCTGGGTGTTGGGCACGTCCTTGAGCGAGCCGCCGAAGGTGCCGATGGCGGTGCGGGCGGTGCCGACGACGAAGATGTCGCGCTGGGTCATGAAGAAGCTCCTCGGTGTTTCAGGGGCGGACGCCGCAGCGTCCGGCGCAGCCGTCCGCCCATGGGCGATTGCGCCTGCTGGCAGGCAAGGCCCGGCGCGGGGCCGAAGCCGGAGATTCTATGAGGGTGCGGCCGCCACGGCCGCCGGCGTGAGCCGCTACTCGGCGCGCGTGGCCGGGCGTGCGCGCACGTCGGTCACGCCTTCGCCGGCACCCAGGCCGATCGGGCTGCGCGCCGATTCGCCGCGCGCACGGGCGTTGACCACGTCCGCCGCGGTCGGCTCCTGGGCGCGCTGCGTGGCGGCGCGATAGGCCTGGAAGCCGGCACCGGGGTTGAAGCGCATCACCCAGGGCGTGATCGGCTTGCCGGTCAGTCGCGCCCAGCCGTAGCGCAGGCCCCATGCCGCCGCCAGCAGCAGCACCGCAACGGCAAGGCTGGCGGCGAACACGAGGCCGACCATGAAAAGAACAAGACGGATGACAAAGTTGAGCATCTTGTCTTAGGCCGCCTTCTCCGCCACAGGTTCCCCGGCCCGGGTAAAACTGAACTGGCCGGGGTTGCGGATCGGGTCCGTGTCGACGCGGATCGTGTCCTTCGGACCGAAGGTCCCGTCCAGCAGCAGCTTCGACAGGGGGTTTTCGATCCTGTTCTGGATGGCCCGCTTGAGCGGACGCGCCCCGAACAGGGGATCGAAGCCCACCTTGGCGATCTCGGCCAGCGCCGCGGGCACCACCTCGAGCGACAGGTCGAGCTTGGCCAGCCGCGCCTGCAGCACCTGAAGCTGAATGTGCGCGATCGCTTCGATGTTCTTGGCGTCGAGCGCATGGAACACCACCGTCTCGTCGATCCGGTTCAGGAACTCCGGGCGGAAGTGGTTCTTCAGTTCGTCCCACACCGCGTCCTTGATCTCCTCGGACGGACGGCCGACCATGGCCTGGATCAGCGGCGAGCCGATGTTGCTGGTCATCACGATCACCGTGTTCTTGAAGTCCACGGTCCGGCCCTGGCCGTCGGTCAGCCGGCCGTCGTCGAGCACCTGCAGCAGCACGTTGAACACGTCCGGGTGCGCCTTCTCGACTTCGTCGAGCAGCACCACGCTGTAGGGCTTGCGGCGCACCGCCTCGGTCAGGTAGCCACCTTCCTCGTAGCCGACATAGCCCGGCGGCGCGCCGATCAGCCGCGCAACCGAGTGCTTCTCCATGAACTCGCTCATGTCGATACGGATCAGGTGGTCCTCGCTGTCGAACAGGAAGCCCGCCAATGCCTTGCACAGTTCGGTCTTGCCGACGCCGGTGGGGCCCAGGAACAGGAACGAGCCGGTCGGGCGGTTCGGATCGGACAACCCGGAACGCGAGCGGCGGATGGCATTGGCCACCGCACCGATCGCCTCGTCCTGGCCGACCACGCGCTCGTGCAGCTTGTCTTCCATGTGCAGCAGCTTTTCGCGCTCACCCTGCATCAGCTTGGCCACCGGAATGCCGGTGGCGCGTGCCACCACCTCGGCGATTTCCTCGGCGCCCACCTGGGTGCGCAGCAGCCTGGGCGCTGTGCCCGGACCGCCCTTGCGCTCCTCGCTGGCAAGGGCTTCCTTCAGGCGCTTTTCCAGGCCCGGCAGCTGCCCGTACTGCAGTTCGGCGACCTTGTTGAAGTCGCCCTTGCGGGTGAACTCCTCGATCTGGAACTTGAGCTTGTCGATTTCCTCGCGCACCTGCGCGCTGCCCTGTGCCTGGGCTTTCTCGGCCTGCCAGATCTCGTTGAGATCGGCATATTCCTTCTGCAACTGGCTGATCTGCTCTTCGAGCAGGCCAAGGCGGCGCTGCGAGGCCTCGTCCTTTTCCTTCTTGACGGCTTCGCGCTCGATCTGCAGCTGGATGATGCGACGGTCGAGCCGGTCCATCACCTCGGGCTTCGAGTCCATCTCGATCTTGATGCGCGCGGCCGCCTCGTCGATCAGGTCGATCGCCTTGTCCGGCAGGAAGCGGTCGGTCACGTAGCGGTCGGACAATTCGGCCGCGGCCACGATGGCCGGGTCGGTGATTTCCACGCCGTGGTGCACTTCGTATTTTTCCTGCAGGCCGCGCAGGATGGCGATGGTGGCCTCCACGCTGGGCTCGCCCACCAGGATCTTCTGGAAGCGGCGCTCCAGCGCAGCGTCCTTCTCGATGTACTTGCGGTACTCGTCGAGCGTGGTCGCGCCCACGCAATGCAGTTCCCCGCGCGCCAGCGCCGGCTTGAGCATGTTGCCGGCATCCATGGCGCCCTCGGCCTTGCCGGCGCCCACCATGGTGTGCAGCTCGTCGATGAAGACGATGACCTGGCCTTCTTCCTTGGCCAATTCGTTCAGCACGCTCTTGAGGCGCTCCTCGAACTCGCCGCGGAACTTCGCGCCAGCCAGCAGCGCCGCCATGTCGAGCGACAGCACACGCTTGCCCTTGAGCGAATCCGGCACCTCGCCGGCGACGATGCGCTGGGCGAGCCCTTCGACGATGGCGGTCTTGCCGACGCCCGGCTCGCCGATCAGCACCGGGTTGTTCTTGGTGCGGCGCTGAAGCACCTGGATGGCGCGGCGGATTTCCTCGTCGCGGCCGATGACGGGGTCGAGCTTGCCGATGCGGGCGCGCTCGGTCAGGTCGAGGCAGTACTTCTTGAGCGCCTCGCGCTTGCCTTCGGCGTCCGCGCTGTTGACGCCTTCGCCGCCGCGCACGGCGTCGATGGCAGCTTCGAGCGACTTGCGGGTCAGGCCGTTCTCCCGGGCCAGGCGGCCGACGTCGGCCTTGCTTTCGGCCACGGCCAGCAGGAACAGCTCGCCGGCGATGAACTGGTCATTGCGCTTGATGGCCTCCTTCTCGGTGGCCTGCAGCAGCTTGGCCAGGTCCTGGCCGACCTGGACCACGTCGTGGCCCTGCACCTGCGGCAGCTTCTTGACTGCCGCCTCGGCTGCCTTGGCCAGTCCCTGCACGTTGGCACCGCCGCGCTCGAGCAGCGCGCGCGGCCCGTCTTCCTGGCGCAGCATGGCCAGCAGAAGGTGCACGGGCTCGATGTAGGCGTTGTCGTTGCCCAGGGCGAGCGATTGCGCATCGGCCAGGGCTTCCTGGAATTTGGTCGTAAGTTTGTCTTGACGCATGGGCTTGAATACCTCCGAACTGTCAACGAGATGGGGCTGCGCCGAGCTGATTCAAGTCGAAACACTGCCGAACGCCCAATCTTCGCGCCGATCGGCGCCTGCAGCCAGCCCCGGTCTGTTGCCCGCGAGCCGCCCGCCGGGCCCGCTTTCTGCATGCGAACGTCACGCAATGACCCAATCCTGCGTCATCATCTACTGCTTACAAGAAAAGGAGTTCTGCAACATGTTTCCCGACCATCCCACCTCCGCCCCCCTGCGCCGCCGCACCTTCACCACCGGCGCCGCGGCCGGGGCGCTGCTCGCCGCCGCTGGCCTGGCACGGGCCCAGCCGGCCGGAGGCGCCATCCGTCTGTTGGTGGGTTTTCCGGCCGGCGCCGGCAGCGATGCCATCGCGCGCCTGCTGGCGGAGCATCTGAAGGACGAGCTGAATGCGCCGGTGGTCGTGGAAAACCGTGCCGGTGCGGGCGGCCAGATCGCCGCGCAGGCATTGAAGGCGGCGGCGCCCGACGGGCGCACGCTGTTCCTGTCGCATGACCACTCGATCTCGATCCTGCCCCAGGTGGTGAAGAACCCGGGCTTCGATCCGGCTCACGATTTCACCCCGGTGGCCGGCTTCGCCACGTTCTCCAACGTCCTGGCCGTCTCCGGCGGCACCCCCGCCAAGACCATCGACGAGTACATCAGCTGGGTGCGCACCAAGCGCGGCGGCAAGGACACCATCGGCGTGCCGGCACCGGCGTCGATCCCGGAGTTCCTCGTCAAGCTGCTTGCGCAGAAGTACAAGCTCGACCTCCAGGCAGCGCCTTACCGGGGCAGCGCCCCGATGACGGCCGACATGCTGGGCAACCAGATCGCGGCGGGCATCGCCTCGGTGCCGGATTTCATCGAGCACCAGAAGGCCGGCAAGGTGCGCATCGTGGCCGTGATCGGCGCCCGGCGACAGCCGCTGCTGCCCGCCGTGCCGACCTTCGGCGAACTGGGCATCGACAACCTGAACGACTACCCCTACTACGGCATCTTCGCGCCGGTCGGCACGCCGCAACCCGTGGTCGACCGCTTCGGCGCCGCCCTGCAGAAGGTGCTGGCCATGCCGGACGTCAAGAGCAAGCTGGTGGCCATGGGCCTGAACGTGGCCTACGAGCCGCAGGGCCAGTTTGCCGGCCGGGTACGCAGCTACACCGCGACCTGGGGCGACATCATCCGCGCCTCGGGCTTCGTGCCGCAGTAAGCAAGTCCACGAACGGGTGCGGGAAGGAGCTCAAGGCTCCTCATGGCGCGCCCGTCACCGCGCGGCGAGCACGGCGAAGCCGGGGGCGGTCAAACGTTCTTTGACTCGATCCCCCAGCGCGCCAGCGCCGCATCGTCGCTCACGCGCGCATCGACCCAGCGGGCCCCTCCCTGCGGCGCCTGTTCCTTCTTCCAGAAGGGGGCCTGCGTCTTGAGATAGTCCATCAGGAACTCGCAGGCGCGGAAGCTCTCGCCCCGGTGCATGGAGGTCACGGCCACCATCATGATCTGGTCGGCCGGCGCCAGCCGGCCCACGCGATGGACGACGCGGGCGCCCAGGATGTCGAAACGCCGGTGCGCCTCGTCGATCATGGCCTCGATGGCCTTCTCGGTCATGCCAGGATAGTGCTCGAGCTCCATGGCCGCCACGTCGTCTCCGTCATTGCGGTCGCGCACCGTGCCGATGAAGCTGCAAACCGCCCCGACCCGACCGTCCTGTCCGCGCAGCACTGCGATCTCGGCCTGCAGGTCGAAGTCTTCGGTCTGGACGAGAACGCGGGGCGACGGAGAACTCATGCTTCGATTGTGGCACCGCCGGTCCGGCCGGCCTCTCCGCCTCGTCGATACCGTCGTCGAAACAAGACTGCGTCTGCGGCTGTGCACTGCCCGAGACACTGGGCATTTGCGCCGGCCTACATCGTCAGGCCGCGCTCGTGTCCCTGCGTCAGGTCGCGCCCCCGGTGGTGTTCGCGCTGTTGCTGCTGCAGCAGCGCCACCTGCTGCTCCACGCCTTGCAGCTGTGTGCTCGTCTGCTCGATCTCCGG
>NZ_DASQBZ010000010.1:0-144845 GCF_035634955.1 Variovorax sp. | reverse complement strand
GGCGCCGACGAAGCGCACGTCGATGCGGTCCAGGCGCCTGCCGTTGACCAGGATGTCCAGGTTGTAGACGCCGGGGGCCACCTGGTTGGCGCGCGAGAAGCGCGCCACGTCCACGGTCTCGTTCGGGCGCGTGCGCAGGAACGTGGTGGGAAACGCAATGTCCTCGGCGGCGGTGGCCGAGGCAGCGGTGGCCGAGGCAGCGGTGGCCGAGGCATCGGCCGTGCTCGTGCTCGTGCTCGTGCTGGTGCTGCTACTCGTGCTGGTACTCGTGTTCGCGTCCGCGGGCATCGGAGCGGCCATGACGCCCACCAGCACCGACAGCGCTGACAGCACCGCCGGTGGCGCGGGTGACAACCGGCCCGCGTCGGTGCGCACCCGCGGCGCCTTCAGGCGCGCAGGTGGCAGACGATGACGGGACCGGAGCTTCATGCTTGTGTTCCTGGTGGGTGCGTGCACCGGCACGCAGCCGTCCTCGCGGGCGTGCCGCAAGGCAGCGGCCGCACGGATCGGCAACGGGAAAAACGACGGTTCAGGCGATGCGCGGATCGCTATGCCGGCCGGGCGCCGGCGGGCCGCAGCGCAGCGCTACCTGGCGCTGATCGGCGCCTCGCCGGGCAGGGCCGCGGCGTGGTCGCTGATGGCCACGTAGTGCACCTTGGCGCCCGCGTCGGCGCCGGCCAGGTCGGGAATGCGCAGCACCGTGGCGCCTTCGGGGGCCACCATGCCGCCCATGTCGTTCTTGAACGTGCGGCTGCCGTCCTCGACGCCGAACTCGCTGAAGGACACGTGGTAGGGCGTGGGGTTGGTCACCCGCAGCGCCTGGCCCTTGCCGTCGGGCGCGGGCACCAGTTGCCAGGTCAGCTTGGCCGGTGCGTCCTCGGGCCTGCCGTCGAGCCGGGCCGGGCGCACGAAGATCTTGATGCGCGTGCGAAACGCAAACTGCAGCGTATTCGCGCGCGAGGCCTTGGCCGACTTGGGCGGAATGTCCAGCACGTTGAGCCAGAACACCGACTCGCGGTCGCTTGGCAATGCCTCGCCCGTGTACATGATGCGCAGCGTCTGCGACTTCTGCGGCTCCATGCGAAAGATCGGCGGCGTCACCACGAACGGCACCTTCGACTGGCCCGGGTCGGCATCGGTCTTGCCGTCGTCCACCCACACCTGCACCAGCGACGGCGCGCGGCTGTCGTTGTCGACCTTGACGTTGACCTCGCGCTCGGCCATCGGGTAGATCACCCGGGTCCCGCCGATGGTGACGCTGGCGTGGGCAGGCCCGGCCAGCAGCGCACCAGCGAGCGCCGCGGCGAAAAGGAAGCGGGTTGGCAACTTCAAGTCAATCTCCCTGGAACTGAAAAATCGAACACGTCGGGGCGCCCCACGCGGGGCGCCCTGCCCCTGGCCGGCTCGGGCTTATTGATAGTCCATCGTGTATTGCACGGAGGTGTCGACCGCGCCGGCGGTGGCGGCGCCGGTGGCGTAGTACTGGCCGTAGTAGGTCAGGTCGGCATTGGTGGCCAGGATCGCCGCGCCGTTGAGGGCGACGTCGTTGTTCGAATTGGTCGTGATGTTGATCGGCTGGAAGTTGCTGTTGAGCAACTGCACCTGCACGTTGTTGGCGCCGCCGACGCCGGCCTGGTTGACCAGGTTGCCGCTGGTCGGGTCCACCGTCGGGCCGTTCTCGAACCGGGCGACGACCTTGGTGGCCGAACCGGTGCAGCCGCTGAGCGAGAAGACGATGTCGGACGGGCCCGACACGCCGGCAGTGTCGCCGGTGTTGACCAGCGAACCGGCGGACACCGTCGGGAGCGTCACCGTCACGTCGGCTGGCGTGCCGGAGGCTGCGCCGTTGATCGAGCAGGTGCTGTCCGTGACGCTGCCGATGAAGGTGATGGTGCCGTCGGACGCGAAGGCGGCGGATGCGCCCAACAAGCCCAGGGCCAGCGCGACTGCAGTTTTCTTGATCATGTCTTTTCCTTTCAATGAATAGAAGGTTGCGAAGGAGATCTCGGCCCTGCGGGCGTACCGAGATTTTCAATTGCAATTTTTTGTCAATAAAATTGCAACGTTAGCTCCGAGGACGAGGACGACCAGCGGAGATGTATCGCCGCCCTGCGATCAACCACGCATCAATGTATCGATGCCGTTACAAGTTGATTGCAAGGCGGTCGCTTACCCGTGCGGTCCGGAAATCGGACGCTGGCTGCACTGAAAGCGGGCACCCGAAACAATCGCGATCGCGCAGCCGCGAACCGCGTCAGTTCGCTGGCGCGCAGGAGGCGATCGCCTCTTGATACGAGGGAACAACGCCACCCGAAAGGGTTGGCGACAGGCCGGCCAGCAAGCCGTACCAGAGATTCAACGGCGACGGCCGCCGCTGATGCATCAATGGTTGCTTATTGAGGCTCAATTCGCTGCTTGCAGTAAAGGTTGCGCCCTTCATTGCATCTCCCTTGAAACCAGTATTGCCACGAACTTCGTAATCGTAGCATTCAGGAACGATAGGTAACAAGAGAACTTGACACTTCCAGACGGAAATTGATAAGTCGCGAATAGGTTTACTTTTGACGAAACCCTCCGTGATTGTTAATCAAACGTCACGCAAATCGCATTTGCGAGTAAATTAACAATTCATTTAGATTTGGAGAGGCATTTGCATCGCGATCGATGCGCGGCCGGGCGTCGCGCCAGGTCGAGTCGGCGCGCCGGCGGCGAGGGAGAAATGCAACAGTGGGCGCGCCCATGTGCGTCCGGCGGCCTGCTGCCGCCTGCTGGACGATCAAGCCCAAAGGCCGTCAGCGGTGCGGCAGCTTGCGTTCTTGCGGATCCTGCGGATCGAAGCGCGCGCCGTCGGGTCGTCGCTTGCCCCTGAGCGAGCCGTGTTCATGGGCGTAGACCCAGGTGAACTCGGCGCCCAGCAGGAAGATCTGCGCCGAGTAGTACACCCAGACCAGCACCACCACCAGCGAGCCCGCAGCACCGAAGCCGGAGGCGACACTGCTCTTGCCGATGTACAGGCCGATGAGTTGCTTGCCCACCGAGAACAGCAGCGACGTGACGGCCGCGCCCACCCACACGTCGCCCCACTCCACCTTTGCGCGCGGCATCAGCCGGTAGATGGCGGCGAAGCCGACGGTGCTGATGATGAAGCCGAACACGAAGTTCACGACCTGGCCCAGCATCGCCCAGCCGCCGAACACCGGCTCCCACCACTTGCTGAGCGCCGCGAAGGCTGCGCTGGCGACGAGCGACACGGCCAGCAGGAAGCCGATGCCCAGGATCAGCCCGAACGACAGCAGGCGCGTGTGCACCATCTTCCAGACGCCGCCGCTGCGGTCGCGGGCCGGCGCCCGCCAGATGCGGTCGAGCGCGTCCTGCAACTCGCGAAACACGGTGGTGGCGCCCAGCACCAACAGCAGCAGCCCGGTGACGGTGGCGATGATGCCTTCGGCCGGCTTGTTGACCGAACTGAGCAGGCCCTGGATTGCCGACGCCCCCTGGGCGCCCATGAGTCCCGAGAGCTGGTCGAAGATGGCACCGCGGGCCGCCGCCTCGCCGAACACCAGCCCGGCCACGGAGATGACGATCAGCAGCAGCGGCGCGATGGAAAACACGGTGTAGTAGGCCAGGGCCGCGCCCATGCTCGGCGCGTAGTCGTCCAGCCACGACGTGACGGCCTTCTTGCACAGATCGAAGAGTTCTCTCAAGGTCATCGGCCTAGTGTCCCGTGTGCTGCATCGGCTTGCAACCTGGCGCCCGGCGCATTGGCGCGTCGCGGCCTATGATCGCGCCGCCATGCACCCGACTCCCGACGATCCAGCGCACGACCCGCACCCGCGCCCCCAATCCATCGGCGATCTGTTCTGGACGTTCACATGGATCGCCATGCAAGGCTTCGGCGGCGTGCTGGCCATCGTGCAGCGCGCCCTGGTCGAGCAAAAGCGCTGGCTCACGCAGGACGAGTTCGTCGAGGAATGGGCCGTGGCCCAGGTGCTGCCCGGCCCGAACGTGATCAACCTGGCGCTGATCCTGGGCGACCGCTACTTCGGCTGGCGCGGCGCCGTGTCGGCGCTGGCCGGCATGCTGGCTTTTCCGACGGTGCTGGTCCTGCTGCTGGCGCTGGTGTATTCGCATTTCGCGGCCGATCCGCGCCTGGAGGGCGCGCTGCGCGGCATGGGCGCGGTGGCCAGCGGGCTCATCGCCGCCACCGCCATCAAGCTGGTTCCCACGCTGCGGCGGCATCCGCTCGGCCGGCCGGTCGGACTGGGCTTCATGGCGCTGGTGTTCGTGGCCGTGGCACTGCTGCACTGGCCCTTGCTCGCGGTGCTGGCGCTGTTCGGCGGCGTGGCCTGCGCGTGGACCTGGCGGCGGCTACCGGCATGAGCATCCACCTGTCGCCCATGGACTGGCTGGGGCTGTTCGCCCAGTACATGTTCCTCTCGCTCATCTCCATCAGCGGCGCCATCACCACCGTGCCGGACATGCACCGCTACCTGGTCGGGCAGCACGGCTGGCTGACCGATGCGCAGTTCACCTCTTCGGTGGCGATCGCGCAGGCGGCGCCCGGCCCGAACGTGCTCTTCGTCGCGTTGATGGGCTGGAACGTCGGGCTCAATGCCGGCGGCGGGGCGGCTGCAGGCATGCACGCGTGGCCGCTCGGCCTGCTGGGGCTGGCCGTGACGCTGGTGGGCATCATGCTGCCGAGCACCACGCTGACCTACATGGCCACGCGCTGGGGCCATCGCAACCGCGACCGGCGCGGTGTGCGCGCCTTCAAGCAGGGCATGGTGCCGGTCGTGATCGGCCTGCTGCTGGCCACCGCATGGGTGCTGGCCGCGGGCAACGGCGCCGCCTCCGCCACGCCGTGGCATCTGTGGCTGCTGACGGCGGTGGCCGCCTTCGTGGTCTGGCGCACCCGCGTGCACCTGCTGTGGCTGCTTGGCGCGGGCGCGCTGCTCGGTGTCTTCGGCCTGGTCTGATCGACTCGTACTTCAAGGAGAAAGTGATGCAACTGCGTTCCCTCGGCCGCTCCGGCCTGCAGGTGTCGCCGCTGGCCTTCGGCGGCAATGTGTTCGGCTGGACGGTGGACGAAGCCATGTCCTTCCGCCTGCTCGATGCCTGGCTCGACGCCGGCTTCAACTTCGTGGACACGGCCGACGTGTATTCCGCCTGGGTGCCTGGCCACACCGGCGGCGAGTCCGAGACACTCATCGGCAAGTGGCTGCGAAAGAGCGGCCGGCGCAACCAGGTGGTGCTGGCCACCAAGGTCGGCAAGCCGATGGGCGAAGGCAGGAAGGGCCTGTCGCCCGCCTACATCCGTCAAGCGGTCGACGCCTCGCTGCGGCGGCTGCAATGCGATCACATCGACCTGTACCAGTCGCATGACGACGACAGCGACACGCCGCTGGAAGACACGCTCGGCGCCTTCGGCGACCTGATCCGCGCAGGCAAGGTGCGCGCCATCGGCGCCTCCAACTACAGCGCGCCGCGCCTGGCCGAGGCGCTGGACGTGGCCGAACGCGCCGGCCTGCCGCGCTACGAATCGCTGCAGCCGCTCTACAACCTTTACGACCGCAAGGTGTTCGAGGAGGCGCTGGAGCCGCTGTGCCTGGAGCGCGGCGTGGGCGTCATCAACTTCTACGCGCTGGCGGCCGGGTTCCTGACCGGCAAGTACCGCAGCGAAGCCGATGCGGCCAAGAGTGCACGCGGCGCCAAGACCACCGCCACGTACCTCAATCCGCGCGGCCTGCGCATCCTCGCCGCCCTGGATGCGGCGGCCGCGCAGCATGGCGCAACGCCGGGCCAGATCGCCATTGCGTGGCAGATCGCCCGCCCGTCGATCACCGCGCCGATCGCCAGCGCCACGTCGCCGGCGCAATTGCAGGAACTGGTGGCCGCGGCCGAACTGAAGCTCGATGCCGCCACCCTTGCCGCGCTGGATGCAGCCAGCGCCGAGGAGTAGCGCCATGGCCACGCCGGAAGATGCAGCCCTGGCGCCGCCGCGCCTGGAGCACTTCGCCCACCTTCAGGTCGACGTCGCCGCGCCGGTGGTGCTCGGCCATGGGCCACAGGGCCTGCGCCGTGTGGTGCCGATCCTCGGCGGGCGCGCCCAGGGCCAGGGCTGGACGGCACGCGTGCTGCCCGGCGGAAGCGACTTCCAGCTGTTTCGCAGCGAGACGATGTCGGAGCTCGACGCGCGCTATGCGCTGGAGACCGACGCCGGCGACATGGTCTACGTGCGCAACCGCGCCATCCGCTCGGCGCCCGCGGACGTGATGGCCGCGCTGATGCGCGGCGAACCGGTGGACCCGGCGCAGATCTACTTTCGCTGCACGCCCGGCTTCGAGACCGCGTCGCAATCGCTGGCCTGGATCAACGAACGGCTGTTCCTGGGCGTGGGCATGCGCCGGCCCGAGCAGGTGCTGATCCGCGCCTTCACCGTGCTGTAGACGGACGGCCGCGCCGGGCGGCCCGCGCCCTGCGCTGGCGTCAGTTCAGCGAGATGCCCTTGTCGCGGATCACCTTGCCCCACTTGTCGTAGTCGCCGCGGATGCGCGCGGCCATGCCCGCCGGATCCTCGTAGTGGCCGATGGCGCCTGCGGTGAGCAGCTTGTCCTGCACATCCTTGTCCGCCAGGATCGCCTTGACCTCCGCGCTGACGCGGTTGACCGCCTCGGCCGGCGTGCCGGCAGGCGCCAGCAGGCCGCCCCAGGAGACCGCCTCGAAATCCTTGAAGCCCTGCTCGGCCACGGTCGGCACGTCCGGCAGCTGGACGACGCGCTGCGGCGAGCCCACGGCGATGGCGCGCAGCTTGCCCGCCTTGATGTGCGGAAGCGCCGCGACCAGGTCGGCATACATCACCGGCACCTGGCCGCCCAGCAGATCGGTCACGGCCGGCGTGCCGCCCTTGTAGCCGATGTGCTGCATGTCGAAGCCGCCCATCTGCTTGAGCAGTTCCATGCTCAGGTGCCCGAAACTTCCGGGGCCCGAGCTGGTATAGTTGAGATGGCCTTTCTCGGCCTTGGCCTTGGCGATCAGGTCCGGCAGCGTCTTGACGTCCGGCAGCACCGTGGGATTGACCACCACGACGATCGGCAGGTCGTACACGGTGGCCACCGGGGCGAAGTCCTTGACCACGTCATATGGCGTGGACTTGTACAAGTGGGCCGCCAGCAGCGTCGGCGTGGCCAGCATCATGAACGTGTAGCCGTCCGGCGCGCTCTTGGCGACGAAAGCGGCAGCGATGGTGCCGGACGCGCCGGCGCGGTTCTCGACCACCACCGCCTGCTTCAGGCGCTCGCCCAGTTGCTGGCCGATCACGCGCGAGGCGGTGTCGGTCGGGCCGCCCGGCGGGAAAGGAACGATCAGCTTGATCGGCTTGGCAGGCCAGGCCTGCGACAGGGCCGGGCCGGCGAAGGCCAGGGCCAGCGTGCCGGCCGCGGCGGCAATGAGTTGGCGGCGGTGCAAACGTGACAGCGTCATCTGATGCTCTTTGGTTGTTCGGTCGAAAGGAAGATTCAAAGCACGCCGGCCTGGCGCAGCGCGTCGATGGCGGCGGCGTCCATGCCGAGCACGCCGCCCAGCACCTGGTCGGTGTCCTGGGCCAGCAGCGGCGGCGCGCTGCGCACGGGCATGCGTTGGCCGTCGATGCGGTACGGTGGCGCGAGCACCTGCACGCGCCCGGTTTCGGGATTGGGCATTTCGGTGACCAGGCCGGCCTCGGTGCTGCGGCGCGACTGCAGCGCCTCCAGCAGCCCCAGCACCTCGCCGCACGGAATGCCCGCGGCGGCAAGGCGCTCGAGCAGCAGCGCGCGCGGCCGGCTCGCCAGTTCGGCGCGCAGCTGCGGCAGCAGCTCGTGCCGGTGCTTCGAGCGGCCCACGTTGGTGGCGAACCGTTCGTCCGCGGCAAGGTCGGGGCGCTCGATCACCTCGGTGCAGAAGCGCTGGAACTGCGCGTTGTTGCCCACGGTGATCACCACCGGCCCGTCCGCCGCATCGAACACGCCGTACGGCACGATGGACGGATGCGCGTTGCCGTACTTGGGCGGATCGCCGCCCATCAGCAGCGCCTCCATGCCGTAGTAGGACGTGATCATCAGGCCGCAGTCGTACAGCGCCATTTCCACGTGACGGCCCACGCCGGTGCGCTGGCGGTCGAACAGCGCCGCGAGGATGGCCTGCGCCGAATACATGCCGGTGAACATGTCCACCGCGGCCACGCCGAACTTCAGGGGTCCCTGGCCTTCCTCGCCGGACAGTGCCATCAGCCCGGCCTCGCCCTGCACCACCAGGTCATAGCCCGGACGCGCAGCCTCGGGTCCGTCGGTGCGGTAGCCGGTGATCGAGCAGTACACCAGGGCGGGGTTGACCGCCTTGAGCTGCTCGTAGCCCAGGCCCATCTTGTCGATGCCGCCGAACTTGAAGTTCTGGATGACCACGTCGCATCTGGCGGCCAGGTCGCGCACCAGCTTCTGGCCCTCGGGCTTTTGCAGGTCCACGCCGACCGACTGCTTGTTGCGGTTGGCACTGTTGAAGTACGCGGTATTGCGCGATCCCACGCGCTGGCCCCAGTCGCGGGTGTCGTCGCCGCGGCCGGGATGCTCGATCTTGATGACCTCGGCACCGAGGTCGCCCAGCGCCTGGGCGCACATGGGCCCGGCAAGGACGCGCGACAGGTCGAGCACGCGAACGCCTTCCAGCGGCAAGCGTGCGGCGGACGGATGGCTCATGGCTTTCCCCGCAGGCTGGCAAAGTCGGCGCTTCGCTTGCCCAGGAACGCGGCGATGCCCTCGGCGGATTCGCTGTCGCCCTGCGACTCGACCATGAACTGCGCCTCGCGGTCGAGCTGCGCGTCGAGCGAAGCAGAGACCGACTCGCGGCACAGCGCCTTGATGCGTGCCATGGCGCGCTCAGGGCCGCCGGCCAGTCGCGTGGCCAGGGCCACCGCTTCTGCGTCGGCGCCACCAGGCTCGGTCAGGCGGTTGACCACGCCCAGCGCGTGCAGTCGCTCTGCGCCGATGCGGTCGCCGGTCAGGCACAGTTCTGTCAGCAACTGGCGCGGCAGCACCTGCGCCAGGAAGGACGTGGCACCGCCATCGGGCGTGAGGCCGACCTTGACGTAGGCCACCGAGAAGGTGGCGTCGCGCGCGGCCACGAGCAGATCGCAACCCATCGCCAGCGACAGGCCCGCGCCAGCGGCGCCGCCTTCCACGGCTGCCACGACCGGCTTGGGAAAGTCGCGCAGCAGGCGCACCAGCCCATGCAGCCCTTCGAGGATGCCGCGGCGTACTTCGGGCGGGTGTTCGCGCCGGGTGGCCAGCACGTTGAGGTCGCCGCCCGAGCAGAAGTAGCCGTCGGCGCCGGTCAGCACCACGGC
This sequence comes from Variovorax sp., assembly GCF_035634955.1. GTDB lineage: Bacteria > Pseudomonadota > Gammaproteobacteria > Burkholderiales > Burkholderiaceae_C > Variovorax. The sequence continues at coordinate 135,472 of NZ_DASQBZ010000010.1, read as the reverse complement.
GCCGACCGAAGGCTGGCGCCTGGCGTCCTCGAGCGCTTCGCGCAGCGCGTCGTAAAGGCCGGCGCTGATGGCATTGCGCTTGCCCGGCGTGTGGATGGCAAGCACCAGCACGGGGCCTTCGCGGCGCAGGAGGATCGGGGGTACGGTGGAGTCGGTCATCTTCCGGGTCCTGTTGGTTTCGATCAGGCGGCCAGCCGGCCGAGTGCGATATAGCGGGCCAGGTGATGGTCCTCGTCGCCGAACTGATGGTCGATCATGACCAGCCGCTTGGCGTAGTGCGGCAGCGGCAGCTCCCAGGTCATGCCGATGCCGCCATGCAACTGGATGCTCTCCTCGGCCACCAGCGCGCCGATGCGGCCGATGCTGTACTTGGCGGCCGACAGCGCCTTCTCGCGCGCCACGCGTTCGCTTGCGATGGCCGCGGCGGCGTTGATCACGGCCGAACGGGCCTGCTCCACTTCGAGCAACAGGTCGGCCATGCGGTGCTGCAGCGCCTGGAAGCTGCCGATCGGCACACCGAACTGCTTGCGGGTGCGCAGGTATTCCAGCGTGTCGCGCTTGGCCACCTCCATGGCGCCGAGCGCCTCGGCGCACAGCGCCAGCACGCCCCAGCCGGTCGCGTGCTCCAGGATGTCCGCGCCCTGCCCTTGCCCGCCGAGCAGTGCGCCGGCCGGCAGGCGCACGGCGTCGAGCGTGACCTCGGCCGCACGGCCGCCGTCGATGCGGCCGTAGCCACGGCGCGAGAGCCCGGCGGCGTCCGCGGGCACCAGGAACAGCGAGATGCCTTGCGCCTCGTCGACCGCGCCGCCGGTGCGGGCCGAAACCAGCAGCAGGCCGGCCTGGTCGCCCAGCGGCACGACCGCCTTGGCGCCGCTGAGGATCCAGTCGTCGCCCTCGCGCTCGGCACGGGCAGCCACGCGCGTGGCTTCATGGTGCGAGTCCGGCTCCTCGTGCGCCAGGGCAGCCACCAGGCTGCCGTCGATGATGCCGGCCAGCGCTTCCTTCTGCGCGTGGTTGCCGGCGTGCGCGATGGCACGGCCGACGACCAGCGCGCCGAGGAAGGGCTCGACCACCAGGCCGCGGCCGAGGCTCTCGAAGACCACCGCCACGTCGAAGCCGCTGCCGCCGAAGCCGCCCACGTCCTCGGGGAACAACGCGCCGATGGCGCCGATCTCGGCCAGCTGCGCCCAGTGCGCGGGCGAGAAGCCTTGCTCGCTGCTGGCGATGCGGTCGCGTTCGGCGAATGCGTACTGCTCGGCAATGTAGCGATCGAGCGAGTCCGCCAGCATGCGCCGGTCTTGCGTGTGTTCGAAGTTCATGACGTTCGCTCCCTCACAGTCCGAGGATCATCTTGGAGATGATGTTTTTCTGGATCTCGTTGGATCCGCCGAAGATCGACAGCTTGCGGTTGTTGAAGTATTGCGCCGCCAGCGGCGCGGCCTCGGGCGGGCCGACCGGCTCCTCGTCGAATCCGTCGTGCAGCGCCGCCTCGATGAACGGCTGAGCGTACGGCCCCATGGCGCGCCGCGCCAGCGACGACAGCTCCTGGCGGATCTCGGTGCCGCGGATCTTGAGCATGGAGCTTTCCGCGCCGGGCACTCCGCCGCCCGCGACGGCGGCGATCACGCGCAGGTTGGTGGTCTTCATGTTCTCCAGGTCGATCTCGACGCGCGCCATGCGTGCAGCGAACAACGGGTCCTCGGCCAGCGGCCGACCGTTGCGCCGGACCGTGGCGGCGATGCGCTTGAGCTTCTCCAGCGCGGCCATCGAGAAGCCGACGCCGGCGATGTTGGTGCGCTCGTAGGTCAGCAGGTACTTGGCGTAGGTCCAGCCCTTGTCCTGCTCGCCCACCAGGTTCTCGGCGGGCACGCGCACGTCGGTGAAGAACACCTCGTTGACCTCGTGCTCGCCGTCGAGCGTGATGATGGGGCGCACCTCAACGCCGGGCGAGTTCATGTCCACCAGCAGGAAGCTGATGCCCGACTGCGCCTTGGCTTCCTTGTTGGTGCGCACCAGGCAAAAGATCATGTTGGCGAAGTGGCCCAGGGTGGTCCAGGTCTTCTGCCCGTTGACGATGTAGTGGTCGCCCTGCGCGTCGGTCTTGCGCACGGCGCTGGTCTTGACCGACGCCAGGTCCGAGCCCGAGCCGGGCTCGGAGTAGCCCTGGCACCACCAGTCGCTGCCGTCGAGGATGCGCGGCAGCCAATGCTTCTTCTGCGCTTCGCTGCCGTACTTGATCAGCACCGGCCCGAGCATGCTCAGGCCGAACGGCACGATGCGCGGCGCGCCGGCCAGCGCGCACTCGGTCTCGAAGATGAACTTCTGGACCGCGCTCCAGCCCGGGCCGCCCCATTCCCGGGGCCAATGGTTGGCCAGCCAGCCGCGTTCGTTCAGGATCGCGTGCCACTGCACGATGTCGTCGCGCGTGAGCAGCACCCCGTTCCTTGCCTTGTCCGACAGCCGGCTGGGCAGCTTGTCGCGCAGGAACTGCAGGACTTCGGCGCGGAAGGCCTCTTCCTCGGCGGTGAAATTCAGGTCCATGGCAAGTGACTCAGAAGATTTCGAACAGTCCGGCCGCGCCCATGCCACCGGCGATGCACATCGTCACGACGGCCCACTTGGCCTTGCGGCGGCGGCCTTCGAGCAGGATGTGGCCCGCCAGCCGCGCGCCGGTCATGCCGAACGGGTGGCCGATGGAGATGGCGCCGCCGTCGACGTTCAGGCGCTCGGACGGAATGCCGAGCTTGTCCTGGCAGTAGATCGACTGCGAGGCGAAGGCTTCGTTGAGCTCCCACAGGTCGATGTCCTCGACCTTCAGGCCATGGCGCGCCAGCAGCTTGGGCACGGCGAAGACCGGGCCGATGCCCATCTCGTCGGGCTCGCATCCGGCCACGGCGAAGCCGCGGAAGGCGCCCAGCGGCGACAGGCCGAGGCGCTCGGCCTCCTTGGCCTCCATCATCACGCAGGCGCTGGCGCCGTCCGACAACTGCGAGGCGTTGCCGGCGGTGATGAACTGGTCCGGCCCCTTGACCGGCGCCAGCTTGGCCAGCCCTTCGTAGGTGGTGCCGGCGCGGTTGCAGGTGTCGTGGTCGATGGTGACTTCGCGCTTGCTGACCTTGCCGGTTTCCTTGTCGGTGACCGCCATGACGGTGGTGACCGGCACGATCTCTTCCTTGTAGCGGCCAGCCTCCTGCGCCTCGGCGGTCTTGCGCTGGCTTTCGACGGAGAAGCGGTCCTGCGCCTCGCGGCTGATGCCGTAGCGGCGCGCCACGATGTCGGCGGTGTCGATCATCTCCATGTACAGCGCCGGCTTGTGCTCGACGATCCACGGGTCCATTCCGTTCTGGCCATCCTCGCGGGTGCGGATGCCCGAGATGCTCTCCACGCCGCCGGCGATCATGGCCGGCGCGCCGTCCACCACGATGCGCCCGGCCGCCACGGCGATCGCCTGCAGGCCGGAGGCGCAGAAGCGGTTGATGGTGGTGCCGGCGATCGAAAGCGGCAGTTCGGAACGGATGATGGCCTGGCGCGCGACGTTGCGGCCGGTGATGCCCTCGGGGTAGCCGCAGCCGAGGATCGCGTCCTCGATCAGCGCCGGATCGATGCCGGCGCGGTCTACCGCGGCGCGTACCGCGAACGAGGCCAGCGTCGGCCCGGAGGTGATGTTGAGTTCGCCGCGGTGCGACTTGGTCAGCGGGGTGCGGGCGGTGGAAACGATGACGGCCTGGCGCATGGGGAAGTCTCCTGGGGGTTGGTTCGGGTGGAGCGACGCCCTCCTCCCACGAGGATGGGGCGCGCGGGGTGATGCGTTTTCAGCCCTTGGCAGGCTGGTTCAGGGACGAGAAATCCTTGCCTTCGGCCACCAGCTTCTCGAGCAACGGCGAGGGCTTCCAGAACAGCGGGTCTTCCTTGGCGAAACGCCGGATGTCGTCCAGGATCCGGGGCAGGCCCACCGTGTCGGCGTACTTCATGGGGCCGCCGCGGTGGCGCGGGAATCCGTAGCCGTAGAGGAAGGTCACGTCCACGTCGAGCGGACGCAGCGCAATGCCCTGGTGCACGACGTTGGCGCCTTCGTTGATCATGGCCGCCATGTAGCGCGCCATGATTTCCTCGGGCGTGAAGCGGCGCGGCGCCATGCCGGCGCGCTCGCGCTCGGCATCGACGATGGCCAGCACTTCCGGGTCTTCCTGGCCGGCGCGCGCGCCCTGCGGGTACAGGTACCAGCCGCGACCGGTCTTCTGGCCGAACCAGCCGCGCTCGCAGATGCGGTCGGCAATCTGCACGTAGCGGGCGTTGGGGTCGCGCGTGGCGGCCTTGCGCTTGCGCGTCGCCCAGCCGATGTCGCCGCCGGCGAGGTCCGACACCTGGAACGGCCCCATCGGGTAGCCGAAGGCGCGCACCGCGGCGTCGATCTCGTAGGGGCTGGCGCCGTCCTCCATCAGGTAGTCGGCGGCCTGGCGGTACACGGCCAGGATGCGGTTGCCGATGAACCCGTCGCACACGCCGGCGCGCACCGGCACCTTCTTGAGCCGCTTGGCCAGCGCGAAGGCGGTGGCCACCACGTCCGGCGCCACCTTGGCCGGCACCACGATCTCCAGCAGCTTCATGATGTTGGCCGGCGAGAAGAAGTGCAGCCCGATGACGTCCTGCGCGCGCGGGATGCTGGCGGCAATGGCGTCGATGTCCAGGTACGAGGTATTGGTGGCGAGCACGGCGCCCTTCTTGCACACGCGGTCGAGCTCGGCGAACACAGCCTTCTTCACCTCGATGTCCTCGAACACCGCCTCGATGACCAGGTCGACGTCGCCGAAGGCCTCGTAGCTCGTCGAGCCGGTGAATCGCGCCATCACCGCGGACTTGGCGTCCGCGCTCATCCGGCCCTTGGCGATCAGGCCGTCGTAGACCTTCTCGACGTTGGCCCGGCCGCGCGCGATGGACGCATCGTCTCGCTCGACCATCACCACCGGCAGGCCGGCGTCGAGTGCCGACACCGCGATGCCCGCGCCCATGGTGCCACCGCCGACGATGCCGATGCGCTCGATCGGCCGCGGCTGCGCCGCCTTGGCCTCGGGCACTTTGGCGACTTCGCGCTCGGCGAAGAAGGCATGGATCAGACCGGCGCGTTGCGGGCTGTCGATGCAGGCCATGAAGGCCTCGCGCTCGCGCCTGATGGCTTCGTCGACGGGCTGATCGAGCGCGGTCTGCACCGCATCGACGATCTTGCCCGGCGAGAACAGGCCGCGCGACTTCTTCGCCACGTCGGCCCTGGCGGCGTCGATGGCGGCTTGCGCGGCGGCACGGTCCGCCATGCCCTGCGCATCGCGGGTGCGGCGCACCGGGGCAGCCTGCGCCAGCAGCTCGTTGGCATACGCCAGGCCGGCGGCCAGCGCATCGTCGCCGTCGGCCAGGCGGTCGACCAGGCCCAGCGCCAGCGCTTCCTTGGCCTTCACGTGGCGGCCGGTGAGCATCAGGTCCAGTGCGGCCGGCGCGCCGACCAGCAGCGGCGCGCGCACGGTGCCGCCGGCGCCGGGCATCAGGCCCAGCTGGACTTCTGGCAGGCCGGCCTTCAGGTCGCCCAGCGCGATGCGGTAGTGGGCCGCCAGGGCGATCTCCAGGCCGCCGCCGAGGGCCGCGCCGCGCAAGGCCGCGATGACGGGTTTGCCGCTGGCCTCGATCCGGTTGCAGACCTCGGGCAGCGACGGCGGCTGGGGCGCCTGGCCGAATTCGCGGATGTCGGCGCCAGCGATGAAGTTGGCCCCTTCACCCACGAGCAGGATGGCCTGCACGGCAGCGTCCGCATCGGCGGCCTGCACGGCCGCCAGCAAGCCGGCGCGCACCGCGCTCGACAGCGCATTCACCGGGGGGTTGTCGATGGTGATGCAGGCCACGGGACCTTGCGTGCGGCTGCGCACCACGGAATCAGGCGTCGTCATGTCTTGTCTCCGGCAAAAGGAAATCCAAGGCCGCCGGGGCGCCGGCAGCGGGTCCCGCATTCTGATCTGCCCACTGTCCAACGACAATTGAGAACCTGTTTGACATACTGTCAATTCCAATTTGACAATAGCACCTGCCGATGGACTTGAACGCCCTGACCCTGCTGGTGGAGATCGTGGAGGCCGGCAACCTCAGCGAAGCCGCCCGGCGGCTGCGCATGAGCCGCGCCAACGTGAGCTTCCGGCTGGCCCAGTTCGAGCGCAGCCTGGGCCAGCAGTTGCTGCGCCGCACCACGCGACGGATCGAGCCGACCGAGATCGGCCAGCGCCTGTACGCGCACGGCTGCGCCATCCGCGACGAACTGCTGGCCGCGCGCGATTCGGTGGCCGCCCTCGGCCAGGGGCTGCAGGGGCAGGTGCGCCTTTCCGTGCCCAGCGGTTACGGCCAACTGGTCATGTCGGACTGGCTGATTGCCTTCAAGCGCGCCTACCCGGGCATCGTGCTGGACGTGATGTTCGAAAACCGCGTGGAAGACCTGCTGCGCGACGAAGTGGACATCGCGGTGCGCGTGATGGCCGCGCCGCCGCAGAACCTGGTGGCGCGCGACATGGGGCCGGTGCACTACGTGGCCTGCGCGGCCAGCGGCTGGGCGCGCGAACACGGCATGCCGGTACAGCTGGAGGACCTGCGCGCCGCGCCGCTGATCACCTCATCGGTGCAAGGGCGCCAGGTGCGGGTGTCGGCCTACCTGGAGCAGGAGCGGCACCAGGTGCTGATCGAGCCGACCATCATCTCGGAGAATTTCCTGTTCCTGCGCCAGGCCATCCTCGCCGGGCTGGGCGTGGGCATCGTGCCTGACTACGTGGTCGCGCCGGAGGTGGAGACCGGCGAGGTGGTCACGGCGCTCAACGAATGGCGCCTGAGCATCTTCGGCGTGCACATGTACATGCTCTACATGCCGGGCCGCCACCGCACGCGGGCGATCACCACCTTCATCGAGTTCATGCTGGAGCGGGCGGGCGAGGCCGGGCGGCGGCACTAGCGGCCGCGGAACTGCCGGCAGGCCTAGTTGTCTTCCGGCAGCGAAGGAATGTCGCCCATCGCCTCGTCGTTGCGCAGCGCATTGGCGGCCTTGAGCACGCCGATCGACAGGCCTTCGCCCTGTCCGGCGAAGCCGCCGGCGATGCCTTCGAGCACGTCGCCCAGCGGGCCGTCGCCCTCCTCCCGCGCCGACAGGCTCAGGTTGAGGACGCGGGCCGCCATCTGGCGGTAGCTCACCACGCCGGAATGCTCCAGCAGCGCGACCAGGTCCAGGTACAGCGCCAGCTGGAGATCGAACACCAGCTTGTCGGTGATCTTGAGGCCATCGAGGTTGTCGTGATGTTGCATCTTGCTTGCTCTCGCGGATGGGTACTGAAAATCGGTGCGGCGCCTCAGGCCTGCGCCGCCCGGCGCTGGCGCATCGCCTCGTACAGGCACACGCCGCTGGCGACCGAGACGTTCAGGCTTTCCACCGCCCCGGCCATCGGGATGCTGACCAGTTCGTCGCAGCGCTTGCGGGTGAGCTGGCGCATGCCGGTGCCTTCGGCGCCGAGCACCAGCGCCAGCGGGCGATCGAGGTCGGCGTCATAGACGGTGCCCGGCGCATCGTCGCTGGTGCCCACGCACCAGATGTTGCGCTCCTGCAGCTCGGTCAGCGTGCGCGCGAGGTTGGTCACCATGAAGTAGGGCATGGTCTCGGCCGCGCCGCTGGCGACCTTGGCCACTGTGGCGTTGATGCCGGCGGCATTGTCCTTGGGGGCGATCACCGCATGGGCGCCGGCGCCATCGGCCACCCGAAGGCAGGCACCCAGGTTGTGCGGGTCGGTCACGCCGTCGAGCACCAGCAGCAACGGCACCTTGCCGGCGGCCTCCAGTTCGTCGAGCAGGTCGTCGAGCGAACGGGCCAGCTCGATCGGGTGAACGCGCGCGGCCACGCCCTGGTGGCCGTGGCTGCCGGCCAGGCGAGCCAGCCGCACGCCGTCGGACTCGATCAGGCGCGCTCCGGCCTCCTGTGCGCGGTGCACGAACTGGCGCATGCGGGCATCGCGGCGGCTCGGGTCGAAATACACCTCGATCACCGAGGCCGGCGCCGACTTGAGGCGCACGCCCACTGCGTGGAAGCCGAAGATCACTTTGGGGGAAGACATATTCGCCGCATTATCGACGCCGGGCCGCAGCTGCCGGTGTCAGACGCCGACCTCCTCGCCCGCCGCGACCCGCCCGGCCTCGATGGTGATGCGCCGCTCGCAGCGCGCGGCAATGCCGCGGTCGTGGGTCACCAGCACCAGCGTCGTGCCCAGTTCGCGGTTGAGGTCGAACATCAGGCGCATCACCTGCTCGCCGGTGGCGAAGTCCAGGCTTCCGGTGGGCTCGTCGGCCAGCAGCAGCGCCGGCTGCACGACGAAGGCCCGCGCCAGCGCGACGCGCTGCTGCTCGCCGCCTGACAGCACCTTGGGGTAGTGGCCCAGGCGCTGGCCGAGGCCCACGCGGGCCAGCATCTCGGCGGCGGCCGGCCTTGCATCGCGCCGGTTGGCCAGTTCCAGCGGCAGCATCACGTTCTCGAGCGCGGTGAGGTTGCCCAGCAGCTGGAAGCTCTGGAACACGAAGCCGACCTTCTGCGCGCGCAGCGCGGCACGCGCGTCCTCGTCCATGGCGAACAGGTCCTGGCCCGCCAGTCGGACTGTGCCGCGCGTGGGCGTGTCCAGCCCGGCGATGATCGACAGCAGCGTGCTCTTGCCGGACCCCGACGCTCCCACGATGGCCGCGGTCTGGCGCGCGCCCAGGGTGAAGTCGATGTCCTGCAGAATGTCAAGCGTGCCGGTGGAATCGGACACCGACTTGAACACGTGCTCGACCGCCACGATGGCGTCGCCGGGCTGGACGTCTGCTGAAGGGATTGAGGACATGAAGGCTTCGATGAGGAGATGGGACCGGCGCCACTTTATCGTGGCCGGCGCGGCGGCGGCCCTTGCGGGTCTCTCGCGGGCGCAGGCCACCCGGCCGGGCGACCAGTCGGCGGTCATCCTGGTCGTGGGCGATTCGCTCAGCGCCGAATACGGCCTCAAGCGCGGCGAGGGCTGGGTCCCGCTGATGGAAAAGCGCATCGAGCAGCAGAAGATCGCGGCCAGGGTGGTCAATGCGAGCATCAGCGGCGACACCAGCTCAGGCGGCCGCTCGCGTCTGCCCGCCCTGCTGTCGAAGCACCAGCCCACGCACGTGGTGCTGGAGCTGGGCGCAAACGACGCATTGCGCGGCCTGCCGATCCAGGGCACGGAGGACAACCTCACGGCCATGACGCGCGCTGCGCAGGCCGCCGGGGCAAAGGTGCTGCTGGTCGGGATCCAGGTGCCGCCCAACTACGGCAGCGACTACACCCGCCGCTTTGCCGCGATGTTCCGCACCGTGGCCGACAAGACGAACGCGGCGCTGGTGCCGTTCCTGCTGGACGGCGTGGCCGACGCCCCCGATCCGGCGCCGCTGTTCCAGGCCGACCGCATCCATCCCAACGCCACGGCGCAGCCGCGGATCCTGGACAACGTCTGGCCGCAACTGCGCAAGCTTCTCTAGTACCGGCGCGCACGCAGCGCGTCTGACCTCCTCCGCCCCGCTTTACCGCAGCCGCAGGCCGCGGGCGTGCGCGTGCGCGTGCGCGTGCGCACCTGCTTGCCAGCCGCGGATGATGCATGCAGAATTCGTCGTTCTTGGTTTTGAATGAACGTTCACCCCGTTGAACGAAAGAATGATGAGTGACGTCAAGAGCGCGCGACGCGTGCTGGACATCCTTCGGTTCTTCTCCGAGGAGAAGGCCCCTGCCTCGCTGGCGCGCGTCGCGGCAGCGCTGGAGCTTCCGAAATCGAGCTGCCTGGGACTGCTGGAGACGCTCGTGGGCGAAGGCTATGCCTATCACGCGGATGGCCGCTACTACCTTACCGGCCGCTGGGCCCGCGAGGCCGAGCAGGTCGCCCGCCACGACCGGCTGGCGCCGCGCTGCCGCGGCGCATTGCAGGCCCTGGGCGAGCAATTGGGCGAGACGGTGATCCTTGCCCAGTTGTCGCAACGCAAGGTGGTGTACCTGGATGTGATCGAGGGCAACCATGTGCTGCGCTTCTCCGCCTTCGTGGGCCAGCGCAAGCCCATTCACGCAGCCGCTTCCGGACGGGCCCTGCTCGGCATGCACGACGACGCGGAGATCCGCCGCATCGCCGAATCGCTCGAATACGCAGCCTTCACGCATGCCACCCTGGCAACGCCTGATGCGCTCGTCAAGGCGGTGCACGCCGGGCAGCGGCGCGGGTGGCACGTCAACCTCGGCGAGCACCAGGCCGACACGGTCTCGATCGCTGCGGGCTTCCTGCTCGACGGCACGCCCCTGGCATTCGTGGCCGGCGCGCCGCTGAGCCGCACCCGGCACCAGGTGGACGCGATGGGCGCGGCCGTCAGGGACGCCGCCGCCGCCTTCGGCAACTGAACCCTCATATCAAGGAGATAGAAATGGCAGGCTTGTATTTCGAGCAGTTCGAAGTGGACCAGGTGTTCGAGCACGAGTGGACTCGCACCGTCACCGAGATGGACAACGTGCTGTTCAGCACGCTGACCATGAACGTGCAGCCGCTGCACATCGATCATCATTTCTCGGCGAAGACCGAATTCGGCAAGCCCATCGTCAACAGCCTGTTCACGCTGGGCCTGGTGATCGGCATGTCCGTGAACGACACCACCTTCCGGACCACCGTCGCGAACCTCGGCATGAGCGACACGCGCTTCCCGGCGCCGGTCTTTGCGGGCGACACGATCCGCGTACGCACGAAGGTCCTGGCAAAGCGCGAGAGCAAGTCCCGGCCGGCGGCCGGCATCGTCGAATTCGAGCACGTCGGCCTCAACCAGGACGACGTCGCGATCTGCGTCTGCCGACGGGCGGCGCTCATGCACAAGGCACCTGCCGGGGCCGCCGCATGAACGCGTCGATGCTGTTCGTGCCGGGGATCGCCCGGGACAAGTTCGTCAAGGCATGCCAAAGCGAGGCCGGCGCGCTGATTCTCGACCTGGAGGATTCCGTCGCCGGCGACAGGAAGGCCGACGCCAGGGCCGCCGTGGTCGACATGCTGCGCCAGGGCTCGGGCCGGCAAACCTTGTGGGTGCGGGTCAATCCGCAGGCATCCGGCCTGCTCCTGCAGGACCTGGCCGCGGTCCTGCCGGCGCGGCCCTTCGGCATCATGCTGCCCAAGTGCTGCGGGCGCGAATCGCTGCTGCAGGTGGCGGCCTATCTCGACGCGCTCGAGGTGGCCCATGGCATCGAGCCCGGACAGACGCGCCTCCTGCCGATCGTGACGGAGACCGCGGCCTCGCTGTTCCGGCTGGGCGAACTGGCCGGCGCCACGCCGCGCCTGTGGGGCATGGCCTGGGGCGCCGAAGACCTGGCCACCGACGTCGGCTCCTTGTCGAACGCGGATGCGCAGGGCTATACGGAGCCCTTCAGACTGGCGCGGTCGCTGTGCCTGTTCGCCGCTGCCGCCGCGGGCGTGCGGCCGGTCGATACCGTGTGCGTGGCCTTGCGCGACGAAGCCCGCGTGCTCAAGGAATCGCAGGACGCCTGCCGCGACGGGTTTGTCGCGAAGATGGCCATCCACCCGGCGCAGCTGGCGCCCATCAACGAAGGGTTCACGCCCTCGCCCGAGCGTGTCGAGTGGGCGCGGCGCGTGGTGGCCGCGTTCCAGGCGAACCCGGGCCTGGCCGCGCACCAGCTGGACGGGAAGATGATCGACGAACCGCACCTCAAGCTGGCTCGCCGCATCCTGGAAGGCAATCGGTGATGGCCGGCGCGCTCGCCGGCGTTCGCGTGCTGGACATGACCACCGTGGGCATGGGGCCCATGGCGACGCAGCTGCTCGGCGACTTCGGCGCCGACGTCGTCAAGGTCGAGCCCATGGAGGGCGACATCTTCCGCCACGTGATGCCGCAAAAGCACGCGGGCATGAGCCACGCGTACCTGAACCTCAACCGTAACAAGCGAAGCGTCCAGCTGGGCATGAAGGCGCCGGGCGACCATGACCGGCTGATGGCGCTCCTGGCCGACAGCGACGTCTTCATCTCGAACATGCGCGCGCCTGCCCTGCGACGCCTTGGCCTCGACGCCGAGACGCTGCTGGCGCGCTTTCCGCGGCTGATCCATTGCAGCTGCTACGGGTACTCGGAAAGCGGCCCCTACGCCGGCCGGCCAGCGATCGACGACACGATCCAGGCCGCCTGCGGCCTCGCGTGGCTTCAGGGCGGCGCCGGCCAGGACGCGCCGGCGTACGTCAAATCGGTGGTGGCCGACAAGGCGGTGGCGCTGTACGTCACCTCGGCCCTGGGCGCGGCGCTCTATGCGCGCGAGAAGACCGGCGAGGGCCAGGCCATCGAGGTGCCGATGTTCGAATGCATGGTGTCCTTCATGGCCGTCGAGCATCTGGCCGGCCGTACGTTCGTGCCGCCTCAGGGCCCGGCCGGCTACACGCGCCTGCTCAACGAGTTCCGACGGCCGTTTCGCACGAAGGACGGCTACCTCACCGTGGTGCCCTACACCGACGGCCAGTGGCACCGCTTCTTCGAACTGGTCGGCGAACCGGCACTGGCCGACGACGAGCGCTACCGGACGCAGGCCGCGCGAAGCCACCACTTCGGCGAGCTGTACGCCTACGCGGAACGGATGGTGGCATCGAAACCCACGGCCGAATGGCTGGCCTTGCTGGAGAGCGCCGACATCCCCTTCGCCCGCGTCAACTCCATCGACGACCTGCTGGTCGACCCCCACCTGCAGTCCGTGGGCTTCTGGCGGGAGGTGGAGCACCCGACCGAGGGCCGCCTCATGCAGGCGGGCCTGCCCGTGCACTTTTCCCGCACCCCGGCCACCGTCCGCCGCCATGCACCCGCTCTGGGCGAGCACAACGCGGCGCTTCTGGCCGGACGCCCATCCAACGACAAGGAGACGACATGAACAAACTATTCATCACGCTGGCCGCTGCCGCGGCGCTCGCTGCCGCGCCATTGGCCAGCGCGCAGGACTATCCCGCCAAGCCCATCAGGTTCGTGGTGGGCTTTCCGGCGGGCAGCAGCATCGACACCGTCTCGCGGGTGGTGCTCGACGACATCCGCGAGCGAACCGGCGCGACCATCGTGGTGGAGAACCGGCCTGGGGCGCTCGGGGCGCTGGGCATCGAGAACGTCCAGCGCGCCGCTGCCGACGGCTATACGCTCATGCCCAGCTCCAGCGCCACCCATTCGTCCGGGCCCGGCCTGTCGGTCGCGCTGCAGCGGCTCGACCCTGTCAAGGCGCTCACGCACGTCGGGCGCGTGGCCCGATTCGACATCGCGGTGGTCACCCGCGCAGCCGGCTCGTACGGCACCGCCCGCGCGCTGGTCGACGCAGCCAAGGCCAAGCCGGACGCCCTGACCTATGGCTACGGTTCGGGAACGGGCCAAGTCAGTTCGGCCGCGTTCAGCAGCGCGACGGGCATCCAGGTTCGGCCGATTCCCTACAAGGGCCAACCGGCCGCCATCACCGACATGCTGGGCGGGCAGATCGATTTCGTCAGCTCCGACCTGGGCGCCGTGCTGCCGTTCGTCCGGCAAGGCTCGCTCAAGGCGATCGCGCTGCTGGCGGAACGCCGATCGAGCATGCTGCCTGACGTTCCTACCGTGGGAGAACTCGGCTTCAAGCCGGTCGAACTCAGCGGCTGGCTCGGCATCGATGGTCCGGCCAACCTGCCGCCCGAGGTGACCGCATGGTGGACCGCGCAACTCAAGACCAGCCTGGCCGACAAGAATGTCCAGGAAAAGATGCGCTCGCTCGGCATGGAGGCCTGGCCGCTCGCGGGCAGCGAGTTCGGACAATTCGTGGATGCTCAGCAGGCGCTCTGGGGCGCCCACGTGCGCGACGCCGGCATCAAGCCCGAGTGACGAACGCGCCGTCCGTCGGGGCCGGCGGCCCCGGCACGGCTCAGAGCGCGTCCAGCGCCTGCGCGAGGTCGGCCCGCAGATCCTCGACCGCCTCCAGACCGATGGAGAAGCGCACCAGCGTGCCCTTGTGCGGCCAGGGCGCGACCGCGGCGTCGCGCATCAGGCTGATGTCGTAGGGCACCACCAGGCTGATCGGGCCGCCCCAGGAATAACCGAGGCGGAACAGTTGCAGCGCATCGCAGAAGGCATCGACCTGCTCGGTGCCGAATCGCTCGTCGAACACTACCGAGAACAGCCCCGCCGCGAGGTCGGTCGCGCCGCACAGCGCGCGCCAGTTCTCGTGGCCGGGCGAATCCGGCAGGGCCGGATGCAGCACCTGGGCGATCTCGTCGCGCTGCTGGAGCCATTGCGCCAACGCGCGCGCGCTCTGGTCGTGCGCCTGGTAGCGCAATGCGACGCTGGGCAACGAGCGCATGATCGCCTGCACGTCGTCGACGCCCACGCCCAGCCCAAGCCGCATGTGCGTGAGTTTGATCTTCAGGTGCAACGCCGGGTCGCGCGTGACCACGCTGCCCATCAGGACGTCGCCGCCGCCGCTCGGATACTTGGTCAGGGCGTGCACCGACACGTCCACCCCCCAGCCCTCGCCTTCCAGGTCGAAAGGGCAGAACGCCAGGCCGGCGCCCCAGGTGTTGTCCAGCGCACTGGTCACGCCGCGGTCGCGGCACAGTTGGGCAAGCGCCGAGACGTCCGGGAACTCCATGGTCACCGAGCCGGCCGCCTCGATCCACACCAGCCGGGTGCGCGGCGAGAGCTTGGCGGCCAGGTCCGACGGATCCATGGCGTCGTACAGCCGGTGCGTGATGCCGTAGTTGGCCAGCTCGCCCGCGGCCAGCGCCTTGTTGGGGCCATAGACGTTGTCCGGCAGCAGGACCTCGTCGCCGGCCTTGAGCAAAGCGAGCGACACCAACGAGATGGCGGCCAGGCCGCTGGACGCCAGCAGGCATTCGGTGCCACCCTCGAGCGCGGCCAGGCGCTCTTCGAGCATGAAGGTGGTCGGCGTTCCGTGCAGGCCGTAGGTGTAGCCCGCCTTGGTCTTCCAGTCGCGTGCGCGCATCGCGGCGACGTCGCTGAAGAACACCGTCGACGCCTTGTAGACGCCCGGTTGCGGTGCCGCGAAACTCGCCGGAGGCGCGTACGGATGATGGATGAGGTCGGTGATGGGCTTGCTCATGGCCCGATGCTAACCCTGCAGCTGCAAGCGGTTCTGCAGAGAACTTCCTTATGCCGCTTTTCATGCGACGGGTTCACAATCGGCCTGCAACGCCCCTCCCGGGTGCCGCGAGGAGAGTCATGGCACGAGAGATGTTTCCCTACCTGTGCGTCAACGACGCGAACGCCGCCGTGGAGTTCTACGGCAAGGTATTCGGCATGACCGAGAAATTCCGGCTGACCGAGCCGGGCGGCCGAATCGGCCACGTGGAGCTGGACTTCGATGGCGCGACGCTGATGCTCAGCGAGGAATACCCAGAATACGGCATCCGCGGACCTCGCTCGGTGGGCGCCACCACGGTGACGATCCACCTGCATGTCGACGACGCCGACGCGGTCGTCGCCCGCGCGCTGGCGGCCGGCGCCACCTCGCACATGCCGCTGGCCGACCAGTTCTACGGCGAACGCTCCGGCAGCTTCTTCGACCCGTTCGGCCACCGCTGGAACGTCGGCCATTCGATCGAGGAAGTCAGCCCGGAAGAGATGCAAAAGCGCTACGAAGCGTCGACTTGAGCGCCGGACGGCCGCGCCCTGTTTCGCACAGGGCCGCAACCACGCAAGCGGCGCTGCCCGGGGTGCGGGCGCGGCCGCTGCGCATTTCCTACACCGACCACTTCTCCAGCAGCTTCTCGGCGCCCATGGAGTCGTAGCCCTCGAACGGCTGGTGGATCCATGGGTTGGTGGCGAGAAACTCGACCGAGTAGTCGGCGGTGAAGGTGGACAGTTCCTTGGTCCAGATCACCGCGCTGCGCAGTTCGGTGATCGGCTTGTAGTTGTTGCGCAGCATGTCCATGACGGCATGCAGCGTGTGGCCCGAATCGGCGAGGTCGTCGACCAGCAGCACCTTGCCGGCGATCTCGCCCTTGGGCGTGGTGATGTAGCGGGCGATGTCCAGGTGGCCCTGCTTGGTGCCCGCCTCGGCCCGGTACGAGCTGGTCGACATGATCGCCAGCGGCTTGTCGAAAATGCGCGAGAGCACGTCGCCCGGCCGCATGCCGCCGCGCGCCAGGCACAGGATGGTGTCGAACTCCCAGCCCGACTGATAGATCTTGATCGCGAGCTTCTCGATCAGGTTGTGGTATTCGTCATAGCTGACGTACAGGTGCTTGCCGTCTTCGGTCAACATGGGATGGTGGCCTTTTTCGAAACTCGTCGTGGTGGGTCGGGGCAGTGTCGGCTTTCAGTCGGCCAGGTACGGGTGGCGCATCATGATCGTGTGATCCCGATCCGGGCTGGTGGACACGACGTGGATGGGCACGCCGGTCACCTGTTCGATCCGCTGCAGATAGAGCCGCGCATTCATCGGCAGCTTGTCGTACTGGGTGACGCCGACGGTGCTTTCGCTCCAGCCTTCGAGCGTCTCGTAGACGGGCGTGCAGCGCTCGATCTCGTCGGCGCCCATGGGCAGGATGTCGGTGTACTCGCCGTCGAGCGTGTAGCCGGTGCACAGCTTGATCTCTTCCAGCCCGTCCATCACGTCGAGCTTGGTGATGCACAGGCCCGACAGCCCGTTGACCTGCGCCGAGCGCTTGAGCAGCGCGGCGTCGAACCAGCCGCAGCGCCGGCTGCGCCCGGTGGTCACGCCCTTTTCGGCGCCCACGGTCGACAGGTGGTAGCCGACCGTGCCGGGCGTGGCCCAGTCGAGTTCGGTGGGGAACGGGCCGCCGCCGACGCGGGTGCAGTAGGCCTTCGTGATGCCCAGCACGTAATGCAGCATGCCCGGGCCCACGCCGGAGCCCGCCGCCGCGTTGCCGGCCACGCAGTTGCTGGAGGTGACGTACGGATAGGTGCCGTGGTCCACGTCGAGCAGCGTGCCCTGGGCGCCTTCGAACAGCAGGTTCTCGCCATGCCGGTGCGCTTCGTTCAGTTCGCGCGAGACGTCGGCCATCATGGGCTTGAGCAGCTCTGCATGGCGCATCGCCTCGTTGTAGACGGTGTCGAAATCGACCGCTTCGGCACCCAGGACTTCCACCAGCACGTGGTTGTGCAGTTCAAGCAGCACGCGCAGCTTGGCGGCAAAGCGCTCGGGGTGCTTCAGGTCCTGCACGCGCAGGGCGCGGCGGGCGATCTTGTCCTCGTAGGCCGGGCCAATGCCGCGGCCGGTAGTGCCGATCTTCTCGACGCCGCCCTTCTCGCGGTAGGCCTCGCGCGCCAGATCGAGCGCCGCATGGAACGGCAGGATCAGCGGGCATGCCTCGCTGATGCGCAGCCGCGAGCGCACTTCGACACCGGCCTTCTCCAGGCCTTCGATTTCCTCGAACAGCTTGGCCGCCGACAGCACCACACCGTTGCCGATGTAGCACTTGATGCCCGGGCGCATGACGCCGCTTGGAATCAGGTGCAGCGCGGTCTTGACGCCGTTGATCACCAGCGTATGGCCCGCGTTGTGCCCGCCCTGGAAGCGGACCACGCCCTGGGCGCTTTCCGTCAGCCAGTCGACCAGCTTGCCTTTGCCTTCGTCGCCCCATTGGGTTCCGACGACGACCACGTTTCTTCCAGTGGTTGCGCTCATGTTCACGTTCCGGATTGCTGAGTCAGATGGATTTCACTTGCCATTGGCCGTCCTGCTCTGTGAGCTCGCGGTCGCAATGGAATTCGTCGATTTCGCTGTCGTGGCCAGGCAGCACGCACACGACCGTCTCGCCCTGCTCGCGCAGGCCGGCGATGGCGGCACGCAGGCCGGCCGCATCCCGCCAGGGGGCGCGGATGGCGGCGCGCAACGGGCGCGGTGGCAGCACGCCGACGAGTTCGCGCACGTCCAGGCTGAAGCCGACCGCGGGGCGGTTGCGGCCGAAGACGGCACCGACCTCGTCGTAGCGGCCGCCGCGCACCAGCGCGCCGGCCGCGCCTGGCACATAGATGCCGAAGCGCATGCCGCTGTAGTAGGCCCAGCCGCGAAGGTCGGCCAGGTCGAAGCTGATGGCCGCCCCATCGACCAGACGGGCCATGCGGCGCAGTTCGTCGAGCGCGGTGGCCACGCCGGGCAGGTGGCCGATTCGGCGTTGCGCCTCGTCCAGCACGGCGGCGTCGCCATAGAGTTCGATCAGGCCGCGCAGGCCATCGCGCGAGGCGGCCGGGAAGTCCTTCGTGAGCGCCCGCAGTTCGCTGGCGTCCTTGGCCGCCAGGGCGGCGTGCACGCGGCCCAAGACCAGCGGATCGACGGTGGCGCCGGCAAGCAGCGCACGCACGATGCGCGCGTCGGCCATGTCGAGGATGACACCGTCCCGGATGCCGGCGGCGCGCAGGCAGTCGAGGGCCAGGCGCAGGCTCTCGATGTCGGCCTCGATGCCGGCATGGCCGTACGTCTCGGCCCCGAACTGCAGGGGTTCACGCGTGGCGTGCGGGCGATCCGGCCGCGTGTGCAGGACCGGGCCGCAGTAGCACAGGCGCGTGACGCCCTGGCGGTTGAGCAGGTGGGCATCGATGCGGGCCACCTGCGGCGTGGTGTCGGCGCGCAGGCCGAGCGAGCGACCCGACAGCTGGTCGACCAGCTTGAAAGTCTGCAGGCCCAGCGCCTCGCCGGTGCCGGACAACAGTGATTCCAGGTGCTCCAGCAGGGGCGGCATGACCAGCTCGTAGCCGTAGCCACGGGCGGTGTCGAGGAGTTGGCGTCGGAGTTCCTCGATGTGGCGGGCCTCGGAAGGCAGCACATCGGCGATGTGATCCGGAAGGACCCAGGCGGACATGTGAAGACGAAGGAACTTGTGTCCCTGCGGTTAAAACAGGGATTCTACAGGGGTGGTGCGGGCCCGGGACCGGACTAGCTGCCGGTCAGCCAGAACAGCATCAGCCCCAGCACGATGCTGCACAGGCCGAAGAAGCGCAATTGGCCGTCGCGCAGCTGCATCAGCTGCGAGAAGCCGCGGCGCCAGCTGCCCGGTGAGAGGAACGGCAACAGCCCTTCGATGACCAGGACCAGGCCCAGCGCGCTCCAGAAGATGTCGCTCACGCGCAGTCCTGCCGCATGCCTCGGTTGACGGCCCGCACTTCAGCGCCGTGGCGCCGCGCCGGATTGCGCTGAGCCGGCCCCCTGCATGGCGCCGAAGAATTCCGAGCTGCGCGGATCGATCACGAGCAGGTCGCCCTTCTTGGCGAACGACTGCCGGTAGGCCTCCAGGCTGCGGTAGAACTGCGCGAACTGCGGATCGCGGCCGAACGAATCGGCAAAGATAGAGTTGGCCTGTGCGTCGCCCTGCCCCTTGATGTTCTGGGCATCGCGGTAGGCGTTGGAGATGGTTACCTCGCGCTGCCGGTCGGCATCGGCGCGAATCTTCTCGCCGTCGGCGAAGCCGGTCGAGCGAAGTTCGTTGGCCACGCGCTTGCGCTCGGCCTCCATCCGGCGGTAGACCGACTCGGTGATGTCCTCGACGTAGTCCACGCGGGTGATGCGCACATCGACCACGTCGATGCCCCACGGCTTGGCGCCCTTGACCACGCCCAGCACCTCGTGCTTGACGTCTTCCATCAGCTGTTCGCGGCGCACCGAGATGAGATCCTTCACGGTGCGCTTGTTGACGTTTTCCTGGAACGCGTTGCGCACGACACGGTTGAGCTGGCTGGCACCGGTGTTCTCGTCCAGCCCCACGTTGCGGATGTAGGCGGACGGGTCGGTGATGCGCCAGCGCACGTACCAGTCGATCACCACACGTTGCTTCTCGGCCGTCAGCATGGGCTCGGTGTCGACGCTCGACAGCATCAGCAGCCGCTTGTCGATGTACGACACGTTCTGGAAGGGTGGCGGGAGCTTGAAGTTCAACCCCGGCTCGGTGATGACCGACTTGATCTGTCCCAGTGCATAGACCACGCCGAACTGGCGCTGGTCGACCACGAAGAGCGTCGAGCTCAACAGCATGAGCGCGATCAGTATGGAGGTAGCAATGAATCCGATTCTGTTCATATTCTGCAGCGCCTGTCTTTGCCCGGCTCAGCGGGTATCACGGTCGCGCGAGCGGCCGTCGCGGATACGCGAATCGTTGTTGGCCGGATAAGCGGGCGGCGCCGGCGTGGCACCGGAGGATGCGGTCGCGCTGCTGTCGCCGGCCGCGCTGGCGCCAGCGGCCTGGCCGGACTGCTGAATCAGCTTGTCCAGCGGCAGATACAGCAGGTTCGAACCTTGCCGAGAATCGATCAGCACCTTGGAGGTATTGGCGTAGATCTGCTGCATCGCGTCGATGTACATCCGGTCGCGCGTGACCTGCGGCGCCTTCTGGTACTCGGCCAGCACCTGCTCGAAGCGTTGCGCATCACCCTGGGCGGACGCGACCACCCGAGCCTTGTAGGCCTGCGCCTCCTCGATCAGGCGGGAAGCGGCACCAGTGGCGCGCGGCACCACGTCGTTGGCATACGCCTGGGCCTCGTTCTTGGCGCGCTCGCGCTCCTGGCCGGCCTTGAGCACGTCGTCGAAGGCGGCCTGCACCTGCTCGGGCGGTCGTACGCCGCCTTGCTGCAGGTTGATGTTCACCACTTCGACGCCCACCTTGTAGCGGTCCAGGATGTTCTGCATCAGGGCGCGCACGCGCGGGGCGATCTGGTCGCGCTCATCGGCCATGGCAGCATCCATCTTCATCTTGCCGACCACTTCGCGCACCGCCGTTTCGGCCACCTGCACCACCGTTTCGGAAGGCGCCTTCGATTCGTAGAGGTAGGCGCGCGCATCGCTGAGGCGGTATTGCACGGCGAACTTGATCTCGACGATGTTCTCGTCCTCGGTCAGCATGGCCGACTCGCGCAGCCCGGTGGAGCGCACGATCGCGTCACGGCCGACGTCGGTCGAGCGGATCTGGGTCACCACGACGACCTCGTGGCGCTGGATCGGGTAAGGCAGGCGCCAGTTGAAACCGGCTCCCACGGTCGACTTGTAGCGGCCGAACTGGGTGATGACGGCCTGCGAGCCTTCCTGCACGATGAAAAAGCCGGTGCTCAGCCAGATCAGCAGGGCCACGATGACCACGAGGGCCAGGCCGAAGCCGGCGTTCTTCATCTCGGGCTTGAAACCACCGCCATTGCCGTTGCCGCCGCCGTTTCCGCCGGAAGACGGCCGCTGCGCGCCGCGCCCGCCGAACAGGCCGCCAAGCTTGCGGTTGAAGTCGCGCCAGAGTTCGTCGAGATCCGGCGGTCCCTGGTTGGGCCCCTGGCCGCGAGGCCGCTCCGGCGGCCGGCCGGGCGGGTCGGCGTCGGGACGGTTGCCGGAGGGGCGATCCCCCTCGGATGAAGCTCCCTCGTCGCCGCGACCCCACCGGCCATCGTTCAGGTTGAACATGCCGTAGAACCGTCTCCACAATGGCTTAGCGATCATTCGTATTCTTTTCTTACGTCTAACAGTGAATGGCGTCCGATTGTGCCAATCAATGCGCTGGATCATGCAATGGCGCAGCGTCAGCCAGGGACTTCGAGGCCATCGCCTCGACCACGCGCTTTGCCAGCTCCTCGCGCAACAGCGCCAACCCCTCGCCCGTACGTGCGCTGACGAAGATCCGGGTCAACCAACGCCCGTCGACCTCCACGTGGTCGCGTGACTGCGCCGGGCGGCGCTCGGGCTCGATCGCGTCGAGCTTGTTGAACACCAGCACCTGCGGCACCTCACCCGCGCCGATTTCGTCGAGCACCGAGCGCACCTCATCCATTTGCTCCGGGTGATGCGGGTTCGAGGCGTCCACGACGTGCAGGAGCAGGTCGGCGTCGACCGCCTCCTGGAGGGTGGCCTTGAAGGCATCGACCAGGCCGTGGGGGAGCTCGCGGATGAAGCCCACCGTGTCCGAGATCGAGACCTGCCTGCCCGCCTCGCCCAGGTACAGGTGCCGGGTGGTGGTGTCCAGGGTGGCGAACAGTTGGTCGGCCGCGTAGGCGCGGGCCTTGACCAGGGCGTTGAACAGCGACGACTTGCCCGCGTTGGTGTACCCCACCAGCGAGATGTTGAAGGTCTCCCGGCGCTCGCGCTGGCGCCGCTGGGTGCCGCGCTGGCGCTGCACCTTGGCCAGCCGCTCGCGCGTGCGGCGGATGGCCTCGCCGATCATCCGCCGGTCCAGCTCGATCTGGGTTTCGCCCGGGCCGCCGCGCGCACCGATGCCGCCGCGCTGCCGCTCCAGGTGCGACCAGCGGCGCACCAGCCGGGTGCTCAGGTACTGCAGCCGGGCGAGCTCCACCTGGAGCTTGCCTTCGTGGCTGCGGGCGCGCTGGGCGAATATCTCGAGGATGAGGAAGGTGCGGTCATAGACCGCCGTGCCGATGGCGCGCTCGAGGTTGCGCTGCTGCGCCGGGCTGAGCGGCTGGTCGAATATGACCTCGCTTGCGCGGTGCATCTCGGCCAGTTCGCGGATTTCGGCCGCCTTGCCACTGCCGACGAAGAGGGCGGCGTCAGGCGCCTTGCGCTTGCAGCTCAGGCGAGCCACCGGTTCGAGCCCGGCAGTCTGCGCGAGCAGGCCGAGTTCCTCGAGCTCGCCGTCGAAATGCGGCAGCCCGAAATCCACGCCGACCAGGATGGCGGCGCCTTCGACTCGAGGAATCAGTTCGGACAATCGGAGTGAGGCGCTTGGGGGCGGGCGCGGCGTCGGCCTGCCGCGCCTGCCCGGTCAGGCAGCTGCGTCGTCCTGTTCGGCCGCCGAGAAGTTGACGGCGCGGCCGGGCACGATGGTCGAGATGGCGTGCTTGTAGACCATCTGGGTCACGGTGTTGCGCAGGAGGACGACGTACTGATCGAAGGATTCGATCTGTCCCTGGAGCTTGATGCCGTTGACCAGGTAGATCGACACCGGGACGTGTTCCCGGCGCAGCGTATTGAGAAACGGGTCTTGCAGAAGTTGCCCTTTATTGCTCACGATATTCTCCGTGTTCAAGAAGTTGTTGTTGGACGTCGAACCTTATCACAGGGTTTCCGCAGTGCAGCAGATTGGTCCAAAGGCCTTTTAAAAATAACGGGACTGCGGCGGCGGCCGGTCAGCCGTTCTTTTCGGCAAACGGATTGTGGGACGTCTTGAACTCGATGCGCAATGGCGTGCCGACGAGGTCGAATTCCTTGCGAAAACGTCCTTCCAGGAAGCGCCGGTAGGCGTCGGTGACATGCTCGAGCGAATTGCCGTGGATGATGATCACCGGCGGATTCATCCCGCCCTGGTGCGCATAGCGCAGCTTGGGGCGGTACATGCCGGACTTCTTGGGCGCCTGGAACTGCACCGCTTCCAGCAGCAATCGCGTGAGCACCGGCGTGGACATCTTGCGGTTGGCCGCCCGGTGCGCCTGGACGATGGCCTGCCAGACCGGGCCCAGGCCCTGGCGCTTGGTTGCCGAGATGAAATGCAGCGAAGCGAACTTCAAAAACGGCAGCCGGCTCTCGATCTGCCGGTTGACCTGCTCGCGCTGGTAACTGTCGACCGCATCCCACTTGTTGATGGCGATCACCACCGCCCGCCCGCTTTCGAGCGCATATCCGGCGATGTGCGCGTCCTGGTCGGTCACGCCCTGCGTGGCGTCGAGCAGGAGCAGGACGACGTTGGCCGACTCGATGGCCTGCAGCGTCTTTACCACCGAGAACTTCTCGATCGCCTCGAACACCTTGCCCTTTCGGCGCAGGCCGGCGGTGTCGATCAGCTCGAAGCGCTGGCCGTTGCGCTCGAACGGCACGGTGATGGCGTCGCGGGTGGTGCCCGGCATGTCGAAGGCCACCAGGCGCTCCTCGCCCAGCCAGGTGTTGATGAGGGTCGACTTGCCGACGTTGGGGCGGCCCGCCACTGCCAGGCGGATCGGCCGGGACTCGGCGTCCACGTCTTCGTCGTCCTCTGGCTCGGGCAGGTTCAGCGGTTCCAGCGCCAGCTCGACGAGTTCGCGCACGCCCTGCCCATGTGCGGCCGACACGGCATAGACCTCGCCGAAGCCCAGCTCGTAGAAATCGACCAGCCGGGCGCTGCTCGCCATGCCTTCGGCCTTGTTGGCCGCCAGCAGGCACGGCTTGCCCAGGCGCCGCAGTTCGTTGGCGATGTCGTGGTCCTGCGCGGACAGCCCTTCCCGGGCATCCACCACGAAGATGACCACGTCCGCCTCGGCCACTGCTTGCCGGGTCTGCTTGGCCATCTCCTTGAAGATGCCGCTGCCGGCGTCGGGCTCGAAACCGCCGGTGTCGATCACGATGTATTCGCGGCTGCCGGCGCGTCCATTGCCGTAGTGCCGGTCGCGGGTCAGGCCCGCGAAGTCGGCAACGATGGCGTCGCGGGTCTTGGTGAGCCTGTTGAACAGCGTCGACTTGCCCACGTTGGGCCGCCCGACCAGGGCGATAACCGGCTTCATGCGGTTTCCTTTGTTTTGCTCAGCGTCGCTGTTGTTGTGCTCAGGGCCCGGCCCCGAGCTATTTGGGCCGGTAGCCGAAGACGCCACCCTTGGCGGTCACGACCACCAGGGTATTGGCCGCCACCACGGGGTCGGCCACGATGGCCGATCCGTCCGGCGACACGCGCGCGAGCAGCTTGCCGTCCGCGCGATCCAGGAACAGGAGGTTGCCGCCGTCCTCGCCGATGATCAGCGTGCGCCCCGCCGCCAGCGGAGCGGTCAGTTGACGGTACTTGAACGCGTCATTGCTCCATTGCTGCTCGCCGTCGCGCCGGCGCCAGGACAGCACGACGCCGTTCTGCTCGACGCCATAGAGGGTGTTCTCGTCGCCGCTGACGCCCACCGAACCGGTGGCCGGCTTCGTCCACAGCAGGACGCCGCGGTTGGCGTCGACGCAGCCGACGTTCGCGTAGTAGGCACGCGCGCAGATGGTGCCGCCCGCGACGCTGATGGTGCCGGTCAGGTCGGCCAGGCGCTCGACGTCGTTGGTGCCGCGGGGCGACGCGATGGGCGCCTCCCAGCGCGAGGCGCCATTCGTGGCGGCCATCGAGACCAGCCTCGCGCCGACGCCGGCCACCAGCGCGTCGTCCACCGCCTGCAGGACACCCGGGCGCTTGAGGACCAGTGCGTCGGCATTGCGGGTCTGCGTCCAGAGCCGGCGTCCGCTCTGGCCGTCCCATGCGGAGGTGGTCCGATCGGCCGTCTGCACGAAAATGCGCCGTCCGGCCACCAGCGGTGGCGTGAAGGTCTCGGCGCCGAGATTCTTCTTCCACAGGACGTGCCCACCCTGCAGCGCCACGAGGTCGTTGTCGCGGGTGACGACGGCCGAGAGCGTGCCGTCGCTGCCCACCCCGGCGTTCAACGGGGCTCCGACGTCGACGCGCCACAACTCCTTGCCCGTGCGCGCATCGATGGCCATGACCGTGCCCTTGTCGCCGCCCGCGACGGCGACGACGTCGTCCGAGACGTCCGTCACCAGCGGAAACTCGACGTCGGGGAGCTTGAAAGACCAGGCCTGCGTCACCCCCATGATTTCGGGGCTCTTTGGCAGTTCCGCCGGCTTGGGCTTGGACGTGCCGCAAGCTGCCAGGACGAGCGCCGACAGGACGACGGCGGCGCCGCGGCGCAGGCGCGCGTCGGACAGGAATCGCTGGATCTTCATGGTGCGTTGGGTCACGGGCAGGTAAACGGTCATTCTGGTCGACGATCGGATGGCCCGATCAAGGCGCGGGCTTGAGCGTGGCAGGGTCGACGCCGACGGCGTTGAGCTTGATCTCAACCATGCGCCGATAGCCATCCTGCGGGCCCAGGCCACGCCAGGCCAGCTCGTACGCGGAGCGGGCCTGCTCACGCTTGCCCTGGGCCAGGTAGATATCGCCCTTGCGATCGGCCACCAGCGGCTGGAACTCGGCCGGCACGGGCGCGTCGAGTTGCCGCAGCGCGTCGTCGTAGGCCTTGGCCTGCATCAGCTCGGCGGCCAGCCGCAGCCGGGCGACCGCCTGGTAGCCGGCGTCGGAAGCCTTCTCGGCGACCCAGGTCAGCGCGGCCTGGGACGCTTGCACGTTGCCCTTGTCGCGCAGCGCCTTGGCAGCCAGCAGCCCGGCTTGAGGGGCATAGGCGGTGCCGCCGAACTTGTCCTTCATGTCGGCCAGGACGCGCTCGACGCGAGCCACGTCGCCGCCGTCGGCCGCGCGCTTCATCTCGTCGTAGAGCGCGGCGGCACCTGCCGCCTGGCTGCGCTGGTAGTACTGCCAGCCCTGCCAGCCGATGACGCCCAGGGCCACCACCACCAGCACGCCGGTGATGAGGTTGCCCCAGGTGGCCCAGAAGTGCTTGAGCCGGTCGAGTTGTTCCTGTTCTTCGAGATCGAGATGGGTTGCCATGCGCTGTCAGTCGTTGGGAGCCGAAGATTGTAGGTGGGACGCCAGGCCGGCCAGATCGGCCAGCGGACGCGCCACTTGCTCGCCCTTGCCGTCGCGCAGCGACTTGAGTCCCAGTTCGCCGCGCGCGAGTTCGTCGGCGCCGAAAATCAGGGCGAAAGCCGCGCCACTGGCGTCGGCTTTCTTGAACTGTGATTTGAAGCTGCCCTGTCCGTCGGGCCCGGCGGCGTGCATCTGCACCCGCACGCCGAGCTCGCGCAGTTGGGTCAGGGTGCGCAGCGCCACCGGCATGGCCGCCGCGTCCGGCACCACTGCGTAGGCGTGCGGGACTGGCGTGGGGACCTGGGCGCCCTGCTCCTCGAGCAGGGCCAGCACGCGTTCGATGCCCAGCGCCCACCCGACGGCGGGCGCCGGCTTGCCGCCGATCTGGACGATGAGGTCGTCATATCGGCCGCCGCCGCAGACCGTTCCCTGCGAGCCCAGCCGGTCGGTGACGAACTCGAAAACCGTCAGGTTGTAGTAGTCGAGGCCGCGCACCAGCCGCGGATTGATGGTGTAGGCGATGCCGTTTGCCTTGAGGATGGCCTGCACGCCTTCGAAGTGCGCCAGCGACTGCGGGCCGAGGAAGTCGAGCAGGCGCGGAGCGCCCTCCACCAGCGACTGCATCGCGGGGTTCTTGGTGTCCAGCACCCGCAGTGGGTTGCTGTGCAGTCGCCGCCGCGCTTCCTCATCGAGCTGGTCGGCGTGGCTCTCCAGGTAGGCGATCAGGCGGGCCCGGTGCTGCGCCCGCTCGGCCGGCTGGCCCAGGCTGTTGAGCTCCAGGCGCACGTCGGTCAGGGCGATCGCCTTCCACAGCGATTGCGCCAGCAGGATGAGTTCGCCATCGACGTCCGGCCCGGCGAAGCCCAGCGCCTCGGCTCCGATCTGGTGGAACTGCCGATAGCGGCCTCGCTGCGGCTTTTCGCGACGGAACATCGGCCCCATGTAGTACAGCCGCTTGCCGCCGTCGTACAGGAGGTTGTGCTCGACCACCGCGCGCACCAGGCCGGCGGTGTTCTCCGGCCGCATGGTCAGGTGCTCGGCCTGGCCATGCTTGTCGGAACGGTCCTCGAAGGAATACATCTCCTTCTCGACGATGTCGGTCACCTCGCCGATGCCGCGCACGAAAAGCTGCGTGTGCTCCAGGATCGGCGTGCGGACGTTGCGATAGGCGAAGCGCGCCATCTGCTCGCGCACCGTGGCCTCCAGCCACTCCCAGCGGGCGGACTCCGGCGGCAGGATGTCATTCATGCCCTTGACGGCGGTCAACTTCTCGGGCCTGGCCGCCTTGGGCTGCGTCTGGGAAGGAAAAACGGGCGCCTGCGCGCCCGGTACTGGCTCTTTGGACATGCGTTGTTCAGGCCGGATCGAGGGCTTGGGTGTGCTGGCCGAAGCGCCGCTCGACG
Organism: Variovorax sp.; assembly: GCF_035634955.1. Classification (GTDB taxonomy): domain Bacteria; phylum Pseudomonadota; class Gammaproteobacteria; order Burkholderiales; family Burkholderiaceae_C; genus Variovorax. The sequence goes on along the minus strand of NZ_DASQBZ010000010.1, from coordinate 107,649 downwards.
TAGCGCTCGACCAGTTCATGGAATTCCTGGGCAATGTTGTCGCCGCGCAGGGTGAGGGCCTTTTCTCCGTCGATGAAGACCGGTGCGGCCGGAGCCTCCCCGTTGCCCGGCAGGCTGATGCCGATGTCGGCATGCTTGCTCTCGCCGGGACCGTTGACGATGCATCCCATCACCGCGACTTTCATGGCTTCGACGCCCGGGTACTTGTTTCGCCACACTGGCATCTGACGGCGCAGGAAGTCGTCGATCGTCTTGGCCAGCTCCTGGAAGGTGGTGCTGGTGGTGCGCCCGCACCCCGGACAGGCAGTGACGCTGGGCACGAACACCCGCAGGCCGAGCGCCTGCAGGATCTCGGAAGCGATGACCACTTCCTGCGTGCGCGATTCGCCCGGCTGCGGCGTCAGCGAGACGCGGATCGTGTCGCCGATGCCCTCCTGCAGCAGGATCCCCAGCGCAACGGAAGAAGCCACCGTGCCCTTGGTGCCCATGCCGGCCTCGGTCAACCCCAGGTGCAGCGGATAGTCGCAGCGGCGCGCGAGTTCGCGGTAGACCGAGATCAGGTCCTGCACGCCGCTGACCTTGCAGCTGAGGATGATCTGCTCGGGGCGCATGCCCATCGATTCGGCCAGATGGGCCGAGCCGATGGCCGAACTGACCAGCGCCTCGTACATGACGTGCCTGGCATCCCAGGGCTCGGGGCGGCGGCTGTTGGTGTCCATCAGTCCGGCCAGGAGTTCCTGGTCCAGGCTGCCCCAGTTGACGCCGATGCGCACGACCTTGTCCCAGCGCATCGCCGCCTCGATCATCTGGCCGAACTGGCGGTCGCGCTTGTCGCCCTTGCCCACGTTGCCAGGGTTGATGCGGTATTTGGAAAGCGCCTGGGCGCAGTCGGGAAACTCGGTCAACAGCCGGTGGCCGTTGTAGTGGAAGTCGCCGACCAGCGGGACATCGACGCCCATGCGGTCGAGCTGTTCGCGGATGTAGGGCACCTGCTGCGCCGCTTCCGGGGTGTTGACCGTGATGCGCACCATCTCGGAGCCTGCCTGGGCGAGTTCCTTGACCTGGATCGCGGTCCCGATGGCATCGACCGTGTCGGTGTTGGTCATGGACTGCAGCCTCACCGGCGCGTCGCCACCGACCGTGACCACACGCGGGCCCCAGACGACACGTGCCTGGCGGGAGCGGCGCGGGCGCGGGGCCGCGGCCTCGATCGGCAGTCCGGACTCGCCCGCGAAGGGGTCTGCGACACGGTCGCGCTCGGCTGCGACGTTGCTCATTGCTTCACCTCGAAACGGGCCACACCGCCCGAGCGCGTGATCGGCGCAAGGTCGAACGGCTTTCCGTGCACCTGCACCTCGACACCCGAAGCACGGCCGATCACCACTGCCAGCGGAAGCGTGCCCGCCACCCCGACGTTCTCGCCCGGCTGGACAAGGCGCCGCAGCAACTGCTTGCCATCGGCGTCGGTCACGGAAACCCAGGTCTCGGCCCGCGCGGTGAACGCCAGCACCGAATCGGGAGCGGTTGCGCTGCTGGCGGCCGCGCCGCCGGTGGCCGGGGCGGGCGCAGTCGGCGACGGCCGGGCCGCGCCGGCAGCTCCGATCGCCGGCGGGGTCGCAGGCGCGGCGCCCGCGACTGGCGCCGAGCCGGCTGGCGACGTCGCCGTCGCTCCATTCGGCGCAGCCATTGCTCCGACTGCCGCAGTCGCCGATCCGGACGGCGCCTGCTGCGCCGGCGACGCCGCGGCCGGAGCGTTCACCGGCGCGGCCGGCGCTATCGCGGAAGGGCTGCCGGCAACCGTTGTCTGCGCAGCGCCGGTTTCGGCGGCAGGCGACGCCTCGGCAGGCGCGCCGGCCTCGCCACCACGCGACAAGGCGCGGTCGATTGCCGCAGAGAACTGGTCCAGCTTGGCCTGCGGCATCCACACCATGAGCGCAGCGCCGATGAGGAGCAATGCAACCACGACGACCAGGATGCGCGAGCCCGCGCCCCCGCCGCTGGAGCGCGCCGGCGCCGCCCGGAAGGTGGCGCTCTTGGCGCGGAAGTTGGCGCCGCTCAGCCCCGGCTGGCGCGCTCCCGGCAGCTTCTCGAGCACCGGCTTGGCATCGATGCGCAGGGCCCGGCAAATACTGGCGGCCAAGGCGCGCGCGAAGACCGGGTCTGGCAAGCCCTCCATGTCGCCCGCCTCCAGCGCCTCAATCTTCTGGACCGGCACCTTCAAGGCGGCCGCGACGACGGCGACATCGATCCCGTGCGCCTCGCGCGCTGCGCGCAGCATGTCGCCGGCGGTCTGCAGGCTGGTGTCGCCGGTCACCAAGGGCGCGGCGGCCGAAGCGCCGAATTCGCTCGCTCGCTCAATCATTGAAATTCCCACGCTCGTAGGCCAGCGCTTCGCGTGATTGCGGGAACCGCTGCACCAGTTGCGTGCCGAGCTGGCCCACCGCTTCGCTGTTGTTCAGCTGGCGCTCGACCTTGACGCCCAGCCACAGCGATTCGGCCGTTGCCGCCTGGCTGTTGTTGACGCGGCGGATGTAGAACTGGGCGCGGGCCCATTCCTGGCGCTGGGCCAGCAGCAGCGCCAGGTTGTAGCCGACGATCGGGTTGGCCGAGTCCATTTCGTAGGCGCGCGCGAGGTCCCGTTCGGCCTCGGCGGGCCGTCCGGCCTGCATCTCGCACACGCCCATCGTCATGAGGGTCTTGGCCTGATCGGTGTAGCCCGGCGCGTTCAGGGCGGCCTGGAACTGGCCGACGGCGTCTGCGTAGCGCTTCTGCTGGCACAGCAGCCAGCCATAGTTGTGCATCGCGTTGCCGTCGCGCGGGTTGATCGAGATCGCGCGCCTGAAGCTGTCCTCGGCCAGGCCGGGATCGTCAAGGCGCATGTACACCAGTCCGCGCAGGTTGTAGGCCTCGCCGTAGCTGGGGTCGATGACCAGCGCCTGCTTGACCTCGTCGAGCGCCACCGTGGTCTGGCCCTGCTGGAAATACCCCATGGCGAGTTCCAGCCGCAGGCGTGCCCGCTTGCGCGCCTGCCCTTCGTCCGATGCGGTGGCGATCGGCTGCTCGGCACCCGTGCCCAGGCTCGGGCTCGGTCCCCGGCTGGCGCAACCTGCCAACGATACGGCGATTGCCGCGACCAGCACCACGCGCGGCAATGCAACACGAACGGTCGAAGGGGAAAAGCTCATCGGGTCAGGGCTCCTGGCTTCGCTGGGTTGGGGCCCGCCGGGCCGCTGGATGAATGACGATGCGCCGCTCGCCCTGCGCCTCGCGGCGCTTGGCCATGCGCTCGGCGGCCCGGGTGCGGTCCTTGACGTCGCCGGCCAGCTGGCCGCAAGCGGCGTCGATGTCGTCCCCGCGCGTCTTGCGCACGGTCGTGATGATGCCGGCCTCGCTGATCAGCTTGGCGAAGGCCTGCACGCGCGCGGCCGGCGATCGCACCAGGCCGGATGCCGGAAACGGGTTGAAGGGAATCAGGTTGAACTTGCAGGACACGCCCTGCCCCGCGTGCCGCTTCGCCAGCTCGATCAGCTGCCGCGCGTGCTCCGGCTGGTCGTTCACGCCGTCGAGCATGCAGTACTCGAAAGTGATGAAGTCGCGCGGGGCGTGCGCCAGGTAGCGGTTGCAGGCGTCGAGCAACTCGGCGATCGGGTACTTGCGGTTGAGCGGGACCAGGTCGTCGCGCAACGTGTCGTTGGGCGCATGGAGCGACACCGCCAGCGCGACCGGGCAGTCCGCCCCGAGCCGGTCCATCATGGGCACGACGCCAGAGGTGGACACCGTCACCCGGCGGCGCGACAGGCCATACGCGTTGTCGTCCAGCATGGTGCGAAGCGCCGGCACGAGCGCGCCATAGTTTTGCAGGGGCTCGCCCATGCCCATCATCACGACGTTCGAGATGATTCGCTCGTCACGGCCCAGGTGCCGGCGCAGGAAATGCTCGGCGAACCACAGCTGGGCGACGATTTCGCCGGTGGTCAGGTTGCGCGAGAAGCCCTGGTGCCCGGTCGAGCAGAAGCGGCAGCCGACGGCGCAGCCCGCCTGCGAGGACACGCACAGCGTGCCGCGGTCGTCCTCGGGAATGAATACGGCCTCGACGGCGTTGCCGTCGCCGACGTCGAACAGCCACTTGATCGTGCCGTCCTTCGATTCGTGTTGCGTCAGAACCGCGAGGCCCTCGACATGGGCGGCGCCGGCGAGCTTCTCGCGCAGCGACTTGGCCAGGTCGGTCATGCGGGCGAAATCGCTTTCGCCGCGCTGGTGAATCCAGCGAAACAGCTGGGTGGCGCGAAAACGCTTCTCACCGAGCCGTTCGCAGAACGCGGCCAACCCCTCCAAGTCGAAGTCGAGCAGGTTGGCCGTTGTCATTGCGTCGCAGGCGCGCCGATCAGCGCGCGTAGATGTTCTGGCCGGGGAAGAAGAAGGCGATCTCGACGGCGGCCGTCTCGGGCGCGTCGGAACCGTGCACGGCGTTGGCGTCGATGCTCTCGGCGAAGTCGGCGCGAATGGTGTCCGGAGCTGCCTTCTTCGGGTCGGTGGCGCCCATCAGGTCGCGGTTCTTGGCGATGGCGTTGTCACCTTCGAGAACCTGCACGAACACCGGGCCGGAGATCATGAAGTCGACCAAGTCCTTGAAGAAGGGGCGCTCCTTGTGCACGGCGTAGAACTGCTCGGCTTCTGCGCGCGACAGGTGCACCAGCTTGGCGGCGGCGATCTTCAGGCCGGCCGCTTCGAAGCGGGAGATGATCTTGCCGATGACGTTCTTGGCGACGGCGTCGGGCTTGATGATGGAAAGAGTGCGTTCGAGTGCCATTTTCTTGCTTCCTGAGCGTTAACTTTGGTCTACGGAATTCTTTTCAGAAGATTTTTCGCCAAGGCGACACGCCCGCCCACGGGCGGCCGACGCATCTTGACAAAGCCTCCAATTCTAACTGCGGCGCCAGTTTCGAAGGATGGACGTACAGCCCGGCGTGGAAGTTCCCGCCGCGCCCGCGGAACGCTCGCCGCCCCGGTGCGCCTCGGGCGCACATGACCGGCCTTGCAGCGAGGTCTTAGCGGCCCCGCCGGCGGTTCGAGCCGCCGCGCCGGTTGCCGCCGCCACCACCGCTCGGGCCGCCGCCGCTCGGGCCACCGCCACGATTTTCGCGACGCTGGCGCTGCAGGCTGTCGGCGCCGATGTAGCCCAGCGAGGTCTTCATCGGATCGGGCTGGGCCGCGCCGCCTCCGCCGCCACCACCGCCACCACCGCCGCGATTGCCGCCTCGGCGCTGCCCGCCCGGGCTGCCCTGCGCGCCACCGGAAAGGTCCATGCCCGGGCCGCGATTGCGTCCACCCCGTCCACGCCGCCCGTCACCGGCCGGGTTGGCCATGGGATTGCCCCCGTCGGGGCGCGGCCCGCCGCCGCCGTTGCGGCGCCTCTTGCGGTTGTTGCGGCCATCGCCGCCGCCACCGCTGCGCTGCTGCGGCGCACGCGAGCCGGGCTGGACGCCGGCGGCGCTGAACAACGACTGGATGTCGCGGTCGTCGAGCTCCATCCAGGCACCGCGCTTGAGGCCGCGGGGCAACACCATGGCGCCATACCGGATGCGGATGAGACGGCTGACGCCGTGGCCCACCGCTTCGCACATGCGCCGGACCTCGCGGTTGCGCCCCTCGGAAATGGTGACGCGGTACCAGCAATTGGCGCCTTCTCCGCCACCGTCCTCGATGCTGCCGAAGCGGGCCATGCCATCGTCCAGGCGCACGCCGTCGAGCAGCTTCTGCTTTTCCTCGTTGCTCAGCGCCCCGAGCACGCGCACGGCGTACTCGCGCTCCAGCCCGAAGCGAGGGTGCATCAGCTGGTTCGCCAGCTCGCCCGAGCTGGTAAAGAGCAGCAGGCCTTCGGTGTTCAGGTCGAGCCGGCCGACCGATTGCCACTTGCCCTGCTGAAGGCGCGGCAGCTTGCGAAACACCGTCGGCCGATTCTGCGGATCGTCGTGCGTCACGACTTCACCGGCAGGCTTGTGGTAGGCGATCACCCTCGCCGGCGGCGGCGCGATCCGGTAGCGGATGGGCTTGCCATTGACCTTGACCTGGTCGCCGTACTGGATGCGCTGGCCGATATGCGCCGGCTCGTTGTTCACCGATATGCGGCCCTGCAGGATGAGCTGCTCCATCTCGAGACGCGACCCCAGCCCAGCCTGGGCCAGCACCTTGTGCAGCTTGGGCGAATCGGCCTCGGGCAGAAGGACGCGCTTGATCGGCGCCACGCCGGGGTCGGTCTCGTCCGCGTCGAAGCGCCCCGACACCACGTCGTCGAACCGGATCGGTTCGGTGGGCGGCGCATTGCGTGCCTCGCGCAAGGCTGCGCGACGGGCGCGGTCCAGATCGTCCTCTTCGTCGTCGAGCAGGTCTTCGTCGTCCTCGTCCTCGTCGTCCCCGCGCTCGTCCGCCGCGGTTTCATGCTCGACAGGGGAGACGGGCTCGGGCCGGACATCCGGCTCAGGCTCCTGGACGTCGGCCGTCGGCTGTTCCGCGGCTTCGACTTCGACTGCCTCCGGCGGCGCGGCGACGTCGGCAGGCTCCTGCGTCGATGCAGCGCTTTCAGGCTTCGCCGCCTTGGTCGCCGAACGGCGCCGCGGGCGCGGCGCCGCAGCCTCGGCTGCCGGCGTCGGCGCAGCAGCATCACCTTGCGCGTCGGCCGACGGTGCCTCGGCCGCGTCGCCCTCGGCCGCGGCCTTGCTTCGCCGTGGGCGGCGCGGGCGCTTGGCCGCGTCGTTGCCCGCTCCGTCCGGCGCGCCGGCTTGCGCGGCGCCCTCTGGTGTCGCGGGCGCCTGGGCGGCGGATGCGGCGGCGGCAGGTGTCGCGCCTTCAGTCGCCAGGACGGGGTTTTCGGGATCTACAGGGGTCATGACTGGGTTCCGGAAGGCGCTACGCCGGGGATGTCGTCGTCCGCAGCATCGTCGCGCGGATCGGAGGTATCGGAGTTCGGGATAAGGGCCTGAGGGACGGCGGCATCGTCGTCAATGGGCGGGGCCTGCTCGACAGCGGCCTGCTGCGGTTCGGCGGCTTGCTCGTCGGCCAGCTCGACCGCCTCGTCGATCGGCAGGGCTCCCTGGTCCTGCACCAGGGCGTCCATCATCGCGGTCTGCCCGGCAGGAGATTCGATGAGCGGCAACTGGTCCAGCGAGGCCAGCCCGAGATCGTCGAGGAACTGCCGGGTGGTGGCATAGAGTGCCGGCCGGCCGACGGTCTCGCGGTGCCCGATCACCTCGACCCACCCGCGATCTTCCAGTTGCTTGAGGATCTGCGAGTTGATCGTGACGCCGCGGATGTCTTCCATGTCGCCACGCGTGACCGGTTGGCGATAGGCAATGATGGCCAACGTCTCGAGGGCCGCACGGGTGTAGCGCGGCGGCTTCTCGGGATGGAGCCGATCCAGGTGGTCGCGCATCTCGGGCCGGCTCTGGAACCGCCAGCCGCTGGCCACGCCGACCAGTTCCAGGCCGCGCTGCGACCACTCGTCCTGCAGTTCCTGCAGAAGGGTCTTGACCGTGTCGGCACCCAGCTCGTCGTCGAACAGTACGCGCAACTCGCGCACCGGCAGCGGCTGGCTCGAACAGATCAATGCGGTTTCGAGAATGCGCTTGGCATCCGCCGTATTCATGGTTCGCGAATTCCGGGATGTATTCACGCGCCTTTCGCAGGCGCGTTCAGGGGAAACTCAGCTTGGCGCTGCCACCGGTGCCAGTGCAGCAGGAACCGGCGCGCCAGGGGCGCCGGCACGGCCCTGCAGGCCGTTACGAGGCATTGTAGTGCAGGCCCCATGCCGCCATGCCTGCGCGCATGTCCGGCGGCGGCTCGGAGTCGAAACGGAGGGCCTTGCCGGTCACCGGATGCGCAAATGCGAGCCGGAACGCATGCAGCGCCTGGCGCTGCAGTTCAGGCGTCGGCTGCCCGCCGTACAGCGTGTCGCCGACCAGGGGATGGCCGATCGACGCCATGTGGACACGTATCTGGTGCGTCCGCCCGGTTTCCAGGGTGCAGCGCACGAGGCAGCCGGCGCCCGCGCTGTCGAGGCAATCGATCAACGTGCGCGCCGGCTTGCCCGAATGGCGGGCGAGGTCCACTACCGCCATGCGCAGGCGGTTGCGCGGGTCTCGCCCGATCGGGGCGTCGACATGGCGCGACCCGCCCTGCCAGCTCCGATGGGCCAGGGCCAGGTACTGGCGCGTCACCTCTCGTGCGGCGATGCGACTGACCAGCGCGTCCATTGTCGCGCGGGTCCGCGCCACCACCATCAGGCCGCTGGTGTCCCGGTCGAGGCGGTGCACGATGCCGGCGCGCGGCAGCAAGGCCGCCTTGGTGTCGAGAGCCAGCAGCCCGTTCAGCAGCGTCCCGCTCCAATGACCAGGCGCCGGATGCACGACCAGCCCGACGGGCTTGTCGATGACGCGCAGGTGCTCGTCCTCGTACACCACCGTCAACGGCATGTCCTCCGGCTTGAAGGCCTGGCTCTGCGCCGTGGGCCGCAACTCGATCTGGCCCTCCTGGCCGACGCGCACCGCCAGCGAAGGCTTGGCGACTGCGGCGCCGCCGAGCAGCACGGCGCCGGCCTCGATGAGCTGGCGCAGGTAGTTGCGCGAGAACTCGGGAACAAGCTCGGCCAGGGCCTTGTCGAGGCGATGACCGTGCAGGGCCGGCTCGATGCGGAAGAGGCGCACTTCGCTCGACGCGGTGGGGTCGGCATCGACCCAGCCAGCCACGGGGTCGGCCTCGGCTGCCAGGGGGTCGGCCGATATAATGGGAGGCTCGTCGTTCACGAAGGCATTGGCTTAGATGTTGCTGCGCTCCAAATTATCGGTGGTCCCGCGCTGGGCCGCGTTCCCCGCGGCCGCGATCGTGGCGGCCCTGATGGCGGGCTGCGCGAGCGAGCCCGACAAGACGGCCAACTGGAGCCCCAACAAGATCTACAGCGAAGCCAAGGACGAGTCCAGCTCGGGCGCGTACGACAAGGCCGTGCCGCTGTACGAAAAGCTCGAGGGCCGCGCCGCCGGGACGCCGCTGGCGCAGCAGGCGCAGCTGGAGAAGGCCTACGCCCAGTACAAGGGCGGCGAAAAGGCGGCCGCCGTCGCCACGCTCGACCGCTTCATGAAGCTGCACCCGGCGAGCCCGGCATACGACTACGCGCTCTACATGCGCGGCGTCGTCAACTTCAACGACGACCTGGGCATGTTCTCGGGCCTCACCCGGCAGGACCTTTCCGAACGCGACCAGAAGGCCGCCAAGGAATCGTTCGAGTCGTTCAAGGAGCTGGTCACCCGCTTCCCCGAGTCGCGCTACACGCCCGACGCGCGGGCGCGCATGAACTACATCGTGAACTCGCTGGCCCAGTACGAGGTTCACGTGGCCCGCTACTACTACTCGCGCGGCGCCTATCTCGCCGCCGTCAACCGTGCGCAGCTGGCCATCTCGGACTACCGCGAAGTGCCGGCCGTCGAAGAAGCGCTCTACATCATGGTGCGTTCATACGACGCCCTGGGCCTGACGCAACTGCGCGACGACACCCAGCGCGTGCTCACCACCAACTACCCCAACAGCGCCTATCTTGCGCGCGGCTTCCGGGCGAACGACAAGTCCTGGTGGCAGCTGTGGTAACCAGCCCGGCCTGGTCGCGCTGAACCGGGCTGGTTCAAACTGAAGACGGCTGGTCCTGCGCGGCCAGCATCCAGGGGTCTGGCTCTTCGGCCAGCAGATCGTCCAGGGCCGCGCCGAAATCCGCGTCATTGTCGATGCGGCGCATCGCCGGCACGGCAGCCAGCAGGCGCCTGCCGTAGCCCATGCTCACCAGCCGTGTGTCGCAGATCACCAGAACGCCCTTGTCGGACTCCCGCCGGATCAGCCGGCCGGCTCCCTGCTTGAGCGCAATCGCCGCCTCGGGGATGAAGTAGTCGTTGAATGGACTGCGCCCCTGCGCCTCCAGTCGGCGTCCGCGCGCCTCGACCAGCGGGTCGTTTGGCGGCGGGAACGGCAGTTTGTCGATGACCACCAGTTGCAGGGCGTCGCCGGGCGCATCGAAGCCTTCCCAGAACGACGCCGTGGCCACCAGCACGCAGCCAGCCTTGCCGTGCCGGGCGCCTTCGCGGAAGCGATCCATCAGCACCCGCTTGGGCAGTTCGCCCTGGACCAGGACTTCGAGCGGCGACGTCGCGTCGGCCGAAAAGCGGCGCGACAAGTCCTCGCCGATGCTGCGCAAGGCACGGTTGGTGGTGGTCAGCACCAGCGTGCGCCCGCCCAGGCGCGTCGCACCTTGCGCCGCCACCCGGGCCACCTGCGCGGCATGGGACGGATCCTGCGGCCGCGGGAAATCGCGCGGAACGTACAACGCCGCCTGGCTGGCATAGTCGAACGGACTGGACACGCGCAGCACGCGCGCGTCCTCCAAGCCGCAGGGCTCGGTAAACCAACGCAGCCGGGCATCGTCGCCGAGCGTGGCACTGGTGAAGATCCAGCTGCGGCGGTCGGCGTCCGCGCCTTCTGGCCCGCCCGACTCGCCGGGCTCTGCCCCCTCGCCGGCATCATCGCGCGTGCGCAGCACACGGCTGCGGATGGCGTCGGCGATGTCCAGCGGCGACTCCATCAACCGGATCTGCTGGCCGACGTCGACCCATCGCACCGATTCTGGCGCGCAAGGCAGCGCGAATCGCGCGGTTCGCCGCGCCAGTTCGAGCGCACGCTCGTACAGGCGCACGAAATCCGGCGACAGCTCGCTGACCGTACCCAAGCCGTCCGCTGCTGCTTCGAAGGCCTGCTGGAGTTGCTCCAGCCCGGCCTGCCACGCGGCGGCGTCCAGGGTCTCGGGCGCCGTCTCGTTCCAGCGCAGCTTGGTGCCGGGCCATTGCCGACCCGCCACCAGGCGCAGTTCCCGAGCTGCGTGATCGACGCCACCGGACAGCTGCGTCCAGTCGACCAGGCCGCGGGCCTGCTGCAGGCCGGCCGCCAGCATGTCGCGCGCGAAATCGAGTGCCTGAGCGCTGCCCAGCTGCACCCCGAGGAACTGGATGCCGGTCTCGTTGAGCTGGTGGGCTTCGTCGAATATCGCCACCCGAACGGTGGGCAGGAGTTCGGCCATGCCGGATTCGCGCACGGCCAGGTCGGCAAAGAAAAGGTGATGGTTGACCACCACCACGTCGGCGGCGAGGGCCTCGCGCCGCGCCTGGTTGACGTGGCACTGGCGGAATTTCGGACACTGGGCGCCCAGGCAGTTCTCCCGGGTGGAAGTCACCAGCGGAATGAGCGGGGAGCGTTCGTCCAGTCCGGGCAGTTCGGCCAGGTCGCCGCTGCGGGTTGCTTGGGCCCACTGTTCGATCTTGCCCAGCGCGCGTGCGGTGCCACGGTCATCGGGGCCGTCGCGCCGCGCCAGCTCCAGCCGGTGCAGGCACAGGTAGCTTGCGCGCCCCTTGAGCAGCGCCGTGCGCACCGGCAGCGCCAAGGCCTCCACCAGGCGCGGCAGGTCGCGGGCGAACAGCTGGTCCTGCAGCGCCTTGGTCGCCGTGGAAATGAGCACGCGCTCGCCGCTGAGCAACGCGGGCACGAGGTATGAGAAGGTCTTGCCGACGCCGGTGCCGGCCTCGACCACCAGTTGTCCGCCGGCGTCGATGGCCTCGGCCACCGCCAGCGCCATCTCGGTCTGCCCGTCACGCTCGCGGAAATGCTCGGTCGCCGTTGACAGCACGCCGGCCGGCGCGAACGCCTCGCGCACTCGGTCTTGCAGGGACATCAGGCGGCACTCACGGTATGGCGCGGCGCTGGCCGTGCATCAGGCCGGCTCCTGTGGATCGAGTTCCCGCTCGATCCGCTCGATACGATCGCGCAGCGCCAGGCGGCGCTTCTTGAGACGGCGCAGCAGGAGTTCGTCAGTGGGCACGGCATCGGCAAGGCGATCGATGGTGGCATCCAGGTCCGCATGCTCGATGCGGCATTCGATCAGCTGGCGGGCCAGGGAGTGAAGATTGGAGTCCAAAGTTGCGCCGCGCAGACACCTTGTGAGTCGCGGCCCCGGTTCGCTTGATAATAGTGCAAGACCCACCGGTCCCTGCACAGCGCGTCGCGCGCCTTCGGCCTCCGGTGCGACCCCCATCACACACCGGCACGCTACGCACCGATGACACGAGGCTTCCGACTCGCCGCCGCCAGCGGGCTGCACCAAGGCGACCGCCCCTACCAGCAGGACCAGGTGCTGACGCTGGCTCATCCTCGGGCCAACGGGTGCGTCATGGGGCTGGTCGCCGACGGCATGGGCGGGCGCAGCGGCGGGCGCAAGGCATCCGACCAGGTGCTGATGACCGCGCGCCAGCTGTTTGCCAAGTATGCGCCCGGCAAGGACTCGGCGGCGCAGTTGCTGACCCAGCTGGTCAACGACTCCCACATGGTCATCAAGCTGACAGCAGTGTCCGCCGAACAGGAGCCGCACAGCACGGTGGCCGCGTTCATCATGGACCCGAACGGCGCCTGCACCTGGATCCACGTCGGCGACTCGCGCATCTACCACTTCCGCGACGGCCGCATGGTCACCCGCACGCGCGACCACTCCTATGTGCAGGCGCTTTTCGACAGGGGTGAGATCGCCGAGGAAGAGATGGACATCCATCCACAGGCCAACATTCTCCTCGGCTGCCTGGGCATGACGACCAGCGAGCCGCCGATCGAGACGCATCACGTCGCTCAGCTCCAGCCGGGCGACGCCTTGCTGGCCTGCAGCGACGGCTTGTGGCACTACTTCCTGCCCGAGGAGATGGGCGCGGTGATCGCCGAGCGCACGCCCCGGGAGGCGGTGGGTTTGTTGGTGGACGAGGCGCGCATCCGGGCGCGCGGCGCCGGCGACAACATTTCGCTGGCGGTGCTGAAGCTCGATCACCTGCCCAAGGACGCGAGCCGATAGGCCCTGTCGTCCGCGCGGCCGACGTTCAAGGTGGCGGCGGAGGCAGCGGCGCAGCGCGCGGCTTGGTCCGCTGAGCGTTGCGCGCATCGAGATCGGCGCGCTCCCTGCGTGCCGCTTCGACCTTTTCCTCGTAGCGCGCGCGCTCGACGGCATCCTGCTGGCGACGCTCTTGGCGCTGGGTGTCTTCAGCTGCGTTGGCCCGCTGCTTGTCTTCCCAGTCGCGGCGGCTGGCCGCCGCGTCGGCCTGGCGCTGCTGGCGGCTGGCGGCCTGCTCGGCGGCTCGCCGATCGCGCTCCTGCTGGTCCTGCAGGGCCTTGCGCTGGTGCTCCTGCGCGTCGAAAGAGGACGATTTCGCATTGGCCGCCTCCAGGCGCTTCAGCGCGGCGTCGCCGCGCCGCTGCCGCTCCGCGTCATTGATGGCGGCTTCCTGGCGGTCCAGTTCCTCGACCTCGACCCGGCGCCGGCGGCGGCTCTCGTTCAGGCAATCGTTGACGGCGAATCGGCTGTAGCAGGCTTGCCGTTCCTTGCCGTAGCGAGTCTCGATCTTCCCGCGCTCGGCGGCGATCCGGTCGTGTTGCGCCTTTTCGCTGGCCTGCAGGGCGGCCTCGGCGGCCGCCTCGGGCGGCGCGCCGGCACCCGCATTCGCGTCCTGCGCGCACGCCGGCATGGCCAACAGGGCAAGGATGACTGCAGGAAGGTATCGGATCATGTGATGCGCGTGTCCACCGCGCGGCGCTCCAGCGCCAGGAACTCGGCCGACCGCATTTCGTGCAAACGCGAAATGGTACGCGGAAACTCATGCGCCAACGGCCCTTCCGTGTAGAGCTCCTCGGGCGGCACCGCGGCCGACATGATGAGCTTGACGCGACGGTCGTAGAGCACATCCACCAGCAGGGTGAAGCGCCGTGCCTCGGACGCCATGCGCACCGGCATGTGGGGGACGTCGGACAGCAGCACGGTGTGGAACTGGGTGGCGATCTCGAGGTAGTCGTTCTGCGAGCGCGGGCCGCCACACAGCGTACGGAAGTCGAACCACACCACGCCGCCGGCACGCCGGCGTGCACGGATCTCGCGCGACTCGATGTGCAGGACGGGGTCCTCGTCAGCGGTCTCGGCCAGGCGGTCGAAGGCCTCGGTCATTTCGCGGTCCGCTTCCGGGCCGCCGGGCGTGAGGTACAGCCTCACCGCCTCCAGCGTCCGGCGCCGGTAGTCGGTCCCGTTGTCCACGTTGACCACTTCCAGGTTCTGGTTGAGCAGCTGGATGGCCGGCAGGATCCGGTCGCGGTGCAGTCCGTCCGGATACAGATCGTCAGGCTTGAAGTTGGACGTGGTGACGAAGCCCACGCCGTTGTCGAACAGCGCCACCAGCAGGCGATGCAGGATCATTGCATCGGTGATGTCGGCGACGTGGAACTCGTCGAAGCAGATCAGCCGGTATCGCCTGGCGATGCGCCGGCCCAGCTCGTCGAGCGGATTGACTGTGCCCTGCAGATCGGCCAATTCCCTGTGCACCTCGCGCATGAACTCATGAAAGTGCAGGCGCGTCTTGCGCTTGACGGGTACCGCTTCGTAGAAGCAGTCCATCAGGAAGCTCTTGCCGCGCCCCACCCCGCCGTACATGTAGACGCCGCGCGGAATGTCGGGCCGGTTCAGAAGCTTCTTGATGGCGTTGGAGCGGCGCGACTTGTAGGCCACCCACTCCTGGCAGCACCGCTCGAGCGCGTCGATGGCGCGAAGTTGCGCGGGATCGCTTGCGAAACCCCGCGCCTTGAGCTCCGTCTCGTAGACGGAACGCACCGAATGGGCGCTGCTGCCTGCCACGCGCCGGTCAGAAGTTCAGAGTGCGCTTGTCGACCGCCAGCGCGGCTTCCTTGGTCGCTTCGCTCAGGGACGGGTGCGCGTGGCAGATGCGCGCGATGTCCTCGCTGCTGGCCTTGAACTCCATGGCGACGACCGCCTCGGAAATCAGCTCGCTGGCCATCGGACCGACGATGTGCACGCCCAGGATCTCGTCCGTGGCCGCATCGGCCAGGAACTTCACCATGCCGGTGGTGTCGCCCAGGGCCCGCGCGCGGCCATTGGCCATGAACGGGAACGTGCCGGCCTTGTACTTCACGCCATCGGCCTTGAGCTGCTGCTCGGTGCGCCCCACCCACGCGATCTCGGGGCTGGTATAGATCACCCAGGGGATCGTGTTGAAGTTGACGTGGCCATGCTGGCCCGCGATGCGCTCGGCCACCGCGACACCTTCTTCTTCGGCCTTGTGGGCCAGCATGGGGCCGCGCACCACGTCGCCGATGGCCCACACGCCAGGCAGATTGGTCTTGCACTCGTCATCGACCACGATGGCGCCGCGCTCGTCCAGCTTCAGGCCCACCGCCTCTGCGGCCAGCCCGGTGGTGTTGGGCACGCGGCCGATCGAGACGATCAGCTTGTCGACCTCCAGCGCCTGGTCCTCGCCCTTGGCGTTCTGGTAGGCGACGGAAACGCCCTTCTTGGTCGACTTGATCTCGCCGACCTTCACGCCGAGCTCGACCTTCAGCCCCTGCTTGTCGAAAGCCTTCTTGGCTTCCTTGGCAATCTGCTCGTCCACCGCGCCGAGGAACACGGGGAGCGCCTCGAGCACGGTCACGTCCGCGCCCAGGCGACGCCAGACCGAGCCCATCTCGAGGCCGATGACGCCGGAACCGATCAGCGCGAGCTTCTTGGGAACCGCGCCGATGCGCAGCGCGCCGTCGTTGCTCAGGACGTTCTCTTCGTCGAACGGCACGCCAGGCAGCGCGCGGGCGTTGGAGCCGGTCGCGATCACGATCTGCTTGCCCGACAGCGTCTCCTCGGCAGCGCCGGCCACCTTGATCTCGTAGCCGCCCTCGGCCGCCTTCACGAACGATCCGCGGCCATGGAAGAAGCTGACCTTGTTCTTCTTGAAGAGGAACTGGATGCCGTCGTTGTTCTGCTTGACGACGGTGTTCTTGCGCCCCAGCATCTTGCCGATGTCCAGGCCCAGGCCCTTGACCTCGATGCCATGGTCCGCGAAATGCTTGGAGGCGTGCTCGTAGTGCTCGGACGACTGCAGCAGCGCCTTGGAAGGAATGCATCCCACGTTGGTGCAGGTGCCGCCCAGGGCGGGACCGCCCTTTTCGTTCTTCCACTCGTCGATGCAGGCGACCGAGAAGCCCAGTTGCGCCGCACGGATGGCGGCGATGTAGCCGCCGGGGCCGCCACCGATGACGACGACGTCGAATTGCTTGTTGCTCATGTGTTGACGCCCTCGCTCAGATGCCGAACAGCAGACGCGCCGGATCTTCCAGGGCTTCCTTCATGGCGACGAGGCCAAGGACGGCTTCGCGGCCGTCGATGATGCGGTGGTCGTAGCTCATGGCCAGGTAGTTCATCGGGCGCACCACGATCTGGCCGTTCTCGACGACGGCGCGATCCTTCGTGGCGTGCACGCCCAGGATGGCCGATTGCGGCGGGTTGATGATCGGCGTGGACAGCATCGAGCCGAACGTTCCGCCATTGGAGATCGAGAAGGTACCGCCGGTCATGTCCTCGATGCCCAGCTTGCCCTCTTGTGCCTTCTTGCCGAACTCGGCGATCTTCTTCTCGATGTCGGAAAAGCTCATCTGGTCGGCATTGCGCAGGATCGGCACCACCAGGCCGCGCGGCGAGCCGACGGCAATGCCGATGTCGAAGTAGCCGTGGTAGACGATGTCGTTGCCGTCGACCGAGGCGTTGAGCACCGGGTACTTCTTGAGGGCATGCACGGCCGCCTTCACGAAGAAACTCATGAAGCCGAGCTTGGTGCCGTGCTCCTTGGTGAACGAATCCTGGAACTTCTTGCGCATGTCCATGACCGGCGCCATGTTCACCTCGTTGAAGGTGGTCAGGATGGCGTTGGTGGACTGGGACTGCAGCAGGCGCTCGGCGATGCGCGCGCGCAGGCGGCTCATCGGGACGCGCTGCTCCGGGCGATTGGCCAGCTCGGCGCTGGCCGAGGGGGCCTGCACCTGCGGCAGTGCCGTCTTCGGCGCACCGGTGGGAATCTGCACGGCAGGCGCCACCGAGGGGGTGCCCGCGCCGCGCGCCACGGCCGAGATGACGTCACCCTTGGTGACGCGGCCGTCCTTGCCGGTGCCGGATACGTCGGCCACGGTGAGGTTGTTGTCCGCCAGCAGCTTGGCCGCCGCCGGCATGGCAACGTCGCCCTTGCCGCCGCCCGCAGAGGTTGCCGGAGCTGCGGCCGCCGGTGCCGCCGCGGCAGCTGCCGGTGCGCCAGCAGCGGGTGCCGGCGCTGCCGCACCAGCCTTGGCCGCCGTGTCGATCCGGGCGATGAGCTGGTCGGCCGCAACGGTGGCGCCGTCGGCCTCGACGATCTCGGACAGCACGCCGGCCGCCGGTGCCGGCACCTCGAGCACGACCTTGTCGGTCTCGATCTCGATCAGGATCTCGTCGATGGCGACCGCTTCACCCGGCTTTTTCTTCCATTGCAGCAGGGTGGCCTCGGCCACGGATTCGGACAGTTGGGGAACCTTGACTTCTACGATAGACATTTGATGTGTTCTTTCCGCTTCGCTTTGCTCTTATGGGGCAGCGCGTTGGTTGTTCTTACTTGGTCAGCACGAAGCCCTTGAGCTTGGCGAAGGCGGCATCGACCAGCGCCTTCTGTTGTTCCTGATGCAGGTGCGAGTAGCCCACGGCCGGCGAGGCCGAAGCGGCGCGGCCGGCATAACCCAGCTTCTGCCCTTCGCTCATGTTCTCGTGGATCTGGTGCTGCACGAAGAACCAGGCACCCTGGTTCTGCGGCTCGTCCTGGCACCACACCACGTCGGCCAGGTTGGGGTACTTCTTCAGTTCGGCGGCAAACGCGCGGTGCGGGAACGGATACAGCTGCTCGACGCGCAGGATGGCGACGTCGTCGCGGCCGGACTCGGCCCGCTTCTTGGCCAGGTCGTAGTACACCTTGCCCGAGCACGCGATCACGCGCTTGACCTTGTCGGCCTTGAGGTCGCCACTGTCGGGAATGACCGTCTGGAAGCCGCCCTTGGTGAACTCGGACAGCGGAGAAGTCGCGTCCTTGTTGCGCAGCAGCGACTTGGGAGTCATGATGACCAGCGGCTTGCGCAGGTTGCGCACCATCTGGCGGCGCAGCACGTGGAAGATCTGGCTGGCCGTGGTCGGCTGCACGATCTGCATGTTGGTGTCCGCGGCCAGCTGCATGAAGCGCTCCAGGCGTGCCGAGCTGTGCTCGGGCCCTTGCCCTTCGTAGCCGTGCGGCAGCATCAGCGTGATGCCGTTGACGCGGCCCCACTTCACTTCGCCCGACGCAATGAACTGGTCGATCACGACTTGCGCACCGTTGACGAAGTCGCCGAACTGCGCTTCCCAGATCACCAGGGTGTTCGGGTCGTTCGAGGCGTAGCCGTACTCGTAAGCGAGCACGGCTTCTTCCGACAGGATGGAGTCGATGACGACGAACGGTGCCTGATGTTCGGCAACGTTCTGCAGCGGCACGTAGGTGCCGACGTCGAACTTCTCGCGCTTCTGGTCGTGCAGGACGGCATGGCGGTGCGTGAACGTGCCGCGGCCGCTGTCCTCGCCCGACAGGCGCACGGGATAGCCGCTGGACACCAGCGATGCAAACGCCATGTGCTCGCCCATGCCCCAGTCGATGTTGGACTCGCCCCGGCCCATGGCCGCGCGGTCGTCGAGGACCTTCTTGACCAGCGGATGCACCGTGAAGTTGTCGGGCACGGTGGTGATGCGTTCGGCCAGCCGCTTCCACTCGGACGTCGGGATGGCCGTGTCGGCGGCATCGGTCCACTTCTTGCCCAGGAACGGGCTCCAGTCGACGGCGTACTTGCTCTTGAAGTTGGTCAGCACCGGATCGACCGTGTGCTTGCCGGCGTCCATGGCGGCGCGGTACGCCTTGACCATATCGTCTCCCAGCGACTCGCCCAGGCCTTGCGCGGCCAGCTTGTCGGCGTACAGCTTGCGGGTGCCGGGGTGCTGGGCGATCTTCTTGTACATCAACGGCTGGGTGAGCGAGGGCGTGTCCTGCTCGTTATGGCCCAGCTTGCGGAAGCAGATGATGTCGACCACCACGTCCTTGTGGAACTCCATGCGGAACTCCAGCGCCAGCTGGGTTGCCAGCACGACGGCCTCGGGGTCGTCGCCGTTCACGTGCAGCACGGGGGCGTCGATCATCTTGACGATGTCGGTGCAATACAGCGTCGAGCGGCTGTCGCGCGGATCGCTGGTGGTGAAGCCGATCTGGTTGTTGATGACGATGTGAACCGTACCGCCGGTGTAGTAGCCACGCGTTTCGGCCAGCGCCAGGGTCTCCATCACGACGCCCTGGCCGGCAAAGGCGGCGTCGCCATGCACGAGCACCGGAAGCACCTGCTTGCCGTCGTCGTCGCCGCGGCGGTCCATGCGGGCGCGCACCGAGCCCTCGACCACCGGGTTGACGATTTCCAGGTGCGAGGGGTTGAAGGCCAGGCTCAGGTGGACCGGGCCGCCAGGGGTGGTCACGTCCGAGCTGAAGCCCTGGTGATACTTGACGTCGCCCGAGGGAAGTTCTTCGGGCGCCGTGTGGTCGAACTCGGCGAACAGGTCCTTGGGCATCTTGCCCAGCGTGTTGACGAGCACGTTCAGCCGGCCGCGGTGGGCCATGCCGATGACGATCTCCTGGACGCCGCGGGCGCCGGCCTGCTCGATCAGCTCGTCCATCGAGACGATGAAGCTCTCGCCGCCTTCGAGCGAGAAGCGCTTCTGGCCGACGTACTTGGTGTGCAGGAAGCGCTCCAGGCCCTCTGCCGCGGTAAGGCGGTCGAGCACGCGCTTCTTGTCGTCGGTGCTCAGCTGCGGGTTGGTGCGTGCGCTTTCCAGGCGCTGCTGCCACCAGCGCTTCTGGTTCTGGTCGGTGATGTACATGTACTCGGCGCCGATGGAACCGCAGTACGTCTCGCGCAGCGCGTTGAGCAGGTCGCGCAAAGACATGGTGTCCTTGCCGAAGAAGGTGTTGCTCGTGTTGAACACCGTCTCGAGGTCACCGTCGGTGAAGCCGTAGAACGACGGCTCCAGTTCGGGAATGGCGGGGCGCTCGACCCGCTTGAGCGGGTCCAGGTCGGCCCAGCGGGCGCCGACGTTGCGATAGGCCGCGATCAGCTGCTGGACGGCGGTGCGCTTGCGGCCCAGTTCGGAATCGGCGCCACTCGCCTGGACCACCTGCTTGGTGCCCTGTTTGGCCAGTTCGGCAAAGGCGTTGATGACCGGCTGGTGCGGCACATCGCGGCTGTTGGAGCCGTCGGCCGCGGGCACGTGCTGCAGCGCGTCGAAGTAGGCGCGCCAGTTGTCGGGCACGCTGGTGGGGTTGGCGAGGTAGTTCTCGTACATCTCTTCGACATACGGCGCATTGCCGCCGAAGAGGTAGGAGTTGCCTTGATAGGCCGTATAGACGCCCGCGCCGGACGTCTGATTCGAATCGCTCATGTCGCGCTGACCTTCGCTCCCCTGCAGGGAGCATGAGTTGGTTGCAAAACCTCCCGCGACACGGCTGAACCGATTGGCGGATGCGAACTGTGGCTGGAAGGGCCTGAATTCAGCCCGCTATTGTGCCACTTCGCGCCTCGCAGCGTCCGGAGGGCCGGCCAGCCGGCGCCCGTGCCTGCTCATCCCAGAACCGATTGACGGATCTGCTGCAGGCTGGCCGGGTCGTCCATCGTGCTGAGGTCGCCCGGGTCGCGCTGCTCGCACACCGCCTGGATGGCGCGGCGCAGCAGCTTGCCGCTGCGCGTCTTGGGCAGCGCCGCCACGAATCGCACGCGGGCGGGCCGCGCGACGGCGCCCAACTGGTCGTTGACGTGCTTCATCACTTCGCCTTCGAGCGCCATCGCACGGGTATCGTCGCCCAATGCACCCGCATCCCTTGGCACGACGAAGGCCACGGCAACCTGGCCCTTGACAGCGTCGGCGACGCCGACGACGGCCACTTCCGCCACCTGCGCATGGCCGGCGATGCATTCCTCGATTTCGCGCGTGCCGAGCCGGTGGCCGGCCACGTTGATGACGTCATCGGTCCGCCCGAGGATGAAGAAGTAACCGTCCGCGTCTCGGATGCCCCAGTCGAAGGTGGAATAGACCATGCGGCCCGGGATGCTTTTCCAGTAGGTGTCCACGAACCGGGCGTCGTCCTTCCAGATCGTCTGCATGAAGCCGGGAGGCGTCGGCCCTTCGATGACGACCACGCCCTTCTGGCCGGGTTCCGTCAGTTCCGCCCCGGTGTCCTCGTGCACGATCTTGACCTTGAAGCCGTACATCGGCACGCCGGGACTGCCCAGCTTGGCTCGCTGGCGCTCCACGCCATTGGCTAGCGTGACGATCGGCCAGCCCGACTCGGTCTGCCAATAGTTGTCGATGATCGGCACGCCCAGGCCATCTCCGATCCAGCGCGCCGTCGGTTCGTCCAGCGGTTCGCCCGCCAGGAACAACGCGCGCAGGCTCGACAGGTCGTACTTGCGCAAGAGCGCCTGGTCCTGCTTCTTGAGCACCCGCACGGCCGTGGGCGCGCTGAACATCACCGAGACCTTGTACTTCTCGATCAGGCGCCACCAGATGCCGCCGTCTGGTTGGCCATCCATGCCCTGCGTTGGCAGGCCTTCGTACATCAGTGTCGCCATGCCCGCCAGCAGCGGACCATAGACGATGTAACTGTGTCCCACCACCCAGCCGATGTCGCTCGTGCAGAAATAGGTTTCGCCCGCATGCCCGTCGAAGATGTGCCGCATGCTCGCGGCCAGTGCCACGGCGTAACCGCCGACGTCCCGCTGCACGCCTTTGGGCCGCCCGGTGGTGCCGCTCGTGTAGATGGTGTAGCTGATGTCGGTGGCGTCAAGCCAGGTACAGGGCACATCGACGTCGCCCAGGCCGGCCGCGACTTCATCGGCCAGGTGGTCGCGGCCGTCGACGAGCGCCATGGGCGCGAGCCTGCGGTCGGTCAGCAGAACAGCCTCCGGCTTGTGAGCCGACAGGCGGATCGCCTCGTCGAGCAGCGGCTTGTACGCCATGACCTTGCCGCCGCGCGAGCCAGCGTCGCTGCTGACGATGACCTTGGGCGCGGCGTCCTCGATGCGCGACGCCAACGCCACGCTGGCAAAGCCACCGAACACCACGCAGTGAATGGCACCGATGCGCGCGCAGGCCAGCATGGCGAAAGCGGCTTCGGGAATCATCGGCATGTAGATCAACACCCGATCGCCCTTGGCCACGCCAAGCGCCTTCAGACTGGCCGCAGTCCGCACGACCTGCTCGTGCAACTGCCGGTAGGTGTAGGTGCGCTCGGTGCCGGTCTCGGTCGAGACGTGGATGAGCGCAGCCTGGTCGGCCCGCTGGGCCAGGTGCCGGTCGACCGCGTTGTGGCACAGGTTCGTGGTGCCACCAGCGAACCACTTCACGAACGGCGGGTCATCTGCATCCAGGATCCGCTTTGGCGGCGTTTGCCAATCGATCAATGCGGCCTGCTCCGACCAGAACGCCTCGGGGGTCTCGATCGAGCGGGCGTAAAACGCGGCGTAGCTGCTGTTCATCTCGGTGTGTCTCCAACTTGTCGTTCTTAGTGGGGCGCGGTCAGCGAATGAGCGCGAGCGCTTCGCGGAACGCCGGGTGCTCGGCGCTGCGCAGCCATTCGAAGGCCACCATTTCAGTGGTCACGAGTTCGGCTCCGGCGCCGGCAAGGCGGTCGAACGCCGCGTCGCGATTGCGCTCGGTGCGCGAGCCGCACGCGTCCGTCACCACCCAAACCTCGAACTCGTCCTCGATCAGGTCGAGCGCAGTCTGCAACAGGCATACGTGTGTCTCGCAGCCCGCGATGACGACGGCGTCGCGCGCTGGCGCCGCCTCGGCAGGGCCTTTCTGCAGATGCCGGGGCAGGCTGCGCGCATTGCCGCGCGGCGCTGGCGGCTGCGGCGGGCGCAGCCACTCGCCCAGGCCCTCCTCTACCGCACTGAAATGCATCTTGCTCAGCACCCGTTGGCACAGCGATCGGACCTCTGGCGCCACCGGGCCGAGGCCGGAGGGATTTTCCTCGGTGCCCCAGGTCGGTACCTTCATGAGCCGAGCCAGTTCGCCGAGCCGCACGGCATTGCGCACGACGGCCTGCGCGTCGTGAATGGCGGGCATCAGGCGCGCCTGGTAGTCGACCAGGACGAGTTGTGATTGAGCGACGTCGAGCAGCATCTTTGAACCTGGCTGGATAGCGGAAATCAGGCACCGGGCCACGCGCAATTGTCCGCGGCCCGGCGAAAAGCTGCGACCCTACCACCGACCGGGTGCGCGCCAACCCGCGATGGAGGGCGGATTGCTATGGCTGCAGCCTGATCAGTTTGCCGTCCGCCTGGTCGGTCAGTACGTAGAGCAGTCCGTCGGCCCCCTGGCGCACGTCGCGGATGCGTGCACCGCCGTCCTCCAGCAACTTGTGCTCCGCCACTACCTTGCCACCGCGTAGTTCGATGCGATCGAGATAGCCGAACTTGAGCGAGCCGACGAACAGGTTGCCGCGCCAGGCCTTGCCATATCGGTCGCTGTTGAGAAAAGCCATGCCGGACGGCGCGATCGAAGGCACCCAATAGTGAAGCGGCTGGTCCATGCCGTCCTGGGCCGTGATGCCCTGGCCGATCTTGCCGCCGCCGTAGTTCTCGCCGTAGGTGATCACCGGCCAGCCGTAGTTGTGCCCGGGCTGGAGAACATTGAGTTCGTCGCCGCCCTGCGGACCGTGCTCGATCATCCACACGCGCCCGTCCGGGCCGAGCGCCGCGCCCTGCCCGTTCCGGTGGCCATAGGTCCATATCTCCGGCGCGGCGTCAGCCTTTCCGACGAAGGGGTTGTCGGCCGGAACGCTACCGTCCTTGGCGATGCGCACCACCTTGCCCAGGTGATTTTCAAGCTTCTGGGCGTCCTCCTTGCGGCTGAAGCGGTCGCCGAGCGTGAGGTAGAGCGTCCCGTCCGACGCCTCGACGATTCGGCAACCGAAGTGGTTGCGGCTGGCGACCTTGGGCCGCTGGCTGAACAGCACCTGGACGCCTTCCAGCCGGGAGCGGTCCACGGCCAGTTGCGCCTTTGCCAGCGCCGTGCCGTTCGCCGGCCCGTCGCCATCGGGTTCCGAATAGCAGAAGTAGACCG
The DNA here is from genome assembly GCF_035634955.1 of Variovorax sp. GTDB lineage: Bacteria > Pseudomonadota > Gammaproteobacteria > Burkholderiales > Burkholderiaceae_C > Variovorax. The sequence continues at coordinate 83,555 of NZ_DASQBZ010000010.1, read as the reverse complement.
TCCGATTGACGGCAAAGTTGCTGTCCAGGATCACGTCGAGCAAGCCCCCCTGTCCGCCGATGGCGACTTGCGGCACACCCGGCAGCGGCGCCCCGACCTTGCCGTCGGCATCGACCACCCGCATCCGCCCCAGTCGCTCTGTCACCAGGAAGCGCCCCGAGGGCATGACGGCGACCGCCCACGGATTCTCGAGGCCGCTGGCGACCACCACCGGACGGGGCCCGGCGACGGCCGTCGCAGGCAGTTTTGCCTGCGCGAGAACGACTTGTGCAAAGCCCAGCAGGCATAGGGCGGCAGACAGCGCCCGGAAGATATTCGAGTACTTTGCCATTACTTTGAAAGCAGTTGATGCAAGTTGTTAAAAACATCCTCGATCACTGTTACATCTCCGAAGTCCGCAAGAGTTGCAAAACTTCTTTGCGAACAATGGGATAGATCATTTTCTTGAGACAATAGATCGTTTGACATTACCCGGTGTCATCAATATCCTACGCGTCATGCGTTTTGTCGTCTTACCCGCGCTCCTCGTCTTGGCTTGCAGTCAAGCTCTCGCCGCCCCCACGCAAATCGAACGCAACGACGAAATAGGTCACCTTCTCGTCAACCAGGGCCTGATTGCCCAACTCGACCAGGTTCGCCAGACGGTCAGCGACCGCACGTCCAGTCTCGTGTCCGCGGCAGTCGGATTTCTGGGCGTACCCTACCGGCGCGGCGGCAATTCCGCCGAAACCGGGGTCGATTGCAGCGGACTGGTACGCACTCTATATGACCAGACGCTCGGTTTGGTGCTGCCCCGCCGGGCGGAAGAACAGGCGGCTGCCACCGAGAAGATCGACCGCTCCGACCTGAAGCCAGGCGACCTGGTCTTCTTCAACACCATGCGCCGCGCCTTCAGCCATGTAGGCATCTACATCGGCGACGGGAAGTTCATTCATGCACCGCGAACCGGTGCCTCCGTGCGCATCGAAAGCCTGGAAGGAAGCTACTGGAAGCGTCGTTTCAACGGCGCCCGCCGCGTGCTGGGCATGGACACGGCCGACGCGTCCACGGCCACCGTCGCGCCACGCTGAGCCGGCGCCCCGCCCCAATGAAAAACCCGCCGCCGGCGGGTTTTTCGTTGCTGGCACTGCCCGGAATCAGCGCCGTTGCGGCGGCAGATCCGTGCAGGTGCCATGCGCGGCTTCGGCGGCCATGCCGATGCTTTCGCCGAGCGTCGGGTGCGGGTGGATTGTCTTGCCGATATCCACTTCGTCAGCGCCCAGCTCGATGGCAAGCGCCACTTCGCTGATCAGGTCGCCCGCGTGGGTTCCCACGATGCCGCCGCCAACGATGCGATGCGTCTCGGCATCGAACAGCAGCTTGGTCGTTCCCTCGTCGCGACCGTTGGCAATGGCGCGGCCTGACGCCGTCCAGGGGAACAGCCCCTTCTTGACCTTGATGCCCTGCGCCTTGGCCGCGTCTTCGGTCAATCCGACCCAGGCGACTTCCGGATCGGTGTAGGCCACGCTCGGGATCACCCTCGCCTGGAACGCCGCGCTGGCGAGGGCCTTGTCGCCCAGTTGCTCGCCCGCGATCACCTCGGCAGCCACGTGGCCTTCGTGCACCGCCTTGTGGGCCAGCATGGGCTGCCCGACGATGTCCCCGATGGCGAAGATGTTCGGCACGTTGGTGCGCATCTGGATGTCGACCGGAATGAATCCACGGTCGCTCACCGCAACACCGGCCTTCTCGGCGCCGATCTTCCGGCCGTTCGGGCTGCGTCCCACGGCCTGCAGGACCAGGTCATAGACCTGCGGCTCCTTGGGCGCCTGCTCGCCTTCGAACGTGACGCGGATGCCCTCGCTCGTGGCCTCGGCGCCGACGGTCTTCGTCTTGAGCATGATGTTGTCGAAGCGTGGCGCGTTCATCTTCTGCCACACCTTGACCAAGTCCCGGTCGGCGCCGGTCATCAGGCCATCGAGCATTTCCACCACGTCCAGGCGTGCGCCCAGCGTGGAGTACACCGTGCCCATCTCCAGCCCGATGATGCCGCCGCCGAGGATCAGCATGCGCTTGGGCTCGTGGCCCAGTTCCAGCGCGCCGGTGGAATCGACCACGCGCGGGTCCTTGGGCATGAACGGCAGGCTCACGGCCTGCGATCCGGCGGCGATGATGCAGTTCCTGAAGCGAATCACCTGCTTCTTGCCAGTGAGTTGCTGGCCGTCGCCGCTGCTTTCCTGCACTTCCAGGTGGTGTGCATCCAGGAAGGCGCCGACGCCGCGCACGGTGGTCACCTTGCGCATCTTGGCCATGGCGGTGAGGCCGCCGGTGAGCTTGCCCACCACCTTGTTCTTGTAGCCCAGCAGCTTGGTCCGGTCGATTTTGGGCGCACCGAAGTCCACCCCCAGGTCGGCGAAGTGCTTGACCTCGTCCATCACGCCGGCGACGTGCAGCAGGGCCTTCGACGGAATGCAGCCGACGTTGAGGCAGACGCCGCCCAGCGTGGCGTAGCGCTCGACCAGGATGGTCTTGAGTCCCAGGTCGGCAGAACGGAAGGCGGCCGAGTATCCGCCGGGTCCGGCGCCCAGGACCAGCACGTCGCACTCATGGTCGACACCGCCCGAATAGCTCCCCGCCGGAAGCGGTGCAGCCGCCGGCGCGCTGGCGGGCGCGGGCGCAGGGGACACCGGCGCAGCGGCGGCAGGCGCGGACGCCGGCACAGCGGCAGCGGCACCTGCCTCCGCCTCCACCGTCAGGATGACCGAGCCCTCATGCACCTTGTCGCCGACCTTGACGGACAGCGACTTGACCACGCCGCCCTGGCTGGCCGGGATCTCCATCGACGCCTTGTCCGACTCCACGGTGATCAGCGACTGCTCGGGGACGATGGTGTCGCCGACATTCACCAGCACCTCGATGACCGCCACCTCCGCGAAGTCGCCGATGTCGGGAACCTTGATCTGTTGTTCGCTCATGGGGTCCCCTTACAGCAGGATGCGGCGATAGTCCGCCAGCACCTGGGTCAGGTAGGCGTTGAAGCGAGCCGCCGAGGCGCCATCGATGACGCGGTGGTCATAAGACAGCGACAGCGGCAGGGTCAGCCGGGGAACGAACTGCTTGCCGTCCCACACCGGCTTCATGGCGCTCTTGGACAGCCCCAGGATGGCCACCTCGGGCGCGTTGATGATCGGCGTGAAATGCGTACCGCCGATGCCACCCAGGGAGCTGATCGAGAAGCAGCCGCCCTGCATGTCGGCCGACCCGAGCTTGCCGTCGCGGGCCTTCTTGGCCAGCTCGCCCATTTCCTGGCTGATCTGCAGGATGCCCTTCTTGTCGGCATCCTTGAGCACCGGCACCACCAGGCCGTTGGGCGTGTCGGCTGCAAAGCCGATGTTGAAGTAGCGCTTGTAGACCAGTGCGTCGCCATCCAGGCTGGCGTTGAACTCGGGGAACTTCTTCAGCGCAGCGACCACGGCCTTGATGACGAAGGCCAGCATCGTCACCTTGACGCCGGACTTCTCGTTCTCCTTGTTGGTCGAGACGCGGAAGGCTTCCAGCTCTGTGATGTCGGCCTCGTCGTTGTTCGTGACGTGCGGGATCATCACCCAGTTGCGGTGCAGGTTGGCACCGCTGATCTTCTTGATGCGCGACAGCTCCTTGCGCTCGACGTCGCCGAACTTGGCGAAGTCGACCTTGGGCCACGGCAGCAGGTCCAGGCCGGCGCCGCCGCCGGCGGCCTGGCTTGCGCCGGCTCCGGCCTTCGTCGTCGCCGCGCCGCTCATCACGGCGCGGGTGAAGTTCTGGATGTCTTCCTGCGTGATGCGGCCCTTCGGGCCGGTGCCCTTGACCTCGTCCAGCGGCACGCCAAGCTCGCGGGCGAACTTGCGCACCGAAGGCGAGGCATGCGGCAGTTGCCCGCTCGGCGCCACGGTCGGGTCATGCGGCGGCGCGGTGGCCGGCGCGGGCGCTGCGGCAGGCGCGCTTGCCGCGCTTGCCGTGGTGGCCGGGGCCGAAGCCGAAACAGGGGACGCCGCTGTCGCCGGCGCCGCCGCCGGCGCTGCCGAGGCGGCGCCTTCCAGCACGGCGACCAGGTCGCCGATGTTGAGCTTGTCGCCCACCTTCACCGCCACCGTCTTGACCGTGCCGGCCGCCGGCGACGGGATCTCCATCGAGGCCTTGTCCGACTCGACGGTGATCAGCGATTGCTCCGCCGCCACGCTGTCGCCCGGCTTGATCAGCACCTCGATCACCGCGACGTCCTTGAAGTCCCCGATGTCGGGCAACTTGACCTCGAGCGAACCGCCGGCAGCCGGGGCGGGCGCGGCGGCGGCTTCAGGTGCCGGGGCCGGTGCTGGAGAAGGCGCCGCCGCCGGTGGCGGCGCCGATGCGGCGGGCGCGGGCGCGGCGCCCTCGCCCTCACCCTCGAGCAGCAGCACAACGCTGCCTTCGCGCACCTTGCTGCCGACGTCGACCTTGAGCTCCTTCACCACGCCTGCGGCGGTGGAAGGAATTTCCATCGAGGCCTTGTCGGACTCGACCGTGATGAGCGACTGGTCGACTGCAATCGTGTCACCTGCCTTGACCAGCACTTCGATGACGGCCACGTCGTCGAAGTCCCCGATGTCCGGGACCTTGACTTCCATCAATGCCATAACTGTCTCCCGCCCTGAAGGCGATTGTTGGTTGTTGAGCGAACGCCTTCTTACGCGTAGAGCGGATTGATCTTTTCGATGTCGATGCCGTATTTCTTGATGGCGTCGGTCACCTTGTCCACCGGCAGCGCGCCGTCCTCGGCCAGGGCCTTGAGCGCGGCCACGACGATGAAGTGACGGTTGACCTCGAAATGCTCACGCAGCTTGCTGCGAAAGTCGCTACGGCCGAACCCGTCGGTGCCCAGCACCTTGAAATTGCGGCCCTTGGGAACGAAGGCGCGGATCTGGTCGGCGTAGTTCTTCATGTAGTCGGTCGACGCGATCACCGGACCGCCCTCGCCCAACTGCTGGGCCACGAAGGGCACGCGCGGTGCCTCGGTCGGATGCAGGAGGTTCCAGCGCTCGCAGTCGGCGCCGTCGCGGGCGAGCTCGTTGAAGCTCGGGCAGCTCCAGATGCGGGCGGCAACGCCCCAGTCCTGCTCGAGCAGTTCCTGCGCGTGGAAGGCTTCGCGCAGGATGGTGCCGCTGCCCAGCAGGTCGACCACCGGCGCCGCCTTGCCCTTGGCACCCTTGGCCTTGATCTCGGGGGCCTGCTTGCAGATGTACATGCCCTTGATGATCTGCTCCTCGGTGCCAGGCTGCAGGCCCGGCATGGGGTAGTTCTCGTTGAGCAGGGTCAGGTAGTAGTAGACGTTGTCCTGCTTCTCGACCATGCGCTTGAGGCCGTGATGCAGGATCACGCCCACCTCGTGCGCGAAGGTCGGGTCGTAGCTCACGCAGTTGGGGATGGTGCCCGCCAGGATGTGGCTGTGGCCGTCCTCGTGCTGCAGGCCCTCGCCGTTGAGCGTGGTGCGCCCGGAGGTACCGCCGAGCAGGAAGCCGCGCGCCTGCATGTCGCCGGCGGCCCAGGCCAGGTCGCCCACGCGCTGGAAGCCGAACATCGAGTAGTACACGTAGAACGGCACCATGATCCGGTTGCTGGTGCTGTAGCTGGTGGCCGCGGCAATCCAGCTGGACATGCCGCCGGCCTCGTTGATACCTTCCTGCAGGATCTGGCCGGACTTGTCCTCCTTGTAGTACATGACCTGGTCCTTGTCGACCGGGGTGTACTGCTGGCCATCGGGGTTGTAGATGCCCACCTGGCGGAACAGCCCTTCCATGCCGAAGGTACGCGCCTCGTCCACCAGGATCGGCACCACGCGCGGCCCCAGCGCCTTGTCACGCAGGAGTTGCGTCAGGAAGCGAACGTAGGCCTGGGTGGTCGAGATCTCGCGTCCCTCGGCGGTGGGCTCCAGCACGGCCTTGAAGGTCTCGAGCGACGGCACGGTGAAGCTCTCGTCGGCCTTGGTCCGGCGCTGCGGCAAGTAGCCGCCCAAAGCCTTGCGACGCTCGTGCAGGTACTTCATCTCCGGCGTGTCGTCGGCCGGCTTGTAGAACGGCAGGTCGGCGATCTGGCTGTCGGGGATCGGGATGTTGAAGCGGTCGCGGAAGGCCTTGATGTCCTCGTCGCCGAGCTTCTTCGTCTGGTGGACGGTGTTCTTGCCCTCGCCGATCTTGCCCATGCCGAAGCCCTTGACGGTCTTGATGAGCAGCACCGTGGGCTGGCCCTTGTGGCTGACCGCGGCATGGAAGGCGGCATACACCTTCTGCGCGTCGTGGCCGCCGCGCCGCAGCTGCCAGATCTCGTCGTCGCTCATGTTCTCGACCATCTTGGCGGTGCGGGGATCGCGGCCGAAGAAATGCTTGCGAACATAGGCGCCGTCGTTGGCCTTGAAGGCCTGGTAGTCGCCGTCGTTGGTCTCCATCATGATCTTGCGCAGCGCGCCGTCCTTGTCGCGCGCAAGCAGCGGATCCCAGTTGCTGCCCCACACCAGCTTGATGACGTTCCAGCCGGAGCCGCGGAACTCGCCTTCGAGTTCCTGGATGATCTTGCCGTTGCCGCGCACCGGGCCGTCAAGGCGTTGCAGGTTGCAATTGATGACGAACACGAGGTTGTCCAGCCGCTCGCGTGCAGCCAGGCTGATGGCACCGAGCGATTCCACCTCGTCCATCTCGCCGTCGCCGCAGAAGACCCAGACCTTGCGGTTGGCCGTGTCGGCAATGCCGCGGGCGTGCAGGTACTTGAGGAAACGGGCCTGGTAGATGGCCATCAGGGGCCCCAGGCCCATCGAGACCGTCGGGAACTGCCAGAAGTCCGGCATCAGCTTGGGGTGCGGATAGCTCGACAAGCCCTGGCCGCCAACTTCCTGGCGGAAATTGACCAGCTGCTCCTCGGTCAGGCGACCTTCGAGGTAGGCGCGGGCGTAGATGCCGGGCGAGACGTGACCCTGGATATACAGGCAGTCGCCACCGTGCTTCTCGCTTTCGGCGTGCCAGAAGTGGTTGAACCCGGCACCGAACATCGTGGCCAGCGACGCAAACGACCCGATGTGGCCGCCCAGGTCACCGCCTTCGGGCGGGTGGTGGCGGTTGGCCCTGACCACCATCGCCATCGCGTTCCATCGCATGTAGGAGCGCAGCCGCTCCTCGATCTCGAAGTTGCCCGGCGAGCGCTCTTCCTGGTCCGCCTCGATCGTGTTGACGTAGGCGGTATTGGCCGAGAAAGGCTTGTCGATGCTGTTCTGCCGGGCATGCTCGAGCAGCTGCTCCAGGAGGAAGTGGGCGCGGTCCCTGCCCTCGGACTGAATCACGGCGGACAGGGCGTCCATCCATTCGCGGGTTTCCTGGGCATCCGCGTCATTGGCTGCCGCGCCGACGTTCTCGGGGTTTGCCGACATGCTTTTGTCTCCTTGATGGATGTGGCTCTAATTTAGTGCCCGGTTGAAGTTGCGCGGGAGTTTCCCACAAAAAAAGCCAATTTCAAATAGTGCTTTTTCAATCCACAATATGAAATTCAACTCAATGGAAAGGCCGATGGCCGGTGCGTGCTCAATCGCGCCGTTTGCGCCTCCCCTACACTTCCGCAATGGCGTCCCCGCTCTTGCCCAAGGACGCGCAGCCCAAGGCTCGCGCGCCACTGTCTCCGTTCGCTCTCTGGCGACGCTGGTGGCGTCGCCAGACGCCGAGAATCCAGGACGCCCTGGCGATGCTGGCCCCGCTGGCCGCGGTGCTGCTGTTCCTGGCCGCTATCGTGGCCGCGTTCTGGTACTTGCGCGCCGAGGAACTGGAGCGCGAACAGGAGTCGGTCAAGCGCGACGTCGAATACGCGCAGCAGCAATTGCGCCTGCGCCTGCTCGAGCGCCAGGAGCAGCTCATGCGCATCGCCCGCGACGCCGGCACGCGCGAGATCGATGCCGCCGAGTTCACCAGCCGGGCGGAGTCGCTGTCCAGCCAGTACCCTGAACTGCAGGCCATCAGCTGGATCGACGACCGGCGGCGCTTCCTCGCGGTGTACTCCGCACCAAGCGTGCATCCGGCCCAGCAGCACCTGCTGGGCGACGTTCTGAGGCCCGGCGACATCGAGACCAACTATGCGCTGGCGCGGGAGTTGCGCCAACCGGTGTTCTCGCAGCCCGCCGCGGGCGCCGACGTCCCAGCCAGCGTCCTGCAACTGCACATACCGATGTTCGACCAGGGACTCTTCGCCGGGGTCGTGCTCGGCGAGTTCTCCGTCGACGCCCTGCTGCGCTACGGAATTCCGCCCGAGGTCTCGGCGCGCTATGCGGTCTCGCTCCTCGACGGCAAGGGCAAGCTGATCGCGGGCAACACGGTCAACCCGGTGGAGCCCCCGGTTCATTTCCTGCCGTGGTCGAAGAAGGTCAAGGAGTACGAGGTACCGGTCTCGCCGGTGGGCAACGGGCTGAACCTGCGCGGCCAGGGGTACCGCACCTCCCAGGGCCTCGTCGGCAACGGCCTGTTCTGGCTCGTGATGGCACTGAGCGTGCTCACCAGCTGGATCCTGATCGGCAATTGGCGCCACACGCGCAGACGACAGGCGGCACAGGAAGCGCTGGTGGCCGAAACCAACTTCCGTCGCGCCATGGAAAACTCCATGCCCACCGGCATGCGCGTGCTCGACCTGGATGGCCGCATCTCCTACGTCAATGCCGCATTCTGCGCGATGACCGGCTGGGACGAGGACGAGCTGGTCGGCCAGTCGCCGCCCTTTCCCTACTGGCTCGAGGCCGATCGCGAGATCATGAACGAGCGGCTGGAAGAAGAACTGCACGGCCGCTCCCTGCCGGGGGGCTTCCAGGTGCGGGTCAAGCGCAAGAACGGCACGGTCTTCAACGCGCGCCTTTACGTATCGCCACTCATCGATGCGCGCGGACACCAGACCGGCTGGATGACGTCGATGACCGACATCACCGAGCCGACCCGCATCCGCGAACAGTTGTCGGCCTCGTACGAGCGCTTCACCACGGTGCTCGAGGCGCTGGACGCCGCCATCTCGGTGGCGCCCATCGGCAGCGAGGAACTGCTGTTCGCCAACAAGCTATACCGCCTCTGGTTCGGCTCCAACACGGTGGGTCACCTGAGCATGGTGGCCCAGGCCGGCGTGCCTCCGGCCACGACACACGACGACGCACTGGATGAAGTCGATGCATTTGCCGGCCTCCCCATCGACACGCTGACCGGCGCGCAGCCGGCCAACAACGAGATCTTCGTCACCGACCTGGGCAAGTGGCTCGAAGTGCGCTCGCGCTACCTGACCTGGGTCGACGGCCGGCTGGCCCAAATGGTCATCGCCACCGACATCACGCCCCGCCGCGACGCCGAGGACCAATACGCCCAGCAGGCCGACCGCGCGCAAGCCGCGAGCCGGCTGATCACCATGGGCGAAATGGCTTCCAGCGTTGCGCACGAACTGAACCAGCCACTGGCGGCGATCACCAACTATTGCAACGGCATGGTCTCGCGCATACGCGGCCAGCAGATCGATGCCGACTCTCTGTTGTCGGCACTCGAGAAAACCTCTCGCCAGGCGCAGCGCGCCGGGCAGATCATCCAGCGCATCCGCACCTTCGTGAAGCGCAGCGAACCCAACCGTACCGCCGCAGACGCCGCCACGATGGTCGGCGAGGCCGTGGAACTCGCCGGCATCGAACTGCGTCGGCGCAACGTGCGGTTGAACCACTACGTGGCAGCGCGACTTCCGGTTCTGCAGGTCGACCCGATCCTGATCGAGCAGGTGCTCGTCAACCTGCTGCGCAACGCGGCCGAGGCGATCGACCTGGCGCAGCGCCCGCCGGCGCGCCGAAGCGTCGAACTGCGCGTGCTGCCCCGCACGGTCGACGGCCACCCGGCGGTGGAGTTCTCGGTGCAGGACACCGGCCTTGGCCTGGCACCCGAAGTCATGGAGCGGCTGTACGAGGCATTCTTCTCGACCAAGCCCGAAGGCATGGGCATCGGCCTCAACCTGTGTCGCACCATCGTGGAGTCGCACCGGGGCCGGATGCAGGCGGAGAACATCTACAATGGAACGGAGATAGTCGGGTGCCGTTTCTCGTTCTGGATTCCGGTACTCGACTCCATGCATTCATTGGCAAGCGACGAGGCAAAGGTACCTGCATGAGTTTGATCCCGAAAAAAGGTACGGTGTATGTCGTCGACGACGACGAGGCCGTGCGCGATTCGCTGCAATGGCTGCTCGAGGGCAAGGACTACCGGGTCCGGTGCTTCGACTCCGCAGAATCGTTCCTCTCCCGCTACGACCCGCGCGAGGTCGCCTGCCTGATCGTCGACATCCGCATGGGCGGCATGACCGGCCTCGAGCTGCAGGACAAGCTCATCGAGCGGCGCTCGCCGCTGCCGATCGTGGTCATCACCGGCCACGGCGACGTGCCGATGGCCGTCGACTCGATGAAGAAGGGTGCGATGGATTTCATCCAGAAGCCCTTCAACGACGAAGACCTCGTTACTCTGGTCGAGCGCATGCTCGAACATGCCCGCGAGACCTTCGCCCAGCACCAGCAATCGGCCAGCCGCGACGCCCTGCTGTCCAAGCTGACCGGCCGCGAGGCGCAGGTGCTCGAGCGAATCGTTGCCGGCCGCCTGAACAAGCAGATCGCCGACGACCTGGGCATCAGCATCAAGACCGTTGAGGCGCACCGCGCCAACATCATGGAGAAGCTCAACGCCAACACGGTGGCCGACCTGCTCAAGATCGCATTGGGACAGGCCGCGCCGACAGCCAAGGCCTGAGCACCATCCCATCCGAGACGCCCGCCCAGGCACTGAGCGGGCGTTTTGCATTCCGGCTCCGAAAGGCACATACCTATGACAGCCCAAATCATCGACGGCAACGCCCTGGCCCGCACCATCCGCGACGAGGTCGCCAGCCGCACCGCGGCGCTCAAGGCACGGGGCGTGCAGCCGCACCTGCGCATCATCCTGGTCGGCGAAGACCCCGCCAGCCAGGTCTATACGCGGCACAAGGTGAACGACAGCACCGCCACCGGTCTCGACGCGCGGCTCGAGACCTACCCGGCCAGCCTGAGCGAAGCCGACCTGCTGGCCCGCATCCATGAGCTCAACGACGACGGCACCGTGCACGGCATTCTCGTGCAGCTGCCGCTGCCTCCGCACATGGACAGCCAGAAGGTCATCGAGACGATCTCGCCGGCCAAGGACGTCGACGGCTTCCACATCGCCAGCGCCGGCGCCCTGATGACCGGCGCGCCGGGCTTTCGTCCGTGCACGCCATACGGCTGCATGAAGATGATCGAATCCATCGGCTACCCGTTGCGCGGCAAGCATGCGGTGGTCATCGGGCGCAGCAATATCGTGGGCAAGCCAATGGCGATGATGCTGCTGGCGCACAGCGCCACGGTCACCATCTGCCACAGCGCCACGGCAGACCTGGGGGCCATCACGCGCCAGGCCGACGTTGTCGTCGCGGCAGTCGGCAAGCGCAACGTGCTCACCGCCGACATGGTCAAACCCGGCGCAGTGGTGATCGACGTCGGCATGAACCGAAACGAAGAGGGCAAGCTGTGCGGGGATGTCGACTTCGACGCCGTACGCCAGGTAGCGGGCTGGATCACGCCGGTGCCAGGAGGCGTCGGGCCGATGACCCGCGCCATGCTGCTGGTCAACACCCTGGAAGCGGCCGAGCGCCAGTCGGCCTGAGCGGTAGCGGCGCGCCAGTTCCCCCTCGCGCCGGCGGGGCGACGGCTTCTGGCATTCTTGGGCCTCGGCCGCGCCGCTTGCCTTGACATCTCCAGCCAACACCCCAACTGTCCGCCATGAGCAATCCTCTTCTCGACTTCGCCGACCTGCCCCTGTTCGACCAGATCCAGCCGGAGCACATCGCGCCGGCGATCGACCAGTTGCTCGCGCAGTCCGAAGCCGCGCTGCAAGAAGTCACGCAACCGCAGTTCCCGGCCGACTGGCGCGCCATTGCGCGCGTGCTCGACGTGGCCACCGAGCGTCTGGGGCGGGCCTGGGGAGCCGTCGGGCACCTCAACGCCGTGGCCGACACACCGGCGCTGCGCGCTGCCTATAACGAGGCCATGCCGCGCGTGACCGCCTTCTGGACGCGCCTGGGCTCCGACGAGCGCCTGTACGCCAAGTACAAGGCGATCGACCCCACCGTCCTCGATGCCGAGCAGCGACAGGCCCTGTCCAACGCGATGCGCAATTTCGTGCTCGGCGGCGCGGAACTGCAAGGCGCCGCCAAGGAGCGCTTCGCGCAGATCCAGGAACGCTCCGCCGAACTCAGCCAGAAGTTCAGCGAGAACGCCCTTGACGCGACCGACGCCTTTGCCTACTACGGCACGAAGGAAGAACTCGACGGCGTACCGCAGGACGTGGTCGCGACGGCCCGTGCCGCCGCGCAGGCGGAGGACAAGCCGGGCTACAAGCTCACACTGAAGATGCCGTCGTACCTGCCGGTGATGCAGTTCGCCCGCAGCAGCGCGCTGCGTGAGACGCTGTACCGCGCGTATGCCACGCGCGCGAGCGAACTGGGCGACCCGGCCTTCGACAACACCGCCCTGATCGGCGAGATTCTGGCGTTGCGCCAGGAGGAAGCCCAGTTGCTGGGCCTTCCCAATTTCGGCGAACTCTCGCTGGTGCCCAAGATGGCCGGCTCGGCCAAGGAAGTGACCGACTTCCTGCGCGACCTCGCAGCCAAGGCCCGCCCGTTCGCCCTGCAGGACCTCGCGGATCTGCGTGCCTTCGCGGCCGAGCAGTTGGGCATCGCGGACCCGCAGCCTTGGGACTGGAGCTACATCGGAGAGAAGCTCAAGGAAAGCCGCTACGCCTTCAGCGAGCAGGAGGTCAAGGCGTACTTCACCGCACCCAAGGTGCTTGCGGGCCTGTTCAAGATCGTCGAGACGCTGTTCGAAGTCTCGATCCGCCGCGACACCGCGCCGGTGTGGAATCCCGGCGTCGAGTTCTATCGCATCGAGCGCAGCACCGCGCAAGGCATGCAGAAGGTCGGCCAGTTCTACCTCGACCCGGCCGCGCGCCCGGGCAAGCGCGGCGGCGCCTGGATGGACGACGTGCGCGCCCGCTGGCTGCGACCGGACGACAACCGCGTGCAGACGCCGGTCGCCCAGATGGTGTGCAATTTCGCCGATGGTGTCGAAGGCAAGCCGCCGCTGCTCACCCATGACGACGTGATCACGCTGTTCCACGAATTCGGGCATGGCCTGCACCACATGCTGACCCAGGTGAACGAGCGCGACGTCTCCGGCATCAGCGGCGTGGAGTGGGACGCAGTCGAACTGCCCAGCCAGTTCATGGAGAATTTCTGCTGGGAATGGGAAGTGCTGCGCCACATGACCGCCCACGTCGATACCGGCGAGCCGCTACCGCGCGCACTGTTCGACAAGATGATCGCAGCCAAGAACTTCCAGAGCGGGCTGCAAACCCTGCGCCAGATCGAGTTCTCGCTGTTCGACATGCTGCTGCACACCGAATACGACGCGGCCAAGGCGCAGCCCGGCGACGTCATGGCGCTGCTCGGCAAGGTGCGCAGCGAAGTGGCGGTCATGCCCTCCGCGCCGTTCAGCCGCACCCCCAACACCTTCACCCATATCTTTTCCGGCGGGTACGCGGCCGGGTACTACAGCTACAAGTGGGCAGAGGTACTGAGCGCAGATGCCTACGCCGCGTTCGAGGAAAGCACGGATGCCGACGGCCGGCCCAGCGTCGAGACCGGTCGCCGCTATCGCACGGCCATCCTGGAAGCCGGCGGCAGCCGCCCCGCCATCGAATCGTTCAAGGCCTTCCGCGGCCGTGCGCCGGAACTGGATGCCCTGCTGCGCCATCAGGGCATGGTCGCGCACGCCAGCAAGGCTGCCTGACGACGAACAGGAAGCGGACGACGCGACGCCTGAGTGGCGTTTTCGCGTCGTCGACCGGCAATCGTTGCACGGTGGCAGCCTGCGCGGCGACAACGCTTGGCATACTCTGCCCATGCCTTGCTCCGTTCTTCCTTTCGCCAGGCCGTGGCGCGGCACCCTGACCCTCGGCGCCGTCGCGCTGACCTTGGCTTGCGCCCCGACGTGGGCGCAGCAGGTCTATCGACAGGTTGACGGCAGCGGTCGCGTGACCTTCACGGACAAGCCCCCGTCGGCGCAAGGCGGCGCGGTTGCCGCATCTGGCAGTGCATCCAGCGGGAGCGACGACGGGGCGGCTCTACCCTACGCGCTGCGGCAGGTGGTGCAGCGCTACCCTGTCACCCTGTACACGCGCAGCGATTGCCAGCCTTGCGACGCAGGGCGCAGTCTGCTTGTCACGCGCGGAGTACCCTACACGGAACGCACGATCGCCACGCCGCAAGACGGGGCCGCCTTGCAACGCCTGACCGGGCAGAACGGCCTGCCGGTGGTCACCATCGGCAGCCAACAGCTGCTTGGGTTCCTCGACGGCGAGTGGAGCCAATACCTCGACGCCGCGGGCTACCCGCCGAGCTCGCAGTTGCCACCCGGCTACCGCCAGAGTGCGCCGGCGCCTCTCGTAGCCGTCGCTGCGCCTCCGGTCGACGCCCAGGCGCCGGCCGCCAGCCCCGTAGCCCCCGCGGCGCCGCCCCCCGCGCCCGTGCAAGGGCCCACCCCCGAGAATCCCGCGGGCATTCGCTTCTAGCAGCGCCCCAAGCGCGAACCCGGCGGCCGGCGCTGCGCCGTTCGCTCGCCGATCAGAACGTCAGCGTTTCCACCCCGCTGGGCGTGCCCAGCAGGCACACCTGCGCGCGCTGAAACGCGAATACGCCCACGGTCAGCACGCCCGGCCACTGGCTCACGGTCAACTCGAACTCCCGCGGCTGCTCGATGCGCAGCCCGGACACGTCCACGATGTGCTGCCCGTTGTCGGTCACCAGTGGCGCGCCGTCTTTCAGGCGCACCCGCCCCACGCCGCCGAGCGCCGCAAACTGTCGGATCACTCGGGAAGTCGCCATTGGCACCACTTCCACCGGCAGCGCGAAGGCGCCCAGCGTCTGCACTCGCTTGGAGGCATCGGCAATGCACACGAAGCGGCGCGACTGGGCTGCGACGATCTTCTCGCGCGTGAGTGCGGCTCCGCCGCCCTTGATCATGTGGCCGCCGCCATCGATCTCATCGGCGCCATCGATGTAGACGCCCAATTCCTCCACGTCATTGCAATCGAACACCTCGATGCCGAGGGCCCGCAGGCGTTCGGTGGAAGCGTTGGAACTGGACACCGCGCCACGGATGGTGCCCTTGACGTCGGCCAATGCCTCGATGAACTTATTGACGGTGGACCCGGTACCCACTCCGATGATCGTGCCGGGCTCGACGTAGGCCAGCGCCGCGCGCGCGACTTGCGCCTTGAGTTCATCCTGGGTCGGGGCTGGGGTGTTCATTGGGGGACAATCCTGGTCTTTACTGCAAGAAGTCTCCGATTATCCGATGTCGCTCGTTCCCTACGGATTGGCCCGCCCCTTCCTGTTCGGCCTGGATGCCGAACAGGCCCACGAGATCACACTGGAGGCGCTGGCCCGTACCCAGAATACGCCGCTGGCATGCCTGTACTCACGGGCACGGGTGGACGATCCGGTGGCGTTGGCAGGACTGAGGTTTCCCAATCGCATCGGCCTGGCCGCCGGCCTGGACAAGAACGCCCGCTGCATCGACGCCTTCGCCGCCATGGGCTTCGGCTTTGCCGAAGTCGGCACCGTGACGCCGAAGGGCCAGCCCGGCAACCCGCGGCCGCGCATCTTTCGCCTGCCCGAACGCGAGGCGCTGATCAATCGCCTCGGGTTCAACAATGAAGGGCTGGACGCATTCCTGCGCAACGTGCAGCAGGCGCGCTTTCGCCGGCATGGCGCGCGCGCGCCCATGCTGCTGGGCCTGAACATCGGCAAGAACGCCGCGACGCCGATCGAGCGCGCGGCGGACGACTACCTGGCCTGCATGGACGGCGTCTACGGCCACGCCGACTACGTCACCATCAATATCTCCAGCCCGAACACGGCCAACCTGCGCAGCTTGCAGGGCGACGAGGCGCTTGACGGCCTTCTCAGCGCAATCGCCGAGCGTCGGGAGATATTGAACGCTGCAAGTGGCCGCCGGGTGCCCCTCTTTGTGAAGATCGCCCCTGACCTCGACGAAGCGCAGGTTGGCCTGATCGCCGCGACCTTGAAGCGCACCGGCATGGACGGCGTCATTGCGACCAACACCACATTGTCACGGGATGCCGTGGCAGGCCTGCGCCACGCCGACGAGGCAGGCGGCCTGTCCGGCGCGCCCGTGCGCGACGCCAGCAACCGGGTGATCGGCCAGCTGCGCGCCGCTCTCGGTCCGCACTTTCCGATCGTCGGCGTGGGCGGCGTGATGAGCGCGAACGATGCACGAGACAAGATCGCGGCCGGCGCCGACCTGGTGCAGATCTACACCGGCCTCATCTACAAGGGGCCGGCACTGGTGCGTGAAGCGGCCCAGGCGCTGGCGCGCAGCGGCGCCCGCCCCTGAGCCTACCGCCGCTTCGCTACTGGCGCATCCGCCAGATGATCGGGGCCAGCCAGGTCGCCAGCCGCACGACGCGCCGCGGCTTGACGGCAGCAACGACGGCAGCAGCGACCGCTGCCGTGGCGACCGGATGCTCGCGCACGAGTTCCGTCAGCGTGGCACTCAGGTCGTTGTCCTGTCGCGCCGCCCCGGAGCCCGGCGGTGGATGCTGCAAGGTCCTGATGCGCTCGCGCTGGCGTTCCATGCGCGCGAGCAGTTCCTCGCGCGTCGCCGGACGAGGCTGGCGCAGTGCGCGGTTGGCGGGCCGGCTGCCGATCTGGGCCTGAACCCAGTGCCAGTCACGCGCGAACTGGAGTTGCACGTCTTCGATGGCTGGCGACTTGCGATGCAGCACGCGCCACATCCAGGTGACACAGACGATCCAGACGACGCCCCATGCAGCAGCCACGGCCCACGCAGCGGTGGCGCGTTGCGGCGTTTCCCAGAAATGGACGACGACCGCCACGGACAACAGCGCAACCGCGACCGTGGTCAAACCCATCACGGCGACGACAAGCAGCAGCAGAAGCCGCACGCGGTCGCGCTCGCCCTCCCAGGCAAAGCGCAGCAGTTGCGCGCGGTCCTCCGCCGCCAGGGCGCTCTCGCCGGCGGCAATCTTGACTTTCTGGATCCGCCGGCTCAGCCCGGTCACTGCCAACAGGCGACTGGTAACCGGGTTCATTCCCTCGCCCCCTTGCCTCCGGCAAGCGCGGCACGCTCGCGGACCCGCGGCAATGGAAGGCCGCCCGGCCGCACGCCGGACGGTCTCTGCGTCTTAGCGCCGGCCAATCAGCAGACCCACCAGAACGCCCACCGCCAGAGCGGCACCGGCGATCTGCCACGGTTCGTCATGGGCGTAGGCGTTGGCGGTGCCGGCCGCCTCGCGCGCCTTCTTGGCCGCCAGCTTGCCCTTTTCGGAGGCGAGTTCACGGGCAATGGCCAGCTTGGCGTCGACGCGTTGGCGCAGCGCCTTCACGCGAGGAATCGAACCGAGTTCTTCGCTCGACAACACACCGCGCACGTCGTTGGCGATATCTTCCACGACCTGGTTGGCTGCTGCCTCGAGGTTGGCGGTAGATGTAGACATTTTGTATCCTCCTTGCTTAACCGGTGACAAACCGACAGTCATTTCCACGACACGTGATGTCATGGCCCAGAAGTGCATGTTACATGCGTCTACCGTTATTCGAGCATGTCGGCGACACATCGGGCGATCTCGAGACTGCTGGTCAGGCCCGGCGACTCGATGCCGAACAGGTTCACCAATCCACGCACGCCGTGCTGTTCGACGCCCTGGATGACAAAGTCCGCGGCGGGCTCTCCCGGGCCCGAAATCTTGGGCCGGATGCCGGCATATCCGGCGCTGAGCGCCCCATCCGGCAAGGCCGGCCAGTACTTGCGCACCTCGGCGTAGAAAGCGTCGCCGCGTGCGGGCTCGACGACAAGGTCGTCCGGCGAGTCCACCCATTGCACGTCCGGCCCGAACTTCGCCTGGCCACCCAGGTCAAGCGTGAGGTGCACGCCAAGGCCGCCCGGTTCAGGTACGGGATAGATCAATCTGCCAAAAGGTGCACGCCCTCCAAGAACGAAGTAACTGCCCTTGGCAAAGTAGGCTTGGGGCACGGCGGTCGGCGGCAGCCCTTCGAACGCGCGCGCGAGCGCCGGCGCTCCCAGGCCGGCCGCATTGACCAGCCGAGCGCAGCGCAGCGCTGTGCCGTCGGCCGTTTCGAGTTCGATCGCGCCGCCATGAAGGCGCACCCCCACGACGGGTGACTTGAACGCCACGACGCCACCGGCGTTCTCGAGATCTCCCTGAAGCGCCAGCATGAAGGCATGGCTGTCGATGATGCCGGTGCTGGGCGAGTGCACCGCCGCCACACAGCTCAGCTGCGGCTCCATCGACACGGCTTCGTCGCGGTCCAGCAGCACGAGATCGTCGACGCCATTCGCGCGCGCCTTCGCCATGATGGATTCGAGATCAGCCAGCTGGGACGGCTGCGTCGCGACAATCAGCTTTCCGCAGCGCCGATGGCCGATGCCGCGTTCGGCAGCGTAGGCGTACAACGCATGGCGCCCCGCCACGCAAAGGCGCGCCTTGAGCGAGCCCTGCGGATAGTAGATGCCGGCGTGAATAACTTCGCTGTTGCGCGAACTGGTGCCGGTTCCGATGGCGCCTTCGCTTTCGAGCACCAGCACCTCATGTCCGGCAAGAGCCAGCGCGCGGGCAACAGCCAGCCCGACAACCCCTGCCCCAATGACCACGCTATCGATCTGTTCCATGCAGCGAGCTTAAGGCCTGCAACCGTACCGTTGGCCCCAGGCTCAGACGGCTGCGCCGACGCGCGCAAATCCACCTGCGCCGCTCGGAAAGAAGCGCTGCGCTAACATCTCCCGCCGTGAATCGCCTGTCGCCGGTACCAGCCCCGCCCTTGTGGCTCCTCGTGCTGGTCACCCTCAGCGGCACGCTGGCCATGCACATGTTCGTGCCCGCGCTGGGCGAGGCGGCTCGGGACCTGGCCACCAGCCCGGCCGCCATCCAGTCGACCATCACGCTCTACATCGTCGGACTGGCCCTGGGCCAACTCGTCTACGGACCCGTTTCCGACCACATCGGCCGCCGGCCAACGCTGCTGTTCGGCCTTGGCCTGTTCGCCCTGGCTGGCCTGGTCTGCATGCTCGCTCAGTCGGTGGGGCTGCTCGTCGCAGCGCGCTTCATGCAGGCGCTGGGCGGCTGCGCCGGCCTGCTGCTGGCACGCGCGATAGTGCGCGACACCGCCAGCCCGCAGGACACGATGCGCCGGCTGGCCACCATGCAATTGATCACCATGGTCGGGCCCGGCCTGGCGCCGCTGATCGGCGGGCTCGTCGTCACGGCCCTGGGCTGGCGATGGATCTTCGCGATCTTCGTGTTGTTGGGTGTAGCCGGCTTCGTGGCTACGTGGCGCATGCTCCCGGAGACTCGCGCACCGCGGCAGTCAGGCGCCGCTTCACGGTCGGTGATGGCGGACTACGGGATCCTGCTGCGTTCGCCGGCCTTTCTCGGCTGTGTGATCGGCGGTGGTTGTGCAACGGCGTCGTTCTACGCATTCGTTGCCGCCGCACCGTTCCTGCTGGGCGAGCGATTCGGCCAGCCGGTGACGATGGTCGGCGCCTGCCTGGCCCTGCTGATCGTCGGCGTCTCGATCGGCAACTTTGCCTCGGCACGGCTGGCCGCCCGCGGCCGGCTCACGCGCATCATGCTGGCGGGCAACACGCTCAGCACGGCTTGCGCAGCGGCCCTCATGCTGCAACTGGCGCACGGGCCGGCCAGCGTCACCAGCGTGATGGCGACCATGTTCCTCTACTGCGTCGGCGCCGGCATCTGCAGCCCTGCCGTCATCACCAAGGCGATGAGTATCCAGCCGTCAGTGGCTGGCTCGGCTTCCGGCATCTATGGCAGTGGGCAAATGGCGATCGGAGCGATCAGCACCGCCGCAGTCGGTCTCGGCCATGATCACGGCGTCATGGCCGCGGCCGTGCTGCTCGCAGCCTCCATCGTTGCACAGTTGAGCTTTCGCATCGTGCGCCGCACCGCACCGGACGTCGGCCTCGGCGCGGCCTGACATTACTTGGCGAACAACTGGCTCATGTCCTTGAAGGCCTTGAACTCCAGGGCATTTCCGCAGGGATCGAGCAGGAACATCGTGGCCTGCTCGCCCACCTGACCCTTGAAGCGCACGTACGGCTCGATGACAAACGGAGTGTCGAACGACTTGAGGCGCTCGGCCAGCGCCTCCCACTGAGCCCAGTCGAGCACGATGCCGAAATGCGGCACCGGCACGTCATGTCCGTCGACCGCGTTGGTATGGGCGCTCTCCTGGGACGGCGTGATCGGATGCGCATGAATCACCAGTTGGTGCCCGTAGAAGTTGAAGTCCACCCACTGTTCGCTGGAACGACCCTCTTCCAGACCGAACACTTCGCCATAGAAACGGCGCGCCGCGGGAAGGTCGTGAACGGGAATGGCGAGGTGAAACGGGGAAAGTTGCATGGCGGGCTCCGCGGGTCGTGGGATGGCGACGAGAGACCTGCAAGGACGAACTCCCGCCGCAGCTTGAAAGCCTTGAATGGTAGTGCGGCAACGCACGCCAAGGCGCCCGCAGGGCTTTGAACGCCTGCCGGATGCAGCTTGCTGCTGATGAGGGAACGTATGAATGGTGGGCGGTAGTGGGATCGAACCACTGACCCCTGCAGTGTGAATGCAGTGCTCTACCCCTGAGCTAACCGCCCGAGCCGCTGCAGGCCGCGGCCTGCAGGGAGCTGGATCATCGCGCTTGGCGCCGTTGGATTATCGAGCGATTCTCGATTCACCCAGCGCGTTGTGCGAAGCCTTAGATTATAGACACATTTTGGACGGCTTCGGCGCGAAAGAGCGTTTTTCCGTTGCTGGACTTGTCCAGCTGCAGCAGGATCTCGTCGTGCAGGGCCATCTCCTGCACATTGGCCGTAATGATCGGCAGCGAGAAGCTGCGCAGGTCCACGTCCAGCACCCTGCCCTGCTCCGGCTCGTTGCTGCCGACGTCGATCAGCAGTGCGTCCTGGCCGCGCGTCAGGTTGATGTAGACGTCCGCCAGCAGTTGCGCATCGAGCTTGGCGCCGTGGAACGTGCGGTTGGATCGGTCGATACCGAACCGGTCGCAAAGTGCATCGAGCGAATTGCGCTTGCCCGGATACACCGCCTTGGCCATGGCCAGCGTGTCGGTGATGTCAGCGACGTAGTGGCGCAGAGGCTTGAGGCCGGCGCGCTCGAACTCCTTGTTCAGGAACCCGACGTCGAACGCCGCGTTGTGGATGATCAGTTCGGCCCCGCCGAGATAGTCGGCGATCTCTTGCGCGCAAAGTGCGAACTTGGGCTTGTCCGACAGGAATTCGGTGGTCAGCCCGTGCACCTTGAGCGCGTCTTCGTGACTGTCGCGCTCCGGGTTGAAATACAGGTGCAGGTCGTTGCCGGTGAGCTTGCGGCTGTAGAGCTCGACGCAGCCCAATTCGATGACACGGTCGCCGTCCTCGGCCGAAAGGCCGGTGGTCTCGGTATCCAGAACGATAAGTCGGCTCATGCGTATCTAGTGATTTTCCTTGGCATGGTTGATCGAGTACTTGGGAATCTCGATGGTCACGTCGTCCTGCGCGAGGATGGCCTGGCAGCTCAGGCGCGACTGAGGCGTCAAGCCCCACGCGCGGTCGAGCAGATCGTCTTCGGCCTCGTCGGACTCGTTGAGCGAGGCGAAGCCTTCGCGCACGATCACGTGGCAGGTGGTGCAGGCACAACTCATCTCGCAGGCGTGCTCGATCGGGATGTCATTGTCGAGCAGCGCCTCGCAGATCGAGGTGCCGGCTGGCGCGCTTACCTCTGCGCCTGTCGGGCAGTACTCGGCGTGCGGAAGAATCTTGATGGTGGGCATGAAAAGAACTTGGAAACGCTCAGAGAGACTCGATCGCACGACCCGACAAGGCCCGGGCAATGCCCTGGTTCATTCGGCGCGCCGCAAACGCCTCCGTACCGTCCGCCAGGGCCTTGACCGCGGCGTCGATGGCGGCGGCATCGGTCGACCCCCGCGCGCGGTCCACGTCCTGCATCAGCGTCTCGATCCGGGCGCGTTCATCAGCCGCGAGCAGCGCATTTCCATCGGCGTCGAGCGCGCTGCGGGTCGCCAGCAGCATGCGTTCGGCTTCCACGCGCGCCTCGATCAAGGCACGGGCCGCCACGTCCTGCGACGCCGTACTGAAGCTCTCTTGCAGCATGCGCGCGATCTGGTCGTCCGACAGTCCGTAGGACGGCTTGACCGTCACGCCGGCCTCGACGCCGCTGGTCTGCTCCCGGGCGCTGACGCTCAGCAGTCCGTCGGCGTCGACGGTGAATGTGACGCGAATTCGCGCCGCGCCGGCGGCCATCGGCGGAATACCGCGCAACGTGAAACGCGCCAGGCTCCGGCAATCGGCCACGAGGTCGCGCTCGCCCTGCACGACATGCAGGGCCAGGGCGGTCTGGCCATCCTGGTAGGTGGTGAAGTCCTGTGCCATGGCGGTCGGGATGGTGGTATTTCGCGGCACGATGCGCTCCACCAGCCCCCCCATGGTTTCCAGTCCGAGCGACAGCGGGATCACGTCCAGCAGTAGCAGGTCGTCGCTGCCTCCGTTGCCGGCCAGCTGATTGGCCTGGACGGCGGCGCCCAGCGCCACCACCTCGTCCGGATTCAGGTCGACGAAGGGCTCCCGTCCGAAGAATTCGGCCACGGCGCGGCGCACCTGCGGCATGCGCGTAGCGCCTCCCACCAGGACCACACCCTGCAACTCGTCGGCCTTCAGTCCGGCATCGCGCATCGCCTTGCGGGCCGCAGCCAGCGTGCGGGCGGTGAGCGGTTGCGTCGCCTGCTCGAAGTCGCTGCGCGTCAATGCATGCTCGATACGGGTGCTGGACAACTGCGCGACCAGCGTGGTGGCGTCGGCGTCGGTCAGGGATTCCTTGGCCGCACGCGCGGCGATCATCAATGCTGCCTTGTCGGCGTCGCCCGCCAGCGTCAGGCCTGTGCGCGCCATCACCAGGTCGGCCAGCGCGTGGTCGTAGTCGTCGCCGCCCAGTGCGGAGTCGCCACCCGTGGCGATGACTTCGAAAACGCCCTGGGTCAGGCGCAGGATGGAAACGTCGAACGTGCCGCCGCCCAGATCGTAGACCGCATAGATGCCCTCGGCCGCGTTGTCCAGTCCGTAGGCAATGGCGGCGGCAGTCGGCTCGCTGATCAGGCGCAATACGTTCAGGCCGGCCAGTTGCGCCGCATCCTTGGTCGCCTGCCGCTGTCCTTCGTCGAAATAGGCCGGTACGGTGATGACGGCGCCATAGAGGTCTTGGTCGAAGGTGTCTTCGGCGCGATACCGCAGTGTGGCGAGAATCTCGGCGCTGACTTCGACCGGCGACTTCAGGCCCGCGCGCGTGCGCACCTGCACCATGCCGCCCTGGCCTTCGGCCTCGGCAAGTTCATACGGCAGCGCATCGCGCCGCGCGATGTCGGCCAGGCCACGCCCCATCAGTCGCTTGGCTGACGTGATGGTGTTGGCCGGATCGGTGCCGCGCGCCGCCAAGGCGTCGTGGCCCACCTGGCGCCGGTCGCCTTCGAGGTAGCGCACCGCCGAGGGCAGAAGCATGCGGCCCTGGTCATCGGGCAGGCATTCAGCCACTCCGCTGCGCACCGCCGCCACCAGCGAATGCGTGGTGCCGAGATCGATGCCCACGGCAATGCGACGCTGGTGCGGATCCGGCGCCTGGCCGGGTTCGGAAATCTGAAGTAGTGCCATTGGAGCTATTGTCCCAATCGGTCGAGGCGAAGCTCGACATCGCCCGCAATGCGCTCAATGAACATGAGGGCTCTGACCTGCGCGGCAGCGCCGGCAAAATCGCCTTTTTCGTCGATCTGCCAGTCGAGGGTCGACAAGGCGCGGCGGCGCGCATCGTCGACTTCGTCATGCAGCGCCTGGAGGCTGGCGACATCGTGCGCGTCGTCGAGTTGCTCGCGCCAGGCCATCTGCTGCACGAGAAAGTCCGGCGGCATTGCGGTGTTCTGCTCGGCATCGACAGGCGCCCCGTTAAGCTTGCACAGGTAGGCGGCGCGGCGCACGGGGTCCTTCAGACGCTGGTAGGCCTCGTTGATGCGCACCGACCATTGCATCGCCACGCGCTGGGCGGCGGCGCCCTGCGCAGCATACCGGTCGGGATGTGCCTCGCGCAGCAGGTCTTTCCATCGTGCGTCCAGCACCGAGCGCTCCTGCGCGAATGTGGCCGGCAGGTCGAATATCTCGAAATCGGTGGCGTCTAGTTGCATGGAAAGCAGAAAAAAGCCGCCAACAAGTCTTGATGGCGGCTTGGGCGCGGGGCCGGCGGCGTCAGATCCTGAAGCTCTCGCCGCAGCCGCAGCGGTCGCGTTCGTTCGGGTTGTTGAACTTGAAGCCCTCGTTGAGGCCTTCGCGCACGAAGTCCAGTTGCGTGCCGTCGATGTACGCCAGGCTCTTCGGGTCCACCATCACCTTCACGCCATGGTCCTCGAACATCACGTCTTCCGGCGAAGCCTCGTCCACATACTCGAGCTTGTAGGCCAGGCCCGAGCACCCAGTGGTCTTGACGCCCAGGCGCACGCCCAGGCCCTTGCCACGCTTGGCGAGGTACTTGTTGACGTGGCGCGCTGCAGCCTCCGTAAGCGTGACCGTCATCTTCAATGCGTGGCCTCGGCAACCGTCGTCGCGGCGCCGTGCTTCTGCTTGTAGTCGCTCACGGCCGCCTTGATGGCGTCCTCGGCCAGGATGGAGCAGTGGATCTTGACCGGCGGCAGAGCCAGTTCCTCGGCGATCTGCGCGTTCTTGAGCGCTGCCGCCTCGTCCAGCGTCTTGCCCTTGACCCATTCGGTCACGAGCGAGGACGAAGCGATGGCCGAGCCGCAGCCGTAGGTCTTGAAGCGCGCGTCCTCGATCACACCGGTTTCCGGGTTGACCTTGATCTGCAGCTTCATGACGTCGCCGCAAGCCGGCGCGCCCACCATGCCGGTGCCGACGCTGTCGTCGCCCTTGTCGAACGAGCCGACGTTGCGGGGGTTCTCGTAGTGGTCGATGACCTTGGATGAATATGCCATGGGGTACCTCTATCTCGTTGTGTCGTGCTCGGCCGTCAATGCGCCGACCATTGGATGGTGCTGAGATCGACGCCGTCCTTGAACATCTCCCACAGCGGGCTGAGTTCGCGCAGCTTGGCCACGTTGTGACGGATGGTCGAGACGGCGTAGTCGATTTCTTCCTCGGTGGTGAAGCGGCCGATCGTCATACGCAGGCTGCTATGCGCCAGTTCGTCGCTGCGGCCGAGGGCGCGCAGCACGTAGCTGGGCTCTAGGCTGGCCGACGTGCAGGCCGAACCGCTCGACACCGCCAGGCCCTTGATGCCCATGATCAGCGATTCGCCTTCCACGAAGTTGAAGCTGATGTTCAGGTTGTGCGGCACGCGCTGCTCGAGGTCGCCGTTGATGAAGACCTGCTCGATGTCCTTCAGTCCGTCCAGCAGGCGCTTCTGCAGCGCACGGGCCTTGGCGACGTCTTGCGCCATTTCTTCACGCGCCAGACGGAAGGCTTCGCCCATGCCCACGATCTGGTGGGTCGGTAACGTGCCGGAGCGCATGCCACGTTCGTGGCCACCGCCGTGCATCTGCGCCTCGAGGCGAATGCGCGGCTTGCGGCGCACGTACAGCGCTCCGATGCCCTTGGGGCCGTAGGTCTTGTGCGATGCCAGGCTCATCAGGTCGACCGGCAGCTTGGCCAGGTCGATCTCCACCTTGCCGGTCGCCTGCGCGGCGTCGACGTGGAAGATGACACCCTTTTCGCGGCACAGTTTGCCGATGGCCGTGATGTCCTGGATCACGCCGATCTCGTTGTTGACCAGCATGACGCTTGCCAGCACCGTGTCCGGCCGGATGGCGGCCGCAAAGGCGTCCAGGTCTAGCAGGCCGTCCTCTCGTACGTCCAGGTAAGTCACCTCGAAGCCCTGGCGCTCCAGTTCGCGCATCGTGTCGAGCACTGCCTTGTGCTCGGTCTTGACCGTGATCAGGTGCTTGCCCTTGCCCTGGTAGAAATGTGCGGCACCCTTGATCGCCAGGTTGTTCGATTCGGTGGCACCCGATGTCCAGACGATTTCCCGCGGATCGGCGCCTACCAGTTCGGCCACGTAGCCGCGCGCCTTCTCGACCGCCTCTTCGGCTTCCCAGCCCCAGGCATGGCTGCGCGACGCCGGATTGCCGTAGTGCTCGCGCAACCAGGGAATCATCGCGTCGACCACGCGGGGGTCGACCGGCGTGGTGGCGCCGTAGTCGAGATAGATGGGGAAATGAGGAGTGACGTCCATGGCTGGCTCGTGCTGGCGTGGAAATGGTTCGGTTGATCAGGCGCCAGGGCACCCGGCCCGAAGGCCCAGTGCCGCGCCCTGCTTCACATCAAGACTTGGCGAAAACGTTGCCCAGCGCGAAAACCGAGTTGGGCGCGTTGACGCGGATCGGCTTGACGACCGGCTGCGAGGAGATCGCGCGCTTGACTGCCGGCTTGTTCTCGACCGTGACGCCCTTGGCGAGCTGGTCGTCCACAAGCTTCTGCAGGGTGACGGAATCCAGAAATTCCACCATGCGCTGGTTGAGCGAGGCCCACAACTCGTGCGTCATGCAACGACCGGCTTCGCCCAGGCAATTTTCCTTGCCCCCGCACTGGGTGGCGTCGATCGGTTCGTCGACCGACACGATGATGTCGGCCACGGTGATCTCGGTCGCCTTGCGGCCCAGCGAATAGCCACCACCGGGCCCGCGCGTCGATTCGACCAGTTCATGGCGACGCAGCTTGCCGAACAGTTGCTCCAGGTAGGAAAGCGAAATCTGCTGCCGTTGGCTGATTGCAGCCAGCGTGACCGGGCCAGAGTTCTGGCGCAGCGCCAGATCGATCATGGCTGTGACCGCAAAACGGCCCTTCGTAGTGAGACGCATCGCAAGCTCCTTATGTGCTTACCGTTGAAAACACCAGGACTCGTGACCCCGGTGACCTCGTCTCCGCCCTAACTGGCTGCCGTGGCCCTGGATCTCGTCCAATGGTTTGGAGCCAGCCCTTCATCGCGAAGTTTCTGCTGTTGTTGAGTAATTGAGTCAAGTATACCAGATTCCTGGATGGCGCCCGGGTTAATACCGATCCGGGCGGCTATCGCCCGGGCGAAAGCCCTGGATTGCGCCCGACCTCAGGCTGCCACATGGTCCTCGCCCGACGCGCCGAACGCCTGCTCACGCAGCAAGGCCAGTTGGTCCCGCACCCGGGCGGCCTTCTCGAACTCCAGGTTCCGGGCATGCTCGAGCATCTGCTTTTCGAGGCGCTTGATCTCGCGCGCCACATCCTTTTCGCTCATGTCTTCGACGCGGGCGCGCTCGACCTCGCGCTGGGCCTGCTCCTTGCCGCTCTTTTCGCTGTAGACCCCGTCGATCAGGTCGCGCACCCGCTTGACGATGCTGCGCGGCGTGATCCCGTGCTCCTCGTTGTAGGCGATCTGCCTGGCGCGTCGCCGCTCCGTCTCGCTCATGGCCTTCTTCATCGAGTCCGTGATGCGATCGGCATAGAGGATGGCGGTCCCGTTCAGGTTGCGGGCCGCCCGCCCGATGGTCTGGATCAGGGACCGCTCCGCCCGCAGGAAGCCCTCCTTGTCGGCGTCGAGGATGGCCACCAGGGACACCTCGGGGATGTCCAGGCCTTCACGCAGCAAGTTGATGCCCACCAGCACGTCGAAGGCGCCCAGGCGCAGGTCGCGGATGATCTCCACCCGCTCGACGGTGTCGACGTCGCTGTGCAGGTAGCGCACCTTCACGCCGTTGTCGCTCAGGTAGTCGGTCAGCTGCTCGGCCATGCGCTTGGTCAGCGTCGTGATGAGCACCCGCTCGCCGCGCTCGACGCGCAGGCGGATCTCCTGGAGCACGTCATCCACCTGGTGCGTGGCCGGCCGGACCTCCACCAGCGGATCGATCAGGCCCGTCGGCCGCACCAGTTGCTCCACCACCTGGCCGGCATGCTGCTTCTCATAGTCCGCGGGCGTGGCCGAGACGAAGATGCACTGGCGCATGCGCCGCTCGAATTCCTCGAACTTCAGCGGCCGGTTGTCCAGCGCCGACGGCAGCCGAAATCCGTATTCCACCAGCGTGGTCTTGCGGGCGCGGTCGCCGTTGTACATGGCGTTGAGCTGCCCGATCATCTGGTGGCTTTCGTCCAGGAACATCAAGGCGTCCTTGGGCAGGTAGTCGGTCAGTGTCGCCGGCGGGTCGCCCGGGGCACCACCAGACAAGTGCCGGCTGTAGTTCTCGATGCCCTTGCAATGGCCGATCTCGGCCAGCATTTCGAGGTCGAAGCGCGTGCGCTGTTCCAGGCGCTGGGCTTCCACCAGCTTGCCGCCGGCCAGCAGTTCCTTGAGCCGCTCGGCCAGTTCCAGCTTGATCGTCTCGACGGCGCGCAGCACTTTGTCCCGCGGCGTCACGTAGTGGCTGGATGGGTAGATGGTGAAGCGCGGAATCTTCTGCCGGATGCGCCCGGTGAGCGGGTCGAACAGTTGCAACGACTCGACCTCGTCGTCGAACAGCTCGATGCGGATGGCCAGTTCGCTGTGCTCGGCCGGGAACACGTCGATGGTGTCGCCGCGCACGCGGAACGTGCCCCGCACGAAATCGGATTCGTTGCGGGTGTACTGCATGCGGATCAACCGGCCGATCACGTCGCGCTGATCGATCTTGTCGCCCGTGCGCAGGATGAAACGCATCTGCGTGTAGTCCTCCGGGGCGCCGATGCCGTAGATGGCGCTCACGGTGGCGACGATCACCGTGTCGCGCCGCTCCAGCACGCTCTTGGTGGCCGACAAGCGCATCTGCTCGATGTGCTCGTTGATCGAGCTGTCCTTCTCAATGAACAGATCGCGCTGGGGCACGTAGGCCTCCGGCTGGTAGTAGTCGTAGTAGCTGACGAAGTACTCCACGGCGTTCTTGGGGAAGAACTCGCGGAACTCGCTGTACAGCTGCGCCGCCAGGGTCTTGTTCGGCGCGAAGACGATGGCCGGGCGCCCTGTCCGGGCGATCACGTTGGCCATGGTGAAGGTCTTGCCGGAGCCGGTCACGCCCAGCAGGGTCTGGTAGACCTCGCCGTCGCGCACCCCATCGACCAGCTGGGCGATGGCGGTCGGCTGGTCGCCGGCCGGCGGATAGGGCTGGAACAACTGGAACGGCGAATCCGGGAACGAGATGAATTCACCGGTGTCGCTGGGCGTGTCGGCGCCGGCCTCGGCCAGGGGAGAAACGGTTTCGGGAGATGCAGACATAGGGTGTACCCCGATCAGGTGCGTCGCAAACGCTAAAATTCAAGCGAACTGGATAGGTTAAACCCTGGCGCCAGTTCGTGAAAAAGCCCGACCTTCCTGCCAACGGGCGAACCGACCGACTTCTAAGGACGCTTCCAACATGTCTATCTTCACCGCCGTCGAGATGGCGCCGCGCGACCCGATCCTGGGCCTGAACGAGCAGTACGCTGCCGACACCAACCCGAACAAGGTCAACCTGGGCGTGGGCGTCTACTACGACGACAACGGCAAGCTGCCGCTGCTCGAGTGCGTCAAGGCAGCCGAGGCGGACATGATGAAGGCCCCCACCGCACGCGGCTATCTGCCCATTGACGGCATCGCCGCCTACGACAAGGCCGTCAAGGGCCTCGTCTTCGGCGCGGAAAGCGAGCCGGTGCAGTCCGGCCGGGTGGCGACCATCCAGGCGATCGGCGGCACCGGCGGCCTCAAGGTGGGCGCCGATTTCCTCAAGAAGATCAACCCGGACGCGAAGGTCCTGATCAGCGATCCGAGCTGGGAAAACCACCGCGCCCTGTTCACCAACGCGGGCTTCCCCGTCGAAACCTATGCCTACTACGACGCCGAAAAGCGGGGCGTGAACTTCGACGGGATGCTCGAAGCCCTGGGCTCGGCGCCCGCCGGCACCATCGTGGTACTGCATGCCTGCTGCCACAACCCCACCGGCTACGACCTGACGACCGACCAATGGGATCAGGTCATCGGCGTGGTCCGCGCCAAGCACCTGGTGCCATTCCTGGACATGGCTTACCAGGGCTTCGGTTACGGCATTGCCGAGGACGGCGCAGTGATCGGCAAGTTCGTCGCCGCCGGCCTGAGCTTCTTCGTCTCTACCTCCTTCTCGAAGAGCTTCAGCCTGTACGGCGAGCGGGTCGGTGCGCTGTCGGTGCTGTGCGCCACCAAGGAAGAAGCCGATCGCGTGCTGTCGCAGCTCAAGATCGCCATTCGCACCAACTACAGCAATCCGCCCATCCATGGCGGCGCCGTGGTGGCCGCCGTGCTCGGCGACCCGCAGCGACGCGCGGTGTGGGAAAAGGAACTGGCGGAAATGCGTGACCGCATCAAGGCCATGCGCCACAAGCTGGTGGACGGCCTCAAGGCCGCGGGCGTCAAGCGCGACATGTCGTTCATCACCCAGCAGATCGGCATGTTCAGCTACTCGGGCCTGACCAAGGACCAGATGGTCACCCTGCGCAACGAGTACGGCGTCTACGGCACCGATACCGGCCGCATGTGCGTCGCCGCGCTCAACAGCAAGAACATCGGATACGTCTGCCAGAGCATCGCCAAAGTATTGAGCTGATTCGTGACAAAAGTGGGCGCTCAGGCGCTCCACTGACATGTTGGAGACATTTCTGACGGTCGTGTAGGGATTCGACGCCTGCCGGGCGACGTATCCCGCTGCTATATTGCACTGCAACACAAAAGACTACAGAAAGCTTCCGCGATGCTCTACCAACTCTACGAAGCGCAGCGCTCTCTCATGGAGCCGTTCGCCGACTTCGCCCAGGCAGCCTCCAAGCTGTTTGGCAGCGGCACGGGCTTCAGCCAGTTGCCCATGGCGCAGCGCCTTTCCGCCAGCTACGACCTGCTCTATCGCCTCGGCAAGGACTACGAGAAGCCCGAGTTCAACATCAAGACCGTCTCCGTGGGCGACGCGGAAGTCGTCATCCAGGAGTTCGTCGAGCTCGAAAAGCCATTCTGCGAGTTGCGCCGATTCAAGCGCTACACGGACGATCCGCACACGCTGACGCTGCTCAAGGCGCAACCGGTTGTATTGATCGTGGCTCCCCTGTCCGGGCACTACGCCACCTTGCTGCGCGACACGGTGCGCACCATGCTGCAGGACCACAAGGTCTACATCACCGACTGGAAGAACGCACGTACGGTGCCGTTGTCCGAAGGCGAATTCGGCCTCGACGACTACATCAACAACGTGCAGCAGTTCATCCGCCACCTGCAGCACACCTATGGCCATTGCCACGTCATGAGCGTGTGCCAGCCCACGGTGCCGGTGCTGGCCGCGGTGTCGCTCATGGCCAGCCGTGGTGAGGCGCTACCACTGTCGCTGACGATGATGGGCGGGCCCATCGACGCGCGCAAGTCGCCTACCGCGGTGAACAACCTGGCGATGAACAAGAGCTACGAATGGTTCGAGAACAACGTCATCTACCGGGTGCCGCAGGGTTTCCCCGGCGAGGGGCGGCGGGTGTACCCGGGCTTCCTGCAGCACACCGGCTTCGTGGCCATGAACCCAGACCGGCACGCCAAGAGCCATTACGACTACTTCAAGGATCTGGTCAAGGGCGACGACGCCAGTGCCGAGACGCACCGCAAGTTCTACGACGAGTACAACGCCGTGCTCGACATGGACGCCGACTACTACCTCGACACGATTCGCACGGTGTTCCAGGAATTCCGGCTGGTGCATGGCAACTGGGACGTGCGCAATGAAAAGGGCCAACTCGAGCGCGTGCGCCCGCAGGACATCCGCACCAGCGGCCTTCTGACGATCGAAGGCGAGCTCGACGACATCTCGGGCTCGGGCCAGACCAAGGCTGCGCACGACCTGTGCACCGGCATTGCGCAGGATCACCGGCATCACCTCGAGGTCAAGGGCGCCGGCCACTACGGCATCTTCAGCGGTCGCCGCTGGCGTGACATCGTCTACCCGCAGGTCAAGGCCTTCATTGCCGCGCAGGACCAGCCCCAGACGCACCGCGTCACGCGTGCGCCCGTGAGCTCGGAGGATGCGGTCAGCGCACGCCTCACGCGCGCACGCGCCAGTTCGGGCGCTTCGCAAGATCGAACCGCCGCCAAGGCCGCGCCTGGTCGGAAGACCGCCGGGTTTGCCCGGCGCACGGGCTCGCCAGTCGCGCGCAAGAAGGCCGCCTAGGCCCGTTCCATGATTTCGCTGGCCGCGCGCATCGAGAACGCATTGCCGCAGACGCAGTGCACGCGTTGCGGCTACCCCGATTGCGCCGGCTATGCGCAGGCCATTGCCAGCGGCGACGCCGACGTCCACCAATGCCCGCCAGGCGGCGCCGCGGGCATCGAGGCATTGGCGCGCATCACCGGCCGCCCCGTCCGCCCGCTGGGCGCCGAGTTCGGCATCGAGGGGCCGCGCTCGCTGGCGGTGATCGACGAGCACTGGTGCATCGGCTGCACGCTGTGCCTGGACGCCTGTCCGACGGACGCGATCGTCGGCATCAACAAGCGCATGCACACGGTGATCGAACCCCATTGCACCGGCTGCGAGCGCTGCATCCCGGTGTGCCCGGTCGACTGCATTTCGCTCGAAGTCGTCACGCCGGGACGCAGCGGCTGGCAAGCCTGGTCGGCCACGCAGGCCGACGCGGCGCGCCGGCGCTACGCCGCGCACAAGGAACGACTTGCGCAGGCAGAAGGTTCGGCGTCGGCCACTCTCACGGGTGAGCCGGGCGGCCACGAGCCCGCGACGTCCACCGAAGCCGCACTCGCCGACGACGCCCAGGCACGCAAGCGCGCCTTGATCGAGGCGGCACTTGCCAAGGCACGCGCCCGAAAGCCCGCCGACACGTCCAAGCTGCCCCGATGAAAACCGACACCCTTCTCATCTACACCGCCGCCTCGCTCGTGCTGGCGGCGACCCCCGGCCCGACCATGCTGCTGGCCATGTCCAACGGCATCACCGGCGGGATGCGACGGGCGCGATGGGGCATGGCCGGCGCCATCCTGGGCAGCAGCATCATCATCGCCGTGGTGGCGCTCGGGCTGGGCTCGCTGCTTGCCGCTTCCGAATGGCTGTTCAACGCGCTGCGGGCGGCCGGGGTGGCATACCTGGTCTGGTTGGGCATCCGCCTGTGGCGCAGCCCGGTCGACGACGTGGACGCCATGCTGGCGCGTCCGAACCTCGCGCCGCAAGGCCCCCAGGCGCTGGTCCGCAGCCTGACGGTGGCGCTGTCGAACCCCAAGACCGTGCTCTTCTTCGGCGCATTTCTGCCCCAGTTCATCGACACGGGCGCGCCGCAGGCGCCGCAGTACCTTCTACTGGGCGTCATCTTCATCGCGCTCGACACGGTCATCATGCTGGCGTATGCCGGTGCCGGCACGCAGGCTGTGCGCTGGCTGTCCCGGCGCAACCTGCGGCGGATGAATCGCGGCTGCGCTGCCGGCATGTGGGCGCTGGCAGCCACACTGGCCTTCTGGCGACGGCCGGGCGCCTGACCGGCCCGCGACGAGCGAGGCGCACTGTCAGGCGTCGCGGCTCGCCTTGGCGAAGGCGCTCCGGATCTTGCGTGCCAACTTGTCCTGCGTATATGGCTTGCTGATCAGTTCCACGCCTGCGTCCAGCCGGCCTTCGTGGACGATGGCGTCCTGGGTATAGCCCGAGGTGAAGAGCACCGCGATATTCGGCAGGCGTTCGCGCGCACGGGCGGCAAGTTCGGGGCTGCGCAGCGATCCGGGCATGACCACGTCAGTGAACAGCATGTCCACCTGCACGCCACTGTCGATGATGGCCAGCGCCGACGTGGCGTCGCGTGCCTTCAGCACCCGATAACCCAGTTGGGTGAGCAGTTCGACGACCGTGGCGCGCACGTCATCGTCGTCTTCCGCCACGAGGATGGTCTCGGCGCCGCCGACCATTTCGTCCCCCGCTGGCGCCAGGACCATGTCCTCGTCCGCGGCAACGCGCGGCAGAAGCATGCGAACCGTCGTGCCCTGTCCAGGCCGGCTATGGATCTTCACATGCCCGCCGGACTGCTTGACGAATCCGTAGACCATCGACAGGCCCAGCCCGCTACCCTTGCCATCGACCTTGGTCGAAAAGAACGGCTCGAATACCTTTTCGAGCAGCTCGGGCCCCATGCCGCAGCCGGTATCCGCCACGGCCAGCATCACGTACTCGCCGGCGCTCATGTCGGGGTCGCCGGTGACGCTCGTGTCGTCCGGGTAGATGTTGGCTGTCTCGATCGTCAGCCGGCCGACGCCTTCCATCGCATCGCGTGCATTGATGGCCAGGTTGAGCACAGCGTTCTCGAGCTGCGCAGCGTCGACGAAGCAGTTCCACAGTGCGCCCGAGATCGTTGCTTCGATCTCGATGCCTTCGCCGATCGTGCGGCGCAGCATGTCCTCGATGCCGGGCAGAAGCCTGCCGATGTTGACCACTCTCGGTTCGAGCGGCTGTCGCCTGGCAAAGGCCAGCAACTGGCTGGCCAGCTTGGCGCCGCGCTGAACACTGTTCAGGGCATTGTCGAGATAGCGCTCGGCTCTCTCGTCGACGCCGACGACGCGCGAAAGCAACTGCAGGTTGCCCGAGATGACGTGCAGCAGGTTGTTGAAATCGTGGGCGACCCCGCCCGTGAGCTGGCCGACGCTTTCCATCTTCTGCGCCTGGTGAAGCGCCGCTTCGGTTCGCTTCAAGGCTGCGGCGGCGACACGCTCGTCGGTAACGTCGCGCCCCACCAGAAACAGGAGATCCTCGTCCGGCACGGTGCTCCAGACGAGGGTGCGATGACCGCCGGCTGCCCGCAGGCATCGGCATTCGAGCTGGAAGGACGTGCCCAGCCTCGGCAAGCCGGCCATGAAGTCGCGCGTCTCCTGGCGATCGTCCGGATGCACGTGCTCGACGAAGCTGTGCCCCGGGGGCTCGGCATTGCTGCCGCCGACCAGTGCCGACCAGGCGGGGTTCGTCGACACCAGCGTTGAATCACGACGGCACACGACCATCGGGTCTTGCGCCAGCTGCCAGATCCTGTCGCGGTCCTCCGTGCGCGCACGCACTTCCTGCGCCAGGGACGCCGCTTGTTCGTTCAGGCGCCGCAGGGCATTGAACTTGGCAGTCGTCTCCATGACCGTGTCCATCATGCCGACCACCCGACCGTGCTCGTCGCGCACGGGGCTGTAGCAGAAGGTGAAATAGGCCTGCTCGATGTAGCCGTGCCGATTGATGGCCAGGGGAAAGTCCTCGATGAACGTGGCCTCCCCGGCGAATGCACGCGCGGCGATCGGCCCGATCTGCGGCCAGGCCTCGCTCCAGACCTCCGAAAACGGTCGTCCCAGCGCTTCGGCCTTGTCGCCGAGGATCAGGCGAAACGCGTCGTTGTAGATGGTCGTCAACTCCCTGCCCCAGACCAGGCACTTCGGGAAATAGGACGACAGCACCATGTCCGCGGCGAATCGCAGCGCCAGCGGCCACCCCTGCGGCGGCCCGAGCACGTGATTGGCCCAGTCGAATTCGCGCACCTTGCGGCTCATGATGCTTGACGACGCGGGTGGCCAGGGCGCGCGGTGTTCCGCAGAGATGGGATGCTGGCTCGATGTCATGGATGGCACGTGTGGGCGCGCAGGGCACGCACCTGCGCTTTGGACCGAGCATCGCGTATCGGCCGGCGCAAGGCAATTGGGGCTGGCGCCACCCGGGCGGCGGCGCCGGCCGGCGGCACGGGCGGCGCGGCGCCCGTTCCCGTCAGGCTGCGCCTTGCGCCAGGGCCGCAAAGGCGCCGACCACTTCAGGCGGAGCCTGCACCAGCTCGATCAGCACGCCCTCGCCCGCGATCGGGAACTCGTCGCTTGCCTTCGGGTGCAGAAAGCAGATGTCGAACCCGGCCGCGCCCTTGCGGATGCCCCCGGGCGCAAATCGCACGCCCTGTCCGGCCAGCCATTCCACCGCCGCCGGAAGGTCGTCGATCCACAGGCCGATGTGGTTCAGCGGCGTGGCGTGAACAGCCGGTTTCTTGTCAGGATCGAGCGGCTGCATCAGGTCGACCTCGACCTTGAAAGGGCCATCGCCGATCGCGCAGATGTCCTCGTCGACGTTCTCCCGCTCGCTGCGGAAGGTGCCGGTGACCGTCAGTCCGAGCATCTCCACCCAGAGCTTCTGCAGGCGCAGCTTGTCGGTGCCGCCGATGGCGATCTGCTGGACGCCCAGCACCTTGAAGGGGCGTTGTGTTGCTTGAATCATGATCGGGAAGTGCCTTGACCGGGTTCGGACGAGATGACGGCCGTGGACGGCAGGCCGAGCCGGGAGAGCAGCCTGGCATCCGCCTCCAGGTCCGGGTTGCCGGTCACCAGCAGCTTGTCCCCATAGAAGATCGAATTGGCGCCAGCGAGAAAGCACAGCGCCTGCACCGGCTCGCCCAGTTGCTGCCGGCCGGCCGACAGTCGCACCCGCGCCGTCGGCATGGTGATGCGCGCGACAGCGATCACGCGTACGAAATCCAGCGGATCGATCGGATCGCTGTCGGCCAGCGGCGTGCCGGGCACGCGCACCAGGCTGTTGATGGGCACCGATTCCGGGTACGGATCCATGTTGGCCAGTTGGGCGATCAGGCCGGCACGGTGGACGGGCGCTTCGCCCATGCCCACGATGCCGCCGCAACACACGCTTATGCCGGCGCCGCGCACATGCGCCAGCGTGTCCAGGCGATCCTGGTAGGTGCGGGTGTCGACGATGTCGCCGTAGTACTCGGGCGCCGTGTCCAGGTTGTGGTTGTAGTAGTCCAGGCCCGCGTCCTTGAGCGATCGCGCCTGGTGCGCCTCGAGCATGCCCAGGGTGGCGCAGGTCTGCAGGCCCAGCCCCTTCACGGCGGACACCAGCCGCGCCACTTTCTCGATGTCGCGGTCCTTCGGTGCGCGCCAGGCGGCGCCCATGCAAAAGCGCGACGCGCCGGCGTCCTTGGCGGCCTGGGCGGCGCGCACCACCTCGTCCACCTCCATGAGCTTCTGCGCCTTGACGCCGGTGTCGAACTCCGCCGCCTGCGGGCAATAGCCGCAGTTCTCCGGGCAGCCACCCGTCTTGACCGACAGCAGCGTCGCCAACTCGATGTCCCCGGCGGGCCAGTGCTTCCGATGGACGGTCTGGGCCTGGAACAACAGGTCCATCAACGGCTTGTCGAGCAAGGCCTGGACATCCGGGACGGACCAGCGGGGCGCCGCGGCCGGCGCCGGCGCTGCCGAGCGACGGCGCAACTCGACAGGCGCTTCGTGTACAGGCGCTGCGCTCATGCGAACTCCATGATGACCTGGTCCACCGCCAGCGATTCGCCCTTGCCGGCACGCACCTGCGCGACGACGCCGTCCTGCGATGCGAACAGCACGTTCTCCATCTTCATTGCCTCGATCACGGCCAGCTTCTCGCCCGCGCGCACCTGTTGTCCCGGCTCGACCGCCACCTCGACCAGCAGACCCGGCATCGGCGACATCAGGAACTTGCTCAGGTCCGGCGGCGCCTTGTAGGGCATCAGCTTGAGCAGCCCCGCGCCGCGCGGCGACAGCACCATCGCCTCGATCTGGGCGCCGTCGTGCGAGATGCGCAGCGCCAGTGGGTTCTTGCCGCTGCCGCGCTCGACCTGCGCCGTGAAAGGCTGGCCGTTGACGGTGCCCTGCACGCAGACCGCGCCGAGCGGTGCGCGCGTGACCATCTGGTAGGTCTTGCCTTCGACGGTCACTGCGCTGGCGCCCGTGCTGCCTTCGAAGTCGGTAACCGATACCGCGCTGTGATGCTGCGTGCCGTTGGCCTCCTGAGTGACGACGACGAACTGCTCGCCGATCTTCACGCCGTGGCCTTCGAGCTGGCCGCTGATGCGCGATGCGCGTGCCCGGTAACGGCGATTCATGAACGCCGCCAACGCGATCAGGAAGCCCGGCTCGCGGTGCGGCACGTCTTCGGCGTGGAACCCCTCGGCGTAGTGCTCGGCGATGAAGCCGGTGTTGAAGTCGCCGGCCATGAACTTCGGGTGCGCCAGCAATGCAGCCTGGAACGGTATGTTGCTCGACACACCGCGGATCACGAATCCGTTGAGCGCCTCGCGCATGCGCGCGATGGCATGGGCCCGGTCCCGCCCGTGCACGATCAGCTTGGCGATCATCGAGTCGTAGTACATCGGGATCTCGCCGCCGTCGTACACGCCGGTGTCCACCCGCACGCCGTAGAGATGCTCCGTGTCGGCGGCGAACATGCTTTCCCTGGGCGGCTCGAAGCGCACCAGGCGGCCGGTGGACGGCAGGAAGTTGCGGAACGGGTCTTCCGCGTTGATGCGGCATTCGATTGCCCATCCGTTGCGCTGGACGTCCGCCTGTGCCAGCGGCAGCTGCTCGCCCGCGGCGACGCGGATCATCAGTTCCACCAGGTCCAGGCCGGTGATGCATTCGGTCACCGGGTGCTCCACCTGCAGGCGGGTGTTCATCTCCAGGAAGTAGAAGCTCTGGTCCTTGCCGACCACGAACTCCACCGTGCCCGCGCTCTGGTACTTCACCGCCTTGGCAAGCGCCACCGCCTGCTCGCCCATGGCCCGGCGCGTTTCCTCGCTGATGAAGGGCGACGGCGCCTCCTCGATCACCTTCTGGTGCCGCCGCTGGATCGAGCACTCACGCTCGTTCAGGTAGATCACATTGCCGTGCGCGTCGCCCAGGACCTGGATCTCGATGTGACGCGGCTCTTCGACGAACTTCTCGATGAAGACGCGGTCGTCCCCGAAGGAATTGCGTGCCTCGTTGCGGCACGACGAGAATCCCTCGAACGCCTCCTTGTCGTTGAACGCCACCCGCAGGCCCTTGCCGCCGCCGCCGGCGCTGGCCTTGATCATCACCGGGTAGCCGATGTCCTTGGCAATCTGCACCGCCGCCTCCGGCGTCTCGATCGCGTCGTTCCAGCCGGGTATGGTGTTCACCTTCGCTTCGTTCGCCAGCTTCTTGGACGCGATCTTGTCGCCCATCGCGGCGATCGAATAGTGCTTCGGCCCGATGAAGACGATGCCCTCTTCTTCCACCTTCCTGGCGAAGCCCTCGTTCTCCGACAGGAAGCCGTAGCCCGGATGCACCGCCTCGGCACCAGTCTTCTTGCACGCGGCGATGATGCGGTCCGCCTGCAGGTAGCTCTCGCGCGAGGGCGCCGCGCCGATGTGCACCGCCTCATCAGCCAGTTCGACATGGCGCGACTCCTTGTCCGCATCCGAATACACGGCCACGGTCTGGATGCCCATCTTGCGGGCCGTCGCGATCACCCGGCATGCGATCTCGCCGCGGTTGGCAATCAGGATCTTCTTGAACATTTGCTATTTCTCCGTACCGGACTACTTGAGCCCGAGTTCCTTGCGCATCGCCATGTTGCGCGCTTCGGCGCGCTGGAAGGCCGGACGGGCATCGAGGCGATCGACATAGGCCGAGAACGCCGCTGTCGGCTCGATCTGCTTGAATCCCATCAGGAAGCGCAGCAAGCCGCCGAACACGACGTCCGCCATCGAGAACGTATCGCCCAGCAGGAAGTCCCTGCCGGCAATGGCGGTCTGCGCCGTGGCGAGCATGGCCGCGTAGTTGCCCCAGCCCGCCGCGATCTCCTTGACTTCCCAGCCCGCACCACGCGCCATCACCGCCGGCTCGATCACGCTGGGCGCGAAGAAGGCCCAGCGCAGATAGGTGCCGCGCTCGGGCGCGTCCAGCGCCGGCGCCAGCCGGCCGGCTGCATAGCGGTCCGCCAGGTACAGCGCAATGGCAGCCGACTCCGTGACCACGACGTCGCCATCGACGAGCGTCGGCAGCTTGCCCATCGGATTCTTTGCGACGAGCTCCGACTCCTTCTGCTCCCCTTTCATGATGTCGACGACCTTCAGGTCGTAGGGAACGCCGGCTTCCTCGAGCGCCCAGATCGTGCCGGCGGCGCGCGAGTAGGGGTGGTAATAGAGGCTGATGGACATCGTTGTTCCTTCCTTGGCGACGCTCACAGCGGGATGTTCCCGTGCTTGCGCCACGGGTTGTCGAGCTTCTTGTCGCGCAGCATGACCAGCGAACGGCAGATGCGCTTGCGCGTCTCGCTCGGAAGGATCACG
This sequence comes from Variovorax sp., assembly GCF_035634955.1. Taxonomy (GTDB): domain Bacteria; phylum Pseudomonadota; class Gammaproteobacteria; order Burkholderiales; family Burkholderiaceae_C; genus Variovorax. The sequence continues at coordinate 43,276 of NZ_DASQBZ010000010.1, read as the reverse complement.
TCGTCGATGTAGCCGCGCGCGCTGGCCACGAAGGGATTGGCGAAGCGCTTCTTGTATTCGGCCTCGCGGGCGGCGAGCTTGGCCGGATCGTTCTTGTCTTCGCGGAAGATGATCTCGACGGCACCCTTGGCACCCATCACAGCGATCTCGGCACGGGGCCACGCAAGGTTGACGTCGCCGCGCAGGTGCTTGGAAGCCATCACGTCGTACGCGCCGCCGTAGGCCTTGCGGGTGATGACGGTGATCTTGGGCACGGTGGCCTCGGCGTATGCATACAGCAGCTTGGCGCCGTGCTTGATGATGCCGCCGTACTCCTGGCTAGTGCCAGGCATGAAGCCGGGCACGTCGACGAAGGTCACCACCGGGATATTGAAGGCATCGCAGAAGCGCACGAAGCGCGCCGCCTTGATGGAACTCTTGATGTCCAGGCAGCCAGCCAGCACCAGCGGCTGGTTGGCGACGATGCCTACCGACTGCCCGTCCATGCGGCCGAAGCCGATCACGATGTTCTTTGCATAGTCGGGCTGCAGTTCGAAGAACTCGCCATCGTCCACCACCTTGCCGATCAGCTCCTTCATGTCGTAGGGCTTGTTCGGGTTCTCCGGCACCAGCGTGTCGAGCGACAGTTCCATGCGATCTGCCGGGTCGCCGCTCGGGCGCACGGGCGGCTTCTCGCGGTTGTTCAGCGGCAGGTAGTTGAACAGGCGGCGCAGCATCATCAGCGCTTCGACGTCGTTCTCGAATGCCATGTCTGCCACGCCGCTCTTGGTGGTGTGGGTGGAAGCTCCGCCCAGTTCCTCGGCCGTGACCTCCTCGTGCGTCACCGTCTTGACCACGTCGGGGCCGGTGACGAACATGTAGGAGCTGTCCTTGACCATGAAGATGAAGTCGGTCATGGCCGGCGAGTACACGGCGCCGCCGGCGCAAGGGCCCATGACCATGCTGATCTGCGGCACCACGCCCGAGGCCATCACATTGCGCTGGAACACTTCGGCGTAGCCGCCGAGCGAGGCCACGCCTTCCTGGATGCGGGCGCCGCCGGAGTCGTTCAGGCCGATCACCGGCGCGCCGACCTTCATGGCCTGGTCCATCACCTTGCAGATCTTCTCGGCATGCGCCTCGGACAGTGCGCCGCCGAACACGGTGAAGTCCTGGCTGAACACGAACACGAGGCGGCCGTTGATCATGCCGTAGCCGGTCACGACGCCGTCGCCGGGGATCCTGGTGTCCTCCATGCCGAAATCGGTGCACCGGTGCTCGACGAACATGTCCCACTCTTCGAAGGTGTTGTCGTCCAGCAGCAGTTCGATGCGCTCGCGGGCAGTGAGCTTGCCCTTCCTGTGCTGGGCCTCGATGCGCTTTTCGCCACCGCCCAGGCGGGCCTGCGCGCGCCGCCTTTCGAGTTCGTCGATGAGATCTTGCATGATGTTCTTTCTTGCGAAGGGAATGTGCTTGGTCGTGCTTTGATTGAATTCAGTCGCCCAGCCCGGCCGCCGTGGCCAGCAGGCGGCGGGCTGCGGCGGACGCTGGCAGTTGCCCGCCGGCCACCTGCTGTGTGATCTGCGGCAGCAGCAGGCGCACCTGCGGATGCTGGCGGAAGGCCTGCTTGAGGCCGGCGTCGATGCGCTCCCACATCCAGGCCAGCGCCTGCTTCTCGCGCCGCGTGGCGATCTTGCCGTTGGCGTCCTGCGTTTCGCGAAACCGCGAGACGGCGGCCCAGAAGCCGTCGATGTTCGTCCCGGCCAGTGCGCTGATCTGCAGCACCTGCGGCACCCATTGCGCCAGCACGGCGCCGTGCGCGTCGCGTGCGGCCGAGGCATGGTCCGGATGACCCTGCTGGCCGAACAGCCGCAGCGCCGAGGTGATCTGGGCCTGGGCACGAGTCGCAGCGTCGCGGTCGATGTCGGCCTTGTTGATCACCACCAGGTCGGCCAGCTCCATCACGCCTTTCTTGATGGCCTGCAGGTCGTCGCCGGCGTTGGGCAGCTGCAGCAGCACGAACATGTCGGTCATGCCGGCGACCGCCGTCTCGGACTGGCCGACGCCGACGGTCTCGACGATGACGATGTCGTAGCCGGCGGCCTCGCACACCAGCATGCTCTCGCGCGTCTTCTCGGCCACGCCGCCCAGCGTGCCGCTCGACGGGCTGGGCCGGATGTACGCGCGCTCGTGCACCGACAGCCTCTCCATGCGCGTCTTGTCGCCCAGGATCGAGCCGCCCGAGACCGTCGACGATGGGTCGATCGTGAGCACCGCCACACGGTGGCCGCGCTCGATCAGGAACAGGCCCAGCGTCTCGATGAACGTCGACTTGCCGACGCCCGGTACCCCGGAGATGCCGAGGCGGAAGGACTGGCCGGTGTGCGGCAACAGGGCGGTGAGCAGTTCGTCCGCCTGCGCACGGTGGTCGGCGCGGGTGGATTCGAGCAGCGTGATCGCCTTGGCGATGGCGCGGCGCTGCACCAGCCCTTCCGCGCCGCACACCGACTCGGCGGTAACCGGAGGTCGCGCCACTTCAGGCTGCCGTCGCGGCCCGGATCTGCTCGAGCACATCCTTCGCGCTGGCCGGGATCGGCGTACCGGGGCCATAGATGCCTTTGACCCCCGCCTCGTACAGGAAGTCGTAGTCCTGGCGCGGAATGACGCCGCCGACGAATACGATGATGTCGTCCGCGCCCTGCTTCTTCAGCTCGGCGATGATCGCCGGCACCAGCGTCTTGTGGCCGGCCGCGAGCGTCGAGACGCCCACGGCATGCACGTCGTTCTCGATGGCCTGGCGGGCGCATTCCTCCGGCGTCTGGAACAGTGGGCCCATGTCGACGTCGAAGCCCAGGTCGGCGAACGCGGTGGCCACCACCTTGGCGCCACGGTCGTGCCCGTCCTGGCCGAGCTTCGAGATCATCACGCGCGGACGGCGCCCTTGCGCCTCGGCGAAGGTGTCGATCTCTTGCTTGAGTTGTTCCCAGCCTTCGGCCGAATCGTAAGCAGCAGCGTACACGCCGGTCACCTTTTGCGTATCGGCCCGATGGCGGCCGAAAACCTTCTCCAGGGCGTCCGAGACCTCGCCCACCGTGGCGCGCAGGCGCACCGCGTCGATGGCGAGGGCCAGCAGGTTGCCCTGTCCGCTCTCGGCGGCCTGGGTCAAGGCCGCCAGCGCCGCCCGCGCCCTGGCATCGTCGCGCGCGGCGCGAACCTTCTCCAGGCGGGCGACCTGCTGGTCGCGCACCTTCATGTTGTCCACCTCGAGCGTGTCGACGGCGTCTTCGCTCTTGAGCTTGTACTTGTTCACGCCGACGATCACGTCCTGGCCGGAGTCGATGCGGGCCTGCTTTTCCGCCGCAGCCGCCTCGATCTTGAGCTTGGCCCAGCCGGAGTCCACGGCTTTCGTCATGCCGCCCATGGCCTCGACTTCCTCGATGATCTCCCAGGCCTTGTCCGCCATGTCCTGGGTGAGCTTTTCCATCATGTAGCTGCCGGCCCAGGGATCGATCACGTTGGTGATGTGGGTCTCTTCCTGGATGATCAGCTGCGTGTTGCGGGCGATGCGGGCCGAGAACTCCGAAGGCAGCGCGATCGCCTCGTCCAGCGCATTGGTGTGCAGGCTCTGCGTGCCGCCGAACACGGCCGCCATCGCCTCGATGGTGGTGCGCACCACGTTGTTGTAGGGATCCTGCTCGGTGAGCGACCAGCCAGACGTCTGGCAGTGCGTGCGCAGCATCAGGCTCTTGGGCTTCTTCGCGTCGAAGCCCTTCATGATCCGGCACCACAGCAGGCGCGCGGCCCGCATCTTGGCCACTTCGAGATAGAAGTTCATGCCGATGGCCCAGAAGAACGACAGCCGCCCGGCGAAATCGTCCACGTCCAGCCCCTTGGCCAACGCGGTCTTGACGTACTCCTTGCCGTCGGCCAGCGTAAAGGCGAGTTCCAGGGCCTGGTTCGCTCCGGCCTCCTGCATGTGGTAGCCGGAGATGGAGATCGAGTTGAACTTCGGCATGTGGCGCGACGTGTACTCGATGATGTCGCCCACGATCCGCATGCTCGGCTCGGGCGGGTAGATGTACGTGTTGCGGACCATGAACTCCTTGAGGATGTCGTTCTGGATGGTCCCGGACAGCTTGTCCTGCGACACGCCCTGCTCCTCGGCGGCCACGACGTAGCCGGCCAGCACGGGCAGCACGGCGCCGTTCATGGTCATGGACACACTCACCTTGTCGAGTGGGATGCCGTCGAACAGGATCTTCATGTCCTCCACGCTGTCGATCGCCACGCCGGCCTTGCCGACGTCGCCGGTCACCCGCGGGTGATCGCTGTCATAGCCGCGGTGCGTCGCCAGGTCGAAGGCGACCGAGACGCCCTGCCCCCCCGCCGCCAGTGCCTGGCGATAGAACGCATTCGATTCCTCGGCCGTCGAGAAGCCGGCGTATTGGCGGATGGTCCAGGGCCGCACCGCGTACATCGTGGCCTGCGGCCCGCGCAGGTAGGGCTCGAAGCCGGGCAAGGTGTCGGCATGCGCCAGCCCTTGCACGTCGGCTGCGGTGTAGAGCGGCTTGACCGCTATGCCGTCCGGCGTCATCCAGTTCAACGCCTCCACGTTGCCGCCCGGCGCGGACTTGGCGGCGGCCTTGGACCAGTCTGCAAGGCTGGCGGATTGGAATTGCGGTTCGGATTTGCTCATGGACGCGGCTCGCTCACAGGCGGCTGACAGTTGGTTCGGGGTTTGCCCGGAGTTTGACGATTCGGACGACGAACGGGAGTTTACTCCAACATAATTATGAATTCATAGTTCCGAATAACGCTACACTCACGCCATGTCCGCCGCCCTGCCCATCGCCCCGCGCGCCCTCTACGAGGAGGTTGCCGAGCTGCTGCGCCAGCGCATCTTCCGGCGCGAACTGGAGCCCGGCAGCTGGATCGACGAACTCAAGCTGGCCGAGGAATACGGCATCAGCCGCACGCCCCTGCGTGAGGCCCTGAAAGTCCTGGCCGCTGAAGGACTCGTCACCATGAAAGTGCGGCGCGGCGCCTATGTCACGGAAGTGTCGGACAAGGACCTGTCGGACGTCTACCACCTGCTCAGCCTGCTCGAAAGCGACGCCGCCGCCGTGGTGGCCGAGCGCGCCGACCCGGGGCAGTTGGCCGAGCTCGAAGGCCTGCATGCCGAGCTGGAGGCGGCAGCACGCCCCGGTCAAGTGGACCGGGACCAGTTCTTCGCCGTCAACGAACGCTTCCATATGAAGCTCCTGGCGCTGGCCGACAACCGCTGGCGCGACCAGATGGTGGCTGACTTGCGCAAGGTCATGAAGCTCAACCGGCACAACTCGCTGCTCAAAAGCGGCCGCATCGAGGAATCGCTGGCCGAGCACCGCGCACTGATGGCCGCGCTCAAGGCACGCGACGCCCAGCGCGCCGCCCGGCAGATGCGCCTGCACTTCGACAACGGGCTCGAAGCGGCAGCCTGACAGCGCTTCGCCCGCCCAGCAGTTGGGGGAAGCGTCAGCCCGCCGGCACGGCCTCGCGCGCGCGCTGCATCACTTCGTGCGCAGGCAACTGCTTGAGGCGGTGGTCGCTCCACACCTGCCGCCAACGGCGCGCGCCGGGCAGGCCGTTGCGCAACCCCAGCATGTGGCGTGCAATCGCATACCAGGGCGTTCCATGTTCCGAAGCCTCGCGCGCCATGTAGTCGCACATGGCCGCCTCCACGTCCTCGCGTGACAGCTCGCGCGGGTCGTCGCCGAAGAACTCGGCGTCCCATTGGGCCAGCCACCAGGGGTTGTGATAGGCCTCGCGCCCCACCATCACGCCGTCGAGCAGGCGCAACTGCGCATGCACGGCCGCGTTGTCGACGAAGCCGCCGTTGATGGAGATGGTGAGCTGCGGAAACTCGTGCTTGAGCCGGTGCACGAGTTCATATCGCAATGGCGGGATCTCGCGGTTTTCCTTGGGCGACAGCCCCTTGAGCCAGGCATTGCGGGCATGCACGATGAAGGTGGCGCAGCCCGCATCGGCCACCCGGGCGACGAAATCGCGCACGAATTCGTAGCGCTCGATCTTGTCGATGCCGATCCGGTGCTTGACGGTGACCGGCAGCGACGTGGCGCCGACCATGGCCCTAACGCAGTCGGCGACGAGTGCGGGCTCGGCCATCAGGCAGGCGCCGAACGCACCTCGCTGCACCCGCTCGCTGGGACAGCCGCAGTTGAGGTTGACCTCGTCGTAGCCCCACTGCTCGGCCAGGCCCGCGCATCGCGCCAGGTCCTGCGGCTCGCTGCCGCCGAGTTGAAGAGCCACCGGGTGCTCCTCGGCGTTGAAGCGCAAATGGCGCGGCACATCGCCATGCAGCAAGGCGCCCGTGGTCACCATCTCGGTGTAGAGCAACGCACGGCGGCTGAGCAGGCGATGGAAATAGCGGCAATGCCTGTCCGTCCAGTCCATCATGGGTGCAACACTCACCCGGGACGGATTCGGCGATTGATTCGGTTGATTGATGTGCAAAGTATCCAGCCAGAAGTCGGCGCGCGCGGCACGGCCGCGCGCGAAGCCCGCATTTTCCCAGGTGGCGGGTCTCGGCGGGCGAGGCAACCGATCCGCGCCGCCGCTGCCCGGCATCCGCGCGTCAGAGCGGGCCGAGCTGGCTGAACGAGGTTCGCAGTCCGCGGTAGTCGGTCGGGCCGTTGGCGTCCGGCGGATTCCCGGTGGCCGACAGCCAGGCAGCGATGTTGGGCAACCGCTTCTCGAAGTAACTCTGCATGTTTCGCCAGTTGCCCTCGGGCGTGTGCGGCAGCGTCAGCTCCAGCGCCTCCACGCCAATGGAGCGCAGGTTGCTCGCCATGGCCAGGGTGCGGCCTTCGAGCAGGGGCAGCGACACTTCTCGGCCCTGGGAAAGGATCTCGTCGAGGATGCGGCGATTGACCACGAAGTCGGTCCAGCTGCGCTTGATGCAGGCGTCGTTGAGTTCGCGAAACACCCAGTGCATGTTGCTCGCGAACACGACCGCCACGCGCTCGGCCTGACGCGCGCCGTGGCCCGCGTGCACGCCCTGTAGCCGCACCGACCAGCCGATGGCCAGCAGTACACCGACCACCTGGACCCACGCCGCCCACACTTCGATCTCTCTCGGGTCGACGAACCAGAGCACGACGCCGAGCACCAGCACGGCCGCGAGCGGCAGCCAGCGCTTCACCGCCATGACGGCACCTCTGGCGTCAGGCGACCGGCGGCCAGTCGGGCGCGAGGGGCGCGCCGTGCGCTGGAAAGGCGGCAATGGTCCTTGTGGAGACGCACTGTGGATTCGTCAATCGACGCGAAGTCTTGATTTATGAATACTAAGAGCCGACAGAAATTACGCCTAGGGCACTTTGTCACGAAATGACACAAGTGCGCGCTTTAGTATCACTTTTCGAGACGCTTCAGGATTGGAATGAGGGATCGAGCGCCGCGTTTGGTGGAGGCCAGCATGAAGCGATTTGCGATGGACAGCCACATGGTTTCGGCCATCGGCGGGGTGTTCTATCCCACCGGCCACTCCATGATCATGTTTCCCAGCGTCGAGGTTGCGAGCCAGGTCGGGCATCGGCTGATCGAAACCGACGTGGTCAATGGCGACGACGTCTGCCTGATCTCTCCCGAGGAGATTCTCGACACCATCACGCCGACCACGCGCGCGGCGGACTTCCCCCTGCCGTCTGCCGGCACCGAGGGCGCGGCAGTACGCGTCTACACCCGCCTCGCGCTCGAAGGGCACGCAGCACTGCTGGTGCGCACGCCCGACGGGCCGGCCGCGGAGAAGGTCATGGTCGTGGTTCGCCAGGCCCCCTACTCCGCCGCCGAACGTTACCGCCGCCTGGTGATCGAGGACCTCTGACGACCGCGCACCCAAAGGCGCCGTCCGCGCCGCTCAGGCGTGCGCTGCCACAGCCGCCGTGCGGCGCACCACGTCGCGCGCCATGGCCTGGGCCAGCTCGTGCTCGCCCAGGAATACCGTCGCCTCGTCCTGCGTGAGGATGCGCGCCTGCTCCTCGCTGTGGCTGCGCACCACCACCTGGATCGCCGGGTTGAGCGTGCGTGCGGTCGCGATCATCTGGTGCACGTCGATGGCGTCAGCAGTCGCGATGGCCAGCACTCTTGCCCGGGCGATGTGGGCCTGCACCAGCACGCTCGGCTCGGCGGCGTCGCCCCAGACGGCGGCCCGGCCCTCGGCGCGCAGTTTCTCGACCAGTTCGCGATTGCGATCGGCCACCACGAACGGCACCTCGTTCTGGTCGAGCACGGCGGCAATGCGGCGCCCCACCCGCCCGTAGCCCACCAGCACCACCTGGCGCGAGAGAAACCGCGCGTCGGTGGTCATCGGCAGTTCGGCCATCGGATCGACGCGCGATTCGAACTCACGCGCCAGGGCCGAATGTTGGAGCAGCCAGCGTTGCACCGGGGCGATCATGGCGAACCACAACGGGTTGGTCGCAATGGAGATCAATGCGCCGGCCAGCACCAGGTTGCGCCCCTCCGGCGGCAGCAGGCCGAGCGACACGCCGAGCCCGGCCAGGATGAACGAAAACTCGCCGATCTGCGCCAGGCTCGCGCTCACCGTGAGCGCCACGCCCAGCGGATAGCGAAACAGCAGCACGATGCTTGCCGCGGCGATCGATTTGCCCACCACGATCACCAGCACCACCGCCAGCACCTGCAACGGCCGCTCCAGGATCACCCATGGGTCGAACAGCATGCCGACCGACACGAAGAACAGCACCGCGAAGGCATCGCGCAGCGGGAGCGACTCCTGCGCCGCGCGGTGGCTGTATTCCGACTCGCGCATCACCATCCCGGCGAAGAATGCACCGAGCGCGAACGACACGCCGAACAGCGCGGCCGACGCGAAGGCGATGCTTACGCCCGCCGCCACCACGCACAGCGTGAAGAGTTCGCGCGAGCCGGTGCGCGTGACCTGCCAGAGCAGCCAGGGGAACAGGCGGCGCCCGACCACCAGCATCAGGGCCACGAACGCGCCCACCTGCAACAGCGTCAGGCCGAGCGCGCGCCACACGTCGGCGCCCGCCCCGCCCGCGCCCTGGCGGTCGAGCAGGACCTCGGCCAGGGGAGGCAGCAGCACCAGCACGAGCACCATGGCCAGGTCTTCGACCACCAGCCAGCCAACGGCGATCCGGCCGACGTAGCTGTCCAGCAGGCCCAGGCTGTCGAGCGCCCGCAGCAGAACCACCGTGCTGGCCACCGACAGCGCCAGGCCGAAGACCATCGAAGCGCCGATGCTCCAACCCCAGGCCAGTGACATCAGTCCGCCCATGACCGTTGCCGCCGCAATCTGCACCAGCGCGCCGGGCACGGCGATCTTGCGCACGGCCAGCAGGTCGTCGAGCGAGAAATGCAGGCCGACGCCGAACATCAGAAGCATCACGCCGATCTCGGCCAGCTGCGCGGCGATGTTGGCGTCGGCGACAAAGCCCGGGGTGAACGGCCCGATGATGACGCCGGCCAGCAGGTAGCCGACCAGCGCCGGCAGGCGCAGCCGCACCGCGACGAACCCGAAGATCAGCGCCAGCCCCAGTGCGGCCGCGATGGTGTTGATGAGGGAGGCGCCATGCGTCATGCGTGGAAGTATCCACGCAACCGCCGTGCCCATCGCGCCGAATGGCCTTCGCAGCCGTCGGCCGCGGCATCGCCGCGGCTTCGGGCGCACCAATGAAAAACCCGCCGGAGGGCGGGTCGTTCGTGGTGCGCAGTGCGGTCAGTGCATGTGCAGTCCGCCGTTGACGGAGAAGTCGGCGCCGGTGGAATAGCCGCCTTCGTCGCTGGCCAGCCAGGAGCACACCGATGCGATCTCGCCCGGCTCGCCCAGGCGCCGGACCGGGATGGTGGCGACGATCTTGTCGAGCACTTCCTGCCGGATCGCCCGCACCATCTCGGTGCCGATGTAGCCCGGGCTCACCGTGTTGACCGTCACGCCCTTGGCGGCAAGCTCCTGCGCCAGCGCCATCGTGAAGCCATGCATTCCGGCCTTGGCGGCCGAGTAGTTGGTCTGACCGGCCTGCCCCTTCTCGCCATTGACCGACGAGATGTTGATGATGCGGCCCCAGCCCTTCTCCACCATGTCGCCCACCACCTGCTTGGTGACGTTGAACATGCTGTTGAGGTTGGTCTCGATCACCGCGTCCCAGTCCTCGCGGGTCATCTTGAGGAACATTCGATCGCGGGTGATGCCGGCGTTGTTGACCAGCACGTCGATGCTGCCGTGCTCCGCCTTTGCCTTGGTGAAGGCGTCCACGGTGGACTGCCACTCTCCCACGTTGCCGACCGAAGCGTGGAACTCGAAGCCGAGCGCCTTCTGCTCGCCAAGCCACTTGTCAAAGTCGCGGGTCGGACCGCACCCGGCGATGACGGTGAAACCGTCCTTGTGCAGACGCTGGCAAATGGCCGTTCCGATGCCTCCCATTCCTCCGGTGACGTATGCGACTTTCTTGCTCATGATGTTTCCTTTGTATGCCGTTGCCCTCGACGGGCCGTTTCACTGTAGCCACATTCAATGACGCGCCTGTCTCAGGAAAACACCAAGCATGCACGCAACGGATTGTCACTAAAGATTTCTATACTGGCCTGATGTCTTCCATCGTGCTGAAGAGTATCCGCAAGTCCTGGGGAGACGTTGATGCCCTGCATGCCATCGACCTGCGGATCGACAGCGGCACCTTCTGCGTGCTCCTGGGGCCATCGGGCTGCGGCAAATCGACCACCCTGCGCATCATCGCCGGCCTCGAAGGCGCCAGCGGCGGGCAGGTCCTGATCGACGGCGCGGACGTGACCGACCGGCCGCCGTCGGCGCGCGGCATCTCGATGGTGTTCCAGAACTACGCCCTGTTCCCCCACCTGAGCGTGGCCGAGAACATCGGGTTCGGCCTGTCGGTGCGCAAGGTGCCGGCGGCCGAGGCGCGCGCACGGGTGCAGGAAGCCGCCGCGCTGCTCGGGCTGCAGGCACTGCTCGAGCGCAAGCCGTCGCAGTTGTCCGGCGGGCAGCAGCAGCGCGTGGCGCTGGGCCGGGCCCTGGTGGCGCGCGCCAAGGTCTGCCTGATGGACGAGCCGCTGTCCAATCTCGACGCCCAGCTGCGCCAGGAAATGCGGCGCGAACTGCGCGAACTGCAGCGCGCACTCGGCCTGACGGTGGTCTACGTCACCCACGACCAGGCCGAGGCGATGAGCATGGCCGACCAGGTGGTGCTGCTCAACCGCGGCCGCATCGAGCAGGCCGGCACGGCGCAAGCGCTGTACCTGCGCCCTGCGACCACTTTCGCGGCCCGGTTCGTCGGAACGCCGCCGATGAACCTGCTGCGCCTCGACGAGGGCCGCATTGCCGGCAGCAACTACGACACCGGGCTCGCCGCGGCCACCCTGGGCATCCGGCCCGAATCGATCGTGCTCGACCCGTCGGGCATCCCCGCACTGGTCGACAGCACCGAATACCTGGGCGCCGACCGGGTCCTGCATTGCCGCATCGGCAGCGAATCGCTGCTGGTGCGCACCGACGGCCGGCAGCCGGCCGAAGCCGGCCAGCAGCTCGGCCTGCGCTGGTCGCCGCAAGACGCCCACGGCTTCGACGCCCAGGGCGCGCGTATCGACTGAAAGTTTCCCTGTTCCCATCCGAATCGGAGAAGAGTCCATGCAACGCAAATCCTTTCTCAAGATCTGTGCCATGCCGCTGCTGGCCGCAGCAAGCGGCCTGTATGGCGCCATGCCGGCAATGGCGCAGGCGCCAGTCGAGGTCTCGTTCTATTACCCGGTCGCCGTCGGCGGACCGATCGCGAAGACCATCGACGGCTTCGCCGAGGGCTTCATGAAGGAGAACCCCGGCATCAAGGTCTCGCCGATCTATGCCGGCACCTACCAGGAGACCATCGTCAAGGCGCTGACGGCGCACAAGTCCGGCACCCCGCCGGTGACGTCGGTGCTGCTGTCGACCGACATGTTCACGCTGATCGACGAAGACGCGGTCGTGCCCATCGACAACTTCGTCAAGACGCCAGAGGACAAGGCGTGGATGGACAGCTTCTATCCCGCGTTCATGCAGAACAGCCGCACCGGCGGCAAGACGTGGGGCATCCCCTTCCAGCGGTCCACGGTGGTGATGTACTGGAACAAGGACGCCTTCAAGGAGGCAGGGCTCGACCCCGACAAGGCGCCGGCCACCTGGGCAGAACTGAAAGCAGCCGCCACCCGGCTCACGAAGAAGGATGCGGACGGCAAGGTCAGCCAGTGGGGCGTGCAGATTCCGGCCAGCGGCTTCCCCTACTGGCTGTTCCAGACGCTGACCACGCCCAATGGCGCCATCCTGGCCAACGAGGCCGGCACTGCCGTCAAGTTCGACGACCCGAAGGTGATCGAGGCCCTGCAGTTCTGGGTCGACCTCGGCAAGGCCGGCGTGCATCCGCCCGGCGTGGTCGAGTGGGGCACCACGCCGAAGGACTTCTTCGAGAAGAAGGCCGCGATCATCTACACGACAACCGGGAACCTGACCAACATCCGCAAGAACGCCGGTTTTCCGTTCGGTGTGGGCATGATCCCCGGCAACACGCGCAAGGGCTCACCCACCGGCGGCGGCAACTTCTACATCTTCAAGAAATCCACGCCCGAGCAGCAGCAGGCGGCATTCAAGTTCATCAAGTGGATCACCCAGCCCGAGCGCGCGGCCACCTGGAGCATGGACACCGGCTACGTCGCCGTCTCGCCGGCCGCGTACGACACGCCGGCCCTCAAGAAGTATGGCGCCGAGTTTCCGCCTGCCCTGGTTGCGCGCGACCAGCTGCCGGTCTCGGTCGCCGAGTTCTCGACGCATGAGAACCAGCGCGTGACCAAGGCACTCAACGATGGCCTGCAGGCAGCGCTGACCGGCACCAAGACGCCCGCGCAGGCGATGAAGGACGCCCAGCAGGAAGCCGACCGCATCCTGCGCGCCTACAAGTGACCAGACCGGGCCGGGGTCAGAGGCAATGAAGCAGCGTAGCGTCCATGCCTGGCTGATGCTGCTGCCGGCCATGCTGCTGCTCGTGGCCTTCACGCACTGGCCCGCGGTGTCGACCTTCATCGACAGCTTCCACTCCACGCCGCGCGGCGCCCGGCCCAGCGTCTGGGTCGGGCTCGAGAACTACCAGGTGATGACCCAGGACCCGGTGTTCTGGAAGGCCGTGCGCAACAACCTGATCTTCGCCGCCGCCACCATCCCCGCCTCGATCGGGCTGGCGCTGGCCATGGCGCTGTGGGTGAACGAGCGCATGGCCGGGCGCGCGTTCCTTCGCATGGCGTACTTCACGCCCACGGTTCTGCCGATGATCGCGGTAGCCAACATCTGGCTGTTCTTCTACACGCCGCAGTACGGACTGCTCGAGCGGTTCACCGGCATGCTCGGCCTGCCGGCGCACAACTGGCTCGGCAGTCCGTCGACCGCGCTGGGCGCCGTGACCGCGGTGGCGATCTGGAAGGAAGCCGGCTTCTTCATGATCTTCTACCTCGCGGCGCTGCAATCGCTCAATCCGAGCCTGCGCGAGGCCGCAGCCATCGAAGGGGCGTCGCGCGGTTACTTCTTCCGGCGCGTGTTGTGGCCGCTGCTGATGCCCACCACGCTGTTCGTGCTGATCAACGCCTGCATCAACGCCTTCCGCATGGTCGACCACCTGTTCGTGCTCACCCGCGGCGGCCCGGACAATGCCTCCATCCTGCTGCTCTACCACCTGTACGAGGTCGGCTTCAGCTTCTGGGACACGGCCTACGCATCGGCCATCACCGTCGTGCTGGTGCTGGTGCTGGCGGCCATCGCGCTGTTCCAGTTCTTCGTACTCGACCGACGGGTGCACTACAAATGAGTACGGCCGAGACCCGCACGCGCCGCCTCGTCTACAACGAGCCCACGCTGCTCGACACGCTGGCGGCCTGGCTGCTCGCCCTGCTGTGGATACTGCCGCTGGCCTACGCGGTGTGGACTGCCTTTCACCCGTCCGAATATTCCACCCGTTTCGAACTGCTGGCCCCGCTGACGCTGTCGAACTTCAGCCGCGCCTGGGAAGCGGCGCCCTTCGCGCGCTACTTCCTCAACACCGCTGCGCTGGTGGTGATGATCCTGGCGGTGCAGCTGGTGCTGGCCACGTTGGCGGCCTATGCCTTCGCCCGCTACGAGTTCCGTGGCCGCAACATTGCCTTCGCCCTGGTGCTGGTCCAGCTGATGGTCATGCCGGACATCCTGGTGGTCGAGAACTACAAGACGATGGCGCGGCTGGGCCTGGTCGACACGCTCCTGGCCATCGGCCTTCCCTACTTCGCATCGGCGTTCGCCATATTCCTGTTGCGCCAGACCTTCCTGGGCGTGCCCAAGGAGCTCGACGAGGCGGCGCGCGTCGAAGGCGCCGGCCCACTGCAGATCCTCTGGCGCGTCTACATGCCGCTGGCCCGGCCGGTCTACACCGCATTCGCCCTGGTCTCGGTCAGCTACCACTGGAACAACTTCCTGTGGCCGCTCATCGTCACAAACAGCGTCAACGCGCGCCCGCTCACCGTGGGGCTGCAGGTATTCTCGTCGGTGGACCAGGGGGTGGACTGGTCGATCATCACCGCGGCCACGCTGATGACTTCGGCGCCGCTCCTGATCGCCTTCCTGCTTTTTCAGCGGCAGTTCGTCCAAAGCTTCATGCGCGCGGGAATCAAATGAAACTCATCACCTGGAACACGCAGTGGTGCTGCGGCCTCGACGGCATCGTCAGCCCCGATCGGATCGTCGACGGCGCGCGCGCCATGGCCGACTTCGACGTGCTGTGCCTGCAGGAGATCGCCCAGGGCTTCGACGAGCTGCCCGGCGGCCCCGGCGACCAACCTGCGCAGTTGCAAGGGTTGCTGCCCGGCTTCGCCCTGTTCTTCGGCGCCGCGGTGGACGAGGTCGACGCCCGAGGGCGCCGCCAGCGCTTCGGCAATGTCATTGCCACGCGGTTGCCGGTGGCGCGCATCCAGCATCATCCATTGCCATGGCCCGCCGATCCGGCCCAGCCGAGCATGCCGCGCATGTGCACCAGCCTGACGCTGGTCACCCCCGAACTGGGCCCCGTGCGCGTGATGACGACCCACCTGGAGTACTACTCGGCGCCGCAGCGCATGGCGCAGGCACAGGCGCTGCGCGCCCTGCATGCCGAAGCCAGCGCCCAGGCGCTGGCACCGCCGAAGCGAGAGGAGCCCGGCTCGCCGTTCCAGCCCAAGGTGCACACGGAGCAGGCCGTGCTGTGCGGCGACTTCAACATGTCCGCGGCCGACCCGGCCTACGCCGCACTGCTCGAAGCGTTCGAGCCCATGCCCGGCACACCGCGCCGGTTGCAGGACGCCTGGCGCATCGCGCACGGCGACCTGCCGCACCCGCCCACCTTCCGCCTGTACGACCAGCGCTACGGGCCCGATCCGGTCAGCTGCGATTTCGTGTTCCTCAGCGATGCGCTGGCGCCGCGCCTGCGCCGCATCGAGGTGGACACGGCCACCCAGGTCTCGGACCACCAGCCGGTGATGGTCGAGCTGGGCTGAACGGCAGGCGGCGCGCGCGCGGCGCCGGCGCGGCGCTATTCGAGCGTGAAGCCGACCTTGACCGTCACCTGCCAGTGCGCGACCTTGCCGTCCGTCACGTGGCCACGCGTTTCCAGCACCTCGAACCACTGGATGTTGCGCACGGTCTCGCCTGCCTTGGCAATGGCGCGGCGCACCGCGTCGTCGCTGCCCTCGGTGGATGATCCGGTCAGCTCCAGGATCTTGTAGACGTGGTTGCTCATGGGAGGATCTCCTTGCAGGCGCGGTCGGTATTCAGCGCTCGATGGTCAGCGCCACGCCCATGCCGCCGCCGATGCACAGCGAGGCGATGCCGCGCTTGGCGTTCTGGCGCTGCATTTCGTGCAGCAGCGTCACCAGGATGCGGCAGCCCGACGCGCCGATGGGGTGTCCGAGCGCGATGGCGCCGCCATTGACGTTGACCTTGTTGATGTCCCAGCCCATTTCCTTGTGCACGGCACAGGCCTGGGCAGCGAACGCCTCGTTGATCTCCAGCAGGTCCAAATCCGACGGCTTCCAGCCGGCGCGCTGCAGCGCCTTCTGCGAAGCCGGGACCGGCCCCATGCCCATGTACGCCGGGTCCAGGCCGGTGGTGGCATAGCTGGCAATGCGTCCGAGCGGCTTGAGGCCCAGCGCCTCGGCCTTCTTGGCGCTCATCACCACCACGGCGGCGGCACCGTCGTTCAGGCCCGAGGCATTGCCGGCCGTCACGCCGCCGGCCTTGTCGAAGGCCGGGCGCAGGCCCGCCAGGCCTTCGGCGCTGGTCTTGCGGTTGATGAATTCGTCCTTGTCGAAGACGACCGGGTCGCCCTTCTTCTGCGGGATGTCCACCGGAACGATCTCGTCCTTGAACTTGCCCGCGTCCTGCGCGGCGGCCGCCTTGGTCTGGCTGGCCAGGGCAAGCTCGTCCTGGGCGGAACGGTCGATGCCGTACTTCTTGGCCACGTTCTCGGCGGTGATGCCCATGTGGTACTGGTTGTAGACGTCCCACAGGCCGTCCACGATCATCGTGTCGACCAGCTTCCAGTCGCCCATGCGCTGGCCGTTGCGGGAGTTGGGCAGCACGTGCGGCGCCAGGCTCATGCTTTCCTGGCCGCCTGCAACCACGATCTCGCTGTCGCCGCAGGCCACCGCCTGCGCTGCCAGCATCACGGCCTTGAGGCCCGAGCCGCACACCGCGTTGATGGTCAGTGCCGGCGTCGCGTTGGTGATGCCGCTCTTGATCAGCGCCTGCCGCGCCGGATTCTGGCCGCAGCCCGCCGCCAGCACCTGCCCCATGATCACCTCGCCCACCTGGTCGTTCGACAGCTTGGCGCGCGAGAGGACTTCCTTGATCACGATGGCGCCCAGCTCCGTGGCTGCGATGCCGGCGAGCGAGCCGCCGAACTTTCCGATCGGGGTGCGAGCCGCCGAAACGATGACGATGTCTTCCATGTGCTGTTCTCCTGGGGGGTAGGGATGTTCTTGGCGTCAGGCCTTGGCTTTCACGTAGCGGCCCGGCGCCGGCTCGATGGCCTGGAATTTTCGTCCACGGCCATAGGTCTTGGGTGCAGCCACCTTGCGGCCGCTGTGCGAGGTCAGCCAGCGCGACCAGTCGGTCCACCAGCTGCCGGGATGCTCGGTGGCGCCGGCGATCCACTCCTCGTGCGAAGGCGGCAGCTTGCCGTCCTCGCGGATCCAGTGGCTGCGCTTGTTCTTGGCCGGCGGATTGATCACGCCAGCGATGTGGCCCGAGGCCCCCGTCACGAAACGGCGCTTGCCCTTGAGCAGCTGCGTCGACGCATAGGCGCCGCCGATCGGCACGATGTGGTCCTCGCGCGAGCCGTAGATGTACGCCGGCGCCTTGATGCGGCCGAGATCGACCTTCTCGCCGCACACGGTCAACGCATCCGGCACGGCCAGCTTGTTCTCGAGATAGGTGTTGCGCAGGTACCAGGCGTAGAACGGGCCGGGCAGGTTGGTGGCGTCGCAGTTCCAGTACAGCAGGTCGAACGGCGGCGGTGTCTCGCCCTTCAGATAATTGCCGACCACGTAGTTCCAGACCAGGTCGTTGGGGCGCAGGAAGCTGAAGGTCGATGCCAGGTCGCCGCCGGCGAGCAGCCCGCCGCTGCCCATCTGCATCTCGCGGAACTGCACGCTGGGCTCGTCGATGAACACGTCGAGGATGCCGGTGTCGGAGAAGTCGAGCAGCGTGGTCAGCAGCGTGACCGAGGCCACCGGGTCCTCGCCGCGCGCAGCCAGAACGGCCAGCGCGGTGCTCAGGATGGTGCCGCCGACACAGAAGCCCAGCGCGTTGATCTGCGGGCTGCCGCTGATTTCCTGCACCGTGTGGATCGCCTCGATCGCGGCGCTTTCGATGTAGTCGTCCCAGGTGGCTTCGCGCAGCGATTCGTCCGGGTTGCGCCAGCTCACCACGAACACCCGGTGACCCTGGTCGACCGCATAGCGGATCAGCGAATTCTCGGGCTGCAGGTCGAGGATGTAGAACTTGTTGATGCACGGCGGCACCAGCAGGAAGGGCCGCTCGAACACCTTGGCCCCGGCCGGCTTGTACTCGAGCAACTGGAACAGCTCGTTCTCGTAGACGACCGCGCCTTCGGTGACGGCGACGTTGCGCCCCACCTCGAAGGCACTTTCGTCCGTCATGCTCAAGTGGCCCTGGCGAACGTCGGCCAGCAGGTTGCGAATGCCGCGGGCAATGCTCTCGCCTTGTGTCTCGATCGCCTTGCGCTGGGCCTCGGCATTGAAGGCCAGGAAGTTGCTCGGCGCGCTGGCGGCCATCCATTGCTCGACCGCGAACCGCAGCCGGCTGCGCGTCTTGGCATCCCCTTCGGCGCATTCGGCCAGCGCCATCAGGGTGCGGGCATTGAGCAGGTACATGGCGGCGCCGAAGGAAGCCACCGGATTCTGGCTCCAGGCCTCGGCCGAGAAGCGCCGGTCGGCGCAGGCGTGGGCGGCAAAGCCGTCCTGCCACAGCCGGGTGGCCTGCGCGATGTATTCCTGCTGGATGCCCTGGAGCTTGTCCGGATCGAAGCCGACCGGAGCATGGTCCCGGCCGCCCTCGTTGCCGCCGGCGAAGGCCCGCATCGATGCCAGCGCCTGGTTCCAACCGTTCTGCAGAAGACCCGTCGGGTCTGCCGTGTTCGAGGCGCGCTGGCTCATGCTGACTTTCTCCCTATTCGCTGGTCGATATTGCTGGCACGGGATTGAGTATGCTGCATTCGACCTACCCTGCCAACGCGCTGCGAAGTCCGCGGACGCGCCCGCCCTGCCCATGCATCTCGTGATCATCGCCTGGCTCTACGTCGCCGTCATGATGGCCGTGGCCGAAGCCACCAACACCAACGGCACCGTCCTGGGCGCCATCATCACTTTCGTCCTGTATGGGCTGGTGCCGATGGCGCTGGTGGCCTACCTTGGCGGGACACCGGCGCGGCGGCGCAGGCAGCGCGCCCGGGAGGCGGCGCGCCAGGCAGCCTCAGCTGCGCCAGACCAGGGCGGCGAAGCGCCCGCAAACCCCGTCGCGCCGATACGAGAAGAACCTTGATGCCTGGGCCACCGTGCACCAGGCGTCGCTGCCGTCGTTGCCCCAGACTTCGCGCACCCCCAGCGACTCCAGGCGCCGGCGGGCCAGCGCCGGCAGATCGGCCAGCCATTTTCCGGGCGCTGCGCCCGGCCTGAAATGCGCGGCCGCCCCGCCATCCACCGCCTCGAAGGCCGCCTTGACCTCGCTGCCCACCTCGAACGCACGCGGCCCGATGCAGGGCCCCAGCCAGGCCATCAACTGCCCGTGGCGACCGCGGTCGTCGTCGAACCCCTGCACCGCGCGCGCCAGCACGCCCGCGGCCAGGCCGCGCCAGCCGGCATGCGCGGCCGCCACGCGCCGCCCCTGGGCATCGGTGAGCAGCACCGGCAGGCAGTCGGCCACCATCACCGTGCAGGCGACCCGTTCGTGCGTCGTGCACGCGGCATCGGCCTTGGTGCCATCCGGCGTGCCGTCGTCGAGCACCGACACGCCGGTGCCATGCACCTGGCTCAGGAACACCGGCCGGGCGCCGATGGCCCGTGCGACGCGCTCGCGGTTGGCCGCCACGGCAGCTGGCGTGTCCCCGACGTGGTCGCCGAGGTTGAGGCTGGCGTAGGGGCCTTGCGAGACGCCGCCGGCCCGGGTGGTGCACACGGCGCGCACGCCTGCGGGCGCCGGCCAGTCGGGCACGATCCAGCGGGGATCGAGGTCGCCCGCGATCACGCCTCGGCGTCCGGACAGCGCGACGGCTGCGTGCTGTCGAAGGCGTCCAGTTTCATGCAGGCCTCGTACGCCGCCATGGTGCGGGGCAGGCCGCTCATGTCGCAGCCGAAGCGCTGGCCGTTGAATATCTGCGGCACCAGGCAGCAATCGGCCAGCGTGGGCGATTCTCCGTAGCAATAGGTCGAGGCGGGCAGCCGGGCGAGTTGGCGTTCGAAGGCCAGCAGGCCTTCCCGCACCCAGTGCCGGTACCAGGTGTTCTTGGCCTCGTCCTCCACCTTCAGTTCACGCACCAGGTATTTGAGAACGCGCAGGTTGTTCAGCGGATGGATCTCGCAGGCGACCGTCTCGGCCAGCGCCCGCACCCGCGCCCGGCCCAGCGGATCGGCCGGCAGCAGCGCCGGCTCGGGATGCGTCTCGTCGAGGAATTCGATGATCGCCATCGATTGCGACAGGCGCTGGCCGTCGTCCAGTTCCAGCATCGGGACCAGCATGTCGGCGGACTTGTCGGCAAAAGGCGGCTTCTTGTGGTCGCCGCGCGCGATGTGCACGGCCTCGTAGTCGTAGGGCAGGCCCTTGAGCGCCAGGGCAATGCGGACACGGTAGGAGGCGGACGATCGGAAGTAGTTGTAGAGCTTCATGGTCAGGCGAGCATAGGCGCCCGGCAGTGGCCGCACAAGCAAGCCCCGGCCTGCTCTGGCACACTGCCGGGCTGTGTCCGGCTGAGCCCCCATGCGGGTGCGGCCCGGTGCGCTTTTCGCAATCTAAAGGAATACTTACGTCATGGCTTCCGAGTACGTCGTTTCACCCCCTCCCATGGTTTCGATCCCCGTCGTGGGCGAAACCGGACGCTTTCCGGTGCACCGCATCTATTGCGTCGGGCGAAACTACGAGGAGCACGCCAAGGAAATGGGCTTCACCGGCCGCGAGCCGCCCTTCTTCTTCCTCAAGCCGGCCAGCGCCGCCGTGGTGGTGGAGGCCGGCCAGACCGGCACCATCGCCTACCCCACGCTGACCAAGAACCTGCACCACGAGATCGAGCTGGTCGTGGCCATCGGCAAGGCCGGCAGGAACATCAAGGCGGCGGACGCCATGCAGTACATCTACGGCTACGCGGTCGGCCTGGACATGACCCGCCGCGACTTGCAGAACGACATGAAGAAGCAGGGACGCCCCTGGTGCATCGGCAAGGCATTCGAACAATCGGCGCCGGTCGGCCCGATCGTGCCGGCCGCCCGCGCCGGCGACGTGGCCAGCGCCGAGATCTGGCTCCAGGTCAACGGCCAGGACCGCCAGCGCAGCCATGTGTCCAAGCTGATCTGGAACATCGCCGAAACCATCGAGCACCTGTCCGCCGCCTGGGACCTGCAGCCGGGCGACCTCATCTATACCGGCACGCCCGAAGGCGTCGCCGCAGTGGTGGCCGGCGACACGCTGGTGGGCGGCGTAGCCGGCCTGCCGGAGCTGAGCGTCAAGGTCGCCTGACGACCCGATGTTCCAGCGCGCCCCGATCAGGCACTGCAAGAACTGCGGCAGCGCGGTCGCCTACCGGATCCCGGACGACGGCGACACGCGCGAGCGCGCCGTCTGCCCCAACTGCGACACCATCCACTACGAGAACCCGCTCAACGTGGTCGGCACGATCCCGGTTCTGGACGACCGGGTGCTGCTGTGCAAGCGCAACATCGAGCCGCGCTGGGGCAAGTGGACACTGCCGGCAGGCTTCATGGAGCTCGAGGAAACCGTTGCCCAGGGCGCGGCCCGCGAAACCACCGAGGAAGCCGGCGCCAATTTCCGCATGGGCGACCTGTTCGCGGTGATGAGCGTCATGCGGGTCGGCCAGGTGCACCTGTTCTACCGCGCCGAACTGCTCGACGACCGCTTCGACCCTGGCCACGAAACGATCGAGGCGCGCCTGTTCCACGAAGAGGAAATTCCGTGGGACGACATCGCCTTCCGCACCGTGCGCGAAGCCTTGCGCCTGTACTTCGAAGACCGCCGCAGCGGCAACTTCGGCCGCATCCACACGGTGGACATCACCTGACCCGGGCGCGCTTGCCCACCGGGCGCGCCGGCTGTGCAGGACGCTTCCTATGGCCGCTGCGACCGGTGTGTGGGAACATCGCCGCTCGAACGCACATCCAGAAAGCCATGCCACAAGACCAAGATCGCAGCCTCGACACCCGCCATCTTCGCCGCTCACCCTGGCCGTCCAGGCTCTGGCGCGGCGCCCATGTCCTGCCCCTGGCCGCCTGCGCCGTCCTGCTCAGCGCCTGCAACACGGTCCCGCTGCCGCCCATGACGCCCTATCCGGCGACGGGCGCGGCCGGCGGGACGGTACCGCCGGGAACGGTGCCTCCCGGCACGCCGCCCGGGACCATGCCGCCCGGCATGACGCAGCCGGTCCAACCCGGCGCCGCCGTGCCCGGCAGCGCCGTGGCCCCGCAAGCCGCGCGCTTCATCCGACCGGCCAATGGTCCGGTGCTGACCCGCTTCGACGGCCAGGACAACAAGGGCATCGACATCGGCGGCCGCCTGGGCGATCCCGTGCTCGCCTCCGCCAGCGGCCGCGTGGTGTACGTGGGCGACGAACTTCGCAACTACGGCAACCTGATCATCGTGGACCATGGCGACGAGTTCCTCACCGCCTACGCCTACAACCGGGTGGTGCTGGTGCAGGAGCGCCAGAGCGTGACCCAGGGCCAGAAGATCGGCGAGATCGGCCGCAACCCCGAAGGCACCAGCATGCTGCACTTCGAGATCCGCAAAAGCGGCCAGCCGGTCGATCCGGAGCCCTACCTGGCCGGCATGCAGCCCTGATTCACCCCGGCGCCGCCGACTGCAGATTGGCACGGTAGCGCCGGCTGCAGGGCACCTGCCCGCCGCCGTGCATGTGCAGGCGGGCGTCGCCGCCTTCGAGCGGCTCGATCTCCGCGATCCGGTCCAGGTGCACCACCCAGCTGCGGTGCACCCGCACATGCCGCGCCGGGTCGAGCTGCCGCAGGAAATCCGCGAGCGTGGCGCGTAGCAGGTAGTCGTGGCCGTTCACGTGCAACCCGACGTAGTTGCCTTGCGCCTGGACCCATTCGATGTCGGCGGCGGCGATGAGGAACTCGCGCCTGAGCTTGCGCACCAGGAAGCGCTCCGGCCGCGCGGCCACCGCGGGGCTTGCCGGCGTGGAAGGCGCATCGTCCGGCGCGCCGGCACCCGACCCGCCCGCCGGATCCGGCCGCACGCCTTCGGGGTCGTCCAGCACCCGCGCCTCGCCCTGCAGCCGCAGCATGAAAAGCCGGTAGCCCGCCAGCAGCAGCAGGATCAGCGCGTAGGTGCGCACGTCCTTGAAATACTCGTATGGCCAGTGGCTCGACCATTCGCCGAATTCATAGCGGTCGCCGGCCCACGCATAGGCCAAGCGCCGCAGCGCCACCATCCCCGCCACATGCAGCAGGCTGAACAGGACGCTGCCCGCGGCATGCCAGGGCAGATGGCGCCAGAAGCGGCCGCCGTCCAGCGGAAAGCGGCGCTCGAAGGCAAGCACCGCCGGCACCAGCGCGAGGATGACGAGGTGGCTGCTGAGCTCCCAGACCAGAACCTGCCAGAACGCCACGACGCGGCCGCCGCTGCGCGCATCCACCAACGCAACGGCCACGCTGGCCGCGACCTGCAACCCCAGCAGCCCCAGCCAGAAGCCGACCTCGGCCCGGCGGCGGTACGGCCGGAAACGCTCGAACAGATTGGGCGCAGTGGCCTGCATGCGCGCGATTTTGCGGCCCGCGCCGGCTCGTGCGGCCGAATTTCGTCCCCGCGGCGCACCGCCCGTCACGCGGCGCACCCCGGGCATCCCGCGCACGGCCCCGTGCGGACGCGGCCGGCGCAGCATGCCCACTCCATTGCCGCCGGAGTACCGCGCCATGCCTTCCACCGACCGCCGCCATGACATCGACGCCTTGCGCGCCCTCGCCTTCGCGCTGCTCATCCTCTATCACGTGGGCATGTACTACGTGGCCGCCTGGCCCTGGCACCTGAAAAGCGCCCACCCGGCCAGCTGGCTGCAATGGCCGATGCTGGCCCTGAACATCTGGCGCATGGACCTGGTGTTCCTGCTCTCCGGCGTGGCCTTCGCCCTGCTGGCGCGCCGCGCGCCGCCGCTGCGGCTGCTCGGCCGCCGCGCGTGGCGCCTGCTCGTGCCGCTGGTGTTCGGCATGTGGGTGGTGGTCGCCTGGCAGGCCTATGCCGAGGCGGTCACCCGAGGCGCCGTGGCACCGGGACCCGGCGCCTTCGTGTTGCGCTACTGGGCAATGGGTCCCTGGCCCGAAGGTGCCTTTTCCGGCTCCGCCTTCGGCATCACCTGGAACCACCTGTGGTACCTGCCCTACCTGTTCGCCTACACGGCGGCCATGTGCCTGCTGCTGCCGCTGTGGCGACACCCGGCGGGCCAGCGGCTGCGCGCCGCATGCTGTGCGTTGCGCGGCTGGTGGATGCTCCTGCTGCCCGCGCTGCCGCTGGCCGCGTACGGCCTGCTGCTGGCGCCGCGCTTCCCGGCCACGCACGACCTGCTGCACGACGGCTACCTGCACCCGCTGTATTTCACCGTCTTCGCCTACGGATTTCTCCTGGGAACCGATGCGGGCGCCTGGGCCGAACTGATGCGCCTGCGCCGCCGCGCGCTGGTCCTGGCGCTGGTGGCGCTGGCTGCGTACATGGCCGCGCGCAGTCTGGCGCCCGACTGGAGCGAAGCGCGCCAGGCGCTGCGCGCGCTGTACGCCTGGAGCGCACTGGCCGCCATCCTGGGTTTCGGCCACCGCTGGCTGAACCGCCCCTGGCCCTGGCTGGCCTGGGCCAACGAGTCTGTCTATCCGTGGTACGTGCTGCACCAGACGCTGATCGTCGCCACCGCATTCATGCTGGCGCCGCTGCACCTTGGTCCGGCGGCCGAGCCGCTGCTGCTGCTGGCCGCGACCCTGCTGGGCTGCTGGCTGCTCACCGACGGCCTGATCCGCCGGGTGCCCTGGCTGCGCCCGCTGTTCGGCCTGAAGTTCAGACGCCCAGCAACTGCGACACCTGCGCCGGTTCGGCCAGCAGCGGAGCCGATTCCCCGGTGAGCACGATGCGGCCCTTCTCCATGACCACCGCGCGGTCGGTGTGGCCAAGCACCTTGCGCCAGTCGCGGTCCACGATCAGGGTCGAGATGCCCGTGCCCCGGATTTCGCCGATGACGCGCCAGATCTCGGCCACCACCAGCGGCGCCAGGCCTTCGGTGGCCTCGTCCAGGATCATCAGGCGCGGATTGGTCATCAGCGCGCGCCCGATCGACAGCATCTGCTGCTCGCCGCCGGACAACTGCTGGCCACCGTGCGCCAGCCGCTCCGCCAGCCGGGGAAAGGTGCTCATCACGCGGTCGAAGGTCCAGTCGCGCTGGCCGCCCGGGCCGGGGCGCGCGCTCATCACCAGGTTCTCGCGCACCGACAGGTTGGGGAAGATGCCCCGTCCTTCGGGAACGTAGCCGATGCCCAGGCGGGCCATCTTCTCGGGCGCCCAGCCCGTCACGTCGCGGTCGTCGGCCATCACGCGGCCCGAGGCCGGCCGCACGTAGCCCATCAGGCTGCGGATCAGCGTGGTCTTTCCCATGCCGTTGCGGCCCAGCAGCCCGACGGACGTGCCCGTCGGCAAGGCAACGTCGACGCCGCGCAGGATGTGGCTGTCGCCGTAGTAGGTGTTGAGGCCCTTGATATCGAGCATCAGTGCTCCTCGCCCAGGTAGGCGGTACGGACTTCGGAGTTCTCGCGGATCGACGCCGGGTCGCCACTGGCGATGACCGCGCCGTTGACCATCACCGTGATGCGGTCGGCAATGCGGAACACCGCGTCCATGTCGTGCTCGACCAGCAAGATGGCATGGTTGGCCCGCAGGCGCTCGAGCAGCGCGAGCATGCGGTCGGTTTCCTCGGCCCCCATGCCGGCCAGCGGCTCGTCCAGCAGCAGCACCCGCGGCCGGGTGGCCAGGCACATCGCCACCTCCAGTTGCCGCTTGGCGCCGTGGCTCAGCGTGCCGGCGACGCGCTGCGCCACCTCGGCCAAGCCGGCCGCGGCCAGCGCCTCCGCGGCCGCCGCGTTGCTGCCGCTGCAGCCGCTCGCGCTCTGCCAGATCGCCCAGGGACGCGGCGTCGCTGCCTGCGCGGCCAGCCGGCAGTTCTCGTGCACGGTGAACTCCGGGAAAATGGTGGTGCGCTGGTAGCTGCGACCGACGCCGGAGCGGGCCCGCAGCGCCTGCGACCGGCGCGTGATGTCCTGCCCGTCGAGCCGGATCTGGCCGGCCGACACGCCGATCTCGCCCGACAGCATGTTGATCAGCGTGGACTTGCCGGCGCCGTTGGTGCCGATCACCGCATGCACCTCGCCCCGGTGCAGGTCCAGCGTGATCTCGTTGACCGCCACCAGCCCACCGAAGCGGCGGGTGAGCGAATTGACTGAAAGCAGTGCGTTCATGACTCGGGCGCCTTCATGCGCGGGGAGAAAGCCGCTCGGCCAGGCCGATGATGCCCTTGGGCAGGAGCGCGACGAAGACGATGATGGCCAGGCCCAGCGTAAGCTGCCAGTGGTCCGCCAGCGGCCCGACGAAGGATTGCGTGGCCAGCACCTCCTTGAGGACGGTAAAGCATGCGGCGCCGATCACCGCCCCGCGCAACCGCCCCAGCCCGCCCAGAATGATCATCAGCAGCACGTCGCCCGAGTTGTGCCAGGACAGCAGCTCCGGATTGACCACGCCGTCGCGCGCGGCCAGCAGGAAGCCCGCCAACCCGGCCAGCGCCCCGGCGATGACGAACGCCGCCAGCTTGTAGCCGTAGACCGGAAAGCCCGCCGCGCGCATGCGCTGCTCGTTGACCCGGATGCCCGCCAGCGCAGCGCCGAAGCGCGACCGCCCGATCAGCACCAGCAGCGCGTAGGTGAAGACCAGCGCCGCCAGCACCACGTAGAACTGCGTCAGCCGGTTCTCCATGTCGAGCGCGCCGAGCACGGGCCGCACGTACAGGTAGATGCCGTCGCTGCCGCCGCCCACGTCGGTATCGTGGAAGACGAAGAACGCCATCTGCGCGAACGCCAGCGTCACCATGATGAAGTACACGCCGCGGGTGCGCAGGCTCAGCGCGCCCACCACCAGCGCATAGCCGGCCGCGCACGCCATGGCCAGCGGCAGCAGCCAGGCGATGGAGCCGCCGTCCTTGCCCGAGGCCAGCACCGTGGCATATGCGCCGATGCCGTAAAACGCGGCATGGCCCAGGCTCACCAGGCCGGTCATGCCGACCAGCAACTGCAGGCTCAGCGCGAAGATCGACAGGATCATCACCTTGACCACGAAGTCGCCCGCGTAGGGGCTCAGCAGCGGGCCGGCAATCGCCAGCACCACGGCGCAGGCGAGCGGCAGGAAACTGGAGAGCCGGTTCACGCCTTCTTCCCCATGAGCCCTTCGGGGCGCCAGATGAGAATGACGGCCATCAGCACGTAGATGCCGACCCCGCTCAATTCGGCGAAGAACACCTTGCCGAAGGTGTCCACGAAGCCGACCAGCAGCGCCGCCACCAGCGCGCCGGTGATGGAGCCGATGCCGCCGATCACCACCACCACGAAGCAGATGATCAGCACGCTCGCGCCCATGTTCGGATAGACCGAACTCATGGGCGCGGCGATCATGCCGGCCAGCGCCGCCAGCGCCACACCGGCGGCGAACACGATGCGGTAGAGGCGCCGGATGTCGATGCCCAGGCCGCGCACCATGTCGCGATTGGATGCGCCGGCACGAACCATCATCCCGAGCCGGGTGCGGTTGACCACGTAGTACAGCGCGACCGCCACCACGATGCAGGCGACCGAGGCGAAGATCCGGTACCAGGGGTAGCTCATCAGGTCGCCGAGCGCGAAGCTTCCGCCCAGCCAGGCCGGCAGCGGCACGCCATGCACGTCATTGCCGATCAGGATCGATCGCAGTTCCTCGAACACGAGGATCAGCCCGTAGGTCATGAGCACCTGCTGAAGATGGTCGCGCTGATACAGGTAGCTGAAGAAGGCCCATTCGAGCACGTAGCCCAGCGCGGCGGTGAGCACCACGCCGGCCAGCAGCATGAGGATGAAGTTGTCGCCGAACAGCGGCGCCAGCGAGAACGCCAGGTAGGCGCCGATCATGTAGAAGCTGCCGTGCGCCAGGTTGATGACGCCCATGATCCCGAAGATCAGCGTCAGGCCAGAGGCCACCAGGAACAGCAGCAGCCCGTACTGGACGGCGTTCAGGCATTGAACGAGAAAGGTACCGAAGTCCACCGACGAGTCTCAATAAGCAAAGGGCCCGCCGCTGGAAAGCGGCAGGTGCATGCGCCCCGGCAACGCAAGATCGAGGCCAAGGGCCGGATCGAAGGCCGCCGCGCGCCAGCGCCGTGCCGGCACGCGGCCGGCGCCTGCGGACATCGTTGGCCGGCCCGCGCAGCGGGCCAGCCATGCAGCGGAACTTACATCCTGCAGCCGCGGCCCGGATCGGCCAGGCCCTTGACGGCGATGTTCACCACCTTGTTCTCGACGCCTTCGACCTTGCGCAGGTAGAAGTCCTGCACCGGGTTGTGCGACTTGCCCATGGTGAAGGCGCCGCGCGGGCTGTCGATCTTGGCCTGCTCGATGGCTGCCGCGAACTCGGCCTTCTTGCCGATGTCGCCCTTCACCGCCGCCATGCCGGCCGCCAGCATCTGCGCCGCGTCGTAGCCCTGCACGGCGTACACGTCCGGCTGCAGCTTGAACTGGGTCGCGTAGGCGGTGCGGAAGGCGTTGTCGCGCGGCGTGTTCAGGCCGTCGGCATAGTGCAGCGTGGTCAGCATGCCTTGCGCCGAGTCGCCCTGTGCCTGGAGCGTGCCATCGGTCAGGAAGCCCGGGCCGTACAGCGGAATCGTCTTGTTCAGTCCCGCGGCCGCGTAGTCCTTGACGAACTTGACCGCGCCGCCGCCGGCGAAGAAGGAGTACACCGCGTCCGGCTTGGCCGCCGCGATCTCGGTCAGCAGCGCCTGGAACTCCACGTTCGGGAACGGCACCGTCAGGTTCTTGACGACCTTGCCGCCGCCCTTCTCGAAAGCCTCCTTGAAGCCGGCCACCGATTCGTCGCCAGCGGCGTACTTCCAGGTGATCGTCATGGCCGTCTTCTTACCTTCCTTGGCCGCCACCACGCCCATAGCGTACGCCGGCTGCCAATTGCTGAAGGAGCTGCGGAAGATGTTCTGGGCGCACATCGGCCCGGTCACGGCGTCGGCACCCGCGTTCGGCACGATCAGGACCGTGCCGCTTTCCTTGGCCGCCTTGGCCATGGCCATTGCCACGCCGGAGTGCACCGTGCCGATGATCACGTCGACGTTGTCGCGCTTGATCAGCTTGTTGACGTTGTCGGTCGCCTTGGCCGGATCGGACTCGTCGTCCACCTTGACGTACTCGATCTCGCGGCCGCCCACCTTGCCGCCCAGTTCCTGCACGCGCAGCCGGAAGCCGTTCTCGATCGCGACGCCCAGCGCCGAGTAGGTGCCGCTGAACGGCAGCATCAGGCCCACCTTGAGCGGAGGTTGCTGCTGCGCCTGCGCCACGGTGGCCAGGCTGGCCAGCGCCAGGCAAGACAGGGCGACGCGGGTGAAGGAATGACTCATCGAGAACTCCATTGTTGGATGTAAGAAAGTGTCGTAACTATTACCGTTTCCGGCTGATCCCGATGCGGGGAATGCCCGCACTCCGACAATTCCGCCAGCTGCACCCCGCCGGCGGCGTGGCTGGCTCCGGTTGCGATCCGGCGGATCTGCGCGAGTGTGCCGTACTCGTCGTCGATGCCCTGGATGGCCAGCACCGGGCAGCGGATCGCCGGCAGCGCGTCCTCGATGTTCCATTGCCGGAAGGGCGGATGGAGCCAGATGCGGTTCCAGCCCCAGAAGGCCGAATCGGCGCTGTCGTGGTAGCGGCCCAGGCGTTGCGGCAGGTCGGTCTGCAGGTAGGCCTCGCGCGCCTTCTCGATGTTCTCCACCGTCACGTCCTCGACGAAGACGTGCGGCGCCATCAGCACCAGCCCGGCCACGCGGTCCGGGAAGCGGGACGCGTACAGCAGCGCGATGGAGCCGCCGTCACTGTGCCCGAGCAGCCAGGGCAGGTCGCCGCCCTGCCCCACGCCCACCGCCTCGAAGAAGGCCGGCAGCACCTCGTGCGCCTGGCGGTGCATGAAGTCGACGTCCCACACCTCGTCCTCGGCGCGCGGCGTGGAACGCCCATAGGCCGGACGCGAGAAGACCAGCCCGCGATAGCCGCCGGCATCGCACAGGCGCTGCGGGAAGTCCTTCCACATCGCCACCGAGCCCAGGCCCTCGTGCAGGAACACCACCAGCGGCGCAGCTGCCCGCTCCGGCGCAATGCGCTGGTACTCGATGCGCAGGTCGCGCCCGCGCCACTCGATCTCGGCGAACTCGGTCACCGGAGACGGCCTCATGCTCCGGCCCGCTGTTCGCGCTCGCGCAGGCGGAAGCGCTGGATCTTGCCGGTCGCGGTCTTCGGCAGCTCGTCCACGAACTCGATGAGGCGCGGATACTTGTAGGCGGCCAGCCGTTCCTTGACGAAAGCCTTGAGCGTCTCGGCATCCACCGACTGGCCGCTCTTGCACACCACGAACGCCTTGGTCTTGGTCAGGCCGTCGGCATCCGGCGTGCCGATCACCGCGGCCTCCAAGACCGCCGGGTGCTGCATCAATGTGGCTTCCACCTCGAACGGCGAAACGTAGATGCCGCTGACCTTGAGCATGTCGTCGCTGCGGCCGGCGTAGGTGTAGTAGCCGTCGGCATCGCGGCTGTACTTGTCGCCGCTGCGCGTCCAGCCGTCCTGGAAGGTCTGGGCGGTCTTTTCCGGATTGGCCCAGTACATGAGCGCGGCGCTCGGCCCCTTGATGTAGAGGTCGCCCACCTCGCCGACCGGCACGGCCTGGCCGTCCTCGCCGCGCAGCTCGATCTCGTAGCCGGACACCGGCTTGCCGGTGGTGCCGTACCGGATGTCGCCCAACCGGTTGGAGATGAAGACGTGCAGCATCTCGGTCGAGCCGATGCCGTCGACGATGTCGCATCCGAAATGCTGCTTGAATCGCTGCGCCAGTTCCGCCGGCAGCGCCTCGCCTGCCGACGAGCACATGCGCAGCGCCACCGCCTCGCGCGCCGGCAATTGCGGCGATGCCAGCATGCCGGCGAAGCCGGTGGGCGCGCCGAAGAAGACGGTCGGCCGCGGCGCCGCCCCCGCCCCGGTCCAGCGCGCGAACACCGCGTCCGGCGTGGGCCGCCCGGCCATCAGCACCACGGTGGCGCCGACCGACAGCGGAAAGGTCAGTGCATTGCCCAGGCCATAGGCGAAGTACAGCTTGGCAGCGGAAAAACACACGTCCTGCTCGGTCAGGCCGAGCACCGGCTTGCCGAACAGTTCGGCCGTCCACCACGGATTGCCGTGCGAGTGCACCGTGCCCTTGGGCTTTCCGGTCGAGCCGGAGGAATACAGCCAGAACGCATGGTCCTGCGGCCCCGTAGCCGCCGGCTGCGCCAACGGCGCCTGGGCGGCGATGGCGCTCCCCATGTCCTGCGCGCCGGTGTCGGGCTCGCCCTCGGGCTGCGACACGAACATCGTGCGGACGCGATGGCCGGGCGCCTTTTCCATGGCCTCCTGCAGGATCGGCAGCAGCGCGCCGGACACCAGCGCCACGCTCGCCTCGCTGTGCGCCAGCATGTAGGCGTAGTCGTCGCTGGTGAGCAGCGTGTTGACCGCCACCGGCACCACGCCTGCGTACAGGCTGCCGAGGAAGCTCACCGGCCAGTCGTTGCCGTCGAGCATCAGCAGCAGCGCCCGCTCGCCCGGCTCGACGCCGGCGGCCAGCAGCGCGGCGCCCAGGCGGCGCGCGCGGTCTTCCAGTTCGCCGTAGGTCAGGGCGCCGCGGTCGTCGACGTAGGCCGCCTTGCCCGCCCGGCCGCGATTGAGCGCGAACAGGTGCTCGGCGAAGTTGAATTGTTCGGGCAGGTTCACTTGGCCGCTCCCTTGGTGAATTCGATCTGCCCTTCCGGCAGGAGATACAGCACCAGCGCGCGCCCCTGCGTCACGGTGGGCCGATGCGCCGTTGCCGGCCCGTAGACGCACCAGCCGGCCGACCGGCCGTCGAACTGCGCCGCGCCTTCGAGCGGCATGATCAGATCGATCTCGCCTTGCGGATGCGCATGGTGCGGCCCCGCGATGTCCCGCATGTCGACCACGTCCACCGAGAACCGACGCAACGCATCGTCGGCCTTGAACACCCGCCCGTAGCGGATGCCGCCGCCCTCGCGCTCGCACGCCCAGCCTTCGGCCACGCCGGCCAGGCAATCGGCCTTGATCTGCTCGTAGGTGGCGCTGCCGGGTCCATGGTTGGCGTTGAGCCATTGGTCGAGCCCGGCGTCGAGCGGCCGGCCGGCGATCTGCGCGGTCAGCGCGGCAATGTGTTCGTGAAAAGCTTGCTTGGACATGGCGTGGGGCGCTTCGTGGGGTGTGGCACTGGCTTGCAGCTTCGGGTCGCGTGCAGTATCTTGCTTGTGGAAACATTAAACATCGACATGTTCACTGTCAAGCAATATAGTGCATGGTCAGTGTTAACCCCGAGCCGGTCCGCCGGCCGCCCCCGCCGCCTGTTGAGCCCCTATGAACGAACGAACGGACGAAGCATTGCTGCTGGCCACCCAGACCGCCCAGGCGCCAGGCGCCGAAGAAGGCAAGAGCCCGCTGCTGGCCGCGCTGGGCGAACGCGTGCGCAACCTGCGCGCCCGGCGCGGACTGACGCGCAAGGCAGTGGCGCAGGCGGCCGACGTGTCGGAGCGGCACCTGGCCAACCTGGAATACGGCATCGGCAATGCGTCGATCCTGGTGCTGCAGCAGGTCGCCGGCGCGCTCCAGTGCCCGGTGGCGGAACTGGTCGGCGACGTGACGACGACCTCTCCCGAGTGGCTGCTCATCCGCGAGTTGCTGCAGGACCGCGATGAATCCGACCTGCGCCGGGTGCGCATGGCCATCGGCGAGCTGCTGGGGAACGCCACCAGCGACCCGGCACGGGGACGCCGCATCGCGCTGGTCGGCCTGCGGGGCGCGGGCAAGTCCACGCTGGGCCAGATGCTGGCCGACGACCTGGACGTTCCGTTCATCGAGCTCAGCCGCGAGATCGAGAAATTTGCGGGCTGCAGCGTGCGCGAGATCCACGACCTGTACGGCACCAACGCCTACCGACGCTACGAGCGCCGGGCGCTGGAGGAAACCGTGCAGATCTACAGCGAGGTGGTCATCGCCACGCCCGGCGGCATCGTGTCCGACCCGGCCACCTTCAACGAACTGCTGGCGCATTGCACCACCGTCTGGTTGCAGGCCGCGCCGGAAGAACACATGGGCCGCGTGGCCGCCCAGGGCGACACCCGGCCGATGGCGGCCAGCAAGGAAGCCATGGACGACCTGCGACGCATCCTCCAGGGCCGTGCCGCCTTCTATTCGAAGGCGGACCTGAAGGTGGACACGAGCGGACGGGACCTGGCGTCCTCCTTTGCGCTGCTGCGCCAGGCCGTGCGCGACTCGATCACGCGGGCCGCCTGAGCGGCGCGAGATGTAAGAAACACATTCAGGGCTTGACGCGCGACAAAACATGCATAATGATGCATGCATCGCTCGCCAGAACTTGCATTATTTTGCTCATTAGGAGAATCCCGCATGACCGACTCCGCCTCCACGTCATCGCCTCGCGTCGACTACCGCGTCGAGCCCTCGCAGTACCGTCACTGGTCGCTTGAGGTCGACGGCAACGTCGCTCGCATGTCGCTCGACATCGCCGAGGACGGCGGCATCCGTCCCGGCTACAAGCTCAAGCTCAACAGCTACGACCTGGGCGTGGACATCGAACTGGCCGACGCCCTCAACCGCGTCCGCTTCGAGCATCCGCAGGTGCAGACGGTGGTGGTCACCAGCGGCAAGGACCGCATCTTCTGCTCGGGCGCCAACATCTTCATGCTGGGCGTGTCGAGCCACGCCTGGAAGGTGAACTTCTGCAAGTTCACGAACGAGACGCGCAATGGCATCGAGGACAGCTCCGAGCATTCCGGGCTGAAGTTCCTGGCCGCCGTCAACGGCGCCTGCGCCGGCGGCGGCTACGAGCTTGCGCTGGCCTGCGACGAGATCCTGCTGGTGGACGACCGCTCGTCTTCCGTGTCGCTGCCCGAGGTGCCGCTGCTGGGCGTGCTGCCCGGCACCGGCGGCCTGACCCGGGTGACCGACAAGCGCCGCGTGCGCCACGACCTGGCCGACATCTTCTGCACCAGCGTCGAGGGCGTTCGCGGCCAGCGCGCGGTCGACTGGCGCCTGGTGGACGCCGTGGCCAAGCCGGCGCAGTTCGCCGACGCGGTGGCCGCGCGCGCGCAGAAGCTGGCGTCGTCGAGCAAGCGCCCGGCCGACGCCAAGGGCATCAAGCTGCCGCGCCTGGAGCGCGAGGATGGCCCCGACAGCCTCACCTACGAATACGTGAAGGTCGAGATCGACCGCGGCCGCCGCACCGCCACTTTCACCGTCAAGTCGCCGTCCGGCAAGCAGCCGGGCGACATCGCCGGCATCGAGGCGGCCGGTGCATCCTGGTGGCCGCTTGCCATGGCGCGCCAGCTGGACGACGCCATCCTTTCGATGCGCACCAACGAGCTCGACATCGGCACCTGGCTGCTCAAGACCGAAGGAGACGCGCAGGCAGTGCTGGCAAGCGACGCCGCCTTGCTGGCCAACCAGGACCATTGGCTGGTGCGCGAGACGATCGGCATGCTGCGCCGTACGCTGGCACGCCTGGACGTATCCTCGCGCAGCCTGTTCGCGTTGATCGGGCCGGGCTCGTGCTTCGCCGGCACGCTCGCCGAACTGGCCTTCGCCGCCGACCGCGCCTACATGCTGGTGCTGCCCGACGAGCCCGAGCGCGCGCCGCGCATCGCCTTGAGCGAACTCAACTTCGGCACCTGGCCGATGGTCAACGGCCAGAGCCGCCTGGCACGCCGCTTCTACGAGGAAGCCGCCCCGATGGATGCCGCCCGTGCGGCCATCGGGCAGGCGCTGGACGGCGACGCCGCCCTCGGGCTGGGCCTGGTCACCGCCGCGCCGGACGACATCGACTGGGACGACGAGATCCGCATCGCGATCGAGGAACGTGCCGCCATGTCGCCCGATGCGCTCACCGGCCTGGAGGCGAACCTGCGCTTCGCCAGCCGCGAGAACATGCTCACTCGCGTGTTCGGCCGCCTGTCGGCCTGGCAGAACTGGATCTTCAACCGGCCCAACGCAGTCGGCGAGAAGGGCGCGCTGAAGGTCTACGGCACCGGCCAGAAGGCGGGCTTCGACATGAACCGCGTCTGAGCCGCAGACGCCCCCCGGAATTCAAACCATCTCGATGAAAGACCTGTCATGAGCTCGATCAACTACAGCGAGAAGATCCCCAACAACGTCAACCTGTCGGAAGACCGCACGCTGCAGCGCGCGCTCGAAGGCTGGCAGCCCAACTTCATCAACTGGTGGGACGACGTCGGCCCGGAAGGCTCGACCAACCACGAGGTCTACCTGCGCACGGCCGTCAGCGTCGACCCGCAGGGCTGGGCCCAGTTCGGCCACGTGAAGATGCGCGACTACCGCTGGGGCATCTTCCTGAACCCGGGCGACGCCAACCGCGAAGTCCACTTCGGCGACCACAAGGGCGAGAAGGCCTGGCAGGACGTCCCGGGCGAGCACCGCGCCAACCTGCGGCGCATCATCGTCACGCAGGGCGACACCGAGCCGGCGTCGGTCGAGCAGCAGCGCCACCTGGGCCTGACGGCGCCGAGCATGTACGATCTGCGCAACCTGTTCCAGATCAACGTGGAGGAAGGCCGCCACCTGTGGGCGATGGTCTACCTGCTGCACAAGCACTTCGGCCGCGACGGCCGCGAAGAGGCCGAGGCCCTGCTGCAGCGCCAGTCTGGAAACGAAGACAACCCACGCATCCTGGGTGCCTTCAACGAGAAGACGCCGGACTGGCTGGCCTTCTTCATGTTCACCTACTTCACCGACCGCGACGGCAAGTTCCAGCTGTCGGCGCTGGCCGAATCCGCCTTCGACCCCCTGGCGCGCACCACCAAGTTCATGCTGACCGAGGAAGCGCACCACATGTTCGTGGGCGAATCGGGCGTCTCGCGCGTGCTGCAGCGCACCGCGCAAGTCATGAACGAGCTCAAGACCGATGACCCGCAGAAGGTGCGGGCGGCCGGCGCCATCGACCTGGCGACCATCCAGCGCTACCTGAACTTCCACTACTCGGTGACCATCGACCTGTTCGGCGCCGACCAGTCGAGCAATGCCGCCACCTTCTACAGCTCCGGCCTGAAAGGCCGCTACGAGGAAGGCAAGCGCGACGACGACCACGTCCTCAAGGGCCAGACCTACAAGGTGCTCGAGGTTCAGAATGGCCAGCTGGTCGAGAAGGACGTGCCGATGCTCAACGCCCTCAACGAGGTGCTGCGCGACGACTTCATCAAGGACTCGGTGGCCGGCGTCAACCGCTGGAACAAGGTGCTGGAGAAGGCTGGCATCCCCACCCGCCTGACGGTGCCGCACAAGGCCTTCAACCGGCAGATCGGCGCGCTCGCGGGCATCAAGATGTCGCCCGACGGCCGCGTGGTCAACGAGCAGGAATGGTCGGCCCGCAAGGACGAGTGGCTGCCGACGGCGGAAGACTTTGCCTTCGTCGCCTCGCTCATGGGCCGCGTGGTCGATCCCGGCAAGTTCGCCGGCTGGATCGCGCCGCCGGTGATGGGCATCAACCGCCAGCCGGTCGATTTCGAATACGTCCGCTTCGGCTGAACGAGCGGCAGGCGACGAGGGAGGCACAAGGAGACCCACGATGGACATGGCCGTTGTCAACACCGGCGTGATCAAGCAGCACTTGATCGACCCCGAGATCTGCATCCGCTGCAATACTTGCGAAGCCACCTGCCCGGTCGGCGCGATCACGCACGACGATCGCAACTACGTGGTACGGGCCGACGTGTGCAATGGCTGCATGGCCTGCATCTCGCCCTGCCCCACCGGCTCGATCGACAACTGGCGCACCATGCCGGCGGTCAAGGCCTATTCCATCGAGGAGCAGCTGACCTGGGACGAACTGCCGGCCGAACTCACGCCCGAGCAGCTCGAGGCCGAGGGCGTGGACGACGGCGCTGCCGAGGCAGTGCAGCAGACGCTCGCCGCAGCCGAACCGGCCGCCGCGGCCGAGCCGGGCACCGTGGCCTTCAACTCCGCGCAGTACAACGCCGCCACGCCGCCTTGGTCGGCCGCACACGCCTACACCAACCTCTATCCGCCCAAGAGCCCGACCACCGCCACCGTGGTGGGCAACTTCAACTGCACCGAGGCCGGTTTCGAGAACCAGACGCACCACATCGTGCTGGATTTCGGGACCATGCCGTTCCCGGTGCTCGAAGGCCAGTCGATCGGCATCGTCCCGCCCGGGACGGATGCCGCCGGCAAGCCGCACCATGCGCGCCAGTACTCGATCGCCAGCCCGCGCAACGGCGAGCGCCCCGGCTACAACAACGTCTCGCTGACGGTCAAGCGGGTGCTGCAGGACCATCAGGGCCAGCCCGTGCGCGGCGTCGCCTCCAACTACGTGTGCGACCTCAAGGTCGGCGACACGGTGCAGGTGATCGGCCCGTTCGGCAACACCTTCCTGATGCCGAACCACCCGAAGTCGCACATCGTCATGATCTGCACCGGCACCGGCAGCGCGCCGATGCGCGCCATGACCGAATGGCGCCGGCGCCTGCGCAAGAGCGGCAAGTTCGAGGGCGGCAAGCTGATGCTCTTCTTCGGCGCCCGCACGCAGCAGGAACTGCCCTACTTCGGGC
This sequence comes from Variovorax sp., assembly GCF_035634955.1. GTDB lineage: Bacteria > Pseudomonadota > Gammaproteobacteria > Burkholderiales > Burkholderiaceae_C > Variovorax. The sequence continues at coordinate 5,519 of NZ_DASQBZ010000010.1, read as the reverse complement.
CGTTGCAGAACCTGCCCAAGGACTTCATCGACATCAACTTCGCCTTCTCGCGCACGCCCGGCCAGCCCAAGCGCTATGTGCAGGACCGCATGCGCGAACGCGCCGCCGACCTGGCAGAACTGCTCCAGGACGGGCAGACGCACTTCTACGTGTGCGGCCTCAAGAGCATGGAAGAAGGCGTGATGCTGGCGCTGCGCGACGTGGCCGCCGACGCCGGCCTCGACTGGGACACCGTCGGCGCCGCGCTCAAGCGCGAAGGCCGGCTGCACCTCGAGACCTACTGAGCCGGCGCCCGGTCAGCACGCGCATGAAGTTCGCCGACTTCCATCCGGGCCAGGTGATCGAGGCCGGCCCGCACGTGGTCACGGCCGATGCCGTCGTGGGCTTCGCGAGCCAGTGGGATCCGCAGTGGTTCCATGTCGACGCGGCGCGGGCCGAGGCCGGCACCTTCGGCGGCCTGATCGCCAGCGGCTGGCACACCTGCGCCATCGCCATGCGGCTGGTGGCCGATGCCGCGCTGGCCGGCTCCGAATCCTTCGCCTCGCCCGGTCTGGAATACGTCAAGTGGCCCAATCCAGTGCGGCCGGGCGACGCGCTTCGGCTGCATGCGGAGGTGCTCGAAGTACGCCGATCGGCCTCGCGCGCGGACCTGGGCATCCTGCGCTGGCGCTGGCGCCTGCTCAACCAGGTGGGCGGCGAGGTGCTGGACCTGGTGGCGACCAGCCTGTTCAGGCTGGCGGACTGAGCTTCAACGGCGCTGCGCGGCTCACGTCCCGTAGCCGGTTGCAATCGATTGCAACTGGATCGCGTCTCCGACCGGCAGCATGGCCAAGATCTCGGTCCAATCCAGGCTCCTTCTCAGTCGCACCGCCAAAGCCCGCCGTCCCCACCCAACTATGAAGAATCGACTATTGCTTGTTGTTGCCGGTCCTCTTGTTGCGGCTCTGGGTGCCATCGCAGCTTCTGTCATAGAGCATTCGAACGAACCCCGCATCAACCCGTCCGGCGTCGTCAATATCCACGGAAGCAACAATCAGCTGCATGGCGGCACCATCGTCGGTGGCTCCCACAACTCGATTGTCATCCAAGGATCGCAGACGCACAGTGATGCGACTGCCACATCTTCGCTGGTCGGCGCCTGGAAGGGGCGAATGCGGGCGAAGACGCCGAAGGGGGAGTTTGTATTCAGTGGCATCTCAGCACTTCGCAAGGATGGCTCCTACGCCTTCAGCGGCGAACTGAAAACAGACGTCACGCCCTTCAGCACCGTCTCAAGCGTCGTCGGAGCCGGAACATGGCGGCCCACACATGGCGGCTACAGCATTCGCCTGACCGACGCCAAGACGGTGAAAGCGGTCCTGCAGCAACAAGGAGAGGCCGACGTCGATCTGACCCTACTCCTCTCGCGGACTGGGTTGCAGCCCATCTTTCGATACGAAGATTTCACACCTCGAGGCACGGTCAACGAGTTCTCTGTTGTCGAGTTGACTGAGACAACTCTGCGCTCGACAGGAAAAGACTTTCGAGGAGTGGCCTGGGCGTATGAAGGAACGCGGTTGCAGTAGCGCAATCCGGTCGATGGCATATGCGGCCTCGCGTTGATGCCTGATCGCGACATCAACGTGTCACCATGGCAGCACCTCTCCCAGTCCTGACACCTACGCCGCAGCCTTCATCGGCCCGAGCCGCCGCATCTTGTCGTAGAGCGTCTTGCGCGGCACGCCAAGCCGTTCTGCTGCGGCGGCGGCGCTGCCGTCGCAGGCATCCAGCGCTTCCTGGATCAGGTAGCGCTCGAACTGCGCCATCTGCTCCTCCAGCGTGCGTTCGCCGCGCGGCCTGTCGCGCATGGCGGCGTCGCCATCCCACAGGCCGAGCACGAACCGGTCGGCAATGTTGCGCAGCTCGCGCACGTTGCCCGGCCAGGCATGCGCCATCAGGGCTTCCAGGTGGCGGGCCTGCACGGCCGGCAACTCGCGCTCGTGGCGCAGCGCCGCCTGCATGGCGAAGTGGGTGAACAGCAGCGGGATGTCGTCGCGCCGGTCGCGTAGCGGCGGCAGCTCCAGCACCACCACGCCCAGCCGGTAGTACAGGTCGTCGCGAAACCGGCCCTCGCGCGCGGCCGCCAGCAGATCCGCCTTGGTGGCGGCAATCACCCGGCTGTTCATGGGCCGCAGCTCGTTGGAGCCGAGTCGCTCGAACTGGCGCTCCTGCAGGGCGCGCAGCATCTTCACCTGCAGGTTCATGGGCATGGTCTCGATCTCGTCGAGGAACAGCGTGCCGCCATGCGCATGCTCGATCTTGCCGATGCGCCGCTTCGCCGCGCCGGTGAAGGCGCCCGCCTCGTGGCCGAACACTTCGCTCTCGAACAGCGCCTCGGGCATGCCGCCGCAGTTGATGGCGGCGAAGTTGCCGTCGCGCCGGCGGCTGCCCTCATGCAGGCAGCGCGCCACCAGTTCCTTGCCGGTGCCGGTCTCGCCCAGGATGAGCACGTCGGCGTCGGAGCGGGCGACGTCGCGCACCAGGCGGCGCAGCTTCTGCATTGCCGCCGAGCGGCCGATCAGGCGGGCCTCGATGGTCTCGTAGCTCGCCAGCTGGCCGCGCAGGCGATCCACTTCCAGGCTCAACGCGCGCTTGTCCAGGGCGCGCTGCACCACCTCGGTCAGCTGCTCGGGCGAGAACGGCTTCTCGAGGAAATCGTAGGCACCCAGGCGCATCGCCTGCACCGCCATGGTGATGTCGCCGTGCCCGGTCACCAGGATCACCGGCAGCGCGGGGTCCACCTTGAGCGCATGCGAGAGCAGCGCCAGCCCGTCCATGCCCGGCAGCTTGACGTCGGTGACCAGTACGCCGCCCAGGCCGGGCGCCAGATGGTCGAGCACCTTCTCGGCCGAGCCGAAGCCCGACACGCGCAGGCCGGCGAGCTGCAGCGCCTGCGTGCTGCCCAGGCGCACAGCCGGGTCGTCCTCGACGAACAGCACTTCAAGTTCTCGCGATTCGTTCATGTCTTGTCTCTTGTTGTCCGTTGCGCAGGGAAACGATGAAGGCGGCGCCACCGAGGCTGCTGCTGCGGCCGGCACGCAGCAGGCCGCCGAAGTCGCGCACGATGCCGGCGGAGATGGCCAGGCCCAGGCCGAGCCCCAGTCCCTGCTCCTTGGTCGTGAAGAAAGGTTCGAACAGGCGCGGCATGACCTCGGGCGCGATGCCGGGTCCGTTGTCATGCACCTGCAGCGCCACGCCGCCTGCGGTCCGGCAGGCGACGATGCGCACCCGCCGCGCCCCCTGCACGCCGGCGGTCGCGTCGAAGGCATTGACCAGCAGGTTGACCACCACCTGCTCCAGGCGGTTGCCCTCGCACAGCGCGCACAGCGCGGGCTCGAGCTGGTGCTCGAGTTCGATGTGCTCCTGGCGGATGCGCTGTCCGAGGAGGAAGACCGCGTCGGCGATCACGTCCTCCAGCGGGACCGATTGCAACTCCACGCCCGAGCGCCGCGCGAACTTCTTGAGCTGCGCCGTGATCTGGCCCATGCGATCGGTCAGCTGGCAGATCGTGCGCAGGTTCAGGTCGACCTGGTCGGACTGGCCACGTTCGTGGAACACCACCGCGTTGGCCGACAGCGTGCGCAGTGCCGCCAGCGGCTGGTTGAGCTCATGCGTGATGCCGGCCGACATCTGGCCGAGCACCGCCATCTTGCCGGTCTGGACGAGGTCGTCGAGCGTGTTCTTGAGGATCTCCTCGGCGCGCTTGCGCTCGGCCACCTCGGTCTGCAGATGGAGGTTGGCCTCGCTCAGGGCCTCGGTGCGCAGCTGCACCTTGTGCTCCAGCTCGTCGTGGGCCCGCTGCAGCGCCTCGCGCGCGGCCAGACGGTGGCGCACGATGCGGCGGCGCTGCTGGAAGAACATCACCAGCAGCGTCAGGAAGACCAGCGCAAACATCGTCACCAGCGCACTGGTGCGCGCCAGCGCGTGCACCGGTGCCATGTCCGACAGCATGATCAGCTTCCAGTCGGTGCCTTCGACCGGCCGGCTGTCCAGGAGATAGTCCGGGCCGAACGGCTGGCGCGTGCCGCCTCCCGCGGCACCGGTCGCGCTCAGCTGCACGACCGTTCCCGAGCCGCCGGACCAGGGCATGTGCTCGCGCATGTCCAGCGGCGTGAGGGCGCCGGCCTCGGTGTACTGGCGCGTCTGCGCCAGCCGCTGCAGCGTCTGGCTCGACAGCGGGCGCAGGGTCCGGAACTTCCACGAAGCCTCGGATGACAGCACGATCACGCCGTTGCCGTCGATGGCCAGCACCTGGTCGGCAGAATGCGCCCACGGGGCGTCCAGCTTGTCCAGGTTGACCTTGACCGTGGCCACGCCCACCTGCCGCCCGCCGTCGACCACGCCGAACGAGAAGTAGTAGCCCGCCTCGCGACTGACCGTGCCGATGCCGTAGAAGCGCCCCGGCACCCCGCGCAGCGCATCGCGGAAGTACGGACGGTACGAGAAATTCATGTCCACGAAGCTGCCCGGCTGGTTCCAGTTGCTGGCCGCAAGAGTCAGCCCGTTGACGTCCATGACATAGGCGGCCGAAGCCTGGGCATGGGCATTGACCGTCTCGAGGTAGGCGTTGGCCGCCAGTTGCAGGTTGCGGTCCGCCGGCGTGCGCAGCAGGTCGAGGATGTCCGGGCTGAGGGACAGCACCTGCGGCAGGTACTCGAAGCGGCTGAGCTCGCTTCGCAAGCCGGTGGCGTAGATGTCGAGCCGATGCAGCGTGCCCTGCTGCAGCGAGCGGATCGCGGCGCGCTCTCCCATGAAGTAGGCCAACGCGCCGCCGGCGGCGATCAGGCACGCCCAGAGCGCCATTGCCACGGCCCGACGCCAGCGCCGGGACGCGGCATGGTCGCGCGGATCATCGAAGGTGCCGGCCAGGCCGGCGCGATACGGCTCGGCCAACTTCAGCATGGCGCGTCCGGCCGAAAGAAGAAGTGACACGAAAACGGCGAGCGGCGCTCTGCAGGTGGGCGGGAGGGGGAATCGATCATAGTGACACCCTCGCGCCCTGCCGGGCCGGAATTACCCTGGCCCGCCTGCTTCGCAGCCGCCCGGCGCCCGCGCATCAGTCCACGTAGATGCCGGCGGCCTTGATGACCGGGCCGAAGCGCGCCACCTCGGACTGGACGAACTTCTTGTGCTCTGCCGGCTCGACCCGCTTGTCGTTGACCACCACCGCGCCCAGGCCCTCTTCCTTCTTGATGAAGTCCGGGTCCTTGAGCGCCAGCTTCAGCGCGTCGTTGATCTTCTTTAGCACCGGCGCCGGCGTGCCCTTGGGCGCGTACAGCCCGTGCCAGATCGTCACCTGGAAGTCCTTCAGCCCCGCCTCGTCCAGCGTCGGAATGTCTTTGAGCGCCGGCGTCGTCAGCCGCTTGAGCGAGGCCACGCCGTAGGCCTTGACCTTCTTGGCCTCGATCTGCCCGGTGGTGTTGGTGGTCTGGTCGCACAGCAGGTCGATCTGCCCGCCCATCAGGTCGGCAATGGCCGGC
>NZ_DASQBZ010000009.1:0-1829 GCF_035634955.1 Variovorax sp. | reverse complement strand
CATGGAAGAGATCGTCGAGAGCGTCAAGCGCGTGACCGACATCATGGGCGAGATCGCCTCGGCCAGCCAGGAGCAGACCTCGGGCATCGAGCAGATCAACCAGGCCATCACGCAGATGGACCAGGTCACGCAGCAGAACGCCGCGCTGGTGGAAGAGGCCGCGGCGGCCGCCGCCTCGCTGCAGGACCAGGCCGGCAGCCTGGTGCAGTCGGTCAGCGTGTTCAGGATCGGCGGCGACGACGCGGCGGCGCAGGTGATTGCGCAGGCGCGTGGCGCAGGCCGCGCATCGGCGTCGGCAACGGCACCTGCCCCCGGCCGGAGCCGCCCGGCCAACGGTGGCAAGTCGCATGCCCCGGCCGAGGACCGGCCGGAGGCGACGGCGGCCGCACGGCGCGGCGCCGCCTTGGCGACCGCCGAGCCCTCGGGCGACTGGACCGAGTTCTGATCACTGCTGCACTTTCGACAAAGACATGAAACTCCTCTCCAACACCCGCCTCGGCGTCCGCCTTTCCCTGGCGTTCGGCCTCGTCCTGCTGCTGCTGATGCTCGTCGCGGGCTTCTCGCTGCAGGCCCTGCGCCAGAGCCAGAACACCATCGAATGGGTCATCAACGGCACCAACGTCAAGCTGGCCAGCGCCAACGAAATGGCGGCGGCCATCCGCGACATCGCGCTGCTCGACAGCAACCTCATCCTGTTGACCGAGAAGTCGGAGATGCAGGGCCAGGTTCGCCTGATCGAAACTGCCAGCGCGCGCTTCCGCGAAGGGCGTGAACGCCTGACCCGCCTCGTCGTCACGCCCGAAGGCAAGGCGCTGCTGGCTGCCATCGACAAGGCGCTGGCCACCGGCACGCCGCTGAACCAGCAGCTCATCAAGCTGGCCCTGGAGAACCGAAACGACGAAGCCAGGGACTTCGCGCTGGATCGCTTCCAGCCTGCCGCGCGCACCACGATCACGGCGGTGCAGGAGTTCATCGATCACGAGAACCGACTGGCCGAGAAGGTCCGCGCCGAGGCCGACGAGGGCTACGCGCGCTCGCGCCTGCTGGTGAACCTGCTCGCGGGCCTGTCGCTGCTGTTGGCCGGCGGCGTCGGCTTTCTCATCACCCGCTCGATCACCGGCCCGCTGCGCAAGGCGGTGGCCGTGGCCGAGAAGGTGGCCGCGGGCGACCTGAGCTCGCGCATCGAGGTCGGCAGCCGCGACGAGACCGGCCGGCTCATGCATGCCCTGCGCGAGATGAACCAGAGCCTGTCCAAGGTGGTGAGCGAAGTGCGCTCTGGCACCGACACCATCGCCACCGCGTCCAACCAGATCGCCAGCGGCAACCAGGACCTGTCGTCGCGCACGGAAGAGCAGGCCAGCTCGCTCGAGCAGACCGCCGCTTCCATGGAAGAGCTGACCAGCACCGTCAAGCAGAACGCCGACAACGCGCGCCAGGCCAACCAGCTGGCCGTGTCCGCATCGGAAGTGGCGGTGCGCGGCGGCGACGTGGTGGGCCAGGTGGTGGACACCATGGGCTCGATCAACACGTCGTCGCGCAAGGTGATGGACATCATCGGCGTGATCGACGGCATTGCGTTCCAGACCAACATCCTGGCGCTCAATGCGGCGGTGGAAGCCGCGCGTGCGGGCGAACAGGGCCGCGGCTTCGCGGTGGTGGCCTCGGAGGTTCGCAGCCTGGCGCAGCGTTCGGCCGCGGCGGCCAAGGAGATCAAGCAATTGATCGACGACTCGGTCGGCAAGGTCGAGGAGGGCAGCCGCCAGGTGGCGGAGGCCGGCCGGACCATGGAAGAGATCGTCGAGAGCGTCAGGCGCGTGACCGACATCATG
>NZ_DASQBZ010000008.1:0-77583 GCF_035634955.1 Variovorax sp. | reverse complement strand
CGGCAACTCCAACCACCGAGGAACTTCATCATGATCCGCTCGCAAAACATCCTGGGCATCGCCATCGCCATGGGCCTGTCGGCCGCCGCCATCGTGTCGGCGCAGACCGTCCCGGCCGAGGAATGGGTCGGCCCGCCCATTCAGTTCACCAGCACGCTCAGCCGCGATGAGGTCCAGGCCGCCTACTTCGCCTCGCCGCAAGTCGGGCCGGCGGAACTGCGCGTCGGTCCGCCCGACCCGGCGCCCGGCATGGTCCAGCGCGCGATGGTAGAGGCTGATCGCAACCTGTGGCTGCGCGCCGGCCTGGGCGACATCGGCGAGTTCGACGACAGCGTCTCGCCCACCTACCGCGAGCGCATGGCGAACTACGAGCGCATGCGCAATGGGCCTGAATTCGCAATCGAGCTGGCCCGCGTCAACGGCGGTGCCAGCACGGCCTCGCTGGCGAAGGTCGAGGCGGGCCAATGATGCTCGCACGCGGCGGCGAGGGTGCGCGGCGTTGCCGCCGCCCTCAGCCCTGCGTCTGCTTTCGGGAATGCGCCAGCGCCACGTACCAGTCCAGGCTGCCGGGATTGGCCATGGCCTCGCGGTTGACCACCCGCTCCAGCGGCTGGCCCAGCAGCAGTTTCTTGATCGGCAATTCCTGCTTCTTGCCCGACAGGGTGCGCGGAATCTCGGCCACCTGGAAGATGTCGTCCGGCACGAAGCGCGGGGACAGCCGGGTCCGGATCGCGTCGTTGATCCTGCCGCGCAGCGCGTCGTCCAGTGCCAGGCCCTCGCGCAGCACCACGAACAACGGCATGTAGCTCTCGCGCCCCAGGTATTCCAGGTCGACCACCATGGAATCGAGCACTTCGGGCAAGCCTTCCACCGCGTTGTAGATCTCGCTGGTGCCCATGCGCAGGCCCTGGCGGTTGATCGTCGCGTCGCTGCGCCCGTAGATCACGCAGCCACCGTCGGCGCCCACCTGCAGCCAGTCGCCGTGGCGCCAGACGCCGGGGTAGGTGTCGAAATAGCTCGACAGGTAGCGCGCATCGCCCGGGTCGTTCCAGAAATACAGCGGCATGGACGGAATCGGCCGGGTGCACACCAGTTCGCCCACCTCGTCCGTCACGGCCTGGCCGTCTTCGTTCCACGCATACACCGCCGCGCCCATGAAGCGGCACTGCATCTGCCCGGGCACCTCGGGAAGTTCGCGGTTCCCGCCGACGAACGCGCCGCAGAAATCGGTGCCGCCCGAGATGTTGCACCACCAGACATCTTCGGCGCCGGCCGCGCGCACGAGCGCGGATCCCCATTCCTGGACCGACGCCGCCAGCGGCGAGCCGGTGCTGCCCAGCACCCGCAGGTGCGACAGGTCGCCCACGTCCGCGGCCGCCAGGCCGGCCTTCATGCAGTTGGCGAAGTAGGCCGCGCCGGCCCCGAAGAAGGTGACGCGGTGGCGTGCCACGAACCGCCACAGGACGCCCCAGTCCGGCCGCGCCGCGCTGCCGGCCGGGTGGCCGTCGAACAGGCACACGGTGATGCCGCTGGCCAGGCCGGACAACTGCGCGTTCCACATCACCCAGCCGGTGGAACTGAACCAGTGGAAGCGCTCGCCGCGGTTGTTGTCGCTGTAGCTGGCGCCCAGGTCGTAATGGATGGCCGACAGCGCCATCGACAACAGGATGCCGCCATGCCCGTGCACGATCGGCTTGGGCAGGCCGGTGGTGCCGCTCGAATAGACGATCCACACCGGGTGGTCGAACGGCAGCCATTCGGGCGCGAACGCGGCGACTTCGGCATCGTGCTGCGCCACGGCCTGCGCCCAGTCGCACTCGGCCGGCAGCGCGGCGGCGGCATGCGGCGTGCGCACCAGCAGCAGCGAATGCACGGTCGGCAGCGACTCGCGCAGCTGCCGCACGACGCTGCTGCGGTCGAGCGCCTTGCCGCCGTAGTGCACCCCGTCTACCGCAATCAGTACCTTGGGCTCGATCTGCGCGAAGCGGTCGACAACCGCGGCCGCGCCCATGTCCGGTGCGCAGACGCTCCAGACGGCGCCGACGCTGGCACAGGCCAGGAAGGCGATCATGGTCTCGGAGACGTTCGGCAGGTAGGCGGCCACGCGGTCGCCGCGCCGCACGCCGAGGCGGCGCAGCGTGAGCGCCAGCGCCGCCACCTGCCGGCGCAGTTCGGGCCAGCTGGTCTCACGCACCCGCCCTTGCTCGTCCTCGCAGACGATGGCGGGCATTCCGGCGCCGTGCGCGGCGTCCACGTGGCGCAGCACCTCGACGGCATAGTTCACCTGGGCGCCGGGGAACCAGCGCGCCCCAGGCATCCTTTCCTCCGCCAGCACGGCCGCATGGGGCGTCGGCGACTGCAGTGCGGCGAAATCCCAGATGCTTTGCCAGAACGCATCGAGGTCGGTGACGGACCAGCGCCACAAGGCGTCGTAGTCGTCGAAGCGCAGGCCGTGCCTGGCCTGCAGGAAATCCTGGTACTGGCGGATCCGGGGAACGGGGATGTGTCGGCTCAATGGATGGTCTCCGTGGCTGCGCACTCTGGTGCGTGCAGGCTGCCCGCCGGAACGACCGGCCGACAGCCCAGCCGCCGAGCCTAACGCGCCGGCCCGCGTTCCGGATTGGGAGGTTCTCCCATGTTCCCCGATTTCGGGGCGGCCTTGCCGCCGGACTTGCCGCCCGGCTTGCCGGCCGGTGCGCTGCTCCCCCCGAGGAGCCGCTCGACCTCGTGGCCCAGCCGCGCTCCGAGCGCCGTCCCCACGCCGGGCAGGACCGCGCTGCCGATCGCCGCCCCGGTCACCGCGCCGGCGCTTGCCGACAGCACCGGCTCCTGGACGGTGCCGGAAATCAGCATCGGCACACCGACGACGCCGTCGACGACATCGACCGCCAGGTCGCCGTTCAGCTTGCCGTTGAGCACCTTGATCTTCCCGCTGGCGCTGAGCGCGCCGGAGCTGGCCTTCAAGTCACTGAACCGGAACTCCATGCCCTGGGCGCTGTTGCGGGTCTCCACGACGCCGGACAGTTGGTCCAGCGGCGTCTGGCCGGCAGTCTCGGTGCCGGCGGTGCTGATGGCGCGGCCGAGGTCGAAGCGGGTGATGCGCGCCGGCTTCATCACGAAGCGGGTGTGCGTATGCAGGCCGCGCAGCAGGTCGATCCAGCGCTCGCCGCGCGAGTCCGCCGTCGTCGTGCCATTGGCGTGGCCGTCCACCACGCTGCGCCGGTGGAAGGCGGCAACCAGCTGGCCGACGTCGACGTCGCGCGGGGTCAGGGCGGCGTCCAGGCGCAGCCGGCCACCCTTGGCCCCGGGCTCGTCATGCAGGCCGGCCTCGCCGTTCCAGCTGCCGCCGCCGACGTCGATCTCCACGCGCCAGCGCATCGGGTCGGCCTGCCGGTCGAGTTGCAGTCGGGCCGGCGGCTGTACGCCGGCGCGTGCCACCTCGGCATGCTGCGGCAGCCCGTCGGCGTCAAACGCCACTTCGCCCTCGTAGACCAGTTCCACGTGCCGCCGGTCGATCCAGCCGAGGTCGCGGAAGGACACGCGCATGTCGCGCAGCACGAGGGCCTTCTCCAGGGGTGCGGTGTTGTCGGGGCCCGCTTTGCCGGCACCGGCGAATTCGCTCAATGCGGCGCGCGACACCGCCACGCCTTCGAGGTCGGCCTGCTCCACCCGCGGTTGGCGGTGCAGCAGCGACGACCAGCTGCCCTGCAGCCGCATGCGCTTGATGACGATCGGATTGTCCTGCCGCGTCACCGCGTCCTCGACCACGAGCGTCGGCGTCGGCCATAGCGACCAGCGGACGGCGCCGAGGTCGACCTCGGTGCCCGTGCGTTCGGCAAAGGCTTTCGACAGGCGGATGGCGGCTTCCTGCTGCGAGGGCAGCCAGGCCCAGGCGGCGAGCGCCAGCACCGCCGCGGCGCCCACGGCGCAGCCGGCGGCACCGAGCAGGAGGACGCGACGGCGCGACATGCATCGACGCTAACGTCGCCCGGGCGCGCGCCATGTCGTCCATCACCCTGTCCTGGCCGTCGCCGGGGCGACGCGTAGCGGTCGGCTGCTGGCTATAGTCCAGCGCCAGCAACAGCAACAAGGAAGCGGACGCACCATGCGCATCTGGCAAAAGCCGGTTTCGGTCGAGAGCCTGACCGAAACCCACGTCAACACCACGGTGGCCCACCTGGGCATCGAGTTCCTGGAAGTCGGCGACGACTTCATCCGCGCCCGCGCGCCGGTCGACCGGCGCACGGTGCAGCCCTACGGCATCCTGCACGGCGGGGTGTCGGTGGTCCTGGCCGAGACGCTGGGGTCGTGCGGCGCACACTATTCCATCCCCGAGGGACAGCGTGCCGTCGGCCTGGACATCAACGCCAACCACCTGCGCGCCGCCAGCAGCGGCTGGGTCACCGGCGTCGCGCGCCCGATCCACCGGGGCCGCACCACGCATGTGTGGCAGATTGACCTCATCAACGACGCCGGCGAGCCCACTTGCGTGTCTCGCCTGACGATGGCGATCCTGCTGCCCCGACAATAGCGCCCGCCCGCAGCCGAGGTCGAGGCGGCGGTGCCTTCGCACTCCGTCGACCCGCAAGGACAACAAGATGAGCGATTCCCGCCTCTTCGGCTGGCAACAGGTCCGGCCGGCAGCCGGCCAGGTCGTGGCACCGCACGAGCGGCTGCCCTGGACACCCACCGTGCTGCTGGGCATCCAGCATGTGATTGCGATGTTCGGCGCGACCGTGCTGGCGCCGCTGCTGATGGGGTTCGACCCGAACGTCGCCGTCCTGATGAGCGGCATCGGCACCCTGATCTTCTTCGCCATCACCGGCGGGCGGGTTCCCAGCTACCTGGGCTCGAGCTTCGCATTCATCGGGGTGGTCATCGCCGCGACCGGCTACGCCGGGCAGGGGCGCAACGCCAACATCGGCGTGGCGCTGGGCGGCATCATCGCCTGCGGCGTGGTCTACATGCTGATCGGCGCGCTGGTGGCGGCCACCAACCGGCGCCAGCGCCGGCTCCAGTCCACCGTCGCCGGCATGGAAGTCGACGAGATCGAGGACGGCGCCGCCACCCACTGGATCGAGCGGCTGATGCCGCCGGTGGTCACCGGGGCGGTGGTCGCGGTGATCGGGCTGAACCTGGCGCAGGTTCCCATCAAGAACATGGCACCGACGAGCTTCGACACCTGGATGCAGCTGGTCACGTTCGTCTCGGTCGCCCTCGTGGCGGTGTACACCCGCGGCATGGTGCAGCGGCTGCTGATCCTGGTCGGCCTGATCCTGGCGAGCGTGGTCTATGCCGTGCTCACCAACGGCCTGGGGCTGGGCAAGCCGATCGACGTCTCGGCCATCGCCGCCGCGCCCTGGTTCGGCGTGCCGCACTTCGTCGCGCCGGTGTTCAAGGCCGATGCCATGCTGCTCATCGCCCCGGTGGCGGTGATCCTCGTGGCCGAGAACCTGGGCCACCTGAAGGCGGTCAGCGCCATGACCGGCACCGACATGAACCCCTACATCGGCCGCGCCTTCATCGCGGACGGCCTGTCCACCGTGGTCAGCGGTGCCGCCGGCGGCACCGGCGTGACCACCTACGCCGAGAACATCGGCGTGATGGCGGCCACGAAGATCTATTCCACCGCGATGTTCGTGGTAGCGGCGGCAATCGCCATCGTGCTCGGGCTGAGCCCGAAGTTCGGCGCCTTGATCCAGGCCATTCCGCTGGCAGTGATGGGCGGCGTGAGCATCGTGGTGTTCGGACTGATCGCCATGTCGGGCGCCAAGATCTGGGTCGACAACCAGGTCGACTTCAGCCGCAACGGCAACCTCCTGGTGGCCGCCATCACGCTGATCCTCGGCACCGGCGACTTCACGCTCAAGTTCGGCGACCTGGCCTTGAGCGGCATCGGCACCGCCACGTTCGGCGCCATCGTGCTCAACGCGCTGCTCAACCGCCGCCATTTCGCATGACGAAGTGACGGCCGGCGCGCGATGCAACAACATGCAAAAGGTCCCCGGCAGTGCCGCCAAAGGCGCCTGCAGCGCCGGGCCGGCGGCTCGCGCCCGTTAGACTCGGGCGCTTTCGGGACCCACTTCTTTCATGGCTGATGCATCCGCCGCGCGCACCCAAGCGGTATTCGAGTTCAAGAGCGCGACGCTGCCGCTGATCGCGGTGATCCTCAAGACGGCCGACCTCGACCTGCTGGCCGAGGCGCTGGACGCACAGCTCGCCGACTCCCCCGATTTCTTCGAGCACGAGCCGGTCGTGATCGACCTGTCGCAGCTGCAGCTGGCCGACGACGAGGACGCGCTCGATTTCCCTCGCCTGCGCGAACTGCTGGCGCGTCACCAGACGCAGCCGATCGCGGTGCGCGGCGGCAGCGATGCGCTGCATGCGGCCGCGCGTGCCGCCGGCCTGTCGGTGGCGGCCATGCCCGTCGCGCCGGCGCCGAAGCCGGCCCCCGCCGCGCAGGCGCCCAGCCCGGCGCCGCAGATCGTGCGCGAGGTGCCGGTGCCGGCCAGCGGCACGCTGGTGATCGACCGGCCGCTGCGTTCGGGCCAGCAGGTCTACGCGCGCGGCGGCGACGTCATCGTGCTGGACGTGGTGAATTTCGGCGCGGAAGTCATCGCCGACGGCCACGTCCACGTGTACGCGCCGCTGCGCGGCAAGGCCATCGCCGGCGCACGCGGCAATACCGAGGCGCGCATCTTCAGCACCTGCATGGAGGCGCAGCTGGTCGCCATCGCCGGCATCTACCGCACCTCCGAGGTGGCCCTGCCGGGCGATGTGCAGGGCAAGCCCACGCAGGTCTGGCTGGACGAACAGAAGCTGGTGTTCCAGTCCATCGCATGAACAAACGTCCACGCCGGCCGGGGCCGGCCCGACAAACACCCAATTCAACCTCAACCCGACTTCACGAGAAAACAAGGAATCAACAGCAAATGGCCAAGATCGTGGTGGTGACTTCCGGCAAGGGCGGCGTCGGCAAGACGACGACGAGCGCGAGCTTTGCCTCCGGACTCGCGCTGGCGGGCAAGAAGACCGCGGTGATCGACTTCGACGTCGGTCTGCGCAATCTGGACCTCATCATGGGCTGCGAGCGGCGCGTGGTGTTCGACCTGATCAACGTCATCCAGGGCGAGGCGAACCTGCGCCAGGCGCTCATCAAGGACAAGAACTGCGAGAACCTCTTCGTGCTCGCCGCCTCGCAGACGCGCGACAAGGAAGCGCTGACGCAGGAAGGCGTCGAAAAGGTCCTCAAGGACCTGGCCGAGATGGAGTTCGACTACATCGTGTGCGACTCGCCGGCCGGCATCGAGACGGGCGCCATGATGGCGATGCACTTCGCCGACGAGGCGCTGATCGTGACCAATCCCGAGGTCTCCTCGGTGCGCGACTCCGACCGCATCCTGGGCATGCTGGGCAGCAAGACCCGCCGCGCCAAGGAAGGCGGCGAGCCGATCAAGGAGCACCTGCTGATCACCCGCTACAACCCGAACCGGGTCGCCGGCGGGCAGATGCTGTCCCTCGAGGACATCCAGGACATCCTGCGCATCAAGCTCATCGGCGTGGTTCCGGAGTCCGAGTCCGTGCTGCAGGCCTCCAACCAGGGCATCCCGGTCATTCACGACAAGGAAAGCGACGTCGGCCAGGCCTACCAGGACGTGGTGGCCCGCTTCATGGGTGAAGACCGCCCCATGCGCTTCGTCGACGCGGAGAAGCCCGGCTTCTTCAAGCGACTGTTCGGAGGGAAGTGAGCCATGTCCTTCCTCTCCTTCCTGCTCGGCGAGAAGAAGAAGACGGCCAGCGTGGCCAAGGAACGCCTGCAGATCATCCTGGCGCATGAACGCTCCAGCCTGAGCGGCAGCAAGCGTCCGGACTACCTGGCCGACCTGCAACGCGAACTGGTGGCGGTGATCACCAAGTACGTTTCGATCAAGGCCGAGGACATCAAGGTCAACCTGGAACGGCAGGACGACCTCGAAGTGCTCGAGGTCAAGATCGAGCTGCCCGAGAACGCGCCCGCGCGCCCCTAGCGTCCTGCGCTTGCCGCCGCGTCGGCGGCGACGACCGATTCACGAATCGGCGTGCCTGGCGTATCGTGTCGTTCGTCCAACTTCCCGGTTCCCACACAAGGAGAGACGAGATGGCAACGAGCAGGAAGACCACCGCTGGCGCCAAGCGCGCGTCGGCGGCCAAGGCCACCGAGACCGATACCGGCACCCGCGGCGCGGCGCGCGCCGCAGCCGCCGGCATGGAAGACATGCACAAGGCGTTCTCGCAACCCCTCAAGGAAATGGGCGAGCGGTTGCAGAACATCAACCTGGGCGGCGCCGCCAGTGCCATCGCCGCGAACCGGCGCAAGGACCTGGAAGTCCTGATGCGCGCAAACCAGAAGTCCTACCAGGGCCTGCAGGCGGTCGTGAAGCGGCAGACGGAGATGATGCGCAACGCCATTACCGAGTGGCAGAGCACCGTGCAGTCGATGCCCTCGGGGGACGCGCGCCAGAATATCGCCAAGCTCGACGAAATGGGCCGTGCCTCTTTCAAGCGTGCGCTGGACGACATCCGCGAACTGGCCGACATGGCGGCCAAGTCGCAGGCCGAGGCCTTCGAGGTGGTGCGCGGGCGCATCCAGGAGAACGTCGAGGAAGTGCGCCAGCTCCTCAAGCCGCCCAAGTAGGCGGCGCCCGGCCGGTCAAGGCTGCTCGGACTGCGGGCCGCGCGCCGGGCCGGTGCTGCCGGTACCCAGGCCGAGCTTGCGGCCGATCGAATCGCCGAGGTTGCGCACCGGCCGGCTGGCCGCTTCAGAGCCCTTGGCGATGCCGCTGCGCGTTGCGCTGTCGGCCTTGGAGATACCGCGTCCGGCGGCATTGGTGCCGCGCTGGATGCTGTCGCCCACCGAGTTGCTCGGCACCTGCTTGATGGTGTTCGCCTTGTGGCTGGGCGCGGGTTTCTTGGGGTCGGCTTCGGTCTGAGCGGCGGCTGCACCGGCGGCGGTCAGCAGCAGCAACGCCAGCGCGAAGCGCGGGAACATGGCGTGTTTCATGGTCATGGCCTCGATCACAGGTGGACATCCTAGCGCGTGCCGGCGCCGGCACGTGTCGGCCGACCTCCACAGGGCGTGACGCCGCCCGGCGCATCCGCGCGCGTTCGCGCGCAGGGCGGCTACCGGTTCTCCAGCCGGTTGTAGTCGAGAATGCCGGCGGCCAGCGGCTGCGCCCTCTCGTTGGCGGCATTGAGCGCATCGCTGAAGGCCCAGAAACCCGGGTTGGTGCGGCGCACGGCGAAGCGCCCGGCCAGGTCGGCGTAGTCCGACTGCGATCCGAGCCGGGACATCGCGTCGACGAACGCGGGCAGTTCGTCCGCCCGGACCCGGTAGAAGGCGTTCGGGTAGCTGCCCAGTACGCCGGGCACGACGGTGAGCGCATCCTCCTCGGGCCGCAGCTGTGCCTTCTCCCGCAGGAAGTACGACACCGACTCGTGGCCGTTGTCACGCAGCAGGCTGTACCAGCGGACCGGCCTTCCGGGCGCCTCGACCGCCAGCACGGCCGACTCGGCCGCCCACTGCAATGCCGGGCCGTGCAGCGTCGCCAGCCGCTCGAGCTGCCGCCGCACCGCGGCGTCGGGTTCGCTGCCCAGCGAGCCGAACTGGCCGGAGCCCAGGGGCGCCATGCGCTGGTGCAGCAGGCCCATCAGCTCGGTCCTGGCGTCTGCGGTGCGAAAGGCGATGCCCGTCTCGGCATCCAGCCGGGCCGGGCCGCCGTAGACCTGCTGGCGCGTCGACAGGCTGTCGCCCCGGTACCAGTTGTCGCGCACCGCCTCGCGCTGGTCGCGCGGCAGGAACACCAGGAAATTGAACTCGCCCTCCATGCGCAGGAAGTCCATGTACAGGCGCGAGTTGAGCTGGTGCCCGATGTTGCCGTAGACGTCGTAGTTGGCCACCAGCAGATAGTGGATGCGCTCGAGCAGCGGATAGCCGATCACCCATGCCGTCTTGGGCGGCGTGCCGACCAGGCCCTTGACCACGCTGGCGCTGTCGAAGTGGCGCAGCACCGTCAGCGCGGCGTTGGGGTTGCGTCGATCGCCGTCCCAGATACGCTGCAGGTCCAGCCGCTTGCCGCGGGCAACGCCGTCGGCCAGCGCCGCCGACTTGGCCTCCAGGTAATCCTTCTCGAGCCGGGCGTAGCGCAGCCACGGCGCCAGCAGGCCCGTGTCGCTGCGGCCGGTGGGCAGGCGCAGCAGATCGGCTTCCTGCGCGAGATGCCGCGACAGTGCCTCGTCGTCCGTTGCCGTCGGCGACATGAAGACCACCCAGAAGCGGTCGTCGATCACGTCCAGCGCCAGCTGGCCGCGGCAGACCGGTCCCTTGATGAAGCCCATGATGGTGAACTGCGCTTCGTCCAGCATGAACGCGTAGCGCGCCGCCACCGGCAGCGCCGCGAAGGTGCTGAACGGATTGGCCGCCTGCGCCGCGCCGTAGCCCGGCAGGCTCTCGACGGCATAGTCGGGCGCCAGGAACAGCGCGCGCCAGCGTGCCATGCGCGCCGCATCGAGCCGATACGGCATGTGCGTCTTGTCCACGATGCTTTCGCGTTCGGGCCGCAGGCGGTAGTACACCCGCGCGACGCCGGGGTCGTCGACCGGCCGCCGCGCCACGACCTCGCGCACCGGCTCGCCGGGGGGTGTGGCCGAACGCACCAGCTTGAAATACTCGCGCCGCTCGCGCGCCGCTGCGTCGTCGAAATACAGGTGCGCCAGGAACAGGTGCTCGTAGGCGTAGCGGGCGAACAGCTGCTCCTTGGCCGATTCGCCGTTGAGGAAGCGCTCCCATTGCGCCACCTGGGCCAGCGCCTGCGGCGACGGCGCCGCCCCCGCCTCGGCCGGTGCTCCCTGCTCGAGCCAGCGCGTCATCAGGCGATGTTCTTCCGGCGACAGCCCGGGCAGCCCGAACGGCATGCCGCCTTGCGGGTTGGCCTGTTCGTAGGCCTCGATCTGCGTGCCGGCCGGGCAGCTCTGGGCCCGGTCGATCGAGAAATCCATGTCGCCCGGCACCACGCCGTGGCCGGGCAACGGGTGCGCCTGCTTGAGGGCGAGCAGCCGATGCATCAGGCCGGCGGTGCGCTGCGCCTGCACGCTGGCGTCGGCCTGCTCGTTGAGCACCGGGAAGAAGCCCTTGTCGCGCCACTGCGAGGCCCGGTCGGCGTCGACGTACAGGCGCGAGGTCGGCGCCGCGAGCAGCCGGGTCGCGTCGTACACCGGCGTCTTGCTGGCCCCGCGCGCGATGCCCTCCCAGCTCGTGGCCTTCAGCTGGCAGGGCGCGTCGTAGCAGGCATGGCAGACCACGCAGCGCTTGTCCAGGATCGGCTGGATGACCCGGTCGAACGAGACGTCGTCCGGACCCGGGGCGCGCGCCTGGTCGAAGCGCGTGGGTTCGGGCGGGCCGAAGCGCTGGTCGAAGCCGTTGAGGCCGACGCCGACGGCGGCGCAGGCGCCGAGAACCAGCAATGCGAGAAGTAGCGGCAGGCGATGCATGGGTCGCGAGTGTCGCATTGGCCGGCGCATTGCCGCCGGCACCGCCCGCGCTCAGGCGTCGCCGTCGGCGTCCTGCTGCCGGGCTCGCGCCAGGCGCTCGCTCTTCCAGTAGACGTCGTCGCCGCCGTCGACGCGGTTGAGTACGCGCGCCAGCACGAACAGCAGGTCGCTCAGCCGGTTGAGGTAGCGGCGCGGCGCATCGTTGACCGCCTCGGCGGCGCCGAGCGCCACGACCGCCCGTTCGGCGCGGCGGGCGATGGTGCGGCACACGTGCGCCTGCGATGCGGCGCGGGTGCCGGCCGGCAGGATGAACTCCGCCAGCCGCGGCAGCGCGGCGTTGTGGCGCGCCAGGGCGTCGTCCAGCTGCGCCAGCGCGTCGTCCTTGAGCAGCGTGTAGCCGGGCATGGACAGCTCGCCGCCCAGGTTGAACAGCTGGTGCTGCACGTCGACCAGCAGGTCGCGAACCTCGTCAGGGAGCGGCTCGCACAGCAGCAGGCCGATGTGGGAGTTGAGCTCGTCCACGTCGCCCATGGCCGCCACGCGCAGGTGATGCTTGGGCACGCGCGTGTTGTCGCCGAGGCCGGTGGTACCGTCGTCACCGGTGCGGGTGGCGATCTGGGTGAGTCGATTGCCCATTCGGGTGTGGCGCCCGTGGCGCGGGGAAGCGGAAAGCCCGCATTGTGCGCGCAGGCCGTCCGCTGCCGCGAGCGGCGAGCGTGCTAGCCGGCCGAATCCAGGCGCTCTTGCATGCGCGCCGCGCGCTCTGCCGACGGCGGGTGCGAACCGAGCAGCGCGCCGGCCTGCTGGCCCTCGCCCTGGCCTGCCAGCTTCTGGAAGCCGGTCACCAGGCCTTTGCGTTCGAGCTTGCGCGACGTCAGCAGGTCGAACGAATAGTCGTCCGCCGCGCGCTCCTGTGCCTGCGAGAACTGCGCATGGACGAACTTCTCTGCCAGGTCGCCGGCCTGCGACTCAGTCAGCGTCTTGACCGCGGCGATGCCGCTGGCGGAGGCCAGCGCGCGCGCCGCGCTCGTGGCGTATGCCGCCTGCATGCGCGACTTGGAATGCCCGAGCGCCACGTGGCCGATCTCATGGCCGATCACGCCACGCAGCTCGTCGTCGTTCATCAGGTCCATCAGGCCGCTGTAGACACGGATGCAGCCGTTGGCCATGGCCCAGGCGTTCACCTCCTTGGTCATGTACACCCGGTAGTCGGCCGGCTTGCCGTTGATGGTCGACGGCATGGCCTTGACCACCGTGGCCAGCCGGGTGGCGTAGGCGCCTGCGGCGTTTGCAATGGTGTTCTTCCTGTCCATCGCGGCGCAGGATTCGTCGGACATGGCGACGATCTCATCGTCGCTGAGCGACAGCGCCTTGTAGGCACTGCCGCCGGCGCCCATCAGGCCGGTGGGATCGACGTTGCCCATGGCGGCGCAACCCGACAATGCGGCGACGACGGCTGCCGCCGCCGCGAGGTGACGAAGAGAAGACGGATGCGGACGTTGCACGGAGACTCCCTGTGGTTTGTTTTCACGGGGAGATGGATGACGCATCCGCGGGCGAGTTCCGCCCTGCCGCCGTGGCGCCCGGACCGGCTCAGTCGGGGATGACGGCGGTGGCCTCGATCTCCACCTTGGCCCGGTCCTCGATCAGCGCGCTC
Source organism: Variovorax sp. (assembly GCF_035634955.1). Lineage (GTDB taxonomy): Bacteria > Pseudomonadota > Gammaproteobacteria > Burkholderiales > Burkholderiaceae_C > Variovorax. Next base: position 64,400 of record NZ_DASQBZ010000008.1, on the reverse strand, counting down.
ACCTGCACTGCCGTCATGGCCGCGTTGTAGCTGCCGATGATCTCGCGAAATGCCTGGCCGATCTCGCGGCCGGCGGCCAGGTATTCGCGCTTGTCGGTCACGTACCAGGTCATGCGCACGATGTGCTCGGGCTTCCCTCCGGCCTCGCGCAGCACGTCGGCGATGTGCTGCAGCGCCTGGCGCGCCTGCTGGGCGAAATCGTCGCTGTGGAACACGCCCTGCGCGTCCCAGCCGATCATGCCGGCGATGTAGACCTGGCGGCCACGGGCCATGACGCCGTTGGCATAGCCCTTCGGTCGCGGCCAGCCCTCGGGAAGAAGCACTTGCGTCATCTGTCGTTCTCCTGGATGTGTGTCTTTTCGATGCCGCCGCGTCTCAGGCGGCACGGCCCGCGCCATGCTCCTTGAGCATTTCGCGCGCGATGATGAGTTGCTGCACCTCGGTGGCGCCTTCGTAGATGCGCAGCGCCCGGATCTCGCGGTACAGACGCTCGACGGTCTGCCCGCTGACCACGCCGAGGCCGCCGAAAAGCTGCACCGCGCCGTCGATCACCTGCTGCGCGCCCTCGGTGGCGGACAGCTTGGCCATGGCGGCCTCGCGCGTCACGTTGCCGCCCTGGTCGCGCTGCCAGGCCGCGCGGTAGACCAGCAGCGCCGACGAATCGATCGTCAGTGCCATCTGGGCCAGCTTGGCCTGAGTGAGCTGGAAGTCGCCCAGCGTCTGGTTGAACATCCTGCGCGTGGTCGCGCGTTCCATCGCGGCATCGAGCGCGCAGCGGGCGAAACCCAACGCCGCGGCCGCCACCGATGTGCGGAACACGTCGAGCGTGCGCATGGCGACCTTGAAGCCCTCGCCGGCAGCGCCCACGCGCTGGCCGATCGGAATGCGGCAGTTGACAAAGCGCAGGCGCGCCAGCGGATGCGGCGCGATCACCTCGATGCGCTCGGCGATCTCGAACCCGGGCGTGCCGGCCTCGACGATGAAGGCCGAGATGCCGCGCGCGCCCGGCGCCTCGCCGGTGCGGGCGAAGACGACGTAGAAGTCGGCGATGCCGCCGTTGGAGATCCAGGTCTTCTCGCCGTCGAGCACGACCGTGTCGCCCTCGATCCGCGCGCTGCACTGCATGGCCGCGACGTCGGAGCCGGCTTCGGGCTCGGACAGCGCAAAGGCGCTGATCGCCTCGCCCTGCATCACGCGGGGCAGATAGCGCTCGCGCTGCGCCGGCGTGCCGGCCAGGCTGATGGCGCCGGAACCCAGGCCCTGCATCGCGAAGGCGAAGTCGGCAAGGCCTGAATGGCGCGCGAGCGTTTCGCGGATCAGGCAGATGGCGCGCGTGTCGATGGCCTCGCCCACAGCGTGGCGCAGCCAGCCGCCCTGCCCGAGCGCGCGCACCAGCGACTTGCATTCGGCGTCCACGTCGGCGCCGTGCGCGTGCGGCACATGCTGCGTGGCCCACGCGTCCAGCTCGCGCGCCAGCGCGCGGTGGCGTTCCTCGAAGAAGGGCCAGTCCAGGTATCGGGTGTCACTCATCCGTGTTGTCTCCTGTGGGGCGGTGCGCCGCGTTCAGTTGCCTTCGAAGCGGGGCTTCTGCTTGGCCACGAAGGCGTGATAGGCGCGCGAGAAGTCCTCGGTCAGCATGCAGATGGCCTGCGCCTGCGCCTCGGCCTCGATGGCCTGTTCGAGCGTCATGGCCCATTCCTGGTGCAGCATGGTCTTGGTGATGCCGTTGGCGAAGGTCGGCCCCTGCACCAGGTCGGCGGCCAGCGCCTGCGCCGCGTCCAGCAGCGCCTCGGGTGCGACCAGGCGATTGAAGAAGCCCCAGCGCTCGCCTTCCTCGCCGCCCAGCGAGCGCCCGGTGTAGAGCAGTTCGCTGGCGCGGCCCTGCCCGATCAGGCGCGGCAGGATGGCGCAGGCGCCCATGTCGCATCCGGCGAGTCCGACGCGGTTGAACAGGAATGCCGTCTTGCTGCGCGCCGTTCCCAGGCGCATGTCGGAAGACATCGCCACGATGGCGCCGGCGCCGGCGCATACGCCGTCCACCGCCGCGATGATCGGCTGTGGGCAGGCACGCATGGCCTTGACCAGGTCGCCGGTCATGCGCGTGAATGCCAGCAGCTCGGGCGCCTTCAGTCGCACCAGCGGGCCGATGATCTCGTGCACGTCACCGCCGGAGCAGAAGTTGCCGCCGGCACCCGTGATCACCACCGCCTTGACGTCGGTGGCGTACTTGAGCTGGCCGAAGAAGTCGCGCAGCTCGGCGTACGAGTCGAACGTCAGCGGGTTCTTGCGTTCGGGCCGATCGAGCGTGACGGTGGCCACCTCGCCCTGCACCCCGAGGGTGAAGTGGCGCGGCTGGTAGTTCGCGACGTTCTTGAAGTTGCCGGCCGCCAGCGCCGGGTCGACGCGGGGCTGGGCGGTGGAGGAAGTGGCTTGGTCGTTCATGCGCTGTCCTGCGAGTTGGGGGCGTTGCGAAGGAGGTGCACGCGCAGCTCGCCGAGGTGCGCATGGACCTGCTGCATGGCCTTGTCGTCCATGCTGGCGAAAAGCTCGAGGATCCACTGCTCGTGCTCCTCGGCCATGGTCTCGAACAGGCGCCGGCCCTTGGGCGTGAGGCGCACGATCCAGGCCCGGCGGTCGGTGGGGCTGCTCTCGCGCACCACCAGGCCTTCGCGCGCGAGCTCGTCGGTCAGGCCGGTCACGTTGCCGCCGGTGACCATCAGGTACTTGGACAGCGCGCGCATCTTCATGCCGCCCTGGTGGCGATACAGCTGCGCCATGTAGTCGAAGCGCGCCAGCGAGATGTCGAAGCGCTCGCGCAGCCGGCGCCGGATCTCGGCCTCGATCTGCGTGGTGGAGGCGAGCATGCGCAGCCACAGCTTGAGGGCGGCATGGTCGCCGCTGCGCGCGCGGCCTTCGTGGCCGAGCTCCTCGGCCTGGCTCAGCAGGGTGTGTGACGGATCGTTCTGCTTCATGGTGATCAGGGGTTTGCGCTGGGCCACGCTGTCAGCCGCCCAGGGCGCGATTGGCCTGCTCCAGCGGCGACAGGCCGGCGGTCTGGGCGGCCGCCGCGCGCTCGCGCTCGAGATTGCGCTCGAGCTGCGTCTTGGCCGCGCGGTATTGCCTGGGCCAGGCGACGTCGGGGTAGCCGATCTTGGCCGATTCCAGCAGCGTCCAGGACGGGTTGGCCAGATGCGGGCGCGCGATCGCGCAAAGATCCGCACGGCCGGCCGCGATGATGCTGTTGACGTGGTCGGCCTCGGAAATGGCGCCCACGGCGATGGTGGCAATGCCCGCCTCGTTGCGGATGCGATCGGCGAACGGCGTCTGGAACATGCGGCCGTACACCGGCTGCTCCTGCTTGCTCACCTGGCCGGACGAGCAGTCGATCAGGTCGGCGCCCGCCGCCTTGAAGGCGCGCGCGATCTGCACGGCGTCGTCCGGCGTGATGCCGCCTTCGACCCAGTCGTGCGCCGAGATGCGCACCGACATCGGCAGGTTCTGCGGCCACACCTCGCGCACCGCGTGGAACACTTCCAGCGGGTAGCGCAGCCGGTTCTCGAGCGAGCCGCCGTATTCGTCGGTGCGCTGGTTGGTCAGCGGCGAGATGAAGGACGACAGCAGGTAGCCGTGCGCGCAGTGCAGCTCCAGCCAGTCGAAGCCCGCCTCGGCCGCGTAGCGGGTGGCGCGCACGAAGTCGTCGCGCACGCGGTCCATGTCCTCACGCGTCATGGCGCGCGAGACGTCGCTCACGCCGTCCAGGTACTGCTGGGCCGAGGCGGAAAGCAGCGGCCAGTTGCCCGACTCCAGCGGCTGGTCGATGCCCTCCCACGCCAGCCGGGTCGAACCCTTGGCGCCGGCGTGGCCGAGCTGCATGCCGATCTTCGCGTCGCTGTTGGCGTGCACGAAATCGACGATGCGCTTCCAGCCGTCGCGCTGCGCGGTGTTCCACAGGCCGGGGCAGCCGGGGGTGATGCGGGCGTCGGGCGAAGTGCAGGTCATTTCCGCCATCACCAGCGCCGCGCCGCCCATGGCGCGCGCGCCCAGGTGAACCAGGTGGTAGTCGGCCGGCAGGCCGTCGACGCAGGAGTACTGCGCCATCGGCGAGACCATCACCCGGTTCTTGAGGGTGACGCCGCGCACGGTGAACGGCGTGAACATCGGCGGCACGGCCTGCTGGCTTTCGGCGCGCCGGCTGCCGGCGCGGGCGGCCAGCCAGTCCTCGAAGTCTTCCACATACCCGCGGTCGCGCAGGCGCAGGTTCTCGTGGCTGATGCGCTGGCTGCGCGTGAGCAGGGAGTAGGCGAACTGCTCGGGCGGCAGGTCGACGTAGCGGTCGACGTGCTCGAACCATTCGGTCGAGTTGCGCGCGGCGTTCTGGATGCGCAGCACTTCCACGCTGCGCACTTCCTCGTAGTGGCGCAGTGCCTGCGCCAGGTCGCCGGGCGTGCGGCCGATGCAGCGCGCCAGCTCGATCGCGTCTTCCAGGGCCAGCTTGGTGCCCGAGCCGATGGAGAAGTGCGCCGTGTGCGCGGCGTCGCCCATCAGCACGACGGGGCGGTTGCGGTGGGCCGCGTCATGGTGCACCCAGCGATTGCAGACCACGCGCGGGAAGCGGATCCATTGCGACGAGCCGCGCAGGTGGCCGGCGTTGGAGATCAGCGGGTGGCCGTCCAGGTAGCGTGCGAACAGCTTCTCGCACCAGGCGATGCACTCCTCCTTGTCCATCCGGTCGAGCCCGGCGCGCTCCCACACGGCCTGCGGCGCCTCGATGATGAAGGTGCTGTGCGTGTCGTCGAAGCGATAGGCGTGGGCCTGGAACCACCCGTGTTCGGTCTCCTCGAACGCGAAGGTGAAGGCGTCGAACAGCTTGGTGGTGCCCAGCCACACGAAGCGGCAGTCGCGAAGGTCGATGTCCGGCTGGTAGGTGTCGGCGTACCTGGCGCGAATGCGGCTGTTGAGGCCGTCGCTGGCGATCACCAGATCGGCATCGGCGTAGGCGGTGTCGTCCTGCACGTCGGTCTCGAACACCAGCTCGACGCCCACGGCTTCGCAGCGCTTTTGCAGGATGTTGAGCAGCCGCTTGCGGCCGATGCCGCAGAATCCGTGGCCGCCCGAGACCATCCGGTGGCCGCGGATATTCACCTCGACGTCGTCCCAGTGGTTGAACGCGTCGAGGATCTCGGCGGCGCTCTCCGGGTCGGCCTGCTGCAAGTTTCCCAGGGTCTGGTCGGAAAACACCACGCCCCAGCCAAAGGTGTCGTAGGGGCGGTTGCGCTCGACCACGACCACCTCGTGCGAGGGGTCCTGGCGCTTCATGAGCAGCGCGAAGTACAGGCCGGCTGGGCCGCCGCCGATGCAGACGATCTTCATTCAGGCTCTCCAGATTTCGTTCGGGCCGACCGTGGCGCCGGGGCACCCGGGACAAAAAAGCTTAGTGTTTAAATCATTCAGTTCTAAACGATTCTAGCGGGTCCGCCGCCGGCGCGCCAGTGGGCGACGCCCTTGCGGGGCCGGCGCGCGAGGTGCAGACGGCACCAGCGGTTCGTAGAATGGCCGGATGCGCCGGCGACGCCGGTGCGCCCCACGAGGAGACGCCTTCATGAATGCCCCCACCGCCATCTCGCACCTGGTGCCGCAATCCCATCAACGCGAGGTGCCCGCGGCACTCATCGACGGGCTCAAGGCCCGCTTCGGCGAGCGCTGCTCCACCGCCCTGGCCGTGCGCGAGCAGCACGGCCGCGACGAGTCCTCGTTCGACGCGCCGCCGCCGGCCGCCGTGGTTTTCGCCGAGAGCAGCGACGACGTGGCCGCGGCGGTGAAGCTCGCCGCCGACTTCGACGTGCCGGTCATCGCCTTCGGCGTCGGCTCGTCACTCGAAGGGCACCTGCTGGCCGTGCAGGGCGGCATCAGCATCGACGTCTCGCGCATGAACAAGGTGCTGTCGGTCAATGCCGAGGACCTCACGGTCACGGTGCAGCCGGGCGTCACGCGCAAGCAGCTCAACGAGGAGATCAAGAGCACCGGCCTGTTCTTCCCGATCGACCCGGGCGCGGACGCCTCCATCGGCGGCATGGCCGCCACCCGCGCCAGCGGCACCAACGCCGTGCGCTACGGCACGATGCGCGAGAACGTGCTGGCGCTGGAAGTGGTCACCGCCAGCGGCGAAGCCATCCGCACCGGCACCCGGGCCAGGAAGAGCTCCGCCGGCTACGACCTGACGCGGCTGTTCGTCGGCAGCGAAGGCACGCTCGGCGTGATCACCGAGATCACGCTGCGCATCTATCCGCTGCCCGAGGCGGTGTCGGCCGCCATCTGCTCGTTCCCGAGCATCGAGGCGGCCGTGCGCACGGTGATCCAGACCATCCAGCTGGGCGTGCCGATCGCGCGCGTCGAGCTGATCGACCATCACACCGTCCGCATGGTCAACGCCTATGCCAAGCTGGGCCTGCGCGAGGAGCCGATGCTGCTGATGGAGTTCCACGGTTCGCCGGCCGGCGTGAAGGAGCAGGCCGAGACGGTGCAGGAGATCGCCAGCGAGTTCGGCGGCAAGGCCTTCGAATGGGCCAGCACGCCCGAGGAACGCACCCGCCTGTGGACGGCGCGGCACAACGCGTACTTCGCGGCAGTGCAGTCGCGCCCGGGCTGCCGCGTGATCTCCACCGACACCTGCGTGCCGATCTCGCGCCTGGCCGACTGCCTGCTCGATTCGGTGGCCGAGGCGGACGCCAGCGGCATCCCCTATTTCCTGGTGGGCCACGTGGGCGATGGCAACTTCCACTTCGGCTACCTGCTCGACCCGAACGCGCCCGAAGAGCGCGTGAAGGCCGAGCAGCTCAATCACGCGCTGGTGTCGCGCGCGCTGGCGCTGGGCGGCACCTGCACCGGCGAGCATGGCGTGGGGCTGCACAAGATGGGCTTCCTGGTGGACGAAGCCGGTGCCGGCGCGATCGAGATGATGCAGACCATCAAGCGCGCGCTCGATCCGAAGAACATCATGAATCCGGGGAAGATCTTCTCCCTCCCCCAGCCTTCCCTGCTGAACAGGTCCGGCAATCCCCTCTAGGAGGCGCCAGCTTCGGCCCGGCGAAGCCGGTTCCGCGCTGGCCGCGAACGGGCTTCGCTTCGCTTGCCGCGGGAGCTTTGGGCCCGGGCTGCGGGCGGGCTACTTTTTCGGTTTCGGGGCGCTGGTCTGCTGGGGAGCGGCGCCGCCGTCGACACCCAGGCGGCCGCCGCCACCCAGGCCCTGGCCGCGCACGGTCTGCGCCTGGTACTGGCGCACCGAGCGGACCATCTGGTTGTAGGCGTCCATGAAGGCCGCGGCGATCACCTTGCCCTGGGCGGTGTTGGTATAGCCGCCCGCGCCGCCGGCGCCGCTGCCGCCGAATACGGCACCCATGGCGCCGAAGTCGGTCTTCGACGCGCTGCCCTCGGACGCCGCCACCTGCACGCCGGAGCGGTTGTCGATCAGGGTCAGCATGGCGCTGGCCTCCTTCGTCTGCACGTTGCCGCCGAGCGCGGCCAGCGCGCCGCTGTAGCGTCCGCCGACCAGCCCGGCCAGCGAGGCCGCGCCGCCGCCGGCATTGCTGTTGCTGAAGACGATCTCGGGCGACATGCCGTAGTCGGACGCGACCATCTGGCCCTTGCCGAAGTTGCTGCCCTGCCGCATCTCGCCGGACTGCGACAGCGCACGCTCGCGGGTCATGGCGTTCATGCCGGCGGCGCCGCGTTCCACGACGATGAAGCAGTTCGATTGCTGGATCAGCAGGCGCAGCAGGTTCGAGGTCGGCGGCAGGTGGTATTCGTTGCGCAGGATGGTGTACCAGCCGGCCTGCTGGTTCTCGACCAGCGACACCGTGCCCAGCGTCTCGGGGCAGCGCTCGAGCTGGCCGCTGGCGTTGTCGGACACGGCGCCGGCGGCGCTGCCGGTGGCCATGGTCTTGGCGCCGGCGCTGCCCATCTGCATGTCGGTGGTCTCGCAGCCGGCCACCAGAAGGCTGGCCGCGAGCGCAGCGGTCGTGGCGACCGGCAATCTGGCAAATCTCATCTCCGCACCTCACTTTGGTACTTTTTGAGTACATGAAGCTTAGGGCGGCGGTTGCAGGCCGGCCAGTGCGCGAATGGCCGGAGCGCCACCGGCAATAGCGCTATGCCGTTCGACGGATGCGGTCGATCAGGCCATTGAGCGCCTCGAGCGAGCCGAAGTGGATGGCCAGCTCGCCGCTTTGCTCCACCTGCCCGTTGCGCCGCGTGCGCTTCTTGATGCGCACTTCGACCTCAGCCGCGAACAGGTCGGCCAGCTCTTCCTCGACCTGCAGCAGGTCGCGCGACTTCTCGCCCTCCCCGCGCGCCGGCCGGGGCGATGCCTTCAGGCTGAACTCGGCCGACAGCTTCTTGACCAGGGCCTCGGACTCGCGCACCGAAAGCTTGCGGCCCACGATCTGGTTGGCCGCGGTGATCTGCGTGGCCTTGTCCAGCGCCAGCAGCGCGCGGGCATGGCCCATGTCGACGTCGCCTGCCATCAGCATGTCCTGCACCGGCGCAGCCAGATTGAGCAGGCGCAGCAGGTTGCTGGCGGCGCTGCGCGAGCGCCCCACCGCCTGCGCGGCGGCCTCGTGCGTCAGGCCGAACTCGTTGACCAGGCGCTGCAGGCCTTGCGCCTCTTCCAGCGGGTTGAGGTCCTCGCGCTGGATGTTCTCGATCAGCGACATCGCCGCGGCCGACTCGTCGGGCACGTCGCGCACCAGCACGGGCACCTCGGTCAGGCCGGCCAGGCGCGCCGCCCGGAAGCGCCGTTCGCCGGCAATGATCTCGTAGTCGGCGTTCTTGGCCCGCGCCGAATCCGCGTCGAGGCGGCGCACCAGGATCGGCTGCATGATCCCCTGCGCCTTGATGCTCTCTGCCAGCTCGTACAGGGCGCCCTCGTCCATGCGGGTGCGCGGCTGGTAGACGCCCGGCACCATGTTGTCGAGCGCCAGCGCGTGCGGCGTCTGTGCGGCTGCCGCGGCGCCCTCTGCCGACGTGCCGTCGTCGGCGCCGGCGCGCGCGGCCGGCCCCAGCAGCGCTTCGAGCCCGCGGCCCAGTCCCTTGGGTTTCTTCGTGACCATGTCTATTCCGTTCCTCAGTTCTTGTCGGTGGCGGACGCCGCGAGCAGTTCGTCGAGCAGCCGGCGGCCCTCGGGCCAGTCGCCCAGGCCGGACTCGGCGTTCATGTGGCCCAGCGGCCCGGCGTCCACGAAGCGCGCACCCCAGTCTCGGGCCATGGCACGCGAGCGGGCTGCGGCGCAGTAGGGGTCGTCCGTGGCCGCGACCATGCAGGCGGCGAACGGCAGGCGACGGCGCATGATGGGCGCCCAGCCGGGGATCATCTGGCGCAGGTCGTCACGCTCGGTGTCGCCGGGCGCGACGAGCAGCGCGCCGCGCACGCGGTCGACCAGGCGCGAATGGGCGGCCCAGGCGGCCACGAGGATGCAGCCCAGGCTGTGCGCCACCAGGGCCACCGGGCGGTCGGCAGCAAGCACCGCCTCTTCCAGCTGGATCTGCCAGTCGCCGCGCAGCGGACGCATCCAGTCGTGCTGCTGCACCCGCTGGTCGCCGTACAGCGCTTCCCAGCGGCTCTGCCAATGATCGGGCCCGCTGTTCTGCCAGCCTGGCAGCAACAGCACCTGGGTGTCGCGCATGTGCTATTTAATTTGTAGCAAACTTTGTCGATGCAGCAAGGCGTACCGGCTACTCGCGCGGCGCACCGGGCTGTGCCGGCGCGACTTCCGGCCCCGCCGCGTCCGCCATCGCTGCATCCGCGGGCGCGGCTGGCGGCACGGCCGCCCTTGCAGGCTCCGCGGCCTGTGCCGGTGGCATCTTCCGGATCATTTCCTGCGCGAAGGCGACGAAGGCCTGGCTGCCGCGCGCCGAGGGATCGAAGACCAGCCCGGGCAAGCCGTAGCTGGGCGCCTCTGCCAGGCGGACATTTCGCGGAATGACCGTGTCGAAGACCTTCTCGCCGAAGTGCGCCTTGAGCTGGTCGCTGACTTGTTGCTGCAGCGTGATGCGGGGATCGAACATGACCCGCAGCAGCCCGATGATCTGCAGGTTCTTGTTCAGATTGGCATGCACCTGCTTGATGGTGTTGACCAGGTCGGTGAGGCCTTCGAGCGCGAAGTACTCGCACTGCATCGGCACGATCACGCCGTGCGCTGCGCACAAGCCGTTGAGCGTCAGCAGGCTCAGGCTGGGCGGGCAGTCGATCAGGATGAAGTCGTACTCGGCGCCGACGGTGGCCAGGGCGGTGCGAAGGCGCTTCTCGCGCCGGTCGAGTTCGACCATCTCCACCTCGGCGCCGGCCAGCTCGCGATTGGCGCCCAGGACGTCGTAGGCGCACCCGGCCTCGACCAGGCGCTCCGGTCGCACCCTCGCCTCGGCGACCGAGGCGGATTCCAGGAGGACGTCGTACACGCTCAGTTCGAGCTGGCGCTTGTCCACGCCCGAGCCCATGGTGGCATTGCCCTGGGGATCGAGGTCGATCATCAGGACGCGCTGGCCCTGGGTCGCCAACCCGGCTGCCAGATTGACGGTGGTGGTGGTCTTGCCGACGCCGCCCTTTTGATTCGCGATGCAGAAGATGCGAGCCATGGCCGTCCGTCAGCTCGAGGCCGCCAGCTTGATGCCGAAGCCGAGCAGGAACACGCCCGCCAGCTTTTCCAGCGCGCCGGAAATACGGGGATTGGCGCGGATGCGTTCGGCCAGGAAGTGCGCCAGCAGTACCACCGTCAACGCATACAGGAAGGTCAGCACGGCAATGGTCAGCGCCATGACCGCGAAGGTCTGCAGGCCCTGGTGCTGCGCCGGGTCGATGAACAGGGGGAAGAAGGCCATGTAGAAGACGATGGCCTTGGGATTGAGCAGCGTGATGATGAAGGCCTGGCGGGTGTATTGGCGAGGCCGGATGTTGATCACCGGCGCCGCGCCCGGCCTGGCGCGGATCATCTTCAGCCCAAGCCATGCAAGGTACGCTGCCCCGAGCCACTGGACCGCATGAAAGGCAGCCGGGTAGGCTGCCAGCAGTGCGGCCACTCCGGCGACTGCCGCCCACATGAGGCATTGGTCGCCGACGATCAGGCCCGCGGTGGCCGCCATGCCGGCGCGAATGCCGCCCTTCCCGGTCGAGGTGATCAGCGCAAGATTCCCCGGCCCCGGAATGGCAAGGAAGAGAACAATGGCGGCGACGAACGCGCCGTAGTCAGCGATGCCGAACATGGGAAGGGACCAATTGTGTGAGAGCGTCGAGTCTACGCGAGCACGCCGCCGTGGCCGGTCAATTCGGCGCTTTTCTTGCCCACACGATGCAGCGTTCGGCGTCCAAACCCGGCACCGACAGTTGTTCCACGTGAAACACATCGACTCCGGAAGGGAGCGCCTCGATTTCGTCGGTCGGCACTTTCCCCTTCATGGCCAGCCAACAGCCGTCCGGCGCCAGGAGATGCGCGGAGCCATCGACAAAATCAGCCAGCGAGGCGAAAGCCCGGGAGCAGATCACGTCGAAGCGGCCGCCCATCGTTTCCACGCGAGCGTGCCGTCCGTTGAGGTGCGGCAGGTTCAGTTCTGCCGACACCTGGCGGATGAACGCAGCTTTCTTTGCGACCGCGTCCACGCAGGTGACCGACAAGTCGGGACGGACGATGGCGATGACCGCGCCCGGGAGGCCTGCGCCCGACCCCACGTCCAGGACGCGGGTGGCAGCGGGGCACTGCCGCTCAAGCGACGGAATCACCGACAAGCTGTCCAGCAGATGGTGCGTCAGCACCTGTTCAGGAGACCGCAGCGCCGTCAGGTTGTAGACCTTGTTCCACTTGAGAATCAGGTCCGCGTAGGCCTGCAGACCGCGGCATTGGTCATCGTCCAGCGTCAGGCCCAGGGCCTCCGCCCCCTGCCTCAGCAGGGCGTCGCGCGCCCCGCTCATCGGGCGCCGACTTCGGTCGTGCCTGCGTCCGCGTCCTGCGCCAGCGATTCTCCGGTGAAGGCGCGATACCCGCCCTTGCGCAGATGAATCATCAGCAGCGATACCGCAGCCGGCGTCACCCCGGAAATGCGCGAGGCCTGGCCTAGCGTTTCCGGGCGATGCTTGGCCAACTTCTGCCGGACCTCGAAGCTGAGTGCCGAAACCTGCGAATAGTCCAAGTCCTCGGGCAACTTCAGCTTCTCGAAATGGGCCGCGCGCCCGACTTCGTCCTGCTGGCGGTTGATGTAGCCAGCGTACTTGGCCGCAATCTCGAGTTGTTCGACTTCCACGCCGCCCAGACCTTCCCCGTCCTGCACGGCGAAGCGCCCGCCGTCCAACGACATCAGGTCCGAGTAGCTCACGCCAGGGCGGCGGAGCAGGTCCGCCAGGTTGTACTCGCGCTCGATGGCCTTGCCCAGTACCCGCTCCGATTCGGCCGCGGGCAAGTTGCGCGGATTCACCCAGATCGACTTCAGCCGCTCTGTTTCACGTGAAACACTGTCGCGCTTGCGGGAGAAGGCATCCCAGCGGGCGTCGTCCACCAGGCCCAGCTTGCGGCCGATTTCGGTCAGCCGCATGTCGGCGTTGTCTTCTCGCAGTTGCAGCCGGAATTCGGCCCGGCTCGTGAACATCCGGTACGGCTCTGTCACGCCCTTGGTGATCAGGTCGTCGACCAGGACACCGAGGTAGGCCTCATCCCGCTGCGGAACCCAGGGCCCTTCCCCGCGCACCTGCAATGCTGCATTGATCCCGGCAAACAACCCCTGGGCCGCCGCCTCTTCATACCCGGTGGTCCCGTTGATCTGCCCCGCGAAGAAAAGGCCCCGGATGGCCCGGGTCTCGAAGTGACTGGTCAGGCCGCGCGGGTCGAAGTAGTCGTACTCGATGGCGTAGCCCGGCCGCAGAATGTGGGCCTGCTCCAGCCCGGGAATCGAGCGCACCAGCGCGTACTGGATGTCGAACGGCAGGCTGGTGGAAATCCCGTTCGGGTAGTACTCGTTCGTGGTCAGCCCCTCCGGCTCCAGGAAGATCTGGTGGCTGTCCTTGTCCGCGAACCGGTTGATCTTGTCCTCCACGCTCGGGCAATAGCGCGGGCCCACGCCCTCGATCTTGCCGGTGAACATGGGGCTGCGGTCGAAGCCGGAGCGAATGATCTCGTGCGTGCGCTCGTTGGTGTGCGTGATCCAGCAAGGCCGCTGCTCCGGGTGCATCGCAGCGCGTCCCATGAAGCTGAACACCGGCATGCTTGCCGTGGCGCCGCCCGGCATGCCGTCGCCCGGCTGCTCGGTGCACCGCGAAAAGTCGATGCTGCGGCCATCCAGCCGCGGCGGCGTCCCGGTCTTGAGCCGCCCCTGCGGCAACCGGAGTTCCTTCAGGCGCGCCGACAGGCTCACCGCGGGCGGGTCTCCCGCACGTCCGGCCTGGTAGTTGTCGAGCCCGACGTGGATGCGACCGTCCAGGAAGGTGCCGGCCGTCAGCACGACCGCGCGCGCGCGAAACGCGATGCCGACCTGCGTCACCGCGCCGACGACGCGGTCGCCCTCGACCATGAGATCGTCCACCGCCTGCTGGAACAGGCTCAGGTTGGGCTGGTTCTCCAGCATGCGGCGAATCGCTGCCTTGTACAGCACGCGATCGGCCTGGGCCCGGGTGGCGCGCACGGCCGGGCCCTTGCTCGAATTCAGGATACGGAACTGGATGCCCGACTCATCGGTCGCAAGTGCCATCGCACCGCCCAGGGCATCGACCTCCTTGACCAGATGGCCCTTGCCGATGCCCCCGATCGACGGGTTGCAGCTCATCTGCCCCAGCGTCTCGATGTTGTGAGTCAGCAAGAGGGTGCGCGCACCCATGCGCGCCGAAGCCAGGGCGGCCTCGGTACCGGCATGTCCACCGCCTACGACGATGACATCGAATTCTTCGGGATAAAGCATTGGAAAAAGGCGCGATTGACGACGCTGCGCTGCGGTTCGGGGGAACCGGCGATTTTAACGCCGCCCCGCCCTCCCGCGCTTGCAGGTGAGGCGATCACCCTTTTCTCCAGGCCCACGCCGAGGCGCATGCCCACTGACCGGGGTGCTATGCTTTTTGTAGCAGTCCGGTCCGCGCCCCAGCCCCTGCGCGGGGCCCCGGGCGTCGCTCAACCGTGCGGCTGAGGGGAAACCCGCCGCACGCCGGCCTGGCGCATGGCCTGGGCGGCGCGGCGGTCGATCACCTGCCAGTTCGCGCGCGTTACGCGCAGCACCCGCTGCACGAGTTGCGCCGGGGATGCCACAGCGCGCAGGCCCCGCCCGGAAATGTCGTTCATGGTCAACAGCGGCGGCATGGTCAGTCGATCATCTTCTTGGCCGCGCCTACGCCCAGCATCGCGAGCACCACGAAAATCAGGGCCAGCACCAGGAACAGGCCGAACAACAGCTTGGCCACGCCGGCCGACGCGGCGGCCACGCCCGTGAAACCAAGTGCACCTGCGATCAAGGCAATGATCGCGAACACGATCGCGTACTTGAGCATCCGTCTCTCCTTGTTTGTGCGGCGAAAGGCCGCAACTGATGAGGCGCTAGCGTAGGCACCGGCATGGCTTCCCCGCATCGGTCCCCGGCCCAATGCCCCGTAGGACAACGCCATCAAGCCAACTCGCCTAGCATTGCGCTGGACAACAAACAACCCACAACACTGGATCGATTCCATGAAGCTCTACTACTCCCCCGGCGCCTGCTCCCTGTCCCCGCACATCGCGCTGCTCGAATCGGGCCTGGCGTTCGAGCCGGTGCTCGCCAGCACCAAGAGCCACAAGCTGCAGGACGGCACGGATTACTACGGCATCAACCCGCTGGGCTACGTGCCGCTGCTCGAGTTCGACGACGGCACGCGTCTGCGCGAAGGCCCCGCCATCGTGCAATACATCGCCGACCAGGCGCCTGACAAGAAGCTGGCACCGGCCAACGGCACGCTCGAGCGCTACCGCCTGCAGGAGTGGCTGACCTTCATCGGCACCGAGGTGCACAAGGGCTTCTCTCCCCTGTTCAACCCGGCCACGCCGGAGGAATACAAGACCATCGCCCGCGACCGCCTGGTCTCGCGCCTCAAGTGGGTCGACAGCCGCCTCGAAGGCATGCAGTTCCTCATGGGCGACCAGTTCACCGTTGCCGACGGCTACCTGTTCACCGTCACCAACTGGGCCAAGCCGATGAACATCGACCTGTCGCCCTACCCGAACCTCCTGGCCTGGCGCGAGCGCGTCGCCGCCCGCCCGGCCGTGCAGGCCGCCATGAAGGCCGAGGGCCTGCTCAAGTAGGCATCTGCGCCATGCCGCGGACCCGCGCCGCGGCATCCCCCGGACCAGCGCCTGCCGCAGGCCCTGGTCCTTCTTCATTGCCGACCGACATTCCATGCCCACTCTCTTCGACCCCGTCCGCGCCGGTGATCTCCAGCTGGCCAACCGCATCGTCATGGCGCCGTTGACGCGCAACCGCTCGCCGCGCGCCGTTCCGCAGGACATCTCCGCCACCTACTACGCGCAGCGCGCCAGCGCCGGCCTGCTCATCACCGAGGCCACGGCCATCAGCCACCAGGGCCAGGGCTATGCCGACGTGCCCGGCCTGTATGCGCAAGACCAGCTGCAAGGCTGGAAGCGCGTGACCGACGCCGTCCATGCCAACGGCGGCAAGATCGTCACCCAGCTGTGGCACGTGGGCCGCGTGTCGCACAACGAACTGCAGCCCGACGGCGGCGCGCCGGTGGCGCCGTCGGCCATCGTCGCCAAGACCAAGACCGTGCTGATCCATGACGGCGTCCCGACCTTCGTCGAGACCTCCATGCCGCGCGCCCTCGCCCTCGACGAACTGCCGGGCATCGTGGACGACTACCGCCGTGCCGCGCAAGCCGCGGTGCACCAGGCCGGCTTCGACGGCGTGGAGATCCACGGCGCCAACGGCTACCTGCTCGACCAGTTCCTCAAGACCGGCAGCAACCAGCGCAGCGACGCCTACGGCGGCAGCATCGAGAACCGCGCCCGCCTGCTGCTGGAGGTGACCCGCGCCGTGGCCGAGGCAGCCGGTGCCGGCCGCACCGGCATCCGCCTGTCGCCGGTGACGCCGGCCAACGACGCCAGCGACGCCGATCCGCAGCCGCTGTTCGAGTACGTGCTGCGCCAGCTTGCGACGCTCGGCCTGGCCTATGTCCACATCATCGAAGGCGCCACCGGCGGCCCGCGCGAGATCCCCGAGCGCCCCTTCGACTATGCCGCGCTCAAGGCCGCGTATCGCGACGCCGGCGGCCAGGGCGCCTGGATGGTCAACAACGGCTACGACAAGGTGCTTGCCGAGAAGGCACTGGCCGAAGGCGCCGACCTGGTGGCGTTCGGCAAGCCCTTCATCTCGAACCCGGACCTGGTGCGCCGCCTGCGCGAAGACGCGCCGCTCAACGCGTGGGACAAGAACACCTTCTACGGCGGCGGCGCCAAGGGCTTCATCGACTATCCGGCGCTGGCCTGAGGCCGCGCGGCGCGGCGCCGGCCGCCGCGCCCTCCCCGCCGGCGCGCGGGCGCCAGCGCCGCAGCAGCAGCGCGTTGGTCATGACGCTCACGCTCGAGAGCGCCATCGCCGCGCCGGCCACCACCGGGCTGAGCAGCCCGAACGCGGCGAGCGGAATGCCGGCCACGTTGTAGGCGAAGGCCCAGAACAGGTTCTGCCGGATCTTCGCCACCGTGCGCGCCGACACCTCGAGCGCGTCGGCCACCAGCGCCAGGTCCCCGCGCATCAGCGTGATGCCGGCCGCCTCCATGGCGACGTCGGTGCCGTTGGCCATGGCCATGCCGACGTCGGCCGCCGCCAGCGCCGGCGCGTCATTGGCCCCGTCGCCCACCATCGCCACCACGCGGCCCTCGGCGCGCAGCGCCTGCACGACGCTCGCCTTGTCGCCCGGCAGGACCTCGGCGCGCACCTCCCCGGCCGCGATGCCCACGCGCGCCGCCATCGACTCGGCCGCGCGCCGGTTGTCGCCCGAGATCATCACCACCCGCAGGCCGCGCTCGCGAAGCCTTGCCACCGCGGCCGCCGCGCCCGGCTTGGGCTCGTCGGCGAACGCCAGAAGGGCCATCAGGCGCGGCGCGGGCGCATCGCCGGTGCCGGCCGGCGCCCGGTCGATCCGGCCCGCGCTTGCAGTGTCGAAGCGCAGCAGGGCCGACACCGTCGCGCCCTGCGCCTGCAGCGGCGCCAGCATGCCGGCGTCGGGTGCCGCGCCCAGTTCCTCGCACCAGCGCAGGCTGGCCAGCGCCCAGCGCGCACCGTCCTGCCCCGCCTCGTCCATCACCCGGCCGGCCATGCCGCGCCCTTCCACCGCGCGAAGGTCCGCCGCACTGCGCGGCAGCACGCCCTGCGCGGCGGCAGCGTCCAGCACGGCCCGCGCCAGCGGATGGCTGCTGCCCGCCTGCAAGCCGGCCGCAACCGCCAGCAGCGTCGGCGCGTCACCCGCGTCCGGCGACACCGGCAGCAGCGCCGTCAGGCGCGGCCGGCCCAGCGTCAGCGTGCCGGTCTTGTCGAACGCCACCGTGTCCACGCGGTGCGCCGTCTCCAGCGCCTGCGCGTCCTTGATCAGGATGCCGGCGCGCGCCGCCACGCCGGTACCCGCCATCACCGACACCGGCGTGGCCAGCCCCAGTGCGCACGGGCAGGCGATGACCAGCACCGCCACCGCATGCACCCACGCCGTCTCGGCATTCGCGCCGGCGAACCACCAGCCCGCCAGCGTGAGCATGGCCACGCCCAGCACCACCGGCACGAAAACAGCGGCCACCTTGTCGACCAGGCGCTGGATCGGTGCCTTGGCCGCCTGCGCGTCTTCCACCAGCCGGATGATGCGTGCCAGCACGCTCTCGGCGCCGACGGCCTGCACCTGCACCAGCAGCCTTCCCTCGCCATTGATCGAGCCGCCGGTCACCATGTCGCCCTCACCCTTGGGCACCGGCAAGGGCTCGCCGGTCAGCATCGCCTCGTCCACCGACGACCGCCCTTCCAGCACGCGCGCATCCGCCGGCATCCGCTCGCCCGGCAGCACCACCAGCCGGTCGCCGGCCAGCAGCTCGCCCACGGGAACGTCGGCCTGCTTGCCGGTGCGCGCGTCCACCAGGTGCGCCAGTTCGGGCCGCAGCGCCTGCAGCGCCCGGATGGCCGAAGTCGCCTGCCGCCTGGCGCGCGCCTCCAGCCACTTGCCCAGCAGCACCAGCGAGATCACCACCGCCGAGGCTTCGAAGTAAAGGTGCGGCGCATGGCCGGATGGCGCGCGCGCCCACAGCCACAGCGACAGGCCGAAGGCGGCGCTGGTGCCGAGCGCGACCAGCAGGTCCATGTTGCCGGTGCCGGCACGCAGCGCATGCCAGCCGGCGCGGTAGAAGCGCGCGCCCAGCCAGAACTGCACGGGCGCGGCCAGCAGCAGCTGCGCCCATGGCGGCAGCATCGCGTGCACGCCGAGCGGACCGAGCAGCATCGGCGCCAGCAGCGGTGCGCTCAGCAGCAGGCCCGCGGCGACCGGCCCGAAGCCGGCCCATGGCGACTGCCCGGCATCGTCCTCGGCGGCGGCCGCGGCATCGCGCGGCTCGTAGCCGGCCTCGCGCACGGCACGGCGCAGGCGGGCCTGGAGGTCGTCGGCCGGCTGCGCCGTCACGCGCGCCGACTCGGTGGCCAGGTTGACCGAGGCCTCCTGCACGCCCGGTACCTTGCGCAAGGCACGTTCGACCCGC
The DNA here is from genome assembly GCF_035634955.1 of Variovorax sp. Lineage (GTDB taxonomy): Bacteria > Pseudomonadota > Gammaproteobacteria > Burkholderiales > Burkholderiaceae_C > Variovorax. The sequence continues at coordinate 45,670 of NZ_DASQBZ010000008.1, read as the reverse complement.
GTGACGCACGAGGCGCAGGTCATGCCGCCCACGCCCAGGTCCATTTGCACGGAAGCAGTACTGGTGTTCATGTCCGTCAGCGTAGTCCTTCACATGATGTGAAGGTCAAGCCCCGGCGCGACATAGTCCATGCATGCCTCAGGGGCTTGACTCTCACACCGTGTGAAGGTTGACACTGCACCCATGAGCACAACGAACCATCACGAATTCCGCGTCACCGGCATGAGCTGCAACCACTGCGCCAACGCCATCCGCCAGGCCGTGACCGACCTCGACCCGCAGGCGCGGGTGCACGTCGACCTGGCCGGCGCACAGGTGGCGGTCGACAGCGCGCAGCCGCGCGATCCGGTGGCCGCCGCCATCGCCGACGCCGGCTACATCGTCCAATGACAGCCCCCGCGCCGGGCGCAGACGCCAATCTGCTGATCGGCGAAGCCGCGCGGCTGTCCGGCATCTCCGCGCGCATGCTGCGCCACTACGAGCAGCTCGGCCTGCTCGGCGACGTGCGTCGCAGCGACGCCGGCTACCGGCGCTACAGCCTGGCCGAGGTGCACACCCTGCGCTTCATCAAGCGCGCGCGCGACCTCGGCTTCTCGATGGAGCAGGTGGCCGAACTGGTCGGCCTGTGGCGCAATCGCCGCCGCACCAGCGCCAGCGTCAAGCGGGTCGCGCAGGCGCACCTGGACGAACTCGAGCAGCGCATCGCCGAGATGCAGGCGATGCAGCGCACACTGGCGCACCTCGTGCACTGCTGCCACGGCGACCAGCGCCCCGACTGCCCGATTCTCGACGACCTGTCGCGCCTGCCCGCCGGCAGCAGCGCGGCGCCGTGAATCCGGCCCGCCGCGGCGGCGCGCCGCTACCATCCGGCCCATGTCCTTCCAGCAACGCGTCCTGATCGCCGAAGACGAGTCCGGCATCGCGGACACCCTGCAGTACGTCCTCAAGAGCGACGGCTTCGTGCCGGTCTGGTGCGCCACCGCGCAGCAGGCCCTGGAGAGCTTCGCCGCCGCGCCGCCGGCCATCGCCATCCTGGACGTCGGCCTGCCCGACATGAACGGCTTCGAGCTGTTCAAGCGCCTGCAGGCGATGAACCGCGCCGCCGGCGGGCCCGAGGTGCCGATGCTGTTCCTGACCGCGCGCAACGACGAGATCGACCGCGTCGTCGGCTTGGAGCTGGGGGCGGACGACTACATCGCCAAGCCCTTCTCGCCGCGCGAGTTGCTGGCCCGGGTGCGCACCATCCTGCGCCGCAGCGCGCTCGCGTCGCCGGCCGGCGCCGCGCAGCCTGCTCCGGCAAGCCCGCCGCCTGCCGCCGCGCCCGCCGTGCACGGCCACGGACAAGAGCCCCGCCCCGCGCCGCTGGCGGTCGACGACGAGCGCCGGCAGATCCGCTACTACGGCCAGGTGCTGGACCTGTCGCGCTACGAGTACGGCCTGCTGCGCCAGCTGGTGCAGCGCCCCGGCCGGGTGTTCACGCGCGACGAGTTGCTGGCCCTGGTGTGGGACCAGGCCAGCGAAAGTTTCGACCGCACCGTCGATGCGCACGTCAAGACGCTGCGCGCCAAGCTGCGCGAGATCGCCCCCGGCGTCGAGGCCATCCGCACGCTGCGCGGCATGGGCTATGCGCTGGCCGAGGATCTGCCGGCCACCGCGCAATGAGGCCGCGCACGGCCGCCTCCGGCGCCACGTCGCGCCGCACCCGCATCTTCATCGGCATCGTGCTGGTGTACTGCGCCGGCATCGCCCTGCTGCTGTACCGCGTGGTCGGCGACATCGATCCGCGCTACCGCGAGTCGGCCGAGGAGTCGCTGGTCGAGGTCTCGCAGCTCATGGCCAGCCTGGTCGAGCAGGACGTGATCGCCGGGGCCATCAACACCGGCCGGCTCGAGCCGCTGTTCCGCTCGGCCTATGCGCGCGAATTCTCGGCGCAGATCTACGGCCTGCACAAGACGCGTGTCGAGCTGCGCATGTACGTCACCGACCGCAACGGCCACGTCGTCTTCGACTCCACCGGCCGCGACACCGGCGCGGACTACTCGCGCTGGACCGACGTGCGCCGCGCGCTGAACGGCGAGTACGGCGCGCGCACCACGCGCGACATCGCGTCCGACCCGCGCACCTCGGTCATGTACGCGGCGGCCCCGGTGCGCTGGGGCGACGAGATCGTCGGCGTGGTCAGCGTCGGCAAGCCGGTGCAGAGCTTCGGCCAGTTCGTGCAGGACGCGCGCAGCCGCACGCTGTGGGTGGGCGCCGGCTCGGCACTCGCCCTGCTGCTGCTGGCGCTGATCATGTCGGTCTGGCTGGTGCGCCCGTTCGGGCTCATCTCCGACTACTGGCGCTGGCTGCGCCGCCAGCGCGACCTGACCTTCGGACGCATGGCACGGCGCGCCGCCGACACCCTGCGCGGCGGCCTGCGCGAGATGCGCGACGCCCTCACCGGGCGCAGCTACGTCGCCGAGTACGTGCAAACCTTCACCCACGAGATCAAGAGCCCGCTGTCGGCGATCCGCGGCGCCGCCGAGCTGCTGCAGGAAGCCGGCATGAGCGAGGCCGAGCGCACGCACTTCCTGGCCAACATTGCCAACGAGACGCAGCGCATCCAGGACATCGTCGACCGCATGATGCAGCTGACCGCACTGGAGACGCAGCGCGCGCTCGACCGCAGCGAGAACGTCGCGCTGGCCGAGTTGCTGCACGAGGTGGCGGCCGCCGCCCAGGGCGCCGCGGCCAAGCGGCAGATCCGCCTGCACGTGAATATCGACAGCCAGGCGTGGGTCGAAGGCGATCCGTTCCTGCTGCGCCAGGCGGTTTCCAACCTGCTCGACAACGCGATCGACTTCTCGCCCGCCGGGGCCGAGGTGGCGCTGGCCCTGCACGCCGGGCCGCGCGAGGCGCGCCTGACGGTGCGCGACCACGGCCCCGGCATACCCGACTACGCGCGCGACCAGATCTTCGAGAAGTTCTACTCGCTCGCGCGCCCGCACAGCCACAAGCGCAGCACCGGGCTGGGCCTGGCCTTCGTCAAGGAAATCGCCACGCTGCACCGCGGCCGCATCGAGTTGGCGAACGCACCGCGCGGCGGCACCATCGCCACGCTCACGTTGCCGCTGCGATCGCCGGGCTGAAAACGCGCCGCCGCGTCAGCGGAAGAAGTCGAGGATCCGGTTGCGCTTCTGCGAATCCGCCGGCGGCGGCGCGATCACCGCGGCCTCGGCCGGCACGCTGCCGCCGAAGCCGGGCACCGTCCCCGGCGCCACCATCTGCCCGCTGGTGGCCGCCGGCGCGCTATCCATGCCCAGGCTCGCGACCGCGCGGCCCGGCGTGAAGTCGTCGTAATACCACTCGCCGTCGATCATGGCCACGCCTTCGGGCGGCTTCGACTTCGCCACCGGCACGCCCTTGAGCACCGCCTGCATGTAGGCCGTCCACACCGGCAGGCTCAGGCTGCCGCCGGTTTCGCCGCGCACGCCCAGCTGGCGCGGGTTGTCGTAGCCGATCCAGGCGATGCCAACCATGTCCGGCTGGAAGCCGGCGAACCAGGTGTCGTACGAATCGTTGGTGGTGCCGGTCTTGCCGTAGATGTCGTCGCGGCGCAGCGCCCGGTAGGCGCGCGCGCCGGTGCCGTTCCTGATGACGCTCTGCAGCAGCGACCGCATGATGAACGCGTTGCGCTCGGGGATGGCGCGCTTCGATTCATCCAGCGTCGGCGCCGCCGCCTCGAACAGCACCTGCGAATTGCGCTCGACCACCTTGGTCACCACGCTCGGATCGACCCGATAGCCGCCATTGGCGAACACGCCGTAGGCCACGGCCATCTGCATCGGCGTGACCGAGCCGGCGCCCAGTCCCATCGGCAGGTAAGGCGGCTGCCTGTCGGCGTCGAAGCCGAAGTGCGTCACCCAGTCCTGCGCGTAGTTCGTGCCGATCGCCTGCAGCACGCGGATGGTCACCAGGTTCTTGGACTTCTGCAGCGCCTCGCGCAGGCTCATCGGCCCCTCGAACTTCCCGTCGAAGTTCTTCGGCTCCCACGGCTGGCCGCCGGTTGTGGCGCGGTCGAAGAAGAGCGGGCCGTCTTCCACCATCGTCGACGGGGCGAAGCCCTTTTCGAGCGCGGCCGAGTAGATGAAAGGCTTGAAGCTCGAGCCCGGCTGGCGCCAGGCCTGGGTGGCATGGTTGAACTGGTTGCGCGAGAAGTCGAAGCCGCCGACCATGGCCTTGATCGCGCCGTTGTTCGGATCCAGGCCGACGAAAGCGCCCTCGACCTCGGGCAGCTGCACCACTTCCCAGTCGCCCTTGGGGTTCTGCATGATGCGCAGGATGGCGCCACGCTCGATGCGCTGGCGCGCGTCCGCGCGTGACGACAGGCCGCCGCGCACCAGGCGCAGGCCGTTGCCCTCGATGCGCACGGTGGTGCCGTCGCGCCGCGCCACCTCCAGCGCGCGCGGCTCGGCCTTGAGCACCACCGCCGCTTCCACCTGCTCGTCGCCGGGGTGCGCCGCCAGCGCGTCGTCGAGCGCGTCGTCCAGCGCGTCAGGCTCGGTCGGCAGCGATACCGTCTGTTCCGGCCCGCGCCAGGGCTGGCGCCCTTCGTAGTCGAGCAGCCCGTTGCGCATCGCCGAATAGGCCGCCGCCTGGTCCTTCGAATCGATCGAGGTGGTCACCGTCAGGCCGCGCGTGTAGGCGCTGTCGCCGTACTGCGCCACCATCTGCTGGCGCACCATCTCGGCCACGTATTCGGCGTGCAGGCGCGGCATGCCGGCGTCGGTGCGCAGCTTGAGCTTTTCCTGCCGGGCCTGTTCGGCCTGCTCGGCGGTGAGGAAGCCGAGCGACGCCATGCGGTCGATCACCCACAGCTGCCGGCTGCGCGCGCGCCGCGGATTGGCCACCGGGTTGTTGGCCGTGGGCGCCTTCGGCAGGCCGGCCAGCATCGCCGCCTCGGCCGGCGTCACCTCCGCCAGCGGCTTGCCGAAGTACGCCTCGCAGGCCGCGGCGAAGCCGTACGCGCGCTGGCCGAGGTAGATCTGGTTCAGGTAGATGGTGAAGATCTGGTCCTTGGACAACTCGTCTTCCAGGCGCAGCGCGATCAGTGCCTCGCGCAGCTTGCGGCTGAAGGTGCGCTCGGGCGTGAGGTACATGTTGCGCGCCACCTGCTGCGTGATGGTGGACGCCCCCTGGCGCAGGCCGTGGCGCAGGTTCGACAGGATGGCGCGCGTCAGGCCGATGCCGTCGATGCCGCCATGCTCGTAGAAGCGGGCGTCCTCGGCGGCGAGCACGGCATTGCGCATCACTTGCGGAATCTGCTCGAGCGGCATCAGCTGGCGCCGTTCCTCGCCGAACTCGCCGATCACCTCGCCGTCCGCCGTCAACACGCGCAGCGGCAGCTTGGGCTGGTAGTCCGCCAGCTGCCGAACGTCCGGCAGGCTCGGATAGACCAGCGCCACTGCCACGCCCACGGCCAGCACCCCGGCCAGCAGCAGGCCGCCGACGATCAGCGCGGCCCAGCCCCAAACACCGTGCGGCGCGCGCAGGCGGTCGGCCCAGGTCTTCCTGCCTGCGCGGGCGCGCCGGTTCGATGAGTCGGATTTCGGTTTGTCTTGTCGGGGCACGAATGCATTCCTCGCCTAGCTTGGATGAGGCCCGATCATCCGGGCCGCGCTGAAGACAGTATGAAGCCCCGGGCGCCGCCACTTCACACAGACTTCACACAGGCCGACATCGCCTCCGGATCTCTTCCTACGGCCTTCGCACACGCACGCAACAGTGCCGCCATGCCGCCACGCGCATCCCGTGCGTCGGCACAACAAGAAGAGGTCCCGTCATGCCCGATGCGCGCCGCGCCCGCCGACTCTGGATGGTCACCGTGTTGCTGGCCCTGCTGTGTTTCATCCTGTTGCTGGCACGCCCGGTGCACGCCCAGGAGGCGCCGCGCCAGAAGACCGAGAGCCCCTATTTCCTGGTGCGCGGCGGCGACCCGGCGCTGGACCGCCTGCCGCTCAAGGCCACCGACGTGGACGTGCGCATCGCCGGCGTGATCGCGCAGGTGCGCGTGGTGCAGACCTACCGCAACGAGGGCACCCGCACGCTCGAGGCCAGCTACGTCTTCCCCGGCTCGACCCGGGCCGCGGTGGACGGGCTCACGGTCCGGCTCGGCGACCGGGTGGTCGAGGCCGCCATCCGCGAGAAGCAGCAGGCGCGCCGCGACTACGACGAGGCGCAGCGCCAGGGCCGCACGGCCGCGCTGCTGGAGCAGCACCTGCCCAACGTATTCCAGATGAAGGTGGCCAACATCCAGCCCGGCGACGAGGTGCGCGCGGAGCTGCGCTACAGCGAGCTGCTGGTGCCGCAGGCCGGCGACTACCAGTTCGTGTTCCCGACCGTGGTCGGGCCGCGCTACAACAGCCCGGCGTCGGCGCAGGCCGCCGCGCCCTGGGTAGCCCAGCCGATCCTGCGCGCCGACGCGGCGCCGCCGGCGGACTTCCGCCTGCAACTGGCGCTCGACGCGCCGCTGCCGATCCGCGAACTGCGCAGCCGCACCCATGCGGTGGCGGTGCAGCACGAAGACGGGACGCGCCATGCCCGGCTGGTGCTCGGGCCGGACGCCCATGCGGCCAACCGCGACTTCGTGCTCGACTACGCCCTGGCGGGCAACGCCGTGCAGTCCGGCGTCATGCTCTACCCGGGCCAGGGCCCGGACGCCGAGAACTTCTTCCTGGCCATGGTGCAGCCGCCGGGCGCGGTGGCGGCCCGGGCCGTGCTGCCGCGCGACTACGTCTTCGTGGTGGACATCTCCGGCTCCATGCACGGCTTTCCGCTCGACACGGCCAAGGCCATGCTGGAGCGGCTGATCGGCGGCCTGCGGCCCAGCGACACCTTCAACGTGATGCTGTTCGCCGGCAGCCGCCGCATGCTGTCGCCGCACTCGGTGCCGGCCACGCGCGCCAACATCGAGCAGGCGCTGGACGTCCTGTCGGGCGCCAGCGGCGGCGGCAGCACCGAGTTGATCCCGGCGCTGCGCGAGGTCTACCGCCAGCCCAAGCCGGACAACGTCTCGCGCACCGTGGTGGTGGTCACCGACGGGTACGTGACGGTCGAGCGCGAGGCGTTCGACCTGGTGCGGCAGAACCTGTCCCAGGCCAACCTCTTCGCCTTCGGCATCGGCAGCGCGGTCAATCGCCACCTGATCGAGGGCCTGGCCCGCGCCGGCATGGGCGAGCCCTTCGTCATCACCGACCCGGTGCAGGCGCCGCGCGAGGCGGCGCGCTTTCGCCGCATGGTCGAGTCGCCGGTGCTGACGCAGGTGCACGCCAGCTTCGAGGACCTGGCGGTGGACCAGGTCACGCCGGCCCGGCTGCCCGACGTGCTGGGCGAGCGTCCGCTGGTGATCTTCGGCAAGTGGCGCGGCGAGCCGCGCGGGCAACTGGTGATCGAGGCGCAGGGCGCCGACGGCCCGTGGCGCCAGGTCCTGTCCATCGGCCCGGACGACCTGCAGCCGGACGCCACCGCGCTGCGCAGCCTGTGGGCGCGCCACAGGGTCGCGCAACTGGAGGACCAGCAGTCGCTGCAGGGCGGAGACGCGTTGCGCGAGCCGATCACGCAACTGGGCCTGCGCTACGGCCTGCTCACCGCATACACCAGCTTCGTGGCCATCGACCGCGTCATGCGCCAGCCGGCGCGGGGCGGCAGCACCCGCGTCGACCAGCCGCTGCCGCTGCCCCAGGGCGTGAGCGAGCTCGCGGTGGGCGGCAGCGGCGCCGGCGTCGAACTGCCCGGCACGCCCGAGCCCGAGATGCTCGGCGCCGTCGCGGTGGTGCTGTCGATGCTGGCCATGCTGCGCCGGCGCGCACGCCGCCGCGACGAGCGCCGCTTCACGCACTGACCCGCCCACACCAATACATCAACGACAAGAGATCACCATGACGCTCTCGCACCTGGCCCAGCGCCACCCTCGCCTGTTCGACGGCATCATCCGCATCGACCGCATACCGCCGGCCAGCTGGCTGGCATTGCAGGCCGCGGCCCTGCTGCCCGCCTGGGCCTGGATGGCGCGCCGCGCCGGCGACGGCGCCGACGACCCGCTCGGCCTGCTCGCATTGGCGGCGCTCGCGGTGCTGGTCTGGCAAACGCGCCATTCGCTGCGCGCATCGCCCGCGCTCGGCTGGCTGGCGCTGGCCGGCGCCGGCACGCTGGCGGCCACCGTGCTGCGCAACGGCGTCGGCGCGATGCCCGCGCTTCCCCCGCTGGCCAGCACGCTGGTGGCGGTGCTGGCGGTGGCCGCGGGACTGCTGGCGCTACTGCCGCGCCGCATCGCGGCGGCGCCGGTGCTGGGCCTGGCCGTGCTGGCCCTGCCGCTGCTGTCGTCGCTGCAGTTCTATGCGGGCTATCCGCTGCGCCTGCTGTGCGCCGAGGCCAGCCACCGTCTTCTGTCGCCGCTGCTCGATCAGGTTCGGCGCGAAGGCGCCAGCCTGTGGGTGAACGGCCACCTCGTGATCGTGGACGCACCCTGCTCCGGCGTGCAGATGGCCTGGTTCGGCTATTTCGTCGCCTGCGCCGCCGCACTGTGGTCCGGGCGCGGCTCGCGCTCCTTCCTGGCGCGCCTGCCCGCCGTCGGCCTCGTCGTGCTGGGCGGCAACATCGTGCGCAACACGCTGCTCATCGGCCTCGAGGGCGCGGGGCTGGCGCCGTCGCGGCTGCTGCACGAAGCGCTCGGCCTGCTGCTGCTGGCCGGGGTCTGCCTGGCGGCTGCCCGCGTCATGGGCCGGCCTTCCGATCCATCGCGCCGGACCCGCCCCGTCACCATGCAGCCGCGCGGCCACGCCGGCGCATGAGCCCGACACCCGCCATTCGCATCCAGGACTCGACGACATGACACTCCCCCGATTCGCGCCGCTGGCCTTCGCGCAGGGCCTGTTCGCCAACCGCTTTCTTCATCGCGCCGCCCACAAGGCGCTGTTCGCCGCCACCATGGGGCTGTGCCTGACCTGGTCGGCGGTACACGCGTGGCGCGCACCGCAGGGCGCCGGCCCGCGCCCGGTCGCCAGCGTCGAATGGCCTCGGCAGTGGGATGGCGTGCCCGTGCGGCCGCTCGCGCTGGGCGACGTGGAACAACGCTTTGCCGAGCGCTTTCCCGGCACCATGGCGCGCCTGACCGACGGCAGCCGCACGCTGGTGCTGCGCCGCGTCGACACGCCCACGCGCATGCTGCATCCGGCCGCCGACTGCTATCGCGCGCAGGGCTTCGGCGTGGCCGACGAACGGCTGGTGCAGGACGCGCAGGCGCGTCGCTGGCACTGCTTCACCGCGCGTCGTGCGGGCGCCTCGCCGCTGTCGGTGTGCGAGCGCATCGAGGACGCGACCGGCCAGGCATTCACCGACGCGTCGGCCTGGTACTGGTCCGCGCTGGCCGGCCGATCGACCGGACCGTGGCGCGCGGTCACGGTGGCCGGGCCGCTCACCTGAGGCGGGCGCGGGGCGCTATGCCACGCCGCCGCGCCTGAACATGCTCGGGCTGTGGCCGGTGTACTGCCGGAAGGCCCGGCTGAAGTGCGACAGGTTGGAGAAGCCGCAGGACAGCGCGATGTCGGTGATGCCGCGCTGCGCCTGGGCCGGATCGCGCAGCGCCTGTTCGCAGGCCGCCAGCCGCCGTCCCTGGATGTAGGCGTGCAGCGTGCCGTCCTCGTCGCCGAAGGCGTTGTGCAGATGCCGCTTGCTGCAGTTGAGCGCGGTGGCGATGCTGTCGATCGACAGTTGCGGATCGCCCAGGTGCCGCCCCACATGCGCGCGGATGCGGTCCCGCAGGGCCTCGCGCTGGGTCTGCGCGGTCGCCTGGCCAGCCAGTTCCATCAGCGACAGGCGCACCAGCTGCAGGATCATCTCGCCGGCGCCGCGCGCAGCCGCCGCACTCATGTTCGGCAGTTCCTGGTAGGTGCTGCGCATCGCCTCCAGCGCCACGCGCGAGATGCCGGAGGCGCCGCCGACCCGGCGCGCCATGAGCGTGTCCAGCGGCAGGCCGGGCAGCGCCAGTTGCGCCTTGGGCACCATCACGATCAGGTGGTCGGTGCGCTCGGGATTGGCCACCATGTAGGCGCTGGTGGTGTCGTAGATGGTCCACCCGCCGTCGCGCACCGCGGCCTCGCGCCCGCGCTGCTCCACCGCGGCGCTGCCCTGCCAGGGCGCAACGATCTTCAGATAGGCCTCTTCGCTGTGGCGGGCCAGGTCGGCGCTGCGCAGCACGCGGTGTCGGGTGGCCTCCAGCCGCGTCAGGATCACGTCGCCGGCGCGTGACGCGGCGATGTGGCCCTCGAACTCGCCGTCGTCGCCATACAGGTCGCTCTCCAGCCCGCCGAAGTGGCGCCAGATCCATTCGCGCCATTGCGGCCCGCGCTCGCGCGGCGGGATCGGATCGGTGCTCAGCTGCGTGGTGGGCGCCATGGTCACGGGCTCCTGGGTGGAACGGGCATGCCCGGGATTGTCCGGCGCGTGTGGGGCCGCGGCGGCGCAGGGTTAACCCCGAGCGGCGTGCACGCTGCGTCAAGCGCTTGTGCGCCCGGCGCAAAGCAGCCGCGGCACGCCCTTCCTACGATCGCTTCGACCGGTCCATCAAGCCCGGAACGAGGAGACACGTCATGACCGATTCCAACGCCCGCCAGCACCCCACCCGCCGCCGCTGGCTCCAGGGCACGGCCGTCACGCTGGGTGCCGCCGGCGTGGCGCCCGGGCTGCTGGCCCAGAGCGGGCCGGTGCGCATCGGCTATGCCATCGCGCGCACGGGCCCCTGGGCCGCCGGCGCGCAGGTCAGCCAGGAACCCAACTACCTGTTGTGGGCCGAGCAGGTCAATGCGGCCGGCGGCCTCGACGTCAAGGGCGCCAGGCGCCCGGTCGAGCTGCAGGGCTACGACGACCGCAGCGAGACCGAGACCTGCGTGCGCACCTACCAGAAGCTGATGGGCAGCGACAAGGTCGACCTGGTCCTGCCGCCATGGGGCTCGGGCGCGAATTTCGCCATCGCGCCGCTGGCCAACCGCATGGGCTATCCGTTGCTCGCGCCCACGGCGCTGTCGCGCAAGCTGATCGACATGCACCTGCCGTACTTCTTCTCGCTGCTGCAGCAGCCCGACAAGATGATGGGCGCGCTGGTCGACATGCTGGTGGCGCAGAAGGTCAAGACGATCGCCGTCGTCTACATGGACGACCTGTTCGGCCTGGAGAACTTCGCCGCGCTGAACAACGCACTCAAGGCCACGTCCATCCAGGTGCTCGAGCGCAAGAGCTATCCGCTGGGCGTGAAGGACCTGGGGCCGGTGCTGCGCGGCATCCAGGACCTCAAGCCGGATGCCTTCATCGGCATCACCTACCCGCCCGACACGCTGCTGGTCAGCCGCCAGTCGCGCGAGATCGGCTTCAACCCGCCGTACTTCTACGCGTCGGTGGGCACCGCGTTCCAGCTCTACCGCAACGTGATGGCCGCCAACACCGAGGGCGTGATCGGCATGGGTTCGTGGAACGTGAAGACCAGCGCGGGCGCCAAGGCGTACTTCGACGCGCACGTGAAGAAGTTCAACAAGGAGCCGGACCGCTGGGCCAGCGGCCACTGCTGGGCGGGTCTGGAGATCCTGCAACAGGCGGTGGCGCGCGCCGGGCTGGACCGCAAGGCGCTGCGCGACCTGATCGCGAAGAACGAGTTCGCCACCATCCTCGGGCCGATCCGCTTCGAGGGCAGCGAGAACGCCTCCATCCCCGGCACCGTCAGCCAGTGGCAGGGCAATGACTTCGAGGTGGTGTGGCCGCGCAACCGCGCGACGGCGACGCTGATCGCGCCCAAGCCGGCCTGGAAGAGCTGAGCCTTTCGCCTCTCCATGTCCTTCACTTCCTGGGCCGAGCTGATCGCCGGCGGCCTGATCACCGGCGGCATCTATGCGCTGGTGGCCATCGGCCTGAACCTGCAGTACGGCCTCATGCGCATCATGAACATCTCGCACGGCGAGTTCCTGATGCTCGGCGCCTTCCTGACCTGGTGGGCGCACGCCGCGCTGGGGCTGTCGCCGCTGCTGATGATGCCCGTCGCCTTCGTCGTGCTCGGCACGCTCGGCGTCGTCATCCATGCCTTGTGCTTCCGTCGGCTGGCCGCGCGCGCGCCCAACGTGGATGTGTTCGAGGCACGCAGCCTGATGGTCGGCTTCGGCCTGATGTTCGCCGTGCAGAACGCGGCGCTGCTCGCATGGGGCGGCGACCTGCGCGGCTACGAGTACCTGGCGCAGCCGGTGCAGCTGGGCGGCATGCGGTTCACCGCCAACAAGCTGCTGATCTTCGGCGTGTCGCTGCTGCTCAGCCTGGCGTTCATCGCGCTGCTGAAGTTCACGCTGCTGGGCAAGGCGGTGCGCGCGCTGATGCAGTCGCCCACCGGGGCGCAACTCGTGGGCATCGACACCAGGCGCCTGCACCCGCTGATGTTCGGCGTCGGCCTGGGACTGTCGGGCGTGGCCGGCGCGCTGCTGTCCACCACCTACGACATCAACCCCTCGATGGGCGAGCCCTACACGGTCACCGCGCTCATCGTCATCACCCTGGGCGGCTTCGGCTCGATCGTCGGCAGCCTTGCCGGCGGACTGATGCTCGGCGTGGTGGAGGCGCTGGGCATGCACTTCACCAGCCCTTCCCTCAAGATGCTCCTGTCCTATGGCGTGTTCATCGGCGTTCTGCTGTGGCGGCCCAACGGCCTGTTCTCGCGGGGGCGCCAGTCATGAAGAACAACATCGCCGCCGCGCTGGCCGCCGCGGCCCTGCTCGCGGCCATCGCCCTGCCATGGCTGGCCAGCGAGTTCGTGCAGTCGCTGGCGCTGGCCTGCCTCATGTACATCGCGCTGGCCGCCAGCTGGTCGACCTTCTGCGGTGCGACGCGCTATCTGTCGCTGGCCACTTCGGCCTTCTTCGGGGTCGGCGCCTACACCAGCGCGGTGCTGCTGGACGTGCTGCCCTGGCCCCTGGTGGTGGCCGGCGGCGCGGCGGTGGCGGCGCTGGTCGCCCTGGTGATGGGCGCGGCCGTGCTGCACCTGCGCGGCACCTACTTCGCGGTGCTCACCTTCGGCATGACCGAGCTGATCCGCCACGCCGTCACGTTCGTGGAAAAGCAGGTCTCGGGCACGGTGGGCCGGGTGCTGGCCGTGGTGCCCGCGGAAGACACCGTGTACTACACGCTGCTGCTGATCGCCGCGTTGTCGATCGCCGTGGCGGTCGGCGTGCGGCGCAGCCGCTTCGGCCTGGCCCTGGCCGGCATCGGGGCCGACGAGCAGCGCGCCCAGACCCTGGGCGTGGACACGCGGCGCGCCAAGATCGCCGGCTTCGTGCTGACCGCCGTGTTCGCCGGCGCGGTCGGCGCGGCCATGGCGGTGCGCTGGACGTACATCGAGCCGGCCGCCGTGTTCAGCCCGTTCATCGGCTTCCAGACCGTGCTGATCGCGCTCATCGGCGGTGCTGCCAGCGTGGGCGGCCCGGTTGCCGCCGCCATCGTCTTCAGCCTGCTGGCCGAGACGCTGCGCCTGCAGCTGCCCTACGGCTACATGCTGGTGCTGGGCCTGCTGCTGGTGCTGTGCGTGCTCTACCTGCCGGGCGGCCTGGCGTCGCTGTGGCAGCGGCGCGCGGGCCGGGAGGCCGCGCGATGAGCCGCCGCCCCGCCGCCGCGGAGGTCGCCCCGTGAGCGAGATGCTGCTCCACGCCGACAAGGTCTCGGTGCGCTTCGGCGGTCTCACCGCGGTCGACGCGGTGGACTGCACGCTGCACGCGGGCGAGCTGGTCGGCATCATCGGCCCCAACGGTGCGGGCAAGACCACGTTCTTCAACGCCATCTCGGGCGTGCAGCCGCCCACGTCGGGCAGGCTCTTCGTCGGCGGCGACGAGCTCACCGGCCACGCGCCGCACCACTTCGCCGCGCACGGCGTGGCGCGCACCTTCCAGACGCCGCGCGTGTTCGCCGAGATGAGCGTGCGCGACAACGTCCGCTTCGGCATGCAGTTCGCCGGGCGCGGCCGGGCGCCCGCGCCGGGGCTGGCGAACGAGCAGGAGATCCTCGCCATGCTTGGTCTGCAGGCGCTGGCCGGCGAGGCGGCCGGCAGCATCACGCCATCGCAGCAGCGCCTGCTGGAGATCGGCATGGCGCTGGGCACCCGCCCGCGCGTGCTGCTGCTCGACGAGGTGGCGGCCGGCCTGACGGAGGCCGAGGTCGACGCCATGGCGCGCCGCATCCGGCGCCTGCGTGACGAGTGGCGGCTGACCGTGGTCTGGATCGAGCATGCGGTGGGCACGCTGCTGCGCTACGTCGAGCGCGTCGTCGTGCTGCACCAGGGCCGCAAGATCGCCGACGCCGCGCCGGAGCAGGTGATCCGCGATCCCGGGGTGATCGAGGCCTACCTCTGCGACGAGCTGGCCGGAGGCGCCGCGCCATGAGCACCAACGCCTCCCTCGATGTCCGGCAACTCGGCGCCGGCTACCACGGCTTTGCCGTGCTGCGCGGACTCGACCTGCGCGTGGACCCCGGCATCACCGTCATCGTCGGTCCGAACGGCGCGGGCAAGACCACCTTGCTGCGTGCCCTGGCCGGCCTGATGCCGCGCACCGGCGAAGTGCTGCTGGACGGCGGCGCCCTGCCCGGCGGCAATGCCACGGCCTGCGTGCGGCGCGGCCTGGCGCTGGTGGCAGAGGGCCGCCAGCTGTTCGCGCAAATGACGGTGCGCGAGAACCTGGAACTGGGCGGATGGCTGCAGCCGCCGGCCGATCGCGCGCGGCGCCTCGCGCAAGCCTTCGCCGACTTCCCGCGACTGGCCGAACGCGCCGGCCAGCTGGCCGGCACCATGAGCGGCGGCGAGCAGCAGATGGTGGCGGTGGCGCGCGCCATGATGAGCGCGCCGCGCCTGCTGATGCTCGACGAGCCCTCGCTCGGGCTGGCCCCGCGCATGGTCGACGAACTGCTGGCCATCGTCTCCCGCATCGCGCGCGAACAGGGCGTCACGGTGCTCATGGTGGAGCAGAACGTGCGCAAGGCGCTGCAACTGGCCGATCGCGGCTACGTGCTCGAACGTGGGCGCATCGTGGCCGAGGGCAGCGGCGCCGATTTGCTCGGCTCCGACGCGATTCGCCAGGCATACCTTGGCTGACGCCTTGGCTTCGCCCGGCCTGAACGACTGATTTGTTTGGAGGTAACCATGACTTCGATTTCGATGCTGATCGACGGACGGACGAAAGGCGCCGCTGGCGGAGCGACGTTCGAGCGGCGCAATCCGCTCGACGGTGCGGTGGCGACGACGGCGCCGGCGGCCACGGTGGAGGACGCGCGGGCTGCGGTGGACGCTGCCGCGCGGGCGTTTCCGGAATGGTCGGCGCTGGGGCCGGGCGCGCGCCGGGCGCTGCTGCAGAAGGCGGCACAGGCGCTGGAAGCCAAGGGCGCGGCCTTTGCCGATGCGATGGCGCGCGAGACCGGGGCCTCGGCCATGTGGGCCGGCTTCAACGTGCACCTGGCGGCCGGCATGCTGGCCGAGGCGGCGGCGCTGACGACGCAGGTCAGCGGCGAGGTGATTCCCTCCGACGTGCCCGGCAGCCTGGCCATGGCGCTGCGCCAGCCGGCCGGCGTGGTGCTCGGCATCGCGCCATGGAACGCGCCGGTGATCCTGGGCGTGCGCGCCATCGCGGTGCCGCTGGCCTGCGGCAACACGGTGGTGCTCAAGGGCTCCGAGATCAGCCCCGCGACCCACGGGCTGATCGTCGAGGCACTGCAGGAAGCCGGGCTGCCGCCGGGTGTGGTCAACTTCGTGACGAACGCGCCGGCCGACGCTGCCGCGGTGGTCGAGGCGATGGTGGCGCACCCGGCAGTGCGGCGCGTCAACTTCACCGGCTCGACCCGCGTGGGCCGGCTCATCGCGCAGACCTGCGCCAGGCACCTGAAGGCGACCGTGCTCGAATTGGGCGGCAAGGCGCCGCTGCTGGTGCTCGACGATGCCGACCTGGACGCGGCGGTGGCCGGCGCCGCCTTCGGCGCCTTCGCCAACTCCGGCCAGATCTGCATGTCGACCGAGCGCATCGTGGTGGACCGCAAGGTCGCCGACGAGTTCGTCGCCAGGTTGGCGGCCAAGGCCGCGGCGCTGCCACTGGGCGATCCGCGCGAGGGGCCGGCCGTGCTCGGCTCGGTGGTGGACATGGCCACCGTGGAACGCTGCAACGGACTGATCGACGACGCGCTGGCCAAGGGCGCGGTGCTGGTCACCGGTGGCAAGGCCGACAGCACGCTCATGCCGGCCACGCTGCTCGACCAAGTCACGCGGGACATGCGCATCTACCACGAGGAAAGCTTCGCGCCGGTCAAGGCCATCGTGCGCGTCGACGGCGTCGACGAGGCGGTCCGCGTGGCCAACGACAACGAGTTCGGGCTGTCGGCCGCGGTCTTCGGGCGCGACACGGCGCGCGCGCTCACGGTGGCCCGGCGCATCGAGTCCGGCATCTGCCACGTCAACGGCCCGACCGTGCACGACGAGGCGCAGATGCCGTTCGGTGGCGTCAAGGGTTCGGGCTGGGGCCGCTTCGGCGGACGCGCCGGCATCGAGGCCTTCACCGAACTGCGCTGGGTGACGATGCAGGCCGGCGAAAGACACTATCCGTTCTGACCGCGCGCCAGGCGGCCACTGAAGCACGCTCCGGGCACGGCAGAATGCGCGTGTCTGGGAGACGTGCTTGAAAAAATACCTGCGCCTTGCGATCTACACGCTGCTTGCCCTGGTCCTGACGACAGTCGTGGCCGTGGCGCTGATCGTCAGATTCGCCCTCGCCCCATCGGCCGGCGAATGGTCCGAGCGGGTCAGGATCCTCGGTCCGCTGGAGGTCGAGCTGGGCATGCCCACCGTGCTGCGACTGGTCACGGTGTCGTGGTTCGGGCCCTGGCTGGCCGGCTACTCGGTCGACACCCGCTTCGGCCCGGTGCTGCTGGACTGGGAATCGGCCAGCGGCTCGCTGCAGATGAACTGCTCGCCCTGCCACTGGGACCAGCCGGCGCTGGGCGACAAGCCGGTGCAGCTCAAGTCGCTGGCCATCACCGCCCGGCGCGACGTCGACCTGATCACCGGCACGCTGCGCGCCACGCCGGCCGGCAGCCGCGCCAGCGGCGGGGCGGCCGACCTGCGCGGGCGCTGGACCGGCCGCCTTTCGCAGAAGGGGCTGGCGATGACCTTCGATCTCGCGTCGGCGCCGATCGCGCAGTGGTACCAGGTGCTGGCGCCCACGCTGCCCGAACTGCAGCGCGCACGCATCAGCGGCACCGCCACGGCGCAGGCCCGGCTGTCGCTGCCCGAATACAGCTACGGCGTCACCCCGCGCCTGACGGACTTCAGCGTCGAAGGGCTCGACGTGCAGCGGCTGCTGCAGTCGCGCGCCGCGGCCTGCGCCCCGGCGACCAGCCTGCCCGAAGGCAGCTGGGTGGCCAAGGCGGCGGTGGGTGCGCTCGACCCCGAGTACCACGACCATGCCGGCTACCGCCCGGCCAGCCTGGCGGTGGCCTCCGATGCCGCCGCCAGCGCGCCCGTCGCCGACAAGCCGCCGAAGGGCAAGGGCAAGCGGCCCCAGCCGCCGAAGGCTGCGGCACCCGCCGCGACAGCCGAGCAGGAAGCACCGCCGACGCTGGACGAACGCGTGGTCCGCCTGCTCCTGACGCCGCTGCCGCGCGCCGGCGAACAGCGCCTGCGCGAACTGCTGTACGTCGCCGAGCTCGAGCACACCCTGGGCAAGACCGGCGTGCTCGACCGCTACCTGGAGATGGCACCCTGGGGCAGCGGCCTGTGCGGCGCCGAGGCCGCCGCCCGCCACTATTTCAAGCGCGGCGCCAACGGGCTGGCGCCGGCGCAGGCCGTGTGGCTCGCCACCTTGCTCGACGACCCCGCCGGCCGCGTGGCCCGCTGGCAGGCCGACGGCCGCATCGACCGCGAGCGCGCCCGGCAGGTCGTGCAAGGCATGCAGAACATCAACGGCGGCCAGCGCGCCGCGCTGTACAGCGGCCTGTCCGGCGCGCGCTTCGCGGCACCGGCGCCATGACGCTCGGCCCGGCATCCGCGGCCCTGACGCCGCAGGACGTGGCGGCCATCGAACGCGCCACGCTCTCGGCCGTGGTCCCGTCGCGGCAGGAGATGGTCCATGACGATGCCGGCACGTCATGGCTGCTGCCGATCGACCCCGGCACCGTCGGCCGCGCCCACAGCGCGGTGCCGCTGTCGCATGCCCACGGCCCGCGCGATCCGCTCGCCCTGGTCGCGCAGGTGGAAGCACGCTACGCCGCGCACAACCAGCCCGCCCGCTGGCGGCTGGCCGACGTGCCGGCGCTGGCCGGGCTGCAGCAGGCGCTGCAGGCGCGCGGGTACGTCGCCGGCAAGCCGACGCTGACCCAGGTGGGGCAGCTGCGGCAGATGCGCGATGCCCTGGCCGCGCCGGCCGGCAATGACGCGGTGGCTGTGCGCCTGGCCAGCGCACCCGACGCCGCGTGGGCCGACGTCTTCCTCGGTCCCGGCTTCGACCCGGTCGACGGCCGCAGCCGGGTGCAGGCCCTCGGCCGCGCCAGTGGCGGCCGCTTTGCCAGCGCCGGCGTGAACGGGCGGACCGTGGCGGTCGGCGCGCTCTCGCTCGCACCAGGATGGGCCAGCGTGCATGGCATGCGCACCGAACAGGCCTCGCGCCGCCGCGGCCTGGCGGCGCGACTGCTGCACGCCATGGCCGAGGCGGGCATGGAGGCGGGCCTCTCCCGCGTGTTCCTGCAGGTCGAGGAAGGCAATGCCGGCGCGCTCGACCTGTACCGCCGCGCCGGCTTCGTGACGGCCTGGCGCTACCGCTACTGGCAACGGCCGGACTGACCGGGCAGCCACCCACATCGCCACGCCCCAGGCTGGTGCACGCCGGCGGACGCGGCCGCTGGCGGCCCGATGGCACATGTCTTGCGATGCGTGCCCATGGACGCTGCCACGCCCCTGGCCATCGAAATCGTCGCCTTGACCAAGCGCTATGCGATCGGCATTGCGCCGGCGGTCGACCAGATCGACCTGCGCATCGCCAGCGGCAGCTATTGCTGCCTGCTCGGGCCCTCGGGCTGCGGCAAGAGCACCACCTTGCGCATGATCGCCGGGCACGAGTCGGTCACGCAGGGCGACATCCTCCTGGAGAACCGCAACATCACCCGCCTGCCGGCGGCCGCGCGCGGCACGGCCATGATGTTCCAGAGCTTCGCCCTCTTTCCGCATTTGTCGGCGCTCGACAACGTGGCGTTCAGCCTGAAGATGAAAGGCGTGGCCAGGGCCGAACGGCAGCGCCGCTCGGCCGAACTGCTCGAGCGCGTGGCCATGGGCCACCTGGCGCAGCGCAAGCCGGCCGAGCTGTCCGGTGGCCAGCAGCAGCGCGTCGCGCTGGCCCGGGCGCTCATCACCGAGCCGCGCGTGCTGCTGCTCGACGAGCCTCTGTCGGCGCTCGACCCGTTCCTGCGCGTGCAGATGCGCGCCGAACTGCGCCGCTGGCAGAAGGAGTTGGGGCTCACCTTCATCCACGTCACGCACTCCCAGGAAGAGGCGATGGCGCTGGCCGACACGATGGTCGTCATGAACCACGGCCTGATCGAACAAGTCGGCTCGCCGCACCAGGTCTACAACCATCCGTCCTGTGAATTCGTCGCCCGTTTCATGGGCGGCCACAACGTGCTGCAGACCGCCGACGGCCCGATCGCGGTGCGGCACGACCACATGCAGATCGCATCGGCGTCGGCTTCTGGCGAGCCGCCCGGCCTGCCGGCGCGCATCACCGACATCGAATACCAGGGCACGTATGCGCTGCTGGGCCTGGCCCTGGACGACGCGCCGCCGGCCATGCGAGCGGTGTCCGTCCTGCTGCCGGAAAGCCGGTTCCTGTCCCAGCCGTTCGAGCTCGGACAGGCCGTGCGCCTGTCCTGGGACCCCGCGCAGGCGCGGGCGCTCGGCCCGGGCGCGCAGCGTCCGGCGCCGCGGCCGCCGCAGTCCGCATCGCTCAAGTTGCGCCGCGACGCGCTCGCCGCATAGGCCCGGACGCGCCGGCCGTTTCCCATTCACACCCGATAGACCCAAACCGCTCACCACTGGAGGCTGATGTATGTCCGAGAGAGTTTTCGATGAATCGCTGGCACAACCCCTGAACTGCGGCCTGCGCCGGCGCACCCTGCTGCAGGGAACCGCCGGGATCCTGGCCAGCGGCATCGCGCCGTTCGTGCACGCACAGGAGAAGATCGTGCTGCGCTACCTGGGCACCGCGGTGAACCAGGACAAGGCGATCGCCGAGAAGTTCAAGGCGGACACCGGCATCGAGATCCAGTACGTGGCGGTCACCACCGACGACGTGACCAAGCGCGCCGTGACCGCGCCCAACAGCTTCGACCTGCTCGACACCGAGTTCTTCTCGCTCAAGAAGATCGTGCCTACCGGCAACATCAAGGGCATCGACACCAAGCGGGTGAAGAACGCCGACAAGATCACCTCTCTGTTCACCACCGGCACCGTGGCCGGCAAGGCGGTGGGCGACCAGGGCACGGCGCCGAAGAAGGTGATCTTCCTGGAGGGCGAGAAGAGCAAGGCCTTCGCCAAGGCGCCCACGCAGTGGATGACGCTCATTCCCACCACCTACAACGCCGACACGCTGGGCATCCGGCCGGACCTGATCAAGCGGCCCATCGGCTCGTGGGCGGAACTGCTCAACCCGGACTTCAAGGGCAAGGCGGCCATCCTGAACATCCCGTCGATCGGGATCATGGACGCGGCGATGGTGGTGGAGGCCAAGGGCATCCATACCTACAAGGACAAGGGCAACATGACCAAGGCCGAGATCGACATGACGATCAAGACCCTGATCGAGGCCAAGAAGGCCGGCCAGTTCCGCGCGCTGTGGAAGGACTTCAACGAGAGCGTCAACCTGATGGCCTCGGGCGAGGTGGTGATCCAGTCGATGTGGAGCCCGGCCGTCACCGCGGTGCGCAGCAAGGGCATCGACTGCGTGTTCCAGCCGCTCAAGGAAGGCTACCGCGCCTGGGCCTCGGGCTTCGGCCTGCCGGCCACGCTGTCGGGCCGCAAGCTCGATGGCGCCTACGAGTTCATCAACTGGTTCCTCGACGGCTGGGCCGGCGCCTACCTCAACCGCCAGGGCTACTACAGCGCCGTGCTCGAGACCGCCAAGGGCAAGATGGAAGCCTACGAATGGGCCTACTGGATGGAAGGCAAGCCGGCCGAGAAGGACATCAAGAGCCCGCAAGGCGACGTGATCGCCAAGGCCGGCGCGGTGCGCGACGGCGGCAGCTACGAGCAGCGCATGGGCGGCATCGCCTGCTGGAACGCGGTGATGGACGAGAACGAACACATGGTGAGGAAGTGGAACGAATTCGTGGCGGCATGAACTGTTGAACCGTTGAACACCCCCAGGCTACCCTGCTTCGCAGGTCCGCCACCCCCCTCCAGGGGGCGCCAGCTGCGGCCCGGCAGAGCCGGTTCCGCGCTGGCCCCGAACGGGCTTCGCTTCGCTTGCCTGGCGCTGCGCTGCTGATGACTACCGACCCTCTATGAATTCGCCTGCCAGTTCCGGACACGCGGCGCCCGAGCCTCTGCACACCATCGCCGCCTGGTGGCAGGCGGCGCCGTTCGCGCTGGTGTTCGGGCTGTTCTTCCTGCTGCCCATCGCGCTGGTGGCGATGGTCAGCCTGTGGAACTTCAACGAGTACGAGCTGATTCCGGCGCTCACGCTGCGCAACTACCTGAGCATCTTCGAAGGCTGCTCGCGGCTGACCGACAGCGGCGACCTGTGCGTGACGCTGTCGACCTACCTGAGCACGCTCAAGTTCTGCCTGCTGGTGTGGGCGATCACGCTGGTACTGGGGTTCTCGGTGGCCTACTTCCTGGCCTTCCACGTGCGCTCGTCCACCGTGCAGACGGTGCTGTTCGTGCTGTGCACGGTGCCGTTCTGGACGTCCAACGTCATCCGCATGATCTCGTGGGTGCCGCTGCTCGGGCGCAACGGGCTGGTCAACCAGACGCTGATGTCCATCGGCCTGATCGACCAGCCGCTCGAATGGCTGCTGTTCTCCAGCTTCTCCGTGGTGCTGGCCTTCGTGCACCTCTACACCATGTTCATGATCGTGCCGATCTTCAACAGCATGATGCGCATCGACCGCGCACTGCTCGAGGCGGCCAGCGACGCCGGCGCCTCGGGCTGGCAGACTCTGTGGAACGTGGTGGTGCCGCTGTCGAAGACGGGCATCCTGATCGGCTCGATCTTCGTCATCACCATCGTCATGGGCGACTTCGTCACCATCGGCGTCATGGGCGGCCAGCAGATCGCCTCGGTGGGCAAGATCATCCAGGTGCAGACGTCCTACCTGCAGTTTCCGCTGGCCGCCGCCAACGCGGTGATCCTGCTGGCGGTGGTGCTGATGATCATCTGGGCCCTGACCCGGCTGGTCGACATCCGCAAGGAGCTGTGACCCGTGCCGCGCCTGAGACCCCATCACATCCGCGAGCCGCGGCCGGCCGGTTTCTGGCCGCTAGCGATCGTCTTCGGGCTGTTCGTGCTGTTTCTCTACGGGCCGATGATCACGATCTTCGTGCTCAGCTTCCAGGGCCCCGACGGGGGCCTGACCTTTCCGCTGCGCGGTGTGTCGCTGCACTGGTTCCGCCAGCTGGCGCAGGGGCTGGGCACGGTGGACATCGGCGCCGCCTTCCGCCGCTCGCTGCTGCTGGGCGCGGTGGTGATGCTGCTGACCGTGCTGCTGTCGGTGCTGGCCGGCCTGGCCTACCGCAAGAAGCTGCGCGGCGGCGACGCGCTGTTCTTCGTGACCGTGGCCAGCCTGATCATGCCGTCGATCGTGGTGTCGCTGGGCATCGGCCTGCAGTTCCGCCTGCTCGACACCGGCCTGAAGGCGCTGCTGGCCGCCATCGGCGCCGAAGGCTCGCTCGAAAGCTACGGCACGGCACTGGGCCTGCTCACCTCGGCGCTGGGCGCGCACCTGACCTGGACGCTGCCGTTCGGGCTGCTGATCATGTTCGCCGTGTTCAACCGCTTCAACCCGGCCTACGAGGAGGCCGCGCGCGACCTCGGCGCCACGCCCTGGCAGGCCTTCCGCCATGTCGTGCTGCCGCTGATCGGGCCGTCCATCGTCGGCATCGGCATGTTCGGCTTCACCCTGAGCTGGGACGAGATCGCGCGCACCTCGCAAGCCATCGGCGACGTCAATACGCTTCCGCTCGAACTGCAGGGCCTGACGTCCACCGTGACCACGCCGGCCATCTACGCGCTGGGCAGCGTGACCACCGTGGTTTCCCTGCTGGTCATGGGCGGCACGCTGGCTGCCGTGGCATTGTTGAGGCGCCGCGCCACGGCGCGCCCGCGTCATTGAATCGCACGGGAGGGTCTTGCACATGCGTTCGCTGCTGGTCATCAACCCCAACACATCGTCGAGCGTGAGCGGCCTGTTGCAGCACCACCTGCAACACGCGCTGGCCCAGGGCGTCGCGGTGCAGGCCCTCACCGCACGCTTCGGCGCGGCGTACATCAACTCCGAGGCCAGCTACGCGGTGGCCCAGCACGCGGTGCTCGATGCCTGGGCCGTGGCGCTCAGCCGCGACGCGCGGCCGGACGCCGTGCTCATCGGCTGCTTCGGCGACCCGGGCCTGTTCGCGCTGCGCGAAGGCGCCGGCGTGCCGGTGAGCGGCCTTGCCGAGGCGGCATTCGCCGCCGCCGCGCGGCACGGGCGCTTCGCCATCGTCACCGGCGGCGAGCGCTGGCGGCCCATGCTGGAGCGGCTGGCCTGCGCCCTGGGCCAGGACTGCGCGCTGGCGGGCATCCACACGGTGGCGCCCAGCGGCGCCGACCTCGCGGCCGACCCCGAGCGCGCGCGCAAGCTGCTCACGCGCGCCTGCCTGGACGCCGCCCACCGCTTCGGCGCCGACGCGCTGGTCCTCGGCGGCGCGGCCCTGGCGGGCATGGCGGCGGACATCGCGCCATCGGTGCCGCTTCCGCTCATCGACAGCGTGCAGGCCGGCGCCGAATGGGCCGGCCAGGTGCTGCAACGCGCGCAGCCCGCTTCGGCCCCCGAGCCGGGCTCCGGCAGCTTCGGCGTCGCCTGGCACAACACGTCCTGGGAAATGACCGCCCTGCGCTGACGGGGCGCCACGCGGCACCGGCCTACGCCGATGCAGGACGCGGGCGCATCCGCCGCGCCGCGCCGGCGGCCTAGATTGCCGGCATGCCCTCCAACGTCCGCAAGGGCCAGGCGCCGGCCCCGCTTTCGCGCGCCGCCTTCCACGAGAGCTTCCTGGGCGCATTCCGCGACCCGGCCTTCCAGCGCGAGGCCGACGCCCTGGCGCGTATCGAGGTCATTGCCTGGGAGGCCTACCAGGAAGGCCGCAAGGCGCCGGTGACGAGACGGGCCGGCGAAGGCTATGCCGATCCCGACTACGAGCTGTCGGTCGACTGGCTGGCGGCGAAGGAGCGCATCGACAGGGCCCAGGCCGCCTGGGCCGACAAGGCAACGCCGTCGCGGGTCCTGCTCATCAACGGCTCGCCGCGCAACGACGGCACCTGCCCGGGCGAGATCTCCAAGACGCACCGCCTGGTGCAGCTGGCGCGCGAACAGGTGGAGTCGGCCGGACTCCACGCCGACGTGCTCGACCTGAGCCTCCTGACCTCCACGTACGGGCTGCACATCCATCCGTGCAAGGGCTGCGTCTCGACCGCAATGCCGCTGTGCCACTGGCCGTGCAGCTGCTACCCCAACCATTCGCTGGGCCAGACCGGGGACTGGATGGCGCAGGTGTACGAGCAATGGGTGGCGGCGCACGGCGTCATCATCTTCACGCCCACTCACTGGTACCAGGCCACCAGCGCGCTCAAGTTGATGATCGATCGCCTGGTGTGCGCAGACGGCGGCAACCCCGATCCCACCAGCACGCACGGCAAGCACCCGGACGAGGCCAAGGCTCTGGAGGAGAAGGGTTGGCCCTATCCCAAGCACCTGGCCGGTCGCGTCTACGGCGTGGTGGTGCACGGCGACGTGGCCGGCATCGAGAGCCTGCGCCGGAACCTGGACGACTGGCTCGACTGGATGGGCCTGATCGACGCAGGCACCCAGGCCCGTCTTGACCGCTACATCGGCTACTACAAGCCGTACGCCAGCAGCCACGACGAACTGGACCGCGACGAAGACGTGCAGGAGGAAACCCGCAACGTGGCACGGGCCGTCTCGCGCGCCGTCGAACTGCTGCGCGCCGGCGCGCTGCCGCAGCCGGCGCGCGACCTGCCGAGGCCCCGGCCCAAGTAGGCCGCCGCCGCGCCGCATCTTGCCCATGGCGCCGGCACGGTCGGCGGCCCGGTGCGACCATCGATTTCCCTTGGCCTGTGCCCGCGCACCACTGACGCGCCACGCCATCCACATGGAGCCCCACGCATGAACGACAACCCACGCCAACCGGCGCATCACTCCCTCGCAGACGTCGCGGTGCCGCGCGGCATCGACCACATCGTCGCCGGCGTCTCCACCAGCGACGGCGACGGCGTCAAGCTCACCCGGGTGCTGCACCAGCCCCTGCAACAGCGGCTCGATCCGTTCCTGATGCTCGACGCCTTCGGCACCGACAACCCGGGCGACTACATCGGCGGCTTCCCGAACCATCCGCACCGCGGCTTCGAGACGGTCACCTACATGATCGCCGGCCGCATGCGGCACCGCGACAGCAAGGGCAACGAAGGCCTGCTGCAAAGCGGCGGCGTGCAATGGATGACCGCGGGGCGCGGCCTGGTGCACAGCGAGATGCCCGAGCAGGCCGAAGGGAGCATGGAAGGCTTCCAGCTGTGGCTCAACCTGCCGGCCAAGGACAAGATGCGCGAGCCCTGGTACGGCGACATCCAGAGTGCGCAGATTCCCGAGTACCGCGCAGACGGCGAGGTGCTGGTGCGCGTCATTGCCGGCCACAGCAACGGCGTCGCCGGCGCCGTTCAGCGCGAGCACACCGAGCCGCTGTACGTCGACGTGATGCTGCCGCCGGGCACCGAGTTCCGACAGGCGCTGCCGCCCGAACACAATGCGTTGATCTATGTCTTTCGCGAATCCGTGTTCATCGGCAGCAGCGAGATTCCCACCAAGCGCATGGCCATCCTCGACAACGCGCCCGAAACCGATGGCGTGGTCGTGCGGGCGCCGGCCACCAACCACAGCCCTGCGCGCATGCTCCTGATCGCCGGACGGCCGTTGCGCGAACCGATCGCGCAGTACGGGCCGTTCGTCATGAACACGCGCGAACAGGTGACCCAGGCGGTGCACGATTTCCAGAACGGCAAGCTGGGCTGATCCGCGCCCTTCACCCTTCTTTACCAACGCTCATCGCACGCTCACAGACGAGAAACTTCGGGCGACCACACTGCATCCCAAGGGTTCCAGTTCGGCACCCCTTCTCCAGGAAAGGAAGCTCCATGTTTCAACGTTCCCGCCATCTGTTTGCCGTCGGCCTGATCGCCGGCGCCACCGCACTCGCCGCCTCGGCCCAGACCGCGCCCGACACCTCGGCCACGACCGCCACGCCGGCCACGGCCGCCCAGCCTGCCCACCCGGGCATGAAGAAGGAGCGCGACCCGGCCAAGCGTTTCGAGAAGATGCAGCAGCGCCGCACCGAACGGCTCGCCGCACTCAAGGACAAGCTCAAGCTTGAGGCGGGCCAGCAATCCGCGTGGGACAGCTTTGCCCAGGCACAGCAGCCGCCGGCACCGCCGCAGGCCGACCAGCGCATGAAGCGTGAGGACTTCGCCAAGCTCACCACGCCGCAGCGCCTTGACCTGATGCAGAAGCGCCAGGCCGAGCGCCAGGCCCGGTTCGAGCAGCGCGCGACCGCCACCCGCAGCTTCTACGCGGCACTCACGCCCGAGCAGCAGAAGACCTTCGATGCCGAGTCGCTGCGCTTCGGCCCCGGCGGCGGTCCCCGCCCCGGCCATCCGCACGGCCCGCATCACGGACACGGCCAGCCGCCGGCGCCCGAAAAGAGCTGAGGTCCCCGCGGGCGGGGCAAGCCCGCCCATCCACCCCGTGCCGGCGGGCCTCGTAGGCCGCCGGCCGTTTCATGTGTAGGACGCCCGTTGTCACGCTCCGCGTTCCTCGAACTCCGGGACTGTCCTACAGGCAGCGCGGCGGCGTGCCACTACAACCGGGGGGTGCACGCCACCACGCCCCAAACCTCTCCCGCCGCAGGCCAAGCGTCATCCTTGTCCATCAAGGTGATGACCGTCAACACGCACAAGGGCTTCACGGCGCTCAACCGGCGGTTCATCCTGCCGGAACTGCGCGAAGCCGTACGCACGGTCGGGGCCGACGTGGTGTTCCTCCAGGAGGTGCTCGGCACGCACTCGCGGCACGCGAGCCGTGTGCATGGCTGGCCCGAGGCGCCGCACTACGAATTCCTGGCCGACAGCATCTGGCCGCAGTTTGCCTACGGGCGCAACGCGGTCTATCCGCGCGGGCACCACGGCAATGCGCTGCTGTCGAAGTTTCCGATCGTCCACGATCGCAATCACGACGTGTCCATCGAAGGCCCGGAACGCAGAGGCCTGCTCCACTGCGCCTTGCAACTGCCGGGACGGCCGGTCCAGGTGCACGCCATCTGCGTGCACCTGGGCCTGGCGGAGCACCACCGCGCGCAGCAGCTCGAACTGCTGTGCCGCATCGTGCAGGACGAGGTGCCCAAGGACGCGCCGCTGATCGTCGCGGGCGACTTCAACGACTGGCGTGGACGCGCGCACAAGGTGCTCGAAGATGCGGTCGGCCTGCGCGAGGTGTTCCTCAAGGCCTATGGCCGCGCGGCACGCACCTTCCCGGCGCACTTCCCGGTCCTGGCGCTCGACCGCATCTACGTGCGTAATGCCTCGATCTATGCCCCGCTGGCGCTGCCGCGGCGGCCATGGGCGCACCTGTCCGACCACGCGCCGCTGGTCGCGGAGATCAACCTGTGAGCCGGCGCGTGATCGGCCACGGCCAATGGGTGCCGGGCAACCGCGTCGACCTGCTGGAAAACGGCGAGGAGTTCTATCCGCGCCTGTACGAAGCCATCGGGCAGGCCAAGAAGGAAGTGGTCATCGAGACCTTCATCCTGTTCGAGGACCCGGTGGGCAAGGAATTGCACGCGGCGCTGGTCGCCGCCGCAAAGCGCGGCGTGCGGGTCGACGTGCTGGTGGACGGCTTTGGATCGCCCGATCTGTCCGTCGAATTCCTCAAGGAACTCAAGGATGCCGGCGTCAACCTGCGCGTGTTCGACCCGGGAACGCGCCTGCTCGGCCAGCGGCTGAACCTCATCCGGCGCATGCACCGCAAGATTGCCGTCATCGACGCGGAGCGCGCGTTCGTCGGCGGCATCAATTTCTCGCACGACCACCTGCGCAGCTTCGGGCACATGGCCAAGCAGGACTACACGGTCGAGTTGACCGGCCCGATCGTCACCGAGATCCACCGCTTCGTGCTGCATGCGATCGCCGTCGGCGCGAAAGGCTCGCGCTGGTTCCGCCGCCGCCTGCGCGAGACGGAGCCGTCCAGCCTGCCTGACGCCGGCCCGGCCGAGGTGATGTTCGTCACACGCGACAACCGACGGCACACGGACGACATCGAGCGCCACTACCGGGCCGCCATCCGCAGCGCGCGGCACCGCATCGTCATCGCCAACGCGTACTTCTTTCCAGGCTACCGGCTGATCAAGGCTCTGCGCCGCGCGGCGCGCCGAGGCGTCGACGTCCGCCTGATCCTGCAGGGCGAGCCCGACATGCCGATCGTCAAGACCGCGGCCAGCCTGCTCTACCACCACCTGCTGCACGCCGGCGTGAAGATCTACGAGTACTGCGAGCGGCCGCTGCACGGCAAGGTCGCGCTGGTGGACGACGTATGGAGCACGGTCGGCTCGAGCAACCTCGATCCGCTCAGCCTGTCGCTCAACCTCGAGGCCAACGTGATGGTGCGCGACCGCGCATTCAACGAAGAGCTTTGGCGCAATCTCGACAACCTGATGAGCAACTCGTGCAAGAGCATCGAGACCGGCGAGTTGTCCACGGAATGGAGCGGCTGGCGGCTGGTGCGCAGCTTCTTCGTCTTCCACTTCCTGCGCTATTACCCCAGCTGGGCCGGCTGGCTGCCGCGCCATGTGCCGCGCATGCAGCCGCCGGAGGCGCAATGGCCCCAGTTGATCCAGGTCGAAAAAGGCGAGGACAGCCAACCGGGACGGGCATGACCGCCGCGCCAGCCGCCGAGCCGGGCCATTCGCACAAGGCCTGGTGGCGCTGGGGCCGGCGCATCGTCCTGCTGGTCTTCTTCCTGGCCGTGGCCGCGCTGCTGGTGCGCCAGGCGCGCACCATCGACTGGAGCGACGTGCTGCAGGCGATCGGCCAGCTGCCGTTGCACACGGTGCTGGCGGCCATCGGCGTGACCGCCGTGAGCCACGCCATCTACAGCACCTACGACCTGTTCGGCCGCAGCCTGACAGGCCACACGCTGCGCGCCCGCACGGTGATGGGCATCGCCTTCATCAGTTATGCCTTCAACCTCAACCTGGGCTCGATGGTGGGCGGCATCGCTTTCCGCTTCCGCCTGTACGCGCGGATGGGGCTGGCGCCGAACCAGATCACGCGCATCGTGGCCATGAGCCTGCTGACCAACTGGAGCGGCTACCTGCTCGCGGCCGGCATCGCCTTCTTCTTCTGGCCGCCGGAACTGCCGCCGGGCTGGAAGCTCGACAGCGGCGGGCTGCGTGTGGTGGGCGCGGTGGCGCTGGGCGTGGCTGCCGCCTACATCGCGCTGTGCGCCTGGGCCCACGGGCGCCACTGGATGGTGCGCGGCCACCGCATCGAGCTACCGGGGCTGCGCATGGCCCTGCGCCAGGTGCTGCTCGGCGCCGTCAACTGGTGCGTGCTGGGCGTCGTCGTGTGGCTGTTGCTTCAGGGCCGCGTCGACTATCCCCACGTGCTGACCGTGCTGCTCTGCGCCGTGGTGGCCGGCCTCATCGTGCGTGTGCCCGGCGGGGTCGGGGTGTTGGAAACCGTGTTCGTCGCGTTGCTGGACTATCGGGTGCCGCAAAGCGAACTGCTGGCGGCCCTGCTGGCCTACCGCGCCGTCTACTACCTGCTGCCGCTGGCGCTCGCGGCCGTGGCCTACGCCGCCACCGAGGTGCATGCGCGCCGCCTGCGCGCGGCGGCACGCGCCAAGGCCGCTCAGAAGCGGTACGCGTAGCGCAGCCGCAGGAAGGTCTCGCCCGGGTTCGGCAGCCGGATGTCGGCGTTCGAGAAATGCTGGATCCGCAAGCCCAGCTCGTGCTGCCCATGGTCACCGAGGCTCAGCCCCATGCCGATGGCTTCGGTGAACTGGAAGCGGGTGCTGAACTGCCGCTCGGGCGTGTGATAGAGCCGGTCCATCAGGCTGCCGCCAAGGCCCAGTTCGCCGTACCAGGGCGAGCGGCCCTCGTCGAAGCGGTAGCGCCAGTACAGCGCCGCGCCGACCTGTGCAAAGTTGGTGTGGCTGTCGAAATCGTCCTGGGCGTTCCAGTTGTTCAGGAACAGGTCCCAGTAGAACGAGTGCGCGCCGCCGGCCGGCAAGGCGTCCAGTTTCCAGGGCAGCAGCACGCCGATCCCGGCCACCCAGGTGCCGACGTCGAGATCGGCCACCGGAACGCCGCCAGCGTCGAAATAGACGCCGCGTGCCTGGTCACCGAACGCGAGCGCGGTGCCCGGCGCCGCGACCGAAACCGCCAGAAACAGCGCCAGCCACCAGGGCCGATTGCGCAAAGTACCTGCGCGCTGCGCAGGAAGGGCTTTTTCGTTCCAGTTCTTTTTCTTCTTCATGAAACTAGCGAGTAACGACTGACACCTATTGCACCGCTTTGACGGCCGAGTCCGTGTCGGATTTCGCCTTCCGGTGACGCCGGACAGCGCAGCACGGCTGACTCAGGGCGGCGCCACCACCAGCCGCACCAGCGTGATTTCCGAAGGCGCGCCGAAACGCTTTGGCGGGCCCCAGTAACCCGTGCCGCGGCTGACGTAGATCCACATGTCCTGCAGCCGGTGCAGGCCGGCCGTGAACGGCTGCTGAAGCGGCACGAAGAAGTTCCAGGGGAAGAACTGGCCGCCATGCGTGTGGCCCGACAACTGCAGCTGGTAGCCGGCCTGCGCGGCCGCCTCGGCCGAGCGCGGCTGGTGCGCCAGCAGCAGGCGGGTCGCCACTTGCGGCGGCGCGTCGAGCAGCGCGGCGACCGGGTCGCTGGCGTGCGCCGCGTCGAAATGGGCGGCGGTGAAGTCGGTAACGCCGGCGACCACGAGGGCGCTTTCGTTCACCTCCTCGTCCGTCTGCGCGCCATAGGGGTCGCGCGCCTGCAGCACCACGTGCTCGTTCATCAGCACGTTCAGGCCCAGGCGCCGCAACTCGGCAACCCAGGCGTCGGCGCCGGCGTAGTACTCATGGTTGCCGGTCACCACATAGGTGCCGTGGCGGGCCTTGAGCCGCGCCAGCGGGGCGATGTGCCGCCGCAGGTCGCCCACGCTGCCGTCGACCAGGTCGCCGGTGATCGCGATCATGTCCGCGCCCAGCCGGTTGACGGACTCGACGATCCGCTCGATGTAGCGCACGCGAATCGTCGGCCCGACGTGGATGTCGCTGAGCTGCGCGATGGTGAAGCCGTCGAGCCCGGCCGGAAGCCGGTCGATCGGCACGTCGACGCGGCGCACCGCCGCCGTGCGCCTCGCATTGAAATAGCCGATCAGCGTCACGAGGCTGGCCAGCAGCACGGCGGCGCCGGCGCTGAGCACGCGGCGCGACTGCATGGCCTGGCGCGACCCGTCGCCCAGCGCGGTCCACAGCCAGTCGCCCAGCAGGAACACTTCCCTGAACAGCGCGAACACCAGCAGCGAGGAAAACCACCCCATCGAGATCAGGCCGACCCACTGCAGCCAGACCGGCATCCGCCGGCGCCGCGCCAGCAGGGGCAGCGGCATCGTGAAGGCGGACACCAGCAGCAGCACGGCCAGCACCGGCCAGGCCGCCGTGAGCTGCGCCACGCCTGGCAGCAGGCGCAGCGCCAGCAGAACGTGCAGCAGCGCGACGAGGACGGTGGCAGGAAGAATTCGCATGGATCAGGCACCCGGGTCCGTCAGTATGCTGCAGCGCAGCAGACTTTGCTGGCGGCAGATGCGCTGCTACTGGGTGCTGGCGGTGGAGACGCCGGCGCCGGCCGGCCATTCGAAGACGCTGTGCGTCGAACTGCCGGCATTGACCAGGATCTGGCGCGAAAGGACCTTACCGTCGAAGGCAGCCTCGACCGTGTAGCGGCCCGGGTCGAGGCGCACGACCATGATCGGGCCGCCCGAGAGCACCTGGTCGAGCACCACTTCGCCATTGTCCTTGCGCACCGTCACCTTGACGTTGGCGGCAAAGTCCGCACGCTGGCCTTCGGCCATGGCGAATTCGAACGAAGCAGGCCAGCGCGGCTCGACCGTGCGCATCAGCTGGGCTTCGTCGCTGCCGATGCCGCCACTCATGTATTCCACGCCGTGGCTCATCCGGATGGGCGGGTTGTAGGTGGTCGCGTGCGCGGCAGCGGCCAGCAGCAGCATGGTGAATGCGGCAATCGGCGGCGTGCGGGTCAGAAAGCGGGCGGTGGGGGTACGGGCCATGGCCGTCAGCCTTTCTTTGTGACGTGGCCAACACGGCCACGGCAAGGACTTTGACTGTACAGGCTTAGGGCGGGCTTAACGCCCGCGCTACGGCGCCTACAGCGCCGCCTGGGCGCGCACAGGCTCGCCCAGGTTGGACGGCCACACGAACAGCGCGTGCGCGGCGCCTCCCTGGAGCACCGTGACGCGCTGGATCAAGGTCAGCCCGTCGAGCGTCGCCTCGACCGTGTAGGTGCCCGGGCGCAGCCTTGCCAGCAGATAGGGGCCGTCGGCGCGAACGTCCATCAGCTGGAAGTCGTTGTAGGCGTCGCGCACCCGAAGGCGCACGCCGGCAACCGCGCTGCGGTCGCCGCCGGCACGTTGGTTGATGGCGAACTGGAAGCTCGCCGCCCAACGCGGCGCAACCATCTCCATGAAGGCGGATTCGTCGTGGCCGCTGCCCCCGCACATGTATTCGATGCCTTGCGCAGACATCTGGATCGGCGGATTGACCAGCGGCACCGCGGCGTGGGCAATGGCGCAGGCACCCCAAACGGCCACGGACGCGGCCAGCGGCCGCCAGGAAAAGGAAATTCGGTTCATCGGGCGGTTCGGATTGAAAGCAGAAGTGGTCGACCAGGACCCAAAGCAAAAGCCGGGCGCGCTAGGCCTACGAACTTTGTAACGGAAAGGGTTACGTCTTGACGACAGGGCAAACCCTTCACTTGTCCACGCCGAACCGCGGCGGAACGGCCGATCGGCCGCAGCGTCTTTGCGACGCCTGTTTATCCAGTGGTGCGTGCCACTTGTACCTATCTCTTGTTCTTAAGGTATTAATTCAAATTAGTAGTAGTAGTAGAGGGCGCGCCGCGCTGTGGAAATCAACCTTTTTTCCAATGATTTCAGTCACTTGGGCGTGCCTGACCACTGTGCGTAGCCACGCTTTCGCGATGTACCCGCCAGGCGAACAACTCCGGCCGGCAAGGCGCGCCTGTGGACAAGCACCCGCTTGTCAGAAAAATGTCCCCAGAGTTGTGCTTTGACAGCCCGCCGCAGACCCGTTAAAGGGGATTCCGGGCGTGAGAAACCCACTGATGAATTTTTAAGCAGTCTGTTGATTGATGAGGAAAATCAACGACTTGCGATGGCCTTACAGAAAACTCCTGAACTTATTCACAGAGTTACCCAAGGTTTGTGGGGAGAAGCGCGCAGACGCGCGCCTGGCCACCGGAAGGCAAAAAAAAAGCGCGCGGGCCTTTCAGCCCGCGCGCTCGTTGGTGGGTTCGGTCGTTCAGACGTTGCGGAGGTCGCGCCGGAGGATCTTGCCGACCGTGGATTTGGGCAGGGCATCGATGAAACGCACCAGCTTGGGCGCCTTGTAGCCGGTCAGCTCCTTGCGGCAGAACTCGATCACGTCGGCCTCGGTGAGCGTGGCGCCGGGCACCTTCACCACAAAGAGCTTGACCGCTTCGCCGGTCTTGTCGTCCGGCACCCCTATGCACGCGCATTCGGCGACGCCGGGGCAGGCGCTGGCAATCGCCTCGACGTCGTTCGGATAGACGTTGAAACCCGAGACGATGATCATGTCCTTCTTGCGGTCCACGATCTTGAGAAACCCGCGCTCGTCGAACACGCCGATGTCACCGGTACGGAAGTAGCCGTCGGGGGTGAAGGCCGCGGCGTTGGCTTCCGGCTTTTCCCAATACCCGCTCATGACGTTCGGCCCCTTGACGCAGATCTCGCCGGCGCTGCCGATGGTCACTTCATGGTCGCTGTCGTCGAGCAGCTTGACGTCGCTCGATGGCATGGGAAGTCCGGTCGTGCCCGTGAATTCGGCAACCGCGGCCGGGTTGAACGACAGGACCGGGCTGGTCTCCGACAGGCCGTAGCCCTCGCGGATGAAATGCCCGGTGACGGCCTTCCAGCGGTCGGACACGGTGCCGATGATCGCCGAGCCGCCGCCGGCGGCCAGGCGCAGGCGCGACCAGTCGACCTCGGCGAGCTTGGGCTGCATGGTCAACCCGGCATACAGCGTGTTGACGCCGGTGATGACCGAGGGGCGAGCCTGGCGCAGCGTTTCGACGAAGCCGTCCATGTCGCGCGGGTTCGCCACCAGCCAGTTCTCGGCGCACACGTCGAAGTAGCTGATGAAGTTCACCATCAGCGCGAAGATGTGATACAGCGGAATGGCCGTGACAACCACTTCCTCGGCCTCGCGCAGGGCCGCCGGCATGAAGGCGCCGAACTGCGCGACGTTGGACAGCAGGTTGCCATGCGACAGGCACGCGCCCTTGGACAGGCCGGTCGTGCCGCCCGTGTATTGCAGGAACAGCAGGTCGTCGGGGGATTGCGCCACCGGCGTGTGCTGCTGCCCCTCGCCTTCGGCCAGCGCGTCGACCATGCGCACGGCGCCGGTCAGGCGCGCATCCACCGGCGGGCTGGGCAGCTTGCTGTCGGCCGACAGGTCCAGGCCGACCGTGACCACCGTATGCACCGGCGTGTTGCCCACGATCTCGGCCAGGGTGGGCGTGGAGCCGTTGTAGGCCACGATGATCGTGGAGCCCGAGTCCTTGAGCTGGTGCTCGAGCTCGCGCGGCGTGTAGAGCGGATTGACGTTCACCTGCACCGCGCCGGCGCGGATGATGCCCAGCATCGCGACCGGGAAGGCCAGGATGTTCGGCGTCATCACCGCTACCCGGTCGCCCTTCTTGACCCCCCGCGCCTGCAGCCAGGCCGCGAAATTGCGCGACAGGCGGTCGACCTCGGCGTAGGTCAGCGTCTGGCCGAAGGACCGAAAGGCCGCCTTTTCGGGGTGGCGCTTCATGGCCGCCTCCATCATGGCGGTGACGCTCGGATACCGGTGGGGTGGAATTTCGGCCGGAATGCCGTAGGTCTTGTAGGTGGCGAGCCAGGGGCGGGGTTGCATGGGAGGTCCTCCTTCATCTTTCCTGCGGTGTCTCTGCCGCAGGGTCTCGGTCATTGAATCGTTGGCGCCCGAAAGCGTCGTGGTTGCGCAATTCGCGGACGAGATTCTGCCCACAACCGTGACCGGGCAGTCGCGAGACCACGGCCTGGCGAGTGGGATTGCGGCGCTGCGGCGCGGCGAGCCAACCCGGGCGGGTTTGCCGGCCCCAGCCGGCCGCACACGAATTCGGGGCGATGGCCGACACGCCAACGCGCCGTGCGGGACCTAAGCTGCGGCGTCACTTATTGAAGGAGTTTCACTATGAACCGTTGCGGCATTTTCCTGCGCGCCTCTCTGGCCGCGGGCGTTGCGGCCGCCGCGCTGACAGGCTGCGGGATGATGAGTTCGTCGAACACGGCGACATTCAGCGGCACCTTGAACGGCGCGAGCGAAGTCCCGCCCAACATGACCAGCGGCAGCGGCACGGCCCAGGCGACGCTCAACAAGGACACCAACCTGCTCAAGTACAAGATCACGTACACGGGCCTGACCGGTCCGGCTACGGCGGCGCACTTCCACGGCCCGGCACCGGCCGGCGCCAACGCCGGCGTGGTGATCCCGTTCGCCAAGCCCGCCAGCCCGATCGAGGGCGAAGTCACGCTCACGCCGGCCCAGGCCGCCGACCTGCTGGCCGGCAACTGGTACGCCAACGTCCATACGGCCGCCTACGGCGCCGGCGAGATCCGGGGGCAGATGCTGCCGAGGTAATGCGCTAAAAATTCGATCAAAACCTTCTGAATATTGACCGATAGAGATTAATTCCCGGCGCTAACCTGCGAGCGATCCGACCACAAAGGACGCTCCATGTTTTTGCTACGAATCGCGCGCCGCGCCCGCCTGGTGGCCTGCCTGGCCATCGGGCTGGCCTCCTCGCTGGGCCTCATCGCGCCGTCCGCCGCCCAGACGGCGGACGCGCCGCTCAAGCCCGTCACCATCGCCCTGGGCACCCAGGTCGTCAACGTCACCTATCCCTGGCTGACACTGCCGATCGCATTGGGCTACTGGAAGGCCGAAGGCTACGACGTCAGGATCGTGACGACCGGCGGCTCGCTGCAGGGCATCCAGCAGATGATGGCCGGAGGCGTCGACTTCGCGCAGGTGAACTCGACCGGCCTGATCCAGGCGAACGCCGACAACAACGTCGCCGTGCGAGGCCTGATGGGCACCGGCGTGATCGACTGGGGCATCGGTGTGCCGCAGGACAGCCCGATCAAGTCCGTGGCCGATCTCAAGGGCAAGAAGATCGGCATCTTCAGCCTGGGCACCGGCGGCATGCCGCTGCTCAAGGGCTACCTGCGCGCCAACGGCATCGATCCGCAGACCGACGTGCAGATCATCGCCACCGGCGCCGGCGCACCCGCGCTCGAGGCGATGCGCTCGGGGCGGGTGCAGGCGCTGATGTTCTGGGGCTCGGCGCTGACCGGCTTCGAGAACGCCGGCGCCAGGCTGCGCATCCTGTTCGACCCCGCCTGGCGTTCGCTGCCGGACTTCACCTTCGCCACCATGCAAAGAACGATCGACGCCGATCCGGCGATGGTCGAGGCGATATCGCGCGGGGCCGCCAAGGCGACGCTGTTCGCGCAGACCAACCCCGACTGCGCACGGCAGATCCACTGGAAGGCTTTCCCCGGCACCAAGCCCACGGGCGCCGACGAGGCGACCCTGGCCAAGTGGGACCTGGCATTGCTCAAGACGCAACTCGAGACGATGGCGGACGCCCAGCGCATGAACGGCGCCAAACTGATCGGCTCGATGAGCCCGGCTGCCTACGGCCGCATGCAGGACCTGATGCTCAAGGACGGATTGATCAAGCGCACGCTGCCGCCCGAGTCGATGCTCCATCTCAAGCCCGGCTTTGCCGAGGCCATCAACCGTTTCGACCACGACGCCGTCATCGCCGCCGCGAAGGCCTGCAAGGGCTTGTGAGATGACGCCCGAGCAATTCGTGGCGGGCCTTCCCAAGGCCGAGCTGCACATGCATATCGAGGGCTCGATCGAGCCCGACCTCTTCCTGCGGCTGGCGCGGCGCAACGACGTGGCCATCCGCTGGGACAGCGAGGACGCACTGCGCGCGGCCTACCACTTCGAAGACCTGCAGGACTTCCTCGATCTCTACTACGACGGCTGCCGCGTGCTGGTGCAGGCGTGCGACTTTCACGACGTGACGTACGCCTACCTGGCGCGCGCGCACGCCGACCGGGTCACGCATGCCGAGATGTTCCTCGGCCCGCAGGGCCACACGAGCCGCGGCGTTCCGCTGGCGACGGTGATGGAAGGCGTGCTCGCCGCAATGGCGGCGGCACAGACCGACCTTGGCATCACCTCGGGGTTGATCGTGGTCGCGCAGCGCCACCGCAGCCAGGACGAGGCGCTGGCGCTGCTGGAGGCATTGCAGCCTTGGTATGACCGGCTGCTCGGCTTCGGGCTGGGTGGCGCCGAGGTCGGCAACCCGCCGTCGAAGTTCGCGGAGTTCTTCCGGCGCTGCCGGGACCGCGGCTTCAAGGCGGTGGCCCACGCGGGCGAGGAAGGCCCGGCCGCCTACGTGCGCGAGGCCGTCGAACTGCTGCAGGTGCAGCGCCTGGACCACGGCAACGCCTGCCTCGACGACCCCGACCTCGTCGGGATGCTGGCGCAGCGGCGCATACCGCTGACGGTGTGCCCGCTGTCGAACCTCAAGCTGCGTGTGGTGTCGTCGATGTCTCGGCATCCGCTCAAGCAGCTGATGGACGCCGGCCTGTGCGTGACGGTCAATTCCGACGACCCCTCGTTCTTCGGAGGCTACGTGAACGAGAACTACCTGGCCTGCCAGCGCGCGCTCGGTCTCGGCCTCGACGAGCTCGCAGGCCTGGCCCGCAACAGCTTCGAGGCGGCGTTCATCCCCGCCGGCCAACGGCAATCGTCGCTCGCGTCGATCGACGCCTGGCTCGCCCAAGCGCGCGGCGCGCAGGCCTGCACATGAGCGCCGTCCTCCAGTTGCCGAGCCAGCGCAATGCCAGGCCGGACGACCCCACCGTGACGCCGGCATTCCGTTTCGACGGGCTGCACAAGACGTTCAAGTCCAAGGACGGCTCGGACGTCGTCGCCCTGCACGACGTGAGCTTCAGCGTGCGGCCCGGCGAGTTCGTCACCGTCGTCGGGCCCAGCGGATGCGGAAAGAGCACGCTGCTTCGCATCCTGGCCGGGCTCGA
The DNA here is from genome assembly GCF_035634955.1 of Variovorax sp. Lineage (GTDB taxonomy): Bacteria > Pseudomonadota > Gammaproteobacteria > Burkholderiales > Burkholderiaceae_C > Variovorax. The sequence goes on along the minus strand of NZ_DASQBZ010000008.1, from coordinate 6,839 downwards.
GCGCGGCAGCCGCGGCACCGTCGAGCTGGGCGGCCGCCGGCATGCCGGGCCCAGCCGGGAGATCGGCGTGGTGTTCCAGGCGCCGGTGCTGCTGCCCTGGCGCAACATCCTGGACAACGTTCTGGTGCCCGCGCAGATCCAGGGGCGCGACCGTGGCACGGCCCGCGAACGCGCGCGGCACTACTTGCAGCTGGTCGGCCTGGCCGGCTTCGAGACCAAGTATCCCGGCGAACTGTCCGGCGGCATGCAGCAGCGCGTGGGCATCGCGCGGGCCCTGGTCAACGACCCGATGCTGCTGCTGATGGACGAGCCGTTCGGCGCGCTCGATGCCATGACGCGCGAGACCATGAACGTCGAACTGCTCAAGCTGCGCGAGCGCACCGGCGCCACCATCATGCTGGTCACGCACAGCATTCCGGAGGCGGTGTTCCTCGGCGACCGTGTCGTCGTCATGTCGCCGCGCCCGGGCCGCGTCACGCAGGTCATCGACGTGGACCTGCCGGCCGCCCGGTCGCTGGACCTCATCAACACAGAGCGGTTCGGCGCCTACGTGTCCGAGATCCGCTCGAACCTGAACGCCAGCGGAGGGCTCGACTGATGAGCACCAGCGGAGCCGAAATCGAAGCCGGGTCGCAGGCCGACCCGCCCACCCCCTGGATGACGCCCGGCCGTCGCAGGGTACTGATGCTGGCTGTCCTGGTCGCCGTACTGGCGCTGTGGCACCTGTGCGTGAGTGCATTCGCCGTTTCCCACCTGATCTTCCCCGGGCCACTGGGCGTGGCGCGCGCCGTCTACGACGTGCTGGCCTCCGGCGAGATCTGGCCGCACCTGTGGATCACGCTCTACGAGATCCTGGCCGGCTTCGCGCTGGGCGCGCTGGCCGGCTTCGTGCTCGGCGCATTGATCGGGCAGAGCGCCGTGCTGGAGGCGGTGCTGTATCCGTACGTGGTGGCATTCCAGACCGTGCCGAAGGTGGCGGTGGCGCCGCTGTTCGTGCTGTGGTTCGGCTTCGACACCGCATCGAAGGTCGTCATCACCGCCACCATCGTCTTCTTCCCGGTGCTGGCCAACACCATCGTGGGGCTGCGCTCGGCGCCGCGGGACCAGATCGACCTCATGCGCGCGTTCACGGCCTCGACCTGGCATGTGTTCCGCATGGTTCGGCTGCCGCATGCGCTGCCCTATGTGTTCGCGGGGCTGGACATCGGCATCGTGCTTGCCGTCATCGGCGCGATCGTCGGCGAGTTCGTCGGTGCCCAGGCCGGGCTGGGCTATCTGATCCTGCAGAGAAACTTCTCCATGGATGCGGCCGGCATGTTCGCCATCCTGATCGTGCTTTCGCTCATCGGCATCGTGCTGCACGGGCTGATGAAGGCGATCGCGCGGCGCGTGATTTTCTGGGCCGATGCATTCACCGACCTGTCCCGCGGCACCTGAGACATCCCAACAGCACAAAAGGAAAAGTGCACCATGACTCCCACCGAACAACAGCTCTACGCCCCGCGCCGGGCTTCCGCCGAGGAAATGCCGATACTCGACCTGGGCCCCTGGCTGGCCGGCGGCCCGATCGGCCCCCTGGTCGAACAGTTCAAGGCGGCTTGCACCAACACCGGCTTCTTCTACGTCAGGAACCACGGCGTGGCGCAAGAGACCATCGAGCGCGTGTTCGATGCCACCCGCTCCTACATGTCCCTGCCGATGGAAGAGCGCCTGAAGGACAAGATCGACGAGCGCTTCCGCCGGGGCTTCATGCCGATGGGCGTGACTCAGCACCCGGGCCACAAGCCGGACCTGAAGGAGAGCTATGAACTCGGCCTGGACCTTCCATTGACCGACCCCGATGTCGCCGGCGGGCGGCCCCTGCACGGGCCGAACCGCTGGCCGGCGGACAAGCCCTGGCTCGAGTCCGCAGCCATGGCGTATTTCAACGCGACCATCGCGCTCGGGCTCAACCTGCTGAAGATCTTCGCGGTTGCGGTGGGTAAGGAGGAAGGCTTCTTCCTGCAGTACGCGAAGAAGCCGATGGTCCAGGCCCGGCTGTTCCACTACCCGCCGCAGGCATCGTTCACGAATCTCGAACTGGGTGCCGCCGCCCACACCGACTACGGCATGCTGACACTGCTGGCGCAGGATCCGATCGGCGGCCTCGAGCTGTGCACGCGAAGCGGCGAGTGGGTGGCGGCGCCCTATGTCGAAGGCACGCTGGTCGTCAACCTGGGCGACCTGGTGAAGGTATGGACCAACGACGTGTATGTCTCGAACCCGCACCGCGTGGCCAACCGTACCGGCAAGGAGCGCTATTCGGTGCCGACCTTCTTCAACCTCGACTACGACACGCCGGTCGCCTGCCTGCCGGAGTTCATGCCTGCGCAAGGCGGGCCCAGGCACGCGCCGATCAAGTCGGGCGACTACCTCGTGAGCCGCTTCTCGGCCGTGCAGAAGTACAAGACGCCGGCCGAGCTCGCGGCCGCCGCAGCCTGAGCGCTCAGCCGGCCGGCCGCTTCGCTGGCGGCGCGGCGTGCCGTTCCGCCGCCTCGAGCTCAGCGGTGAGTTCCGACAGGAAGGTGGCCACCGGGATGGGCAGGTTCCGTCCCCGGTGGACACACAGGGCCAGGCGCTGCGGCCGCGCGCGCGGGTCCTTCAGCGGGATGTAGGCGCCGGCGCGTGGGCGGGCGAGCGGGTCTTCCAGCGGCGTGGTCGTGAACGTCAGGCACATGCCTTCGGCCGCGACGTTGCGCATCAGCTCGTACGAATTGGTCTCGAGCGTGATGCGTGGCCGGATCTTCGCCTTGGCCAGCATCTCGTCGTACTGCTGCTTGGCCCACAGGGAGGAGTCTAGGGAGGAGAAGCCGTACTCGGCGCAATCGGACAGGCGCAGGGCCTTGAAGCGCTCCAGCGGGTGCCCGCTCGGCACCAGGACGAACAGCGGCAGCAGGCGCGAGTAGACGACCGAGAGGTCCTTGAACGCGATGTCGCCGAAGGTGAAGCACGCATCGAGGTCGTCCGACAGGACCATTTCCGCCAGCCGCGGGCTTCCGGCCACCTGCACGCTGAACGAGATGCCCGGGAAGCGCTTGGAGAACCGGGCGAAGAACTGCGGCATCAGGTCGCGCGTGAGCGACTCGGGCATGCCGAAGTTGACGTGGCCCCGCTTGAGCCCCTGCAGCGCCTCGATCTCCGAGTACAGCCGCCCGGCCTCCTTGCTCACGCTCTTGTAGTAGCGCATGAGGATCTCGCCGGCGGCCGTGAGCTTGACCTTGCCCCGCCCCTGGCGCCGCTCCAGCAGCGGCGCGCCGAGCGAATCCTCCAGCATCGTCAGCTGCCGGCTGATGGCCGACGCCGCAACGTAGAGGTTCTCGGAAGCCGCGCGGATGGAGCCGGTGCGCACGACTTCGGCGAAGTAGCGCAGCGAAGTGGTAGAGACGAGATTCAAGGGGCGGGAACCGTGGGCGTTGGTGGGATGAGTTGCGAATATATCGAGACGAAGGCAGGTGGCACGCCCCTTGCACGGCCTGAACTCCGGCAGGCCGGCCGTCCACGCGGGCAGCTGCGGCGCCGATCCACCACCAGGAGTACTTCGCATGTCTTCGTCCCGCCGCGCGCTTCTCAAGGGCGCCTCGATCGCCGGTGTCGCACTTGCCGTGCCCGCCGTCACCCAGGCGCAGCAAAGCTTCAACTGGAAGATGACCAGCGCCTACGGGAAGGGGGCGCCCTTCTACATGGAGGGCCCGGGCAGCGCGACCGACCTGGCCAGGCGCATCGAGGCGATGTCCGGCGGGCGCCTGAAGATCCAGGTCTACGGCGCCGGCGAGCTGATTCCCGCACTCGAAGGCTTCGACGCGGTGCGGGCCGGCACCGTGGAGATGAACCACGCCAACAGCTACTACTGGACCGGCAAGACCTTTGCCGCGCAGTATTTCTGCGCGGTTCCGTTCGGCCTGAACTTCCAGGGTATCAATGGCTGGCTGTACGACGGCGGCGGCCAGGAACTGTGGAACGAGGTCTATGCACCCTTCGGCATGGTCGCGCTGCCGTGCGGCAACACGGGCGTGCAGATGACCGGCTGGTTCAAGAAGGAGATCAAGTCGGCCGACGACCTCAAGGGATTGAAGATGCGCATTCCGGGCTTGGCCGGGCGCGTCTATGCCGCGCTCGGCGTCGACGTGAAGCTGCTGCCCGGCGGCGAGATCTTCCCGGCGCTCGAGCGTGGCGTGATCGACGCGGCCGAGTTCGTCGGCCCGTTCCTCGACCGCAAGCTCGGCCTGCAGAAGGCCGCCAAGTACTACTACACCACCGGATGGCACGAGAGCGCCACCGTCTCCGAACTGCTGATCAACAAGGCCGCGTGGGACAAGCTGCCCAAGGACCTGCAGGCCGTGGTGACCAATGCGTCTGCCGCCTGCAACGTCATCAGCGAAGCCTGGTGCCAGCGCAACAATGCCGAGGCGATGGACGACCTGGTGCGCAACCAGGGCGTGATCGCCAGGCCCCTGCCCGACGACGTCGTCCGCAAGCTGCGCGAAGCCACCGCGCAGGTGCTTGCCGAAGCCGTGGCCAAGGACGCCATGACGAAGAAAGTGCACGACTCGTACATGGCCTACCAGAAGAAGTACGCGGCCTGGGCGCGCTACAGCGAAGGCCCCTACCTCGACAAGATCCTGGACGTCTGAGCCGGCATGGCGACGACGAACCCTCCCGGCGCGGCGGGCGCCGGAACGAGCGCGGCGCTGCGCGGCATTGCCGCCGTCGACGCGCTGGTCGACCGCATCGGCCGCGCCGCGGCGTGGCTGACGATGGCCATTGCCCTGCTGATGGCCGTGGACGTGCTGCTGCGCTACGCCTTCAGCATTGGCTCGGTGTGGGCGCAGGAGCTCGAATGGCATCTGCTGTCGCCGCTCGTGCTGTTCGGCATGACCTATGCGCTGCAGAAGGGTGACCACGTCCGGGTCGACGTGCTCTATGCGCGGTATTCCCCGCGCTGGCAGGCGGCGGTCGACCTGCTGGGGGCCGTGCTCGCGGTGGCGGTGGCCGTGCTCGTGGTGCGCTACTCGCTTGCCTATGTCGGCCAGTCGTACGCCATCGGCGAAATCTCCGCCGACCCCGGCGGGCTGACGCACCGCTGGATGCTCAAGGCGCTCATTCCGATCGGCTTTGCGCTGTTCGCGGTGCAGGCCCTGGCGCAGGGCGTGGACGCGCTGCTGCGGGTGAGCGGCGCGGTGCCCGCGGCACGGCAGGCGGGCGACGCGTGATGGCGCCCGAATGGCTGGCGCTCGGCCTGCTGGGCGGCTTCTTCCTGATGCTGATGATCGGCATTCCGGTGGGCATCACCCTGGCGGCCAGCGGCTTCGTCTTCGGCTTCCTGGGCTTTGGCGAGACGCTCTTTCACCTGTTGCCCGCGCGCATCTACGGCGTGGTGGGCAACTACCAGTGGCTGGCCATACCGCTGTTCGTCTTCATGGGCGTGATGCTGGAGAAGTCCCGCCTGGCCGAAGACCTGCTGGACGTCATCGGGCACCTGGCCGGCGGGCTTCGCGGCGGCATGGCGCTGGGCATCATCGGCGTCGGCGTGCTCATGGGCGCCACCACCGGCATCGTCGGTGCCACCGTGATCACGCTCGGCCTGCTCACGCTGCCGACGCTGCTGCGGCGCGGCTACGACCCGGCCATCGCCTGCGGCGCCATCTGCGCGTCGGGCACGCTGGGCCAGATCATTCCGCCGAGCCTGGTGCTGATCCTGCTGTCGGACATCATGCAGCTGTCGGTCGGAACGCTGTTCGCCGCCGCGGTCATGCCGGGCCTGCTGCTGGCCGGCCTGTACGCGGGCTGGATCGTGCTGATGGGCATGCTGCGCCCGGATTCGATGCCGCCGGTGCCGCTGGAAGAGCGCAATGCCCTGTCGCGCCGCGACCTGTGGCTGCGCGTGTTCAAGGTGGCGCTGCCGCCGGTGGCACTGGTCGTGGCCGTGCTGGGCTCGATCATCGGCGGCGTAGCGGCGCCGACGGAAGCCGCGTCGATGGGCGCGCTCGGTTCGCTGCTGGTGGTGGCGCTTGCGCGTCGCCTGTCGCTCGACGTGCTGCGCGAGGTGATGCGCTCGACCACCCGCATCTCGGCGATGGTGCTGTTCATCCTGATCTGCTCGCAGGTGTTCAGCCTGGCCTTTCGCGGGCTGCACGGCGAGCAGCTCATCGAGGACCTGTTCGCATTGCTGCCCGGCGGCGTCAACGCCGACATCTGGTTCCTGATGGCGCTGATCTTCGTCCTGGGGTTCTTCCTCGAGTGGATCGAGATCAGCTACATCGCGGTGCCGCTTTTCCTGCCGATCTTCACCGCCGCCAACGTCGACCCGGTCTGGCTTGCAATGCTGATCACGGTGAACCTGCAAAGCTCGTTTCTCACCCCGCCTTTCGGCTGGGCGCTGTTCTTCCTGCGCGGCGTGGCACCACCGGAAATCACCACGCGCCACATCTACATGGGCGTGCTGCCGTTCGTGGGCTTGCAGGTGGCTGCGATCGTGCTCGTGTTCGCGTTTCCGGCCATCGCGACCTGGCTGCCGAAGGCGATCGGCTGGTGAGAAGGCGCAGGCGCCTTCCACGGGAGGCCCGCGCCTTCAGACCTTGAAGGTGCCCACCGCGTGGACCAGGCTTCCCGCCTGGTCCTGCAGCGCGCTGGCGGCCGCCGCGGCCTCTTCCACCAGCGCCGCGTTCTGCTGCGTGACCTGGTCCATCTGCGTGATGGCCTGGTTGATCTGCTCGATGCCCGAGGTCTGCTCCTGGCTGGCCGAGGCGATCTCGCCCATGATGTCGGTCACGCGCTTGACGCTCTCGACGATCTCTTCCATG
>NZ_DASQBZ010000007.1:0-306369 GCF_035634955.1 Variovorax sp. | reverse complement strand
TTCCTCACTGATTCTTGACAGGAACCATCTCGATGGCCTTCGCACCGCTGGGCGGCACGAACGTGAAGCGCGAATCCTTGAAGGTCGGCTTCATGTTCCAGGCGAAGTGCGTGGTCGACTGCGGACGGGCATCGTCCGTCGTGTCGGTGATCACCAACTTCAGCGGAACCGGGTTGCTTCCCGTCGTCAGCCAGATCTGCCAATCGATGCCAGGCTGGCGGAACGCGTAGTGGTCGCACACCATGCCGTCGATCAGAGCCTGGCCGGCGTTCATGGCGGACGTGAGATTGGTCAGCGGCGCCGCGGGCGTGCCCAGCACGAACAGATCGGCGGCCGGGAACTCCACGCCGTAGCTCGTCCTGAGCTTGGCGATCAGTTCGCCGAGCGTGCCGGAATAGTCCACGGTCGAGTAGTAGTTCGAATCCGGGAACTGCAGTGCGATCTTGCTGCCGTCGTAGTAGAAGTTGCGCCGCATCGCCGTCGTCGACGTCTGCACGGCGATGCGGTTCGGCCGCGCCACCTGAAGGTCGGCTTCGGCCGAGTGGGTCAGTTTCTGGCCGTCGGCAAGCACGCGCTCGCCGGTCAGGTCGACCGTGACCTCGAACCGGCGCAGGGTCTGCAGGTAGCTGCCCATGCTGGTGATCGCCTGCACGGCGGCAGGGTCTACCACGCCTGCGGCGGGACTTGTTGACGCAGCCGATGGCGCAGCGGCCGCCATCGTGCTCGGCTGTGTCGCACTGCTGGTGGCCGAAGGTGGCGCGGTGCTGCAGGCACTGAGCAATACGGCCAGGCAGATCGCGTTGACCTTGAGAAGCGTCATCTTGAACCTCCAGAAACGGATCGAATGGAGACACAACGGAAACAATCGCGGCCAACCATAACCCCGAGTTTGCGAACTGTCCAGCCGCCGCGCTCCTGCGACTGGACAGCCCGCCTGCACAAAAAAGAAAAGGCCCGGCCAACGATGAACGTTGCCGGACCTGATGTGGTGCCGCTTGTCCGAATCGAACGGACGACCTTCCGCTTACAAGGCGGGTGCTCTACCAGCTGAGCTAAAGCGGCTTGGATTGAATTCTATGTCTGCGCGAAGCAGGCACCGCGTGCGAACGCCTGCGGGCCGCCGCTACTTGATGCGCTTGAGCGAGGGCCGCGCGCCCGGACCCGTCGGAGGTTTCGGCGGGTCTTCGCCGTTGTCCGGGGCGACGCTTGCCGGTGCACTGTCCGCCGGTTCCGCCCCTTCGCTGGCCACCAGGTGCACCACACGCGCTGGATCGGTTTCGGCCGCGCGGGGCGCGCCGCCGCTCTTGGGGAGCGCACCAGCGTCTGCCGGCGTCGCCGACACGGGCGGGGCCGGCGACTGTGCGGGTGCCGCCGCCACCGGTGGGAACGCCATGCCCTGGCCGTTCTCGCGGGCGTAGATTGCAATGACCCGATGGATCGGAACGACGATGTCCCGCGCGACACCGGCAAATCGCGCCTTGAACTCGATGAACTCGTTGCCGAGCTTGAGCGAACTGGTGGCGTCGAAGCTGATGTTGAGCACAATCTCGCCGTTCTTCACGTACTCGCGCGGCACCTGGACGCTCTCGTCGACCTGCACCGCGACGTACGGCGTGAAGCCGTTGTCGGTGCACCATTCATAGAGCGCCCGGACCAGGTAGGGTCGGGTGGAAGAGGACTCGATCGCGCTGATCATTGCTTGATGTCGGAATTGCCAAGGCATGCAGCCGGGCATGGGCCCGGCCACGACTCTACTACCTGCGCAACGCCCATCGGCCGCCTACTTGCGCATCACCTTTTCGGACGGCGTCAGCGCCTCGATGTAGGCCGGGCGGGAGAAGATCCGCTCGGCGTACTTCAGCAGCGGGGCGGCGTTCTTGCTCAGGTCGATGCCATAGTAGTCCAGGCGCCAGAGCAGGGGCGCGATGGCCACGTCGAGCATCGAGAAATTGTCGCCCAGCATGTATTTGTTCTTGAGGAACACCGGGGCCAGTTGCGTCAGGCGATCGCGGATGTGCGAGCGCGCCTTCTCCAGAGCCTTTTCGTTGCCCTTGACGCCGCGGTTCTCCAGCGTGGACACGTGGACGAACAGCTCCTTCTCGAAGTTCAGGAGGAACAGGCGCACGCGCGCGCGGTCGACCGGGTCGCCGGGCATGAGCTGCGGATGCGGGAAGCGCTCGTCGATGTACTCGTTGATGATGTTCGACTCGTACAGGATGAGGTCGCGCTCGACCAGGATGGGCACCTGGCCGTACGGGTTCATCACGCCGATGTCTTCCGGCTTGTTGTAGAGATCGACGTCACGGATCTCGAAGTCCATGCCTTTCTCGAACAGTACAAAGCGGCAACGGTGAGAAAAGGGGCAGGTGGTTCCTGAATAAAGCACCATCATGGCGAGAGACTCCTAAAAATCAAAAAGAGTGGGTCGCTCTTCGCAACCCACTCTGCGGGACCGGCAGGCGCCCAGGGCGCCCGGTCGATGCCATCGGACCTACTTGACGTCTTTCCAGTACGCAGCGTTGAGACGCCACACGAACACCAACGTCATGGCCAGGAACAGGAGCACCCAGACGCCGAGGCGAATGCGTGTGTTCTGCGCCGGTTCGGCCATCCACTGCATGTAGCCTACGAGATCTCCGACCGCCTGGTCGTACTGCGCGGGCGTCAGCTTGCCGGGCTTGACCTGCTCCCAGCCGGAAATCACGTGGACCTTGTGTCCGTGCTGCTCGACCTCCTTGTAGACGGGGCGGCGTTCGCCCTGCAGTTCCCACAGGACGTTCGGCATGGCCACGCTCGGGAAAGCCAGATTATCCCAGCCCGTGGCCTTGCTGGAGTCCCGGTAGAAAGTACGCAGGTAGGTATACAGGTAATCGGGGCCGGTGCCGCCATGGCCGGCACGCGAACGCGCCACCAGCGTGAGGTCCGGCGGCACGGTGCCGAACCAGCCCTTGGCGTCGCGCGGGTTGAAGTTCGCCTGCATGGTGTCGCCCACCTTTTCGGTGGTGAACAGCAGGTTGTCCTTGATCTGCTGCTCGCTGATGCCGATGTCCTGCAGCCGGTTGTAGCGCATGAACGCCGCCGAGTGGCAGTTGAGGCAGTAGTTGACGAACAGCTTGGCGCCGTTCTGCAGGGCTGCGATGTCGGTGGTCCGGTCGGGCGCCTTGTCCCAGGCGATGCCGCCTTCGGCGGCATGCGCGCCGGTGACGATGCCGAGCGCGGCGACGAGCGTGAGGATGAGCTTCTTCATGTTCTACGTTCCCGCTGTGGTCAGTGCGCCGAATAGGTCACGCGCTCGGGCACAGTCTTGAACTCGCCCAGGCGGCTCCACCATGGCATCAGCAGGAAGAAGCCGAAATAGAACAGGGTACCCACCTGCGACACCCGCTCGCCGGTAGGCGATGGCGGCTGCACGCCCAGGTAGGCCAACACGACGAAGTTGATCACGAACACGCCGTAGACGTACTTGTGCCAGTCGGGCCGATAGCGGATCGACTTGACCGGGCTGTGGTCGAGCCAAGGCAGGAAGAACAGGATGATCACGGCACCGCCCATGACCACCACGCCCCAGAACTTGGCGTCGATGCTGAGCATCATGGCCGCCACGGCGACCGCGGCGATGACGATGACCACCTTGACAGCGGTGATGACGCGCGCCTTCCACACGCCCAGGGCGGCGGCGGCCACCACGCAGGCGATGAGCGCGTACATCATCTCGCTGGTGATGGCGCGCAGCATCGAATAGAAAGGCGTGAAGTACCAGACCGGCGCGATGTGATTGGGCGTCTTGAGCGAGTCGGCCGGGATGAAGTTGTTGTACTCGAGGAAGTAGCCGCCGGCCTCGGGCGCGAAGAAGATCACCGCCGAGAAGATCATCAGGAACACGACCACGCCGAAGATGTCGTGCACCGTGTAGAACGGGTGGAACGGCACGCCGTCGAGCGGATGGCCGTCGGGGCCCTTGTGGGCCTTGATCTCGACACCGTCCGGGTTGTTGGAGCCGACTTCGTGCAGTGCGATCAGGTGCGCCACCACCAGGCCCAGCAGGACCAGCGGCACCGCGATCACGTGGAAGCTGAAGAAGCGGTTGAGCGTGGCATCGCTGACGACGTAGTCGCCACGGATCAGCAGCGCCAGGTCGGGGCCTATGAAGGGGATGGCGGAGAACAGGTTGACGATCACCTGCGCGCCCCAGTAGCTCATCTGGCCCCAGGGCAGCAGGTAGCCCATGAAGGCCTCGGCCATCAGGCACAGGAAGATCGCGCAGCCGAAGATCCAGACCAGCTCGCGTGGCTTGCGGTAGCTGCCGTACAGCAGGCCGCGGAACATGTGCAGGTACACCACGACGAAGAAGGCGGACGCGCCGGTCGAGTGCATGTAGCGGATCAGCCAGCCCCACGGCACGTCGCGCATGATGTACTCGACCGATGCGAACGCCAGGTTCGCGTCGGGCTTGTAGTGCATCACCAGGAAGATGCCGGTGACGATCTGGATCACGAGCACCAGCAGCGCCAGCGAACCGAAGATGTACCAGAAGTTGAAATTCTTGGGCGCGTAGTACTCGCCCATGTGCTCGTTGTAGAGCTTGCTCAGCGGGAAGCGGTTGTCGACCCAGTTCAACAGCTTGCGGCTGGCGGGAGCGTTGGGGGAGATTTCCTTGAGTTCAGCCATGTCTTCCGTCCTCACGCCTTTTTCTTGTCTTCGCCAATGAGAAGGCGTGTATCGGACAGGTACGTGTGCGGCGGCACCGGCAGGTTGTCAGGCGCCGGCTTGTTCTTGAAGACACGGCCGGCCAGGTCGAAGGTCGAGCCGTGGCAAGGGCAGAGGAAACCGCCCTCCCAGTCGTCGGGCAGCGAAGGCTGGGGACCGGGCTGGAACTTGTCGGTCGGCGAACAGCCCAGATGGGTGCAGATGCCGACGACGACCAGGACGTCGGGCTTGATCGAGCGGTGCTCGTTCTGCGCGTATTCCGGCGTGAACTCGCTCGGATTGCGCTTGGATTGAGGATCGGCCAGTTCTGCGTCGTGCTTGGGCAACTCCGCGACCTGCTCGGGCGTGCGCTTGAGGATCCAGACCGGCTTGCCCCGCCACTCGACGGTGAGCTTCTCCCCCGGCTTCAGGGCGGCGATGTCCACCTCGACCGGCGCGCCGGCGGCCTTGGCACGCTCCGAGGGCTGGAACGTGCTCACGAAAGGTACGGCTGTCGCCACGCCTCCCACCACACCCGCACAGCTGGATGCGATCAACCATGTCCTCTTGCTGCTGTCGACTCGAGCCGGGCCGACGGGTGTCTCACTCATGGGGTCCTCAATCTTTTGCGTTGGGGTTCGGGGGTCAACCTACGATTGTAGCGGAGCGTAAACGTCAAACTCAACGACGGCGCGCCCGAGGGCCGCGCCGGTGTTGCGACCACGCGTCCCGCTCTTGCCTCGTCCCTATACTGGCGCCTCGTCCAATCACAGTCTGGGGATCAACATGGGCTTCATGACCGAGTTTCGTGAGTTCGCCATGAAGGGCAATGTCGTCGACCTCGCGGTCGGCGTCATCATCGGCGGCGCATTCGGCAAGATCGTCGACTCGCTCGTCAAGGACATCATCATGCCGATCGTCGGCCTGGTCTTCGGCAAGCTGGATTTCTCCAATCTCTACATCGTGCTCGGCACCGTGCCGCCGGGCGTCAACAACACCTTGGCCGACCTGCAGAAGGCCGGCGTGCCGGTGCTCGCGTACGGCAATTTCATCACCATCGCGGTGAACTTCATCATCCTGGCCTTCGTGATCTTCGTGATGATCAAGCAGATCAACCGTCTGCGCCGCCAACCCGAGGCAGCACCCGCAGCGCCGCCCCCGCCGCCCGAAGACGTCGTGCTGCTGCGCGAGATCCGCGACGCCCTCAGGCGCCCCTGAGGAGCAGCCGCGCCATGCGAATCGCCTCGATGAGGCTGGACGCGTCCGCGCGGCCGGTGCCCGCCAGGTCGAACGCCGTCCCGTGATCGGGGCTGGTGCGCACCAGCGGCAGCCCCAGCGTGACGTTCACGCCCTCCTCGACGCCCAGGTACTTGACCGGTATCAGCCCCTGGTCGTGGTACATCGCGATCACCGCATCGAATTCGCCCTTTCGCGCGCGCATGAACACGGTGTCCGGCGCATGCGGGCCGTCGGCGTCGATGCCCTCGGCGCGGGCGGCAGCCACCGCCGGGGCGATGACCTCGCGCTCCTCGCTGCCGAACAGCCCGCCTTCCCCGGCATGCGGATTGAGCCCCGCCACGGCCAGGCGCGGCGCCCGCCCGAGCACGCCCTGCAAGGACGCATGCGCGATGCGCAGCGTCTCGAGCACGCCGTCGAAGGTCACCGCCTCGATGGCATGGCGCAGCGACATGTGGATGCTGACGAGCACGGTGCGCAACTCGGCGTTGGCCAGCATCATGCGTACGGGCATCCGGGCGAGCGGCACGCCGGCATGGCGCGCGGCCTCGGCCTGCAGCAGTTCGGTGTGGCCGGGATAGGTGAACCCGGCTGCGGACAGCGCCTCCTTGTGCAGCGGGGCGGTGACCAGGCCGGCCACCTGCGCACCCAGCGCCGCCCGCGCGGCCCATTGCACGGCCTCTCCGGCGGCGCGTCCGGCGGCCGCGCTGATCTGCCCATGTCGCACGCCCTCTGGCGGCGACACCGCTTGCAGCACCGGGACGCAGCGAGCCGGCATCCGCAGTGCCTGGTCGGGCCGCTCGATCAAGGCCACGGGCAGGGCCGGCTCGCCGGGCCGGGCGACAGCGGCCGCAGCCTTTCGCAGGCATTCCAGGTCGCCGGCCACGAAGGCGCCTGCGGTCAGCGCCGGTGCGTCGCGAAATGCCTTGACGACGATCTCCGGCCCGATGCCGGCCGGGTCGCCCATGGTGATGGCCAGCGGCAGTGGCGCCGTTGCAGCGACTTTTGCGTTCACGCCGGGTTGTCGATGTCGATGAATTCGTGCGCCAGGCCCAGCTGGGCGGCAACGTGGCCGGCCACCGCCGGCGCGCCGTAACGCTCGGACGCGTGGTGGCCGCAGGCAATGAAGGTCACGCCCATCTCTCGCGCATAGTGGGCCTGCGGCTCGGAGATCTCGCCGGTGATGAAGGCATCGGCGCCGGCGGCGATGGCCGCTTCGAAATAGCCTTGCGCACCGCCGGTACACCAGGCGACCTGCCGGATCGGGCGGCCGTGGACGCCGCCGTCGACGTGCGTCACCTTGCGCCCCAGTGCCCGCTCCACATGTGCGGCCAGTGCCCGCCCGTCGGAGAACGCGCCGGCGTCGGGGAGCGCCCCCAGGAAGCCCAGTTCCTGTTCGCCAAAGCGACCGGCCGAGCCGGCGTGGGTGACCAGGCCCAGCCGCAGGCCGAACTGCGCGTTGTTGCCCAGTTCGGGGTGCGCGTCCAGCGGAAGGTGATAGGCGAACAGGTTGACGTCGTCGCCCAGCAGCAAGCCCAGCCGCTGGCGCATCCAGCCGGTCACGCGGCCGTCCTGGCCGCGCCAGAACAGGCCGTGGTGCACGAAGATGGCATCGGCCTCGGCGTGGATGGCGGCCTCGATGAGCGCGCGGCTGGCGGTCACGCCGGAGACGATCTTGCGCACGCTGGTGCGCCCCTCCACCTGCAGGCCGTTGGGGCCGTAGTCGCGGAAGCGCTCGGGCGCGAGCAGCAGGTCGAAGGCGTGCAGGAGTTCGTGGCGCGTCGTGCTCATCACGACATTGTCGCGCTCGCCGCTCCGTCCCGCATCCGATGCCCGCGCCGCGCCAGCGGCATCAGCCCGAGCACCACGCCCAGAATCGCCAGCGCGCCCACATAGTGCGCGGGGGCGAGCGGGTCGCGCTGCAGCCACAGCGTCAGGATCACGGGCGTCAGGCCGCCGAAGATCGCGTAGGACATGTTGTAGGCAAAGGACAGGCCACTGAACCGCACCGGCGCCGGGAAGGCCCGCACCCCGGCGATGGGCACGGTGGCGATGGTGCCCACGAAGAGGCCGACCAGTCCGTAGTGCCAGACCAGCGCCTGCGGCTCGCCCGGAAGCCCCGTATAGAACAGATAGGCGCTGACGAAGAGGCCGCCCCACCCGATCAACATGACCGCGCGTGTGCCGAAGCGGTCGCAGGCCCATCCGACCAGCACGCACCCGATCGTCAGGGTCAGGGTGGCCAGGACGTTGGCTTGCAGCGCCAGCGTCGCCGGCACGTGATGGACCTTCTGCAGGTACGTCGGGGTGTAGAGCACGACCACGACGATGGCCGCCGACAGCACCCATGTCAGCAGGGCCACGAAGAGCGAAGCGGCGCGGTGCTCGCGCAACACGGTCTTGAGCGGCAGTTCGGCGTCGCGGCTGCGGCGCTGCGCCAGTTCCTTGAAGACCGGCGTTTCGTGCAGGAAGCGCCGGAGATAGACCGACACCAGGCCGAACACGCCCCCCAGGATGAACGGAAGGCGCCAGGCGTGAGACTGGATCTCTTCGGCCGAATAGTGCGAGTTGACGCCCACCGCGACCAGCGATCCCAGCAGGATGCCGCCGGTGATTCCGCCCGTGAGCGTGCCCACGCCCAGGCCGTAGCGCTGCGCCGGGACGTGCTCGGCCACGAACACCCAGGCTCCCGGCATTTCGCCGCCGATGGCCGCGCCCTGCAGCACCCGCATGGCCAGCAGCAGCAGCGGCGCCGCCACGCCGATGGCGGCGTAGGTCGGCAGCAGGCCGATGATCAGGGTCGGGGCCGCCATCAGGAAGACGCTCAGGCTGAACATCCGCTTGCGGCCCAGCCGGTCGCCGAAGTGCGCGATGACGATGCCGCCCAGCGGGCGCGCCAGATACCCGGCGGCAAAGATGCCGAACGTCTGCAGTTGCCGCAGCCAGTCGGGCATCTGCGGCGGAAAGAACAGCCCGCCGAGCACCGTGGCGAAGAAGACGTAGATGACGAAGTCGTAGAACTCGAGCGTGCCGCCGAGTGCGGAAAGGGCGAGCGTCTTGTAGTCGCGCGCGTTCAGCAGGCGCGCGGGCGGCGGCGCCTCGATTGGGGTGGCTTGTGTGGTCATGGCTTTCGGTCGGTCGCTAGGCCGGACGCGCCCTCCCCTGGGGTCTGGGAGCGCAGAGCGGGTCGGGCGAAAGTGCCGGGCCGAGGGCGATGGGTGGTTGCCTTGCCAGGACGCTGGGACGCCGCCCGATCGGGCAGCGAACCGCAATACTAAGGGTAAACCCCTAACTACGCAGTAGCCGCGCCGCATTCTCGACCTGGGTGCCGGTATTTGTGCCGGGCGGCCAATGGGACAATGCGTGTCCTCACATACCCATCTCACATGAAGCGTTTCTGGTTGCTCTTCTCGCAGGCCGTGACCGTCGTCCTGGCCGGCTATTTCGTGGTTGCGACGCTCAAGCCCGAATGGACGCACCGCGCGCCGCCCGGCCTCGGCGGGGTCGTCTCGGTGGTCCAGGCGCCTGAATCCGCCTCGCGCGCCCCGGCGCCGGGCAGTCTGGCCGCCGCGGCCAGGCGTGCCGCGCCGGCGGTCGTCAGCATCAACACCAGCAAGGCCGCGCCACGCCACCCGCGCAGCAACGACCCGTGGTTCCGTTTCTTCTTCGGCGACCAGGACGACCAGCCGCAGATGGGCCTGGGCAGCGGCGTCATCGTCAGCCCGGACGGCTACATCCTGACCAACAACCACGTGGTGGCCGGCGCCGACGAGATCGAGGTGACCCTCAACGACAGCCGACAGGCGCAGGCGAAGGTGATCGGTACCGACCCCGACACCGACCTGGCGGTGCTCAAGATCGAACTCGACCGCCTTCCGACCGTCGCCCTGGGCAACTCCGATTCGCTGCAGGTGGGCGACCAGGTGCTTGCCATCGGCAACCCGTTCGGCGTGGGGCAGACCGTCACCAGCGGGATCGTTTCGGCACTGGGGCGCAACCAGCTGGGCATCAACACCTTCGAGAACTTCATCCAGACCGACGCGGCCATCAATCCCGGCAACTCGGGCGGGGCGCTGGTGGACGTCAACGGCAACCTCGAGGGCATCAACACCGCCATCTACTCGCGCTCGGGCGGCAGCATGGGCATCGGCTTCGCCATTCCGGTGTCCACGGCCAAGCAGGTGCTGCACGACATCGTCAGCGAAGGCAAGGTCACGCGCGGCTGGATCGGCGTGGAGCCGAGTGACCTCTCGCCGGAGCTGGCCGAGACCTTCGGCGTCAAGGCCGACCAGGGCGTGATCATCACCGGCGTGCTTCAGAACGGCCCGGCCGCGCAGGCCGGCATGCGTCCCGGCGACGTGATCACCGGCGTGGGCAATGCGCAGGTCCGGAACGTGCAGCAACTGCTGACGACCGTGGCCGCTCTCAAGCCCGGCGTGCCCGCGCGGTTCGCCATGCGGCGCGGTGGCAACGAGGTGGAACTCGACGTCACCCCGGGCCAGCGCCCGAGCACGCCCTTGCGCCGCCTGCCGGAGCGGGAATGAACGCCGCGGCTGCCCGCGGCCGCAGGCGTCGATCGGTCAGGGCTGGGCGGAGTCGGTCTTCTCGGCGGGAGGCTTGGCTTCGCCTTCGGCCTCGTCGCTGTCGGGCGACCTGGAGAAACGCACGAAATAGCGCGCGCCCCAGATCCCGACCTCGTACAGCAGGATCATGGGCACGGCCAGGGCCAGTTGCGAGATGACGTCCGGCGGCGTGAGCACCGCCGCAATGACGAATGCCCCGACGATGAAGTAGCCGCGCATGGACTTCAGCTTCTCGATGGTGACCATCTCGAAGCGCACGAGCAGCATCACGACGATCGGCACCTGGAATGCCACGCCGAATGCCAAGTAGAGCGAAAGAATCGATTCCACGTAGGAAGCGATGTCGGGCGTGGCCGCCACGCTGGCAGGCGTGAAGTGCTGGATGAAGTTGAACATCTTGTCCAGCACGAAGAACTGGACGAAGGCAATGCCGGCATAGGCCAGGAGGCTGCCAAAGAAGATGAGCGGCAGCGCGAAGCGCTTTTCGTGGCTGTACAGGCCAGGCGCCACAAACATCCAGGCCTGGTACATGAGCCATGGCAGTGCCAGCAGCACCGCCGCCATCAGCAGCACCTTGAGCGGGACGAAGAACGGCGAGAACACGCCGACGGCGATCAGCTTGGCATCGTGCGGCATGTGGGCGCGGATGGGCACCGCAACGAAATCGATCAGTCCGGACGGACCGGGCCAGATGGCCAGCAGGCCACCCGCCACGACCAGGCCGTAGATGCAGTAGATCAGGCGGTCGCGCAGCTCGATCAGGTGCGCGACGAACGGCTGCTCCGTGCCTGCGAGCTCGTCGTCCTTGTTCTTGTCGGTATCGGATTCAGCCATGGGGAGAAAGGGGGCACGGGCGGCCGGAATCGGCGCGGGAACAGGGGCGATCGATCAGCGGTTGGCGGGGCCTCGCGCGCTAATTGAACTTTTGAGGACGGAAGCGGGCAACACGCGCGGCACCGGACTGGGCCCGCGTGCGAACGCCGTTGCGCGCCTTGTACCACTGGGGCGTGGCGCCACGCTTGAGCCGCCAGTTCTTGCGGGGACGCTGGTATTGCGGATAGCTAACCGGCGTCTCGAGCGGCATGTTGTAGCCGCCGTCGTCGGAGGCACCGCCTTCGAGATGCTGCTGCACCTCGCGCGCGCTGTCGCGCACGCTCTGCTCGGCGTCGCGGGCAGCTTCCTGGAAGCTGTCCTTCATCTTGCGCAGCTCGTCGAGTTCCATCGACCGATTGACCTCGGCCTTGACGTCGTTGACGTAGCGCTGCGCCTTGCCCAGCAGCGTGCCGACCGTGCGGGCGACGCGCGGCAGCCGCTCGGGCCCGATGACGACGAGCGCCACCACGCCGATCAGCGCCAGCTTGGAAATGCCGAGTTCAAGCACGTCGGGATGCGGACTTCGACGGCACTCAGGACTTGTGACGCGCTTCGACGTCGATGGTCGGCTTGTCGGCCTGCGCGCTGTTGGCCGTCACCTGCTGCGGCGGCTCGGCCGGGGTATCCGCCGAACCGTCCCGCATGCCGTCCTTGAAGCCCTTGACCGCGCCGCCCAGGTCGGTCCCCATGTTCTTGAGCTTCTTGGTACCGAAAACCAGCACCACGATCAACAGCACGATCAGCCAGTGCCAAATGGAAAACGAACCCATGAAATAGCTCCTGCAATAGTTGCTTGAATTTTACGCGCCGCGGGACATCAGCCCTTCAACCAGGGTCTCGGCCCGCCCATGACGTGCACATGGAGATGATGCACTTCCTGGCCGCCCTCGGCACCGGTGTTCACCACCACCCTGAAGCCGCCTTCCGGATAGGGCCGGCAGCCATTCTCGATCGCCAGTCGCGGCGCGAGGGTCATGATCTTGCCCATCAGCGCCGCGTCGTCGGCCGTGAGCTGCGCCATCGATGCGATATGCCGCTTGGGCACCAGCATGAAGTGCACCGGCGCCCAGGGCGCGACGTCGTGGAAGCCGACCAGTTCGTCATCCTCGTAGACCTTGCGCGAAGGTATCTTGCCTTCGATGATCTTGCAGAAGATGCAGTTGGGGTCAGAGGACATTCGTGGGCTCCATGGCTTTGCCGGCGTTCATGCGCACCATTCCCTTGACGATGCGATAGAGGAACCAGACGGATATCAGCACCCAGGCGATCCAGCCCGGCGCCAGAAACAGCAGCCACAGCGGCGCCGTGACCAGGTAGAGCACGCCGGCCCACAGGACCGAGCGGATGCGCCAGCTGAAATGCGAGGCCTGCCAAGTTCCGGCCGCGTCGTCGCGCTTGACCAGGTCGATCACCAGCGCCAGCAGCAGCAGGCCGATCGACGCCTGGGCGCCCGGCAGCACGGCAGCCACGGCAACGACCAGGTGCAGCAGGTAGCTGACCCAGCCCCAGGTCTTGAGGGAATCGTCGTTGGGCATGGGTACGAGTTCTTGGCTCATGGAGACCTCCTTGGCTCGTGAGCGGGTCAATCCTTCGCGGCCTCGCGCGAAAGCGCCTTGCGCAGCGCCTTTTCCTCGATGCCGCTGGTGCCTTCGCGGCGCGCCAGCTCGGCCGCCACGTCGGCGGGCGAGAGCCCGAAATGGGCCAGGGCGATCATGCTGTGGAACCAGAGGTCGGCCACCTCGTTGACGATCCGGGCCCGGTCGCCGCCGTGCTCGGCGTCCTTGGCGGCCATGACGACTTCCGTGGCTTCCTCGCCGATCTTCTTGAGAAACGCGTCCGGGCCCTTGTGCAGGAGGCGGGCGACGTAGCTTGCCTCGGGGTCGCCGCCGCGCGCGGGCAGTCGGCTTTCGATCACGGCGGCCAGCCGGTCCAGGGTGTCGTTGCTGCTCATCGTTGCTTGCCGCTCATTTGTAGATGCTTTCGGGGTCCTTCAAGACCGGCTCGGTCACGACCCACCGACCATTGTCGTACTTGCTGAAGAAGCAGCTGTGGCGTCCGGTATGGCAGGCGATGCCGGGCTCGTGGCCCAACTGGGTGACCTTGAGCAGGACCACGTCGTTGTCGCAGTCGATCCGGATTTCGTGCACCGTCTGCACGTGGCCGGACTCCTCGCCCTTGAACCAGAGCTTGCCGCGCGAGCGGCTGAAGTACACGGCGCGGCCGAGCTCGGCCGTCCTGGCCAGCGCCTCGCGGTTCATCCAGGCGAACATCAGCACGTCGCCGGAGCCGGCTTCCTGCGCGATCACCGGCACCAGGCCGTTCGCATCCCACTTCACTTCGTCGAGCCAGTTCATGGCGCTATTGTCCCATTCCGGCGGTACCGGCCGGCTTGCGGGCCACCGGTTTCAGCGGCGCACCGGAATGCCGCGCGCGGCCATGCAGTCCTTGGCCTGCCCCACCGTGTACTCGCCGTAGTGGAAGATGCTGGCCGCCAGGACCGCATCGGCGCCGCCGGTCTGGACGCCGTCGGCCAGATGGTCGAGCTTGCCGACGCCGCCGGAGGCGATCACCGGCACGCTGACGGCATCGCTGACCGCCCGCGTGAGTGCCAGGTCGAAGCCGCTCTTGGTGCCATCGCGATCCATGCTGGTCAGCAGGACTTCGCCGGCGCCTCGGCGGGCCATTTCAACGGCCCACTGCACCGCGTCCAGCCCGGTGTTGCGCCGGCCGCCATGGCTGTAGACGTCCCAGCCCGGGCCGACCGGGCGGCCGTCGGCATCCGGGCGCAGTTCGTCCTCGGCGCTGCGGCGCTTGGCGTCGATCGCCACCACGATGCACTGGGCGCCGTACTTGGCCGAGGCGTCGGAGATCACCTGGGGATCGGCAATGGCGGCCGAGTTGAAGCTCGTCTTGTCGGCGCCGGCGTTGAGCAGGCGCCGCACGTCGGCCACGGTGCGCACGCCCCCGCCCACCGTCAGCGGGATGAAGACCTGGGACGCGACCGCCTCGATGATCGGCAGGATGAGGTCGCGGCCGTCGCTGGTGGCGGTGATGTCGAGGAAGGTCAGTTCGTCCGCGCCCTGCGCGTTGTAGCGCGCCGCGATCTCGACCGGATCGCCGGCATCGCGCAGCTCGACGAAGTTGACGCCCTTGACGACGCGCCCGCCGGTCACGTCCAGGCAGGGAATGATTCGCTTGGCAAGCATGTGGGTTCCGAAAAATTGTGGCGCTCGGACAAGATTCCGATTGCTCAGTGCAGGCTCAGTTCCTGCCAGCCGGTCCAGTGGGCGCCGCCGGCCAGGAAAACCGGCTCGTCGATGCGGGCCGCCTCGACGCACAGCATGTGACGGTAGCCGTCGTCGGGCAGGTCCGCCAGGCGCGCCGAGAGGTCCGGGCCGGGATTCCAGATCACTGTCTCGGTGCAACTGGCGCTCTGGGTGATGCGCATGGCGCCGGCCAACGCCCCGACCGGCTGCACCAGCCGCAACGGGGCGGCCGGCGCGGCATAGACGCTGTCGAACTCCTCGGCGAAGCGCAGCGCGCCTGCCGTCTCGACATGGCGATCGTCGCGCACCGCGTCCCAACGGTTGGCGCCCTGGAGGCCTTCGAGGTGCGCGTCCACGATGTCGTCCACGCGCAGGTAGGTGTGCAGGGCCGCCGCGAACGTCCAGGGCTCGCCGCCGATGTTGTCCACTTCCAGCGCGACGCGCAGGCGCGCCGGCTCCAGCGTGACGACCAGGCGCGCGCAGAAAGCGTGCGGCCACAGGGCGCGGGTGGCATCGTCGTCGCGAAGAACCAGCGCGACCCGGTTGTCCGGATGCGCGGCAGCGGAGTCGAGCCGCCACGCCATGTTGCGCGCAAAGCCGTGCTTGGGCAGGGGGCCGCGCTGGTTGAACTGCGGAAAGCACACCGGGACGCCGCCGCGGATGGCGCTTCGCCCGTCCAGCGACGCGATCGGGCTCAGATAGAGACGCTCGGCGCCGGCACTGGTCCAGGACAGCACCTGGGCGCCCTGCAAGGCCACGACGGCGCTGTCGCCGCCCGGAATGGTCAGGCGCAGGGCCGGCAGGCCGAGGTAGTCGATCGCTTGAACGGTCACGTTGGCCCGGCGCTGTGCAATGGGAGCCCGCGCGGGCTCAGTCGTCCGCCGCGGCGAGCGCGTCGGCGCGGCTCTGCGCCGCGGTGAAGTCCAGGTCGCCGGTGTAGATGGCGCGGCCGCAGATCACGCCCTCGACGCCCTCGTTCTCGACCTTGCACAACTGCTCGATGTCGGTCATGCCCGACAGGCCACCGGAGGCGATCACCGGGATGGTCAGGGCCTGCGCCAAGCGGACCGTGGCGTCGACGTTGATGCCCGAGAGCATGCCGTCGCGGCCGATGTCGGTGTAGATGATGGATTCGACGCCGTAGTCCTCGAACTTCCTGCCCAGGTCGGCCACTTCGTGGCCGGTGAGCTTGCTCCAGCCGTCGGTGGCCACCTTGCCGTCCTTGGCATCGAGGCCCACGATGATGTGGCCGCCGAACGCGCTGCAGGCGTCCTTGAGGAAGCCCGGGTTCTTGACCGCCGCGGTGCCGATGATGACGTAGCGCAGGCCGTCGTCGATGTAGCGCTCGATGGTGTCCAGGTCGCGGATGCCGCCGCCCAGCTGCACCGGGATGTCGTCGCCCACTTCGCGCAGGATCGCCTTGATGGCGCCATGGTTCTGCGGCTTGCCGGCGAAGGCGCCGTTAAGGTCGACCAGGTGCAGCCGGCGCGCGCCGGCCTCGAGCCACTTGCGCGCCATGGCGGCAGGGTCTTCGCCGAAGGTCGTGGATTGGTCCATGTCGCCCTGCTTCAGGCGAACGCAGCGGCCGTCCTTGAGATCGATAGCGGGAATCAACAGCATGGCAAGGGCACCCGAAAGGGGGCTCAGGGGGTCCAGTGGAGGAAGTTTTGATAGAGGCGCAACCCGAAGTCCGCGCTTTTCTCGGGGTGGAACTGGGTCGCAAAAATATTATCGCGCCCCACGGCGGCGGTAAAGGTCCCGCCGTAGTCGGCTTCGCCGAGACTGTGGCGCGGATCGTCCGGGCGGGCGTAGAAACTGTGCACGAAATAGAACCAGGCGTTGTCCGGCACGTCGTGCCACAGCGGGTGCGGCCGTGCCTGCCGGACCTGGTTCCACCCCATTTGCGGGACCTTGTAGCGGCTGCCGTCGGGCTGGTGCCGGCCTTCCAGGTCGAAGCGCACCACGCGGCCGGCAATCAGGTCCAACCCGTCGGTGGCGCCCTCCTCGCTGTGCGACAGCAGCATCTGCATGCCCACGCACACGCCGAACAGGGGCTTGCTGGCGGCGGCTTCGAGCACCGACTCCAGCAGCCCGGATTCGCGCAGCTCGCGCATGCAGTCGGGCATGGCGCCCTGTCCGGGCAGCACGACGCGCGTGGCGTCGCGCACCACCTGGGGATCGGATGTGACGAACACCTCGACGCCGGCCCGGTCGGCCGCATGCATCACGGCCTGCGACACCGAGCGCAGGTTGCCCATGCCGTAGTCGACCACGGCCACGGAATCAGCCATGGCTACCACTCCAAGAAAGCTGGAACATCACGAATCGCAAGGCAAGGACCGAATGCTCAGAGCGAGCCCTTGGTCGAAGGGATGATTCCCGCCGAGCGCGGGTCGAGTTCGAGCGCAGCGCGCAGTGCCCGCGCAAAGGCCTTGAAAATTGTCTCGCACTGGTGGTGCGCATTGACCCCCTTGAGGTTGTCGATGTGCAGCGTGACCAGCGCATGATTGGCAAACCCCTGGAAGAACTCGTACGCCAGCTGGGTGTCGAAGCCACCGATCGAGCCGCTGGTGAACCGGACATCCATTTCCAGGCCCGGGCGGCCGGAAAAGTCGATCACCACGCGCGACAGGGCCTCGTCCAGCGGCACGTAGGCGTGGCCGTAGCGGCGGATGCCCTTCTTGTCGCCCACTGCCTTGCCCACCGCCTGGCCGAGCGTGATACCGACGTCTTCCACCGTATGGTGGCCGTCGATGTGCAGGTCGCCCTCGCAGGTGATGGTCAGGTCGATCAGCCCGTGGCGGGCGATCTGGTCGAGCATGTGGTCGAAGAAGCCGATGCCGGTGGCCAGCCGGGCCTTGCCGGTGCCGTCCAGATTGACTTCGACGCTGATCTTCGTCTCGGCCGTGTTGCGGTTGACCTGTGCGGTGCGCGCGCCGGCGGCGATGACGGATTCGGGTGCCGTGGGGGTGTTCATAGGGATTGCTCGAGTGCTGCCAGCATCTGCCGATTCTCGTCGGGGGTTCCGACGGTCAGCCGCAGGCAATTGGCCAGCAACGGGTGCATTTTAGAAACGTTCTTGATGAGCACGCCGTGTTCCTTCATGCGCACGAAGGTCTTGTCCGCGTCCGGCACGCGGATCAGCACCATGTTGGCCTGGCTCGGCCAGCGCCGCACGGCGCCCAGCCTGTCGAGGGCCGCCTCGAGTGCCATTCGCTCCTCGCGGATGTGCCGCGCCTGCTCGTCGAAGACCTGCGCATGTTCCAGGGCGAACAGCGCCGCCTCGCAGTTGAGCACGCTCACGTTGTAGGGCGGACGTACCTTGTCCACTTCGGCAATCAGCGCCGCCGGCCCGATCAGGTAGCCCAGGCGCACGCCCGCCAGGCCGAACTTGCTCAGCGTCCGCATCAGCAGGACGTGGCGGTGCGCGGCCATGCGGCCGATGTAGCTCCTGGCCGCGAATGGCTGGTAGGCCTCGTCGATCACCACCAGGCCGCCCTGCTCGCCCTGCGCCTGGACGATGCGCTCGATCGTCGCGTCATCCCACAGGTTGGCGGTGGGATTGTTCGGATAGGCCAGGTAGACGATGGCGGGACGTTCGCGCCGGACGGCCTCGAGCATCGCGGCTTCGTCCAGCTCGAAATCGGCCGTCAGGGGAACGCCGACGAAGCGCAAACCCTGGAGGTGCGCGCTCATGGCGTACATGACGAAGCCCGGCACCGGCGCCAGCACCGTAGCGCCTGGCAGGTCGCAGGCCATCGACAGCAGCGAAATCAGCTCGTCGGAGCCGTTGCCCAGCATCAGCGCGAAACCGTCCGGCAGGCCGGCATGCCGCGCCAGCGCCTGCTTCAGGTCCTCACCACGGCTGCCGGGATAGCGGTTGATGGCCACCTGGCCCAGGCGACGGCCCAACGCCTCCTGCAGGGCCGGCGGCAGACCGTAGGGGTTCTCCATGGCGTCGAGCTTGACCAGGCCGCTCGACGGCTGGACGGCGTAGGCATGCATGGACTGCACGTCGCCACGGATGCGCAGCAGCGCGGGGTTGGCTTCGGCGGTCTTGTCGCTCGGGGAATTCATCTCGGGCAAAGGTTGCTTGTCAGTGTGGACGGCCGCCGGCGCCGGCGGGTCATCGGGTGCATCGGAAGCTGTCGCTCAGCGCCGACTCCATGACCAGCTCTACCGGCATGTCGGCTTCGTAGAAATCGGCGTTCCGGGCGAGCTCGCCCTGGAACAGCCCACGGGCCATGGCCGGCTCCAGGCGGCGCCCCTCGACGCAGAACGACGGCTTGCCGCCACGCCGCCGGGCCGACTCGCTCGCCTGGCGGATGCCTTCCATGACGCCGACCAGGTAGTAGTTGGCGTACAGCTTGCCATCCTTTTCGTTCGCTTCGAGGGCGTGCAGCTCGCGGATGGTCATGGCCTGCGACGCGATGCCCGTGCCCAGCAGCACGGCGACCACGGCCGCCGGAGCAAACCTGCGCGCAAACCTCATCGCTCGTTCAGCCCAGCCGCAGGCGGGCCGCCTCGGCGTGCGCCTGCAGGCCCTCGCCTTCGGCCAGCGTGACGGCCGTCGGACCCAGCACGCGCGCGCCTTCGGCGCTGACCTCGATCAGGCTGCTGCGCTTCTGGAAGTCGTACACGCCCAGCGGGCTGGAAAACCGCGCCGTACCGCTGGTGGGCAGCACGTGATTGGGGCCGGCGCAGTAGTCGCCGAGGCTTTCGCTGGTGTATTGCCCAAGAAAGATCGCCCCCGCATGTCGCAGCAGCGGCTCCCAGCGATGCGGCTCGTGGCTGCTCACCTCCAGGTGTTCCGGCGCGATGCGGTTGCTGATGGCGCAGGCTTCTTCCATGTCGCGGGTATGGATCAGCGCGCCGCGGTCGTTCAGGCTGGCGGCAATGATCGCGGCGCGCGGCATCGTCGGCAGCAGGCGGTCGATTTCGGCCTGAACCCGGTCGATGTAGGCGGCGTCAGGGCACAGCAGGATGCTCTGCGCCAGCTCGTCGTGCTCGGCCTGGCTGAACAGGTCCATGGCGACCCATTCCGGCGGCGTACTGCCGTCGGCAAGCACCAGGATCTCGCTGGGCCCGGCGATCATGTCGATGCCCACGGTGCCGAACACGCGGCGCTTGGCCGCCGCCACGTAGGCGTTGCCGGGCCCGGTGATCTTGTCGACGGCGGGCACGGTCGCGGTGCCGTATGCCAGCGCCGCCACCGCCTGGGCGCCGCCGATGGTGAAAGTGCGGGTGACGCCGGCGACGTGGGCCGCCGCCAGCACCAGTGGATTGCGTTCGCCGCCGGGCGTGGGCACGACCATGATGATCTCGCCGACGCCCGCCACGTGGGCCGGGATCGCGTTCATCAGCACGCTGGAGGGATACGCCGCCTTGCCACCCGGCACGTAGATGCCGACGCGGTCGAGCGGCGTGACCTTCTGCCCCAGCAGGCTGCCGTCGGCATCGCGATAGCTCCAGCTTTCGCCGCAGGCCTTCTTCTGGGCCTCGTGGTAGCTGCGCACCCGTCGCGCTGCTTCTTCCAGCGCCTGGCGCTGGGCGGACGGCAGTGCGTCGAAGGCGGTGCGCAACTCGCCGGCACCCAGCTCAAGCGCCGGCATGCCCTGGACGTCCAGCCGGTCGAAGCGGGCGGTGTATTCGAGCACCGCCGCGTCGCCGCGGGCCTGGACGTCGGCCAGGATCTCGGCCACGCGCTGCTCGATCGCCGCATCGGTGTCGGCCGACCAGTGCAGCCGCGCCTTGAACAGGGCGTCGAAATCTGGCGAAGCGGTCGACAGGCGCAGGGGCTTGGCTTGCGGGCTCATGATCAGGCTTGCGGGAGGGCGGACGCAAAGGCGTCGATGATGCGGCGGATGGGCTCGCGCTTGAGCTTGAGCGCCGCCTGGTTGACGACCAGGCGCGCGCTGATGTCCATGATGCGCTCGACCTCCACCAGCTGGTTCGCGCGCAGCGTGTTGCCGGTGGACACCAGGTCGACGATGGCGTCGGCCAGCCCCGTCAGGGGGGCCAGCTCCATGCTTCCGTAGAGCTTGATCAGGTCCACGTGCACGCCCTTCGTGGCGAAGAAGTCGCGTGCGAGGCCGACGTACTTGGTGGCGACCTTGATGCGGGCGCCCTGGCGCACGGCCGAGGCGTAGTCGTAGTCGGTGCGCACCGCCACGCTCAGCCGGCAGGCGGCAATGCGCAGGTCGAGCGGCGCGTACAGGCCCTGGTTGCCGTTCTCGAGCAGCACGTCCAGCCCGGTCACGCCCAGGTCGGCGCCGCCGTACTGCACGTAGGTGGGCACGTCGGACGCGCGCACCAGCACCACCCGCACGTCGGGCCGGTTGGTCGGCAGGATCAGCTTGCGGGATTTCTCCGGATCTTCGGTGACCTCGATGCCGGCGGCGGCCAGCAGCGGCAGGGTCTCCTCGAAGATGCGGCCCTTGGACAATGCCAGCGTGATCATGCGGCCGCCCCCGCGACGCGCTCGATGTCCGCGCCCAGCGCGCGCAGCTTGTGCTCCATGCGCTCGTAGCCGCGGTCGAGGTGGTAGATCCGGTCGACCAGCGTTTCGCCGTCGGCCACCAGGCCGGCGATGACCAGGCTGGCCGAGGCACGCAGGTCGGTGGCCATGACCGTCGCGCCGGAGAGCTGCGAAACGCCCTCGATCACCGCGACCTTGCCGTCGGTCTGGACGCGGGCGCCCAGCCGCAGCATCTCGTCGACGTGCATGAAGCGGTTCTCGAAGATGGTCTCGGTGACCGTCGAGGTGCCGGACGCGATCACGTTCAGGGCCATGAACTGCGCCTGCATGTCGGTCGGGAACCCCGGGTACTCGGTGGTGCGGAAGCTCTGCGCCTTGAGCCGCCCGTCGGCGCGCACGCGCAACCCGTCCGCCTCGGCCGTCACCTCGGCGCCGGCCAGACGCAGCTTCTCGATGACCGCGTCCAGGTGATCGGCGCGGGCATGGCGCAGCAGCACGTCGCCGCCGGCCGCGGCCACCGCGCAAAGGAACGTGCCGGCCTCGATGCGGTCGCTCACCACCTGGTGGGTGCAGCCGGACAGGCGCTCGACGCCCTGGATCCGGATGCGGCTGGTGCCGTGGCCTTCGATGCGCGCGCCCATGGCGATCAGCATTTCGGCCAGGTCGGTGATCTCGGGCTCCTGGGCGGCGTTCTCGAGCACCGTCTCGCCTTCGGCCAGCGCGGCGGCCATCAGGAAATTCTCGGTGCCCGTGACGGTGACCATGTCGGTGGTGATGCGCGCGCCGTGCAGGCGTTTGCGGCCGCCGGCCAGTCGCGCCACCATGTAGCCGTGCTCCACCGAGATCTCGGCGCCCATGGCGTGCAGCCCCTTGATGTGCTGGTCGACCGGGCGCGAGCCGATGGCGCAGCCGCCGGGCAGCGACACCTTGGCCTGGCCGAAGCGCGCCACCAGCGGGCCCAGCGCCAGCACGGACGCGCGCATGGTCTTGACCAGTTCGTAGGGTGCTTCGGGGTTCGTCAGGTCGCGTGCGTCGAGCCGCACGGTGCCGTCGGCCGCGCGATCGACGGCAACGCCCATGTTGCGCACCAGCTTGAGCATGGTGGCCACGTCCTGCAGGTCAGGCACGTTGCGCAGCACGACGGGCTGGTCGGTGAGCAGCGCGGCGCACAGTTCGGGCAGCGCCGCGTTCTTGGCGCCGGAAACGCGCACCTCGCCGCGAAGCTGTCGTCCGCCGCGAATCAGCAATTTGTCCATGTTGGTCTCAGGAAGGCTCGCGCGGCTGGGTTGCCCACTCGGCCGGCGTAAAGGTTTTCATCGAAAGTGCATGGACTTCGTCGGTGCGCATTCTCTCACCCAGGGTCTTGTAGACGCGCTGGTGGCGCCACACGGGGCGCTTGCCCTCGAACTCGGACGACACGATGGTGGCGAACCAGTGCCGCCCGTCGCCCTCGAGCGCAAGGTGCTCGCACGGCAGTCCGGCGGCGATGATGGATTTGAGTTCTTCAGCGGTCATGGCAGTCCTCAGCCCCGGATCTTGTAGCCGATGCGCAGCAGATGCACCGCCACGGCGCTCGCCACCAGCCAGGCCCCGCCGACGATGCCCAGGCTCAGCCAGGGCGAGGCGTCGCTGATGCCGAAGAAGCCGTAGCGAAAGCCGTCGATCATGTAGAAGAAGGGATTCAGGTGGCTCACCTGCTGCCAGAAGGGCGGCAGCGAGTGGATGGAATAGAACACGCCCGACAGGAACGTCATCGGCATGATCAGGAAGTTCTGGAACACCGCCATCTGGTCGAACTTCTCGGCCCACAGGCCGGCGATCAGGCCGAGGGTACCCAGCAGCGCGGCGCCCAGCACGCCGAACGCGACCGCCCACAGCGGCGCCGCGAAGCCTGGCCAGGCAAAGAACAGGGTGACAGCGAACACGCCCAGGCCCACGGCCAGACCGCGCACCACGGACGAGCCGACGTAGGCCAGGAACCAGCCCCAATGCGACAGCGGCGTGAGCAGGATGAACACCAGGTTGCCCATGATCTTGCTCTGGATGAGCGACGACGAGCTGTTGGCGAACGCGTTCTGCAGCACGCTCATCATGACCAGGCCAGGCACCAGGAAGGCGGTGTAGCTGACGGTGCCGTACACCTTCACATGGTCCTCGAGCACGTGGCCGAAGACCATCAGGTACAGGACCGCGGTCAGCACCGGCGCCCCGACGGTCTGGAAGCCCACTTTCCAGAAGCGGAGCACTTCCTTGTAGAGCAGCGCCTGCCAGCCGATGGCATTGACTCTCATCGCGTGACCTCCAGCGGCGTCTGCTCGCCCGCCATGAGGTCGATGAAGACGTCCTCCAGGTCGGCCTTGCGCATCTCGACATCCTCGACCGCCAGTCCGGCCTGGCGCACCGCGGCCAGCAACTGCTCGACCTCGTGGGCGTTGTGCGCCGGCAGTTGCACGATGCGGCCCGTCACGCGCGCCAATCCTGCCAGGGCCTCCGGCAAGGCGCCATCGGTCTTGAAACGCAGCACGTTGCTGGCGGCGGCGCGCAGCAGTTCGCTGGTGCGGTCGAGCGCGATCACCCGGCCTTGCTTGAGCATGGCGATGCGACTGCACAGCGCCTCCGCCTCTTCCAGGTAATGGGTGGTGAGCAAGACGGTGCTTCCCTGCTTGTTGAGCTTGGCCACGAAGTGCCAAAGCGTCTGGCGCAATTCCACGTCCACGCCCGCGGTAGGCTCGTCCAGCACGATCACCGGCGGCTTGTGCACCAGCGCCAGCGCGACCAGCACCCGCCGCTTCATGCCGCCGGAGAGTTGGCGCATGTTGGCGCCCGCCTTGTCGGACAGGCCGAGGCTGTGGAGCAGTTCGTCGATCCAGTCGTCGTTATGGCGGATTCCGAAGTATCCCGACTGGATGCGCAGCGACTCGCGGACGTTGAAGAACGGGTCGAACACCAACTCCTGCGGCACCACGCCGAGTTGTCGGCGCGCGTCGGCAAACTGGGCCTGGACGTCGAAGCCCCGTACCTGGACGCTGCCGCTGGTGGGGCGAGACAAGCCGGCCAGCACGCTGATGAGGGTGGTCTTGCCGGCGCCGTTCGGGCCCAGGAGCCCGAAGAATTCGCCTTCCTCGATGTTGAAGGTGACCTGATCCAGTGCGCGCAGGCCGGGGGCGCCTTGGGCGCGCTGTTGGCGGGACGCAGGGTAGGTCTTGGAGACGGATTGGAAGGAGATGGCTGGCATGGGAGCCGGCCATTTTACGAGGCCCGGGGATTTCCCTGACTCGGCAGGCTTTGAAGCGGCGCGGCCGGGCGCTGGCTCAGGGCGCCGCGGGGAGCAGCGCCGCCACGCCGTACAGCGTCGCCAGCTCACGCAGGCGGGGCGGCAGACCCTTGACGGCAAAGCCGCGCCCGAGCCCCACCGCCTCGCGCCGGCACTCCAGCAGGACGGCCAGCGCGGAGGAATCGAACTGGGTCAGTCCGCCCGCATCGACCACGGTGGACGAGCCGGACTGCCCGTTGACGCCCTGCTGCAGCATGCGCACGCATGCCGCCGCTTCCTGGTGCGTCAATTTCGCGGGCAGGACAAGCAAGTTGCTCATGGGAAACGTGTCGGCGGACGCCAAGGCAGCGAGCACCCGTGTCAGCTCTTGGCGTTGCCGCCGGCGGCCATCGACTTGTTGCGCGCCTCGAGCGTCGCGATCAGGCCGTCGATGCCCTTGCTGTTGATTTCCTGGATGAACTGGCTGCGATAGGTGTCCACCAGCCAGATGCCCATGACATTCAGGTTGAAGATCTTCCAGCCACCCGATTCGCCGGGCGTCTTCTCGAGGCGATAGTCGATCTGGATGGGCTCGTTGCTGCCGCTGCGCACTTCACTGCGCACGAGCACCTCCTTGTCGTCCGCGGAGCCGCGGAAGGGCTTGACCACCACCTCCTGGTCGGTCACCTGCGCCAGGGCGCCGGCATAGGTGCGCACCAGCAGCAGCTTGAACTGCTCCTGCAGGCGCTGCTTCTGTTCGCCGGTGGCCTCGCGCCACTTCGGGCCGACCGTGGACGCCGTCATGCGTTGGAAATCCACGTTCGGCAGGATCCGGGTCTCGACCAGGGCCATCACCTTGGACATGTCGCCGCTCTTGAGGGAGCTGTCCGAGCGGATCTGCTGCAACGTCTCGTTGGTCAGGCGGCGCACCAGTGCGTCCGGTGCCTCGTCGGCTGCGCGCGCCGCAGGCGCAAAGCCGGCAGCGGCCCCGGCCAGCAGCAAGGCGGCGAGCAGCCAGCGCCCGAAGCCGCGGCGGCCCGGCTGCGCAAGAGTGGAAGCGGATGCGTGAGCTTTGTTGTGCATGGTGAAATCTTCCCTTCTGACTTTTGATTCTGGCGCCAAGGCCAATGTGCACGGGCGCTTAGGGTCAACGCGGTACGCAAGGTTCCCCCGGCCCTGTAGGCCCGGGCGCCGATGGACGCCGTTTCGGCAGGAGCCTGTCAGGAGCCGCTACGGGCTTTCCGGTGGGTTGCCGTCGTATACGTCGTTGAGCCGGCGCTGCAGGAATACGTCACGCGTGAAGCTGTAGCGGTCGAAGGCCATCTGGTCGAGCATCCTGTCGACCTTGAGCAGTTCGGCGCGGGCATCCACGAGGCGCATCGCATACAGCGAATTGCGAACCGGGATGTTGTCGACGTTGGAGATCAGCCCGCCCTGGTAGTCCACAGGCAGCGCCGCCGTGTCGCGCACGGTCGACGGGCCCAGGATCGGCAGCACCAGGTACGGGCCCGAGGGCACGCCCCAGCGACCCAGCGTCTGGCCGAAGTCTTCGCGGTGGCGCTCCAGACCGACTTCCGTCGCCACGTCCAACACGCCCGCCAACCCGAAGAAGGTGTTGACGTTGACCCGCATGAACGTCTGCGCGCTCTGCTGTCCGCGCGCCTGCATCACGCTGTTGGCGAAGCTCCAGACATCGGTGAGGTTGTTGAAGAAATTGGTCACGCCGGTGCGCAGCATCTGCGGCACCACGTTGACGTAGGCGACGGCCACCGGGCGCGCCACGGCACGGTCGACCGTATCGTTGAAGCTGAAGACGCCGCGATTGAAGGACTCGAACGGATCGGCCGGATTCTTCTCGGCGGGAACACTGGCGCAGCCGGCCAGGCTCGCGGCCAGGAGGCCGATGCCAAGCCAGCGCCACAGGCGGGCGAGTTTTGCAGAACGGTTGGGCGACGTACTCATTTGCTGGGGGCGCTTCCCGCGGGTTTGCCTTCCGCGGCCTTGCTGAAGAGGAACTGGCTGATGAGATTCTCGAGGACAACCGCCGACTGGGTGGAGGCGATGACGTCGCCGGCCTGCAGGGACTTCTCGTCGGCACCCGGCTCGATCCCGATGTATTGCTCGCCGAGCAGGCCGCTGGTCAGGATCTTGAGGGAGCTGTCCTTGGGGAAACTGTACCGGCTTTGCATGGCAATCGAGACGTCTGCCTGGAACCGCTTGTCGTCGAACGTGATGGACTCGACGCGGCCGACGACGACGCCCGCGCTCTTGACGGCCGTCTGCGGCTTCAGGCCGCCAATGTTGTCGAAACGGGCAT
This sequence comes from Variovorax sp., assembly GCF_035634955.1. Classification (GTDB taxonomy): domain Bacteria; phylum Pseudomonadota; class Gammaproteobacteria; order Burkholderiales; family Burkholderiaceae_C; genus Variovorax. The sequence goes on along the minus strand of NZ_DASQBZ010000007.1, from coordinate 279,677 downwards.
GGACGTTGTAGGTGCTCTGCAAGCTCAGGCCCAGCAGGTTGGCCGACTGCAGCGCCAGGAACAGCACCGCCGCGGCTCCGATCAGCACGAACAGCCCGACCCACACATCATTCTTGGAGCGTTGCATACAAACCTCGATCTCGATTCTCAAATGCTGAACATCATGGCGGTGAGCAGGAAGTCCAGGCCCAGCACGCACAGCGACGCCACCACGACGGTGCGCGTGGTGGCCCGCGAGACGCCTTCGGGCGTGGGATGCGCCTCGTAGCCCTCGAGCAGCGCGATGAAGCTCACTGCCACGCCGAACACCAGGCTCTTGACGACGCCGTTGCCGACATCGGCCCAGACATCCACGCCGGACTGCATCTGCCCCCAGAACGCGCCGCTGTCGACGCCCAGCAGCAGCACGCCGACCACGTAGCCGCCCAGCACGCCGACCGCGCTGAACACCGCCGCCAGCAGCGGCATGGCGATGACGCCGGCCCAGAAGCGCGGCGCCAGGATGCGCTGCACCGGGTCGACCGCCATCATTTCCATGGCGCTGAGCTGCTCGCCGGCCTTCATCAGGCCGATCTCGGCAGTCAGCGACGTACCGGCACGTCCGGCGAACAGCAAGGCGGCGACCACCGGCCCCAGCTCGCGCACCAGGCTCAGCGCGACCAGCAGGCCGAGCGCGTCGCCCGATCCGTAGCGCTGCAGCGTGTAGTAGCCCTGCAAGCCCAGCACGAATCCGACGAACAGGCCGGACACCGCGATGATCGCCAGCGAATAATTGCCCAGGAAATGGATCTGGTCGCGCACCAGGCCGAAGCGGCGCAGCGTGGGCCCCGCGCGCAGCAGCAGCCGCAGGAACAGGCGCAGGCCCCAGCCCAGGTCGGCCAGCCGGCGGCGAACGGCGAAGCCGACGTCTGCGGGGCGCCACCAACTCACGACTGGCCTCCCGCGGCCTGGCCGAAGTCCTGCTCTGCGGTCGGCCCGGGGTAGTGGAAATGCACCGGCCCCTCGGGCAGCGCGTTGACGAACTGGTGCACCAGCGGATCGGTGCTGCGGCGGACTTCCTCGGGCGAGCCTTGCGCCGCCACCTTGCCGTTGGCCAGGATGACCACGTGATCGGCGATCGAGAAGGTCTCTTCGAGGTCGTGGGACACCACGATGCTCGTCAGGCCCAGGCTGTCGCTCAGCCGGCGGATCAGCTGCGCGGCCGTGCCCAGTGAAATGGGGTCCAGACCGGCAAAAGGCTCGTCGTACATGATCAGGTCCGGGTCCAGCGCGATCGCGCGTGCCAGCGCCACGCGACGCGCCATGCCGCCGGAGATCTCCGCCGGCATCAGGTCGCGCGCGCCGCGCAGTCCGACGGCGTCGAGCTTCATCAGCACGATGTCGCGCACCAGCGCCGCCGGCAACTGCGTGTGCTCGCGCAGCACGAACGCCACGTTGTCGAACACGCTCATGTCGGTGAACAGCGCGCCGAACTGGAACAGCATGCCCATGCGCCGGCGCATGCGGTAGAGCCCGGCGGAATCGAGGCCGGGGACCGATTGGCCGTCGAACAGCACGTCGCCTTCGAGGGGACGCAACTGCCCACCGATCAGGCGCAGGAGCGTCGTCTTTCCGCCGCCGGAGGCACCCATGACCGCCGTCACCTTGCCGCGCGGCACGGTCAGCGATACGCCGTCGAGCACGCGGCGCGTGTCATAGCCGAACACGGTGTTCTTGAACTCGACGAGGGGTGGGTGAAGGGTCAACGCAATCGGGACGATGGGACAAAAAAAGAAGCCGGGCGCTCCAATCGGAACCCCGGCTCGCGGTTACAAGATGATAAATGATGATCGGCCGACGTGCCCAAGCGCCAGCTTCTGCCTTCTTTTGTGCGCAACTGTTTAACAGTTGCGCTTTTCTTGCGCAGGCTCAACGGGGCAGATCGCTGTATCCCATCAGGAATTCGTCCACCGCGCGCGCGGCCTGGCGTCCTTCGCGGATGGCCCACACCACCAGCGACTGGCCGCGGCGCATGTCGCCGGCGGCAAACACCTTCGGCACGTTGGTGACGTAGCCGCCGTTGAAATCCACGGTGGCCTTGGCATTGCCGCGCGCATCCTTCTCGACGCCGAATGCCTCGAGCACCGGCGACACCGGGCTGACGAATCCCATCGCGAGCAGGACCAGGTCGGCCTTGAGCGTCTGCTCGCTGCCCGGGACCTCGACCATCTTGCCGTCCTTCCATTCGACGCGAACGGTCTTGAGCCCGGTGACCTTGCCCTTCTCGCCGATGAATTCCTTGGTGGAAATGGCGAACTCGCGCTCGCAGCCTTCTTCGTGGCTCGAGCTGGTGCGCAGCTTGATAGGCCAGTAGGGCCAGGTCAGCGGGCGGTTTTCTTCTTCCGGAGGCTGCGGCATCAGCTCGAACTGGGTTACGCTGGCGGCGCCGTGGCGGTTGCTGGTGCCCACGCAGTCGGAGCCGGTGTCGCCGCCACCGATCACGATCACGTGCTTGCCGTCGGCGCGCAGCTGGCCCTTGACCTTGTCGCCGGCGTTGACGCGGTTCTGCTGGGGCAGGAACTCCATGGCGAAATGGATCCCGTCAAGGTCGCGGCCAGGCACCGGCAAGTCGCGCGACTGCTCGGCCCCGCCGGCCAGGACGACGGCGTCGAACTCGGCCTGCAGCTGCTCGGGCGTGACGGTTTCCTTGGCCAGGTTCGTCACCTTCGAGCCCTTGCCCATCGGATCCTTGGCGGCGCCGACAGCCACGCCGGCGCGGAACACGACGCCTTCGGCCTTCATCTGCTCGACACGGCGGTCGATGTGCGACTTCTCCATCTTGAAGTCGGGGATGCCGTAGCGCAGCAGCCCGCCGATACGGTCGTTCTTCTCGAACACCGTCACGTCGTGCCCCACGCGCGCCAGTTGCTGCGCCGCGGCCAGGCCGGCTGGGCCGGACCCGACCACTGCGACCTTCTTGCCGGTCTTGTGGCGCGCCGGACGCGCCGCCACCCAGCCTTCGTCCCAGGCGCGGTCGATGATGGCGTGCTCGAGCGACTTGATGCCCACCGGGTCGTCGTTCACGTTCAGCACACAGGCTGCCTCGCACGGCGCGGGGCAGATGCGGCCGGTGAACTCCGGGAAGTTGTTGGTGGAATCCAGCACCGCGAAGGCGCTTTGCCAGTCGTCGCGATAAACCAGGTCGTTGAAGTCCGGAATGATGTTGTTGACCGGGCAGCCGCTGTTGCAGAACGGCGTGCCGCAATCCATGCAGCGCGCGCCCTGCACCTTGGCCTTGGCCGTGTCCAGGCCGACCACGAATTCCTTGTAGTGCTTCACGCGCTCATCGACGGGCTTGTAGCCCTCTTCGATGCGCTCGTACTCCATGAAGCCGGTGATCTTTCCCATCGTGAAGTCCTTGTAATGCGTTCTCTGGGCCAGCGGTCGCTCAGACCTTGGCCGGCTGGCGCGTGGCGTGCGGCTCCAGCCCCACGTGCGCGTTGTTGCCCGAGCTGGTCAGTTCCACCTTGCGGTCGTGGATCTCCTGCAGCGCACGCTTGTATTCGTTCGGGAACACCTTGACGAAGCGGGTGCGTGCGGTGGCCCAGTTGTCCAGCAGCTCGCGCGCGCGCTTGCTGCCGGTCCAGCGGTGGTGGTCTTCCAGCAGCTTGCGCAGGAGCGCCTCGTCCGTCTGGCCGCCGTGCCAGATGGCCGGGTTGACATTGGCCGTCTGCTCGGCGGTGGTCAGCACCTTGTCGAGCGAGACCATCGCCATGTTGCAACGGCTCGCGAACTGGCCGTCCTCGTCATAGACGAAGGCCAGGCCGCCGCTCATGCCGGCCGCGAAGTTGCGGCCGGTCTTGCCCAGCACCACCACGGTGCCGCCGGTCATGTATTCGCAGCCATGGTCGCCGGTACCTTCGACCACGGTGGTGGCGCCCGACAGGCGCACCGCAAAGCGCTCACCGGCCACGCCGCTGAGGTAGGCCTCGCCGGTGGTCGCGCCGTACAGCGCAGTGTTGCCCACCACGATGTTCTTGACGGCCTCGCCGCCGAAATCGAGGCTGGGGCGCACCACCACGCGGCCGCCGGACAGGCCCTTGCCGGTGTAGTCGTTGGCGTCGCCGATCAAATACAGCGTGATGCCGCGCTGCAGGAATGCGCCGAACGACTGGCCGCCGGTGCCTTCGAGCTGGATGCGGATGGAGTCGTCCGGCAGGCCCTGCGGATGCACCTTGGTCAGCGCACCCGACAGCATGGCGCCCACCGAACGGTTGACGTTGCGCGCCACCTCCATGAACTGCACCTTCTCGCCGCGCTCGATGGCCGGGCGCGACTTCTCGATCAGCCGCACGTCCAGCGCCTTGGCCAGGCCGTGGTCCTGCGACTCGACATGGAAGCGCGGCACGTCCGCCGGCACGTTCGGCTGGGCGAACAGGCGCGAGAAATCGAGCCCGCGCGCCTTCCAGTGAGCTAGGCCGCGGCGCATGTCCAGCAGGTCTGCACGGCCGATCAGGTCGTCGAACTTGCGGATGCCCAGCTGCGCCATGATCTGGCGCACTTCCTCGGCGACGAAGAAGAAGTAGTTGACGACATGCTCGGGCTTGCCGGCGAACTTCTTGCGCAGGACCGGGTCCTGCGTGGCCACGCCCACCGGGCAGGTGTTGAGGTGGCACTTGCGCATCATGATGCAGCCTTCGACCACCAGCGGCGCCGTGGCGAAGCCGAACTCGTCGGCGCCCAGCAGCGCGCCGATGGCGACGTCGCGGCCGGTCTTCATCTGGCCGTCGGCCTGCACGCGGATGCGGCTGCGCAGGCGGTTGAGCACCAGCGTCTGCTGTGTCTCGGCCAGGCCGATTTCCCAGGGGCTGCCGGCGTGCTTGATCGACGACCATGGCGATGCGCCGGTGCCGCCATCATGGCCGGCGATCACGACGTGGTCGCTCTTGCACTTGGCCACGCCCGCGGCGATGGTGCCCACGCCCACTTCGCTGACCAGCTTGACGCTGATGGACGCGTGCGGCGCCACGTTCTTCAGGTCGTGGATGAGCTGCGCCAAGTCCTCGATCGAGTAGATGTCGTGGTGCGGCGGCGGGCTGATCAGGCCGACGCCCGGCACCGAGTAGCGCAGCATGCCGATGTAGTTCGAGACTTTCCCGCCCGGCAGCTGGCCGCCCTCGCCGGGCTTGGCGCCCTGGGCCATCTTGATCTGGATCTGGTCGGCCGACGACAGGTACTCGGCGGTGACGCCGAAGCGGCCCGAAGCGACCTGCTTGATGCGCGAGCGCAGCGAGTCGCCGTCCTTGAGCGGCAGGTCGACTTCGACGTTCTCGGCGCCGATCACGCTCTTGAGCGTGTCGCCCTGCTTGATCGGAATGCCCTTGAGCTCGTTGCGGTAGCGAATCGGGTCTTCGCCGCCCTCGCCCGTGTTGCTCTTGCCGCCGATGCGGTTCATGGCGATCGCCAGCGTCGAATGCGCCTCGGTGCTGATCGAGCCGAGCGACATGGCGCCGGTGGCAAAGCGCTTGACGATTTCGCTGGCCGATTCGACCTCGTCCACTGGGATCGCCTTGGCCGGATCGAACTTGAACTCGAACAGCCCGCGCAGCGTCAGGTGCCGGCGGCTCTGGTCGTTGATGAGCTGCGCGTATTCCTTGTACGTGTTGAAGTTGTTGGCGCGCGTGCTGTGCTGCAGCTTGGCGATTGCGTCCGGCGTCCACATGTGGTCTTCACCGCGCGTGCGCCAGGCGTATTCGCCGCCGGCGTCGAGCATCTGCGCGAGCACCGGGTCGTCGCCGAAGGCCGCCTTGTGGATGCGGATGGCTTCCTTGGCGATCTCGAACACGCCGATGCCCTCGACGCGGCTCGCGGTACCGGTGAAGTACTTGTCGACCGTCTCGGTGTTCAGGCCGATGGCCTCGAACAGCTGGGCGCCGCAGTAGCTCATGTACGTGCTCACGCCCATCTTGGACATGATCTTCGACAGGCCCTTGCCGATCGCCTTGACGTAGTTGTAGATGGCCTTCTCGGCGCTCAGTTCGCCGGGCAGGTCCTCGTGCATGGCGGCCAGCGTTTCCATGGCCAGGTAGGGGTGCACCGCTTCGGCGCCGTAACCGGCCAGTACTCCGAAGTGATGCACCTCGCGCGCCGAGCCGGTCTCGACCACCAGGCCGGCCGTGGTGCGCAAGCCTTCGCGCACCAGGAACTGATGCACCGCCGACAGTGCCAGCGCGGCGGGAATCGCCACCTGGAGTTCGGCCACGGCGCGGTCGCTCAGGATCAGGATGTTGTGGCCGCCCTTGATGGCGTCCACCGCCTCGGCGCACAGCGAGGCGAGCTTGGCCTCCACGCCCTCCTCGCCCCAGGCCACCGGATAGGTGATGTCGAGCGTGTAGCTCTTGAACTTGCCCTGCGTGACGGCGGCGATGTCGCGCACCTTCGCCATGTCGTTGAAGTCCAGAATCGGCTGGCTCACTTCGAGCCGCATCGGCGGATTGACCTGGTTGATGTCGAGCAGGTTCGGCTTGGGGCCGACGAAGCTGACCAGCGACATGACGATGGCCTCGCGGATCGGGTCGATCGGCGGGTTGGTCACCTGCGCGAACAGCTGCTTGAAGTAGCTGTACAGCGGCTTGTTCTTGTCCGACAGCACCGCCAGCGGCGAGTCGTTGCCCATGGAGCCGATGCCCTCTTCTCCGGCCTGCGCCATGGGGCTCATCAGGAACTTGATGTCTTCCTGGGTGTAGCCGAAGGCCTGCTGGCGGTCGAGCAGCGGCACCGCGCTGGCGGGCGCTTCGCCGGCGCCGTCGACGTCGTCGAGCTTGATGCGCAGGTTCTCGATCCACTGCTTGTAGGGCTTGCTGTTGGCGAGGCTGGACTTGACCTCCTCGTCGTCGATCATGCGGCCCTGCTCCAGGTCGATCAGGAACATCTTGCCCGGCTGCAGCCGCCACTTGCGCACGATCCTGCTCTCCGGCACCGGCAGCACGCCGGATTCGGACGCCATGATCACCAGGTCGTCGTCGGTGACGCAGTAGCGCGACGGACGCAGGCCGTTGCGGTCGAGCGTGGCGCCGATCTGGCGGCCGTCGGTGAACACGATCGACGCCGGCCCGTCCCAGGGCTCGAGCATCGCGGCGTGATATTCATAGAACGCCCGGCGGCGCGGGTCCATCGTGGCGTGCTGCTCCCACGGCTCGGGAATCATCATCATCACGGCCTGGCTGATCGGGTAGCCGGCCATGGTCAGCAGTTCGAGGCAGTTGTCGAACGTGGCGGTGTCGGACTGGCCGGCAAAGCTGATCGGATACAGCTTGGCCAGATCGGGGCCGAGCACGGGCGAACTCATCACGCCCTCGCGCGCCTTCATCCAGTTGTAGTTGCCCTTGACCGTGTTGATCTCGCCGTTGTGCGCCACGTAGCGATACGGGTGCGCCAGCGGCCATTCCGGGAAAGTGTTGGTCGAGAAGCGCTGATGCACCAGACCCAGCGCCGACACGCAGCGATGGTCTTGCAGATCGAGATAGTAAGTGCCGACTTGATCAGCCAGCAGCAGGCCCTTGTACACCACCGTCCGGCTCGACATGGACGGGACGTAGTATTCCTTGGAGTGCTTGAGCTTCAGGCGCTGGATGTTCGCGCTGGCGGTCTTGCGGATGACGTACAGCTTGCGCTCGAGCGCGTCCTGCACGATCACGTCGGCGCCGCGGCCGATGAACACCTGGCGCAGGATCGGCTCCTTCTCGCGCACGGTCGGAGACATGGGCATGTCGCGGTTGACCGGCACGTCGCGCCAGCCCAGCAGCACCTGGCCTTCGGCCTTGATCGCGCGTTCCATCTCCTGCTCGCAGGCCAGGCGCGAGGCGTGTTCCTTCGGCAGGAAGATCATGCCCACGCCGTACTCGCCGGGCGGTGGCAGCGCCACGCCCTGGCGAGCCATTTCCTCGCGGTACAGCAGGTCGGGCAGCTGGATCAGGATGCCTGCGCCGTCGCCCATCAGCTTGTCCGCGCCGACGGCACCGCGATGGTCCAGGTTCTCCAGGATCTTCAGCGCCTGGCCGACGATGGCATGGCTCTTCTCGCCCTTGATGTGGGCAACGAAGCCGACGCCGCAGGCGTCATGTTCGTCCGCGGCCGAGTACAGGCCGTGTTCTTGCAGGTGTTGGATTTCGGCAGCCGTCGTCATGGCGCACTCCTTCTTACTGGCATCTCGCAGGGACCGTAAGGATATTGCGTTGCACAAACAATGCCAAATACTTTAAATGGGGTCAGATTCCAATTAAGTCAGCCAAACTACGGTGTGCGACAAATTGGGGACAGATTGATCTGGCGTGAGCCCGCCCAGCGTGCAGCCTTGCTTCAGGAAGGCGAGACATCCCCCGGCGAAGGCCGTGGCCGGCGGCCTGCACGGTCCTTGACGACGCGGCGGTCGGTGTTCTTTTGCAGAAGCGCGACGAAATCGGCGTCGCCGGCGGCCCAGCCGCGCAGCGTCGCCTCCGTCAGAAGGCGCACATCGGCCGTGGCGACGCCAGCGCGCACCAAATCGGCGTACGCAGCCTCCCGCGCGAAGGGCGTGTTGCCCAGCGTCCAGTACAGCGGATGCGGCGTGATCAGCCTGTCCACCCGCAGGCCGGCGTAGTGGGCATGGCTGGACCAGACGAAGTCGCGCGCCTCGGCAACAATGCCGGCGCGCACCGGGTTCAGGTCTATATAGGCCATGCAGGCGAGCAGGTAGCGGTCGGTCTGGATCAACGTGGACCGATAGCGCCCTTCCCAGAGCGTGCCGCTACGCCCGTGCCGGTCATTGAAGTAGCGGACGTATTGGCGGCCAACCGACTGCATCCATTGGGGCAGCGAGGTCGGGCCGGCGGGCGTGGCCAGCAGATGGAAGTGGTTGTCCATGAGCACATACGCATGCACGGCCACCTCGAACCGCGCCGCATGCTCGCCCAGCAGCGCCAGCATCTTCTCGCGATCGGCGCGGTCCACGAAGATGAATTGCCGGTTGTTGCCGCGCTGGATCACATGATGCGGATAGCCTGGCAGCGTCAGTCGCGGAAGTCTGGCCATGGCGGAAAGCGGATCGGCGTCGGCCCGTGCTTCAGGCCTGCAGGGGAAAGCGGTCAGGGCCGAGTGCGTCGAGCCCGAACTGCGACAGCAACTCCTGCATGCGCGCCGCCGCGCTCGCCTTGCGATGGCCGGTGTGGCGGGCAATGATCAGTTCGTTCTTCAGGCTGTGCTCCCACCCCACCAGCTCGGTCACGGTCACCTGGTAGCCCTGCGCCTCCAGGTAAAGGCAACGCAGCACGTTGGTCAATTGACTGCCGATCTCGCGCGTGTGCAGCGGATGGCGCCACAGTTCTGCCAGCGGCGTGCGCGACAGCGACAGCGCCTTGTTGGCGCGCAGGCTGGCCGCGACTTCCGCCTGGCAGCAAGGCACCAGCGCCATGAACCGCGCGTTCTTGGCAAGCCCGAAGGCGATGGCGTCGTCGGTGGCGGTGTCGCAGGCGTGCAGTGCGGTGACGAGGTCGATGCGTTCGGGCAATCCTGGTGCGGTGCGTGCCTCGGCGGCGCTGACATTGAGAAAGCTCATACGCGCAAATCCCAGGCGCTGCGCAAGCTCGCGCGAGCGCGCCACCAGTTCGGGCCGCGTCTCGATGCCGTACACGTGGCCCCCCTCGCGCTGACGGAAGAACAGGTCGTAGATGATGAAACCCAGATACGACTTGCCTGCGCCATGGTCGGCCAGCGTGGCGCGCGCGCCCGCCTCCGGCAGTTCCAGCAACAGCTTCTCGATGAACTGGAACAGGTGATAGACCTGCTTGAGCTTGCGGCGGGAGTCCTGGTTCAGGCGACCCTCGCGCGTCAGGATGTGCAGCTCCTGCAGCAATACGACCGACTGCCCCGGGCGCAGTTCGGCCAGCAGATCGGCCTGGGCCTTGTCCGCCCTGGAAGGCCGCGCGGCATGCGCCTGCGCGGGCTTGGCCGGTGCGGCGTGCCTCGTCGAAAGCTGGGCGCGGCTCATCGGCCGTCTCCCCGGGGACCGACGTCCAGTGCATCCCAGCCGGCAGCGCCCAGGCCTTCGAGGGTGGCGACATTGCGCTCGTAGATAGCCGCTGCGTCGGGGAACGCGGCAACCGCCTTGTCGACGCTGTCTTCGCGCAGCAGGTGCAGCGTGGGATATGGGGCGCGGTTGGTGGCGTTGGTGATGTCGTTCTCCTCGCTGCCGGCAAACTGGAACCGGGGATGGAAGCTGGCCAATTGCAGCATGCCTTCAAAGCCCGCGCGCGCGAGGCGGCGTTCCGCACGTGCCGTGAAGTCGTTGAAGTCCAGGAAGTCGGCCAGGAGGCAAGGCGCCATCACCAGCGTGGTGTCGCGCACGGCAGGCTCGCGATCGAGGAGTGCCTGCGCCTCGCGCAGCAGCGTCTCCATCAGTTCGGTTTCGTCGTCGCAGGCACAGACCACGTAGTGGATCTGCCGGCGCGCATGCACCGCCTTGGCGAAGGGACACAGATTCAGGCCGATGACGGCGCGCTCCAGCCAACGGACGGTGTCTTCCTCGACTCGGCGCACCAACGCCTGCAGCTCAGGACCGGCCGATGCGCCCGAATCATTGCTCATGGCATCGGCTCCGCACACTGCAGCCGCAAGACAGCCAGGCGCCCGGCCGCGACCATGCCGACCAGCGAGCATGCGACGGTGGCCACCCAGGTCCAGTGCCAGCCGCCCGCGTACAACGCCAGCCAGGCCACCAGCGGCGGCGCCACGAACTGCCCCAGGGACGACGTCTGCTGCATCAGTCCCACGGTGGTCGATACCGTGTTCCCCGAAGGCGCCAGCCGCACCGACAGCGTGAACAAGGTGGCCGGCACCATGCCGCCGGCCAGCGAAAAGAGGCATACGGCGACGTAGCGCACGGCCGGTGGCAGCGACAAGGCCGCCTCGCCATGGCCCCAGCGCGCGAAGGCCGCCACGCCACCCGCCAGCATCACGCCGTAGCCCCACCGCAGCAGGCGTTCGGGCCGCACGCCGCGATGCAGCAGGCGCCCGCCGGCCACGTTGCCCACGATGTTTGCCGCGGCTGCGGCACAGGTCAGCAGGCCTGCCCATGCCGCTGCAACGCCGGCTTCGGCGTAGATGGCGGGCAGGAAGCCGATGACCGCCATCCATTGCGCCGAGTACACCGCGAATGCCAGCCCCAGCGTGCGCGGGCCGGCCGAGCCGAGCGTCAGGCGCAGGCGTGCGGGCACGGAAATGGGAGTCGCTGGCTGCCGCGACACCACCGCGGCACGCCCGCGCACGGCGTCGCTCGGCACGGCCAGCCGGACGAACAGGAGCGCCATGGCGGAAACGCCCGCCATGCCCAGCCACCACGATGGCCAATGCCATCGCTGGATCCAGGGCGCTCCGACCAACAGCGCCAGCGCGACGCCCAACGGCATGTACGCGCCCCACAGGCCGAGCGCCGCCTTGTCCGCTCCCGGCGGCACCAATGCCCGCACCAGGCCAGGCCCGGGCATCACGGCCAGCAGGAAACCGACGCCCTCGACCGCCCGCAGCGCCAGCAGCCAGTTCAGCGCGTGCGGCCCCGGCTCGACACAGGCGCCCAGCGCGCTCGCCAGCGTCAGGATCGCCAGGCCGGTGAGCATGCTGCGGCGCAGCCCGATGGCATCGGCCATCAGGCCAGCCAGCAGGCCGAGCGTCATCCCGGCCACCTGGACCAGCGACAACAGGAAGCCCGCCTGGACCAGGTCGATGCCGAGCGCCTCTCGCAGCGCGGGCACCGCCGGCGGCAGCTTGCCCAGGTGCAGCGCTGCGCTGACGCCGGCGGCCACGACCGCCAGCGCGGCCAGCGGCAAGGCCGGCGCCCGCCGATCCGGCACGGCCGCGGCAACCTGCGTATCCAGCCTGTCCAATCCGCTGCGCGCCTTCATCATTCCACCCAGGGACGTCCGGTCAGGCGCAGGTGCTCGCGCATGGCGAAGCGGTCCGTCATGCCGGCGATGTAGTCGGCCACCGCCCGATGCCTGTCCTGCTGGCAGGCATAGGCCGGCGGCATCTCCGACGGGTTGTCGCGATAGGCGAGGAAAAGGGCCCGCACGACATCCTGGGCCTGCCCGGTCGTCTGGGCCACGCGCGGGTGCCGGTAGAGGTTGGCGAACAGGAACCGCTTGAGCGCCTGCGACTGCTCGCGCATCGACGGGCTGAAGCACACCATCGGCGCGGCGGCACGCACCGCATCGGCGTGCGCGGGCGCGCCGGCATCGATGGCGGCGCGGGTGGCATCGATCACGTCGTAGACCTGCGCGCTCAGCATGCGGCGGATGGTCTCGTACAGCAGGCGCCGGCCGTCGAGTGCCGGATACTCGGCCACCGCCTCGCGCCTGAAGCGATCGAACAGTTCGACGTCCGCCAGCTGCTCGATGCCGATCAGCCCCGAGCGCACGCCATCGTCGATGTCATGGGCGTTGTAGGCAATCTCGTCGGCCAGATTGCACAGTTGTGCCTCCAGCCCGGGCTGCATGCGGTCCAGGAAGCGCCGGCCGACACCGCCGGGCTCGCGCTGCTCGAGCCGCTGCGCGTTGGCGCGCGAGCAATGCTTGAGAATGCCTTCGCGCGTCTCGAAGCTGAGGTTGAGACCGTCGTACTGCGGATAACGGTGCTCCAGTTCGTCCACCACCCGCAGGCTCTGCAGGTTGTGCTCGAACCCGCCGTGGTCGGCCATGCAGTCATTCAACGCGTCTTGGCCGGCATGCCCGAACGGTGTGTGGCCCAGGTCGTGGGCCAGCGCCACGGCCTCGACCAGGTCCTCGTTGAGCGCCAGCGCCCGCGCGATCGAACGGCCCAGCTGCGCCACCTCGAGCGAATGCGTCATCCGGGTGCGGAACAGGTCTCCCTCGTGGTTGAGGAAAACCTGCGTCTTGTACACCAGCCGCCGGAAGGCGGTGGAATGGACGATGCGGTCGCGATCCCGCTGGAACGCATCGCGTGTCGGCGCGGGCGGCTCCGGGTAGCGCCGGCCGCGCGATGCCGCCGGATGGCTCGCATAGGCAGCCAGCGCCATGGCTAGGAGCAGCTTTCGGCCAGCACTTCGCGCACCAGCGCGTCGGGCGCGGGTCGCATCACGGCGCGGCCGGGCGCCTCGATCAACACGAAACGGATCTCGCCGGCCTCGGATTTCTTGTCGACCCGCATCAGGTCGAGATAGCGCTGCGTGCCCAGTGCCGGTGCGCTCACCGGAAGGCCGGCGGCCTCGACGAGGCGTGTGAGCCGGTCGACGAACGCGGCGTCGACGCCGCCCAGCCGTTGCGACAAGCGCGCTGCCATCACCATGCCGCAGCCGACCGCCTCGCCGTGCAGCCACTCGCCGTAGCCCAGCCCGGATTCGATGGCATGGCCGAACGTGTGCCCGAAGTTGAGGATGGCCCGCAAGCCGGACTCGCGCTCGTCCTGGCCGACCACCATCGCCTTGATCTCGCAACTGCGGCGCACCGCGTAAGCCAGCGCCGCGGGGTCCCGCCCCATCAGCGCCGGCAGGTTGGACTCGATCCAGTCGAGGAAGGCCATGTCGTGGATCGGCCCGTACTTGATCACCTCGGCCAGCCCGGCGCTCAGTTCGCGCGGCGGCAGCGTTCGCAGCGTGTCCAGGTCGCACAGCACGCGCTGGGGCTGATAGAACGCCCCGATCATGTTCTTGCCGAGCGGGTGGTTGATGGCGGTCTTGCCCCCCACCGACGAGTCCACCTGCGCCAGCAACGTGGTCGGCACCTGCACGAAGGGCACGCCGCGCATGTAGCAGGCAGCGGCAAAGCCGGTCATGTCGCCGACCACGCCGCCGCCGAGCGCGTAGAGCACGCATTTGCGGTCGCTGGCGCGGCCCAGCAGCGCGTCGAAGATCAGGTTCAGCGTCGCCCAGTCCTTGTGCCGCTCGCCGTCGGGCAGTTCGAGCACGTTCACGCTGGCGTGGCGGCTGACCAGGCGGGCGCGCAACGCCTCGGCATACAGGGGGCCGACGGCGGTGTTGGTGACGATCAGGGCGCTGGTGGCGGCGGGCAGCCCGTCATAGGACTGCGGGTCCGAAAGCAGGCCCTGCCCGATCAGGATGGAATAGCTGCGCTCGCCGAGCTCGATCTCGACGCGCTGGATGGGGGCTGGCGCTGACATGCCTCAAGTGTAGGCGCTGGCCCGCCTGCTGCCGGCGGCATGGCGGCGCGCTCAGTCCGCAATGGCGGGCGGTGCAGTCGCAACGCCGGCAAGCTCGAGATGCGCCAGGATGAGGTTGACCGCCACCTGGATGCTCGGGCGGCCCGTCTCGACGCTCTCGTGGGCCACCTCCCGGTAGAGCGGGTCCCGGGCCGCGAACAGCTCGCGCAGCCGGCCGAGCGGATCCTCCACCTGCAGGAGCGGCCGCTTGACGTCGTGGCGAAGGCGCCGGTAAAGGTCCTCCGGCGACGAGCAGAGATAGACCACGTGGAACTTCTCGCGCAGCTGCTGGCGATTTTCCGCCCGCAGGACGGCGCCGCCGCCGGTGGACAGCACGCCGCGCGTGCTCTGCGCCTGCTCGGCGATCACCTGCGCCTCGATGGCGCGAAAGCGGGCTTCACCCTCGCGCTCGAAGAATTCCCGGATGGTGCAGCCGATGCGGTCCTCGATGCACTGGTCGGTGTCGACGAAAGGCCACTGCAGCCGCTGGGCCAGGCGCCGCCCGACGGCGGTTTTACCCGAACCTGGAAGACCGACCAGCGCTACCGGCACCACACTCCATCTGCACGGGGCGCCCTTCAGCGCGCCGCGTTGCGGTCGGTGATCATCTTCGGCGTGATGAAGACAAGCATTTCGGTCTTGTTGTAGGTACGGTTGCGCGTTCGGAACAGGCCGCCCAGCACGGGGACTTCGCCCAGCACCGGAACACGCGATTCGTCGTTCGATTCGGTCAACTCGAAGATACCACCGATCACGACGGTGCCGCCATTTTCCACCAGCACCTCGGTCTGCACGTGCTTCGTGTTGATGGCGAAGCCCGCAAGCGTCTGCTGGCCGACGGTGTCCTTGTTGACGTCCAGCGTCAGGATGATGTTGCCTTCGGGCGTGATCTGCGGGGTGACTTCGAGCTTCAGGTTGGCCTTGCGGAAGGCGATCGAAGTCGCGCCGCTGGACGTGGCCACCTGGTACGGCAGTTCGGTACCCTGCTCGATCAGCGCCTTGGTCTGGTCGGCCGTCACCACCCGCGGGCTGGACACCACGCGGCCCTTGCCGTCCGCCTCGAGGGCGGAGATCTCAAGGTTCAAGAGGCGCGTGAGCGACGAGTTGAACAGCGAGATCGCGAAGGTGCCGGGCGTATTGCCGCTGCCGCTCGGACTGATCGCGGGCAGGCTGACGAAGTTGCCGGCCGTGGGCGACGGGAAGGTGGCCGTGCCGCCGGACAGCGACGGCTGCACACCGATCGAATTGTTGTTGTTCACCGCGCCGCCGCCCAGGCGCACACCCAGCGACTTGCCGAACGTGTCGGCCGCCTCGACGATGCGCGCCTCGATCAGGACCTGGCGCACCGGCACGTCCAGCTTGCGGATCAGCTCGGCCACGTCGGCCAGCTTGGATGGAATGTCGGACACGAACAGCTGATTCGTGCGGGTCTCGGCAATCACGCTGCCGCGCGGGCTCAGGATGCGGGTGTTGTTGCCGCCGCCACCGCCGCCGCCGCCGGCCAAGCCCTGGCCGGACAGGCCCTGGGCGATGACCTGCGCCTTGGTGTAGTTCAGCTGGAAGGCCTGCGTCTGCAGCGGCTGCAGGTTGGCGATTGCCGCCTGCGCCTCGAACTCGCGCTTTTCCTTGGCGTCGATCTCGTCCTTGGGCGCGATCCACAGCACCGAGCCGTTCTTGCGCATGCCCAGGTTCTTGGCCTGCAGGATGATGTCGAGTGCCTGATCCCAGGGCACGTCCTTGAGGCGCAGCGTCAGGGAGCCGGTGACGGAGTCGGAGGTGACGATGTTGAAGTTGGTGAAGTCGGCGATGACCTGCAGCAGCGAGCGGATCTCGATGTTCTGGAAGTTCAGCGACAGCTTCTCGCCGTTGTAGCCCACGCCCTGCGTCAGCTTGGTCGGGTCGACCTTGCGCGGCCGCACCTCGACGACGAACTGGTTGTCGCTCTGGTAGGCGCTGTGCTCCCACTCGCCGGTGGGCTCGATGGTCATGCGCACCCGGTCGCCCACCTGCTGGCTGCTGATCATGCGCACCGGCGTGCCGAAGTCGGCCACGTCCAGGCGGCGGCGCAGGCCTTCGGGCAGGGTGGACTTGGTGAAGTCGACCACCAGGTTCTTGCCCTGGGGACGGATGTCCACGCCGACCTGGTTGTTGGGCAGGTCGACGATCACGCGGCCCGTCTTGTCCGGACCGAGGCGGAAATCGATGTCGCGGATCGGCAGCGAATCGCGGTTGAGGTTCTCCGCAAAGGCCGACGTGGTCGTCTGCGGCGGCGCAGCCGCGACCGCCTGCCCCAGCGAGACCAGCACCGACTTGCCCTGCAGCTCGGCCCGGTAGGTGGTCGGTTCCTTGAGGTTCAGGACCAGCCGCGTGCGGTCACCAGCCTGGACCACGTTGACCGAGCGGAGGTTGCCCTGGTTGACGTCGACGGTCGACCGGCCCATGCCGTTGGTCACGCCCGGGAAATCGAGCGCAATGCGGGCCGGCGACTGGACCACGAAACCATTGGGCACCGCGGCGAGCGGCGCCGACAGGTCGATGCGGATCAGCTCGGTGCCCGACTGGGTCGAGCTGGTCACCGATTCGATGGCGTTCTGCGCATGGGCGGCCATGGCGGCGCACAGCGCCAGCATGCCCGCGCCCATGACGCGCAACCACCTGCCGGCGGCGAGTTGTTCTCTTCTCATTTCTTCGACCTCTCTTGCAACACCAGCGTCGCCGGGCGTTCGATCCACTCGCCTGCCGCGTCTTGCACGATTTCGCGCAGGGTGAGTTCAGTTTCAGTGATACGGGTGATGCGCCCGTAGTTCTGGCCCAGGTAGTTCCCCACCCGGACCTGATAGAGCAACTTGTCCACGGTCACCAGGGCAACCGGCTGGCCGCCGCGCCCCAGGCTGCCGACCATGGCCATGGCGTCGAGCGGGAAGGCCTCCAGCGGCTCCTTGCGACGGGTGAGTTCCGGCGCGATCAGGCCCGAGAGGCTCGGCACGTTCGAGTCCCGGCGCAGGGCCTGCGTCAGCTTGAGGCTGTTGAACGGCTCCAGCGCAGCGCCTTCGGTGTAGGCCTGGGGCGTGAACTTCTTGGGCTCGGAGATGGGCGGCACGTTCGGCTTGACCTGTGCGCGCTGCTGCTTCATCCATGCCTGGAGCTCGTCGATGTTCGAACCCGAGCAGCCCGCCAGCGTCGCCGCCGCCAGTGCCAGGAACGTGATGCGTAGCGGCCCCTTCATTTCCTCTTGCCCTTCTGCGCAGCAGCAGCGGCGCGCTTCTGCGCGGCCTGCTCTTCCGGATCCAGGTAGCGGAAGGTCTTGGCGGTGGCGTCCATCGTCAGCGAACCATCCTTGCCGGGCGTGATCGAGAGATTGTTCAAGGTCACGATGCGCGACAGGTTGGCCACGTCGGCGGCGAACGAACCCATGTCGTGGTAGCGCCCGGTCACCCGCACGGCGATCGGCAATTCAGCGTAGTAATCCTTCACCGAAGTCTGCCCCGGACGGAACAGTTCGAACTGCAGGCTCCGTCCCAGGCCGGCCTGGTTGATGTCGGACAGCAGGGCGTCCATCTCGGCCTTGCTGGGCAGCTGCTTCTCGAGCAGGATCACGTACTGCTGCACCTGCTCGCGCTGCTTCTTGAGCAGTTCCAGGTTGGCCGCCTGGCCCACCTTCTTGGTGTAGTCGGCGCGCAGCTTGACTTCCTTGGCGCGCGCCGCTTCCAGTTCGTCGTTCGAGTTCGTCAGCCAGACGAACCACAGGCCGATCACCACGGCAGCGGCGACCAGCAGGTACAGGCCGTAGCGCGGAAGCGGGGGCCAGACCGAAGGATCGTTCGGATTGAGGTCGCGGAACTGGTCGCCCACCCGCCGCAGCGAGGCGCCGATGTCCATGCGTCGAGAAGCGCGTTTGCGTGCCATGCGCTTTCTCCTAGCCTTTGGCCGGGGCCGCCGCCGGCTTGGCGCCGGGTGCGCCGGCCGCCGGCTTGTTGACGTCCGTGGGCCGCTTGAGGGCCACACGCATCGTGAAGTTCGCCACCCGGCGCTGGTCGCGAGGACTGAGCGTGACCGTGGTGGCCGTGATCTCGACGAGGTCCGCCTTGTCGAGCCACTGGCTGTTGTTGCCCAGGTTGCGCAGCAACTCGGACACGCGTTCGTTCGACTGCGCCATGCCGCGCAGGGTGACGACCTGGTTTTCCTGCTTCATGCTCGTCAGGTAGACGCCGTCGGGCATTTGCTTGACCAGCTCGTTGAGCAGGTAGACCGGCATGTTGCGGTCCGCCTGCAGGTCCTCGACCGCCTGCTGACGAGCACGCAGCGCGGCGATCTCGGACTGCAGCGTCGAGATCTCGCGAATCTCGGAATCGAGCTTGGTGATGGCCGACTGCAGGTACTGGTTGCGCGAGTTCTGGCTGGAGGTCTGCATCTCGAACCAGACGTAGGCGACGCCGGCCAGCAGCAGCCCCACCAGCGCCGAAGCGCCCAGCGCGGCATAGAAGTTCTCGCGCCGGCGCTTTCGCGACGCCTCGCGGTGCGGCAGCAGGTTGATCAGGATCACTGCGTGAACCTCCGCATCGCCAGGCCGCAGGACGTCAGGTAGGAAGGCGCCTCGCGACGCACCTTTTTCTCCCGGATACCCCCCGCCACGCCCATGCCCTCGAAGGGATTGATGAGCGAGCAGGCGAACGAGGTCTGGCGGGTCACCGCGCTGGTCAGGCCCGGCAGCGACGCGGAACCCCCGGCCAGGAGCACATAGTCCACCCGGTTGTAGGGCGTGCTTGTAAAGAAGAATTGCAGCGCACGCGCGATCTCCTGCGCGATGCTGGCCACGAACGGCTTGAGAACGCCGGCGCCGTAGTCATCGGGCAGGTCGCCATTGCGCTTCTTGGTCTCGGCCTCCTCGATGGAGAAGCCGTACTGGCGCACGATCAGCTGCGTCAACTGGGCGCCGCCGAAGGCCTGGTCACGGTCGTACAGGACCTCCTGGTTGCGCAGGACCTGCATGCTGGTGGTGGATGCGCCCACTTCGAACAGGGCGACGACAGCGTCCTGCCCCTGGCCGGGCAACTGCTCGATCAGGCGGGATGCCGCCAGCCGGGACGCGTACGACTCGACGTCGAGAATCAGCGCCTTCAACCCGGCCGCTTCGGCCAGGCCCTGGCGGTCCTGCACCTTTTCCTTGCGCGAGGCGGCGATCAGCACCTCGACGTCGCCGGCCGACTGGTTGCTCGGGCCGATCACGCAGAAGTCCAGGCTCACCTCGTCGAGCGAGAACGGGATGTACTGGTTGGCCTCGGACTCGACCTGGATCTCGAGCTCCTGCTCGCTCATGCCGCCGGGCAGGACGATCTTCTTGGTGATGACCGCCGACGGCGGCAATGCCAGCGCGGCATTCTTGGTGCGCGTGCCGCTCTTGCGCACCACGCGCCGGACGGCCTCCGCGACCTCGTCGAACTTCTCGACGTTACCATCGGTGATCCAGCCGCGCTCCAGAGGCTCGATCGCACAACGCTCGAGCACCAACTGGCCCGACGCGTCGCGTCCGAGCTCGACCAGCTTCACACTGGAAGAACTGACGTCCAGCCCGAGCAGTGGCGCGGGCTGACGGCGAAACAGCGATCCGATTGCAGCCAAGTTTGGTCCCGACAGAGTTTGTAACTAAACGAAAGATTTGCGTAAAAGTTCCGGCGCTGGCACATGCTATTCCAAAGGGTTCCGCGGCACCAAGTGACATTCCCGCGCACTTGCAACAAGCGTTGTCAAAAGGTGACGTAATTGTGCTTTGGTGCAACTTAAACGCCTGTTCCGTGTACTTGGTTCTTACCGTTCCGTTTCACCTGTCCGCCCGGGCTCACTTTTTATAATGCGCACTGACTCTGCCCGACGACATGCCTGAAAGAAAACGCCCGTCCGGGCCGCCCTCCCCCTCCCGCACCGCCCCCCCACCCAAGCGACCTACGTGGTTGACCTGGGTGCTGCGCATCGTGCTGTGGTGCCTCGGTCTCGCCGCAGCCGGCGTGGCGGCAGCGGCCTGCATGATCGCGGTGGCGCTGGCGGTGGCCTATCCCAACTTGCCCGATGTGTCGGATTTGTCTGACTACCGGCCGAAGCTTCCGCTTCGCGTCTTTTCATCAGAGGGCGTGCTGATCGGCGAGTTCGGCGAGGAGCGGCGCAACCTCACGCCCATCGGAACCATTCCCCAGGTCATGAAGGACGCCGTGCTGGCGGCCGAGGATTCGCGCTTCTATTCGCACGGGGGCGTCGACTACAAGGGCGTCATGCGCGCCGGCCTGGCCAACCTGAACCGCGTCAAGAGCCAGGGCGCCTCCACCATCTCGATGCAGGTCGCGCGCAACGTGTACCTGAGCTCCGAGAAGACCTTCACGCGCAAGATCTACGAGATCCTCCTGACCTTCAAGCTCGAGCACCAGTTGAGCAAGGACCAGATCCTCGAGATCTATCTCAACCAGATCTACCTGGGCAACCGCGCCTACGGCTTCGCCGCCGCGAGCGAAGCCTATTTCGGCAAGCCGCTCAAGGACATCACCGTCGCCGAGGCCGCCATGCTGGCCGGCCTGCCCAAGGCGCCCGGCGCCAACAACCCGGTGAGCAATCCCACCCGCGCGCGTGCACGGCAGCTGTACGTGATCGACAGAATGGTCGAGGCCGGCTTCATCACCGAGGCACAGGCGCAGACGGCCCGCGCCGAGCACCTGCATCTGCGCGAACGCAACAACCCCGATCGGCTGCACGCGGAATACGTGGCCGAAATGGTCCGGCAGATGATGTACGCCCAGTACGGCGACGAAACCTACACCCGCGGCCTCGAGGTCTACACGTCGATCACCGCGGTCGACCAGGCGGTCGCCTACGAAGCCCTGCGCAAGGGCATCATGGACTACGAGCGCAAGCAGATCTATCGCGGCCCGGAGAAGTTCATCGAGCTACCCTCGAACCCCAAGGACGTCGACGAGGCCGTCGACGACGCGCTGGCCGAGCACCCGGACAACGGCGACGTGCTGGCGGCCGTGGTGATCTCCGCGTCGCCCAAGGAAGTGGTCGCCATGCGCGGCGACGGCGAGACCATCCGCATCGAAGGCGACGGCTTGCGGCCGGCACGCTCGGGCCTGGCGCCCAAGGCGCAGCCCAAGGTCCGCATCGTGCCGGGCGCCGTGATCCGGGTCGCGCGCGGCGCAAAGGACGCCTGGGAAATCACCCAATTGCCCGAGGTCGAGGGCGCCTTCGTGGCGATGGATCCGCGCGACGGTTCCATCAAGGCGCTGGTCGGCGGCTTCGACTTCTACAAGAACAAGTTCAACCACGTCACGCAGGCGTGGCGGCAGCCCGGCTCGAGCTTCAAGCCGTTCATCTATTCGGCGGCGCTCGAAAAGGGCTTCACGCCTTCGACCGTGATCAACGACGGTCCGCTGTTCTTCGACGCGTCCACCACCGGTGGGCAGCCCTGGGAGCCGAAGAACTATGGCGGCGGTTTCGACGGCCCCATGTCCATGCGCCGCGCTCTGGCCAAGTCGAAGAACATGGTGTCGATCCGCATTCTCCAATCGATCGGCACGCACTACGCGCAGGACTGGATCACCAACTTCGGCTTCGACCGCGAGAAGCATCCGGCCTACCTGCCGATGGCCCTGGGCGCCGGGGCGGTCACGCCGATGCAGCTGGCGGTGGGCTACTCCGTCTTCGCCAATGGCGGCTATCGCGTCAATCCGGCGCTCATCACCCGCGTGACCGATCACCGCGGCAAGGTGCTGCTCGACCTGCAGCCGCCGCTGCTGAACGAAACCATGCGCGCGATCCCCGCGCGCAACGCCTTCATCATGGACAGCCTGCTGCAGGAAGTCGCCCGCTCCGGCACGGCGGCCAATGCCCAGCGCCAGCTCAAGCGCCCCGACCTGTACGGCAAGACCGGCACCACCAACGACTCGCTCGACGCCTGGTTCGCCGGCTTCCAGCCCACCCTCACCGCGGTGGCCTGGATGGGCTACGACACGCCGCGCAGCCTGGGCGACCGGGAGACCGGCGGCGGCCTGAGCCTGCCGATCTGGATCAACTTCATGCAAAGCGCGCTCAAGGGCGTGCAGGTGGCCGAGCTGGCGCCGCCTGCGGGCGTCACGCGTGTCGGCGGCGAGTGGTACTTCGACGACTACACGCCGGGACGCGGCATCGAAGGCCTGGGCGTCGAGCCTGCCGTGGCGCCGGGCCCCGAGGCCGGACTCGGCGCGTCGGAAAACGCGCCGGTCGCTCCGCCCAAGGACGAACGCAACCGCATCCTGGACCTGTTCCGCAACTGATCACACGGCGCGCGGCGGCGGCCGGGCGGCCGCTGCGCCCGCGCCTGGCGGGCTCACCCCGCGCCGAAAGGCAACGCCCGGCCGGCCTGCGCCGTCGCCTCGCGCGACAACTGGCCGAAGAACTCCTGGCCGGTCTTCGTGTCCACCCAAGCCTGGCCGTCGAACCGGTAGTGATAGCCGCCCGAACGCGCCGCCAGCCAGATCTCGTGCAAGGGCTTCTGCAGGTTCACCACGAGCTGGCTCCCGTTGACGAAGGTGATGGTGATCATGCCGCCGACGCGCTGGTTGTCGAGGTCGGCATCGGTCTCGTCATTGAGTTGATCGCACCAGCGTTCGATGGATTCCAGGGCCTTCTCCGCGCGGTCCATGTATTCGAGGTCGGTCATTACAATTTCGTGATGTTGAATGCTCGTCAAATTCTAGTGAGCGTCGTTGGCCTTGGCGCGCTCGTGGTCGGCCTCGGCGGCTGCGGCCAGCGCGGGCCGCTTTACCTGCCGACAGGGCCCGAAGCGGCGCAGCGCGCCACGCTGCCGCAGTTGCTGATCCCCGGCGGCGCGCCCGCGGCGCAGCCGCCGGCAACGCCCGATCCGGCGCAACCGCCCAAGAACACCGACGCGCAAAAACCCGCCAACGACGGCAAGGCAACCGGGAGCAGGCCGTGAGCGCCGCACCCGCACCCGAAAGCGCCCCCGCAACCGGCCACTGGCCAAAGGCAGCCCGATGACCAAGAGTCCCTCCGACACCACCGCCCTCCCCGGCCAGCCCCACGTGGCGCGCCGCGATGGCCAGCTCTGGGTGGAAGGCGTCCCGCTGGCAGCGCTGGCGCGCGAGCACGGCACGCCCCTGTTCGTGTATTCGAAGCAATGGATGCTCGACGCGCTCGCCGCCTACCGGCGCGGCTTCGCCGGGCGCGACGCGCTGGTCTGCTATGCCATGAAGGCGAACTCCTCGCTGGGGATCCTGCACGTGTTCGCACAGGCTGGCTGCGGGTTCGACATCGTCTCGGGCGGTGAACTGGCGCGCGCGCTGGCAGCCGGCGCCGAGCCTTCCAAGATCATCTTCTCGGGCGTCGGCAAGAGCCGGCCGGAGATGCGTGCCGCGCTCGCCGCGGGCATCGGCTGCTTCAATGTCGAGAGCGAGGAAGAGCTCGACGTGCTCAACGAAGTGGCACTGGCGCACGGCGCGCGCGCCAAAGTGAGCATCCGCATCAATCCGGACGTCGATCCGAAGACCCACCCCTACATTTCCACCGGCCTGAAGGGCAACAAGTTCGGCATCGCGCACAGCCGCGCCCTGCATGCCTACCGCCATGCCGCCGCCCTGCCGGGCCTGGAGGTCACGGGCATCGACTGCCACATCGGCTCGCAGATCACCGAAGCGGCGCCCTATCTGGACGCCATGGAGCGCGTGCTGGACCTGGTCACGGCCATCGAGGCCGCCGGCATCCGGCTGGCGCACATCGACTTCGGCGGTGGCCTGGGCATCGACTACAACGGCGACACGCCGCCGGCGGCCGACGACCTGTGGCGCCAGCTGCTGGCCCGCCTCGACGCGCGCGGATTCGGCGACCGCAAGCTCATCATCGAGCCCGGGCGCTCGCTGGTGGGCAATGCCGGGGTCTGCGTCACCGAGGTCCTGTTCACCAAGCCGGGCGAAGAGCACAACTTCTGCATCGTCGACGCGGCGATGAACGACCTGCCGCGGCCGGCGATGTACCAGGCCTTCCACCGCATCGAGGCGGTCGACGCCGGCGGCCACGGCGCGCCGCGGCGCTACGACGTGGTCGGTCCGGTGTGCGAGAGCGGCGACTGGCTCGGCCGCGACCGCGAGCTGGACGTGCGCGCCGGAGACCTGCTGGCCGTGCTGTCCGCCGGTGCCTACTGCATGAGCATGTCGAGCAACTACAACACGCGCAATCGCGCGGCCGAGGTGCTGGTCAGTGGCGAGCGCGCCGCCCTGATCCGCCAGCGCGAAACCGTGCAGGACCAGCTGCGCAGCGAATCCGTCGCCGACCCGTCCGCGTTTCGCTGACCTGCGCGCGGGCCCGGCGCCGGCGGCGCGGTGGCCCGGTGCGCACCCGGCTACTTGCCGGGCTGCACGCGCACGGCCCGCGTCGGCGCCGCCCCAGTGGACGCCGCAGCCGCCGTGGCGCGCCGACGCCCGAGCGCATGCCAGGCACGCCAGCCGAGCAGCACGCCGATGATGGCGGCGTAGACGAACACTTCGGCGAAGTTGTTCTTGCCGGCTCGCATCCAGAAGAAATGCAGCAGCCCCAGTCCGGCGATCAGGTACACCAGCTTGTGCAGCCACTGCCAGCGGCGCACGCCCAGCGCCTTGATCGCGCGGTTGAAGGACGTGGCGGCCAGCGGCGTGAGCAGCACGAAGGCGGTGAATCCCACGAGGATGAACGGCCGCTTGGCGATGTCCTTCACGATCGAGGGCAGGTCGAGTCCCATGTCGAACCACGCGTACGACAGGAAGTGCAGGCAGACATAGAAGTAGACGAACAGCCCGAGCATGCGCCGGTAGCGCGCCAGCCCCGGCAGGCCCGCCATGACGCGCAACGGCGTCACCGCCAGCACGATGCACAGGAAGCGCAGCGTCCAGTCGCCGGTGGCGCGCACCAGGTATTCGGCCGGGTTGGCACCGAGCCCGCCGGTGAAGGCACCCCACACCAGCCAGGCGAACGGCAGCAGGCTCAGCAGGAAAACGACCGGCTTGCCTGCCTTGTGCAGCAGGAGCTTGTTCATGGCCGGCCCCGGATCAATAGAACTTCTTCAGGTCCATGCCGGCGTAGAGCTGGCCCACCTGCGGCTCGTAGCCGTTGAACATGAGCGTCTTGCGCCGCTTGGCGAACAGGCCGCCAGGCTCGCCGATGCGCCGCTCGGTGGCCTGGCTCCAGCGCGGATGGTCGACGTCGGGATTGACGTTGGAGTAGAAGCCGTACTCGTTGGCAGCGGCCTTGTTCCATGCCGTGCCGGGCTCCTTCT
Source organism: Variovorax sp. (assembly GCF_035634955.1). GTDB lineage: Bacteria > Pseudomonadota > Gammaproteobacteria > Burkholderiales > Burkholderiaceae_C > Variovorax. The sequence continues at coordinate 254,212 of NZ_DASQBZ010000007.1, read as the reverse complement.
CGACGAAGCGGATCTTGACGATCGACTTGGCCGACTTGAAGCCGTACTTCCAGGGCACCACCAGGCGCACCGGGGCGCCGTTCTGGTTGGGCAATACCTCGCCATACATGCCGAACGACAGCAGCGTCAGCGGGTGCATCGCCTCGTCCATGCGCAGGCCTTCGGCGTAGGGCCAGTCCAGCACGCGCGAGCCCACGTAGGGCATGGTCTTGGGGTCGGCCAGGGTGACGAACTCGACGTACTTGGCGCTGCCTTGCGGCTCGACCTTCCTGATCAGCTCGGACAGCGAGTAGCCGATCCAGGGAATGACCATCGACCAACCCTCGACACAGCGCAGTCGATAGATGCGCTCTTCCTGCGCACTGAGCTTGAGCAGGTCCTCGATGCCGAACTTGCCCGGCTTGTTCACCAGGCCCTCGACCTCCACGGTCCACGGCCGCGTCTTGAGCGTATGGGCATTGCGCGCCGGGTCGCTCTTGTCGGTGCCGAACTCGTAGAAGTTGTTGTAGCTCGACGCGTCCTTGTAGTCGGTCACGGCCTCCATGGTCTGGGCGCCGGCGACCTTGGATGGCACCGAAGCCAGCGCCGGCAGCTTGCCTGGGGCCGCGGTGGCCGCCAGGGCGTCGCGCCCTGCCCAGCCGGCCAGCGTAGCACCCGCTGCGCCCGTGGCCAGCAGGCGCAGGAATTCACGGCGTTCCTCGTACAGCCTGCGCGGCGTGATCTCGCCGGAAGGGATCTGGAAGCCGCGATCTCGGGATGGAATCAACATGGGTCGCCTCTTTAGCCTTGAATCAGGGGTCGCCAGTTAGTTCGCGACAGAAAGGACGTTGGTTACACCACGCCGCCAATCGGTTCCCTCGGGCCGGCCGCCCGCGACCGCCGTCCTACAGCGTACCGTAGCTGTGCAAGCCGCTCAGGAACATGTTGACGCCGAGAAATGCGAAGGTGGTCACCCCCAGGCCGACCAGCGCCCACCAGGCGGCGACCGTCCCGCGCAAGCCCTTGACCAGGCGCATGTGCAGCCAGGCGGCGTAGTTGAGCCAGACGATGAGGGCCCAGGTTTCCTTCGGGTCCCAGCTCCAGTAGCCGCCCCAGGCGTCGGCCGCCCACAGCGCGCCCAGCACGGTGGCGATGGTGAAGAAGGCAAACCCTACCGTGATGGCCTTGTACATCACGTCGTCGAGCACTTCCAGCCGCGGCAGCCGCTCGGCGATGCGCCGCCGGCCCAGCAGGATGCCGCCCATGATCAGCGCGGCGATGGCCGCGTACACCAGCCAGTAGCTGCCGCCCGCCTCCTGGGCGCGCTGGCGGAAGGCCACCGGCACGAAGCAAAGTGCGATGCCCAGCAGCCACAGCGGCGTCAGCCTGTACCAGCGGGTCTCGTCGGCCTGCTGCTTGATGAGATAGGCCAGGGCCACCATGGCCGACAAGGCAAAGGTGCCGTAGCCGATGAAGTTGGCCGGCACGTGCAGCTTCATCCACCAGCTTTGCAGCGCCGGCACCAGCGGCTGGATCTGCTGCGCGTCGCGCACCAGCGTGTACCACAGCAGGAAGCCGACGGCGGCGCTGACCACCAGCATGACGAAGGCGCCCAGCGCACGGGTGCGGTAGCGCGCCTCGAAGTACAGGTAGAACGCCGTGGTGATCCAGCAGAACAGGACGAACACCTCGTACAGGTTGCTGACCGGAATGTGGCCGATGTCCGGGCCGAGCTGGTGGCTCTCGTACCAGCGCACCATGGTGCCGATCAAGGCCATGGTCACCGCCGCCCAGGCCATGCGCGAGCCGATCAGCTCCATGGCGCCCGAGCGGGAGCGGGTGAAGAAGCCCAGCCAGTAGAAGATCGTGCTCATGAAGAACAGCACGCTCATCCAGAGGATGGCCGACTGGCTCGACAGGAAATATTTGAGCCAGAACACGGTGTCGGCGCGCGCCAGGTCGCCGTGGTACGACGCGATCGCCAGCAGCGAGGCGGCCGCGACGACCAGGCCGAGCACCGCCAACGGGCGCCAGAACCACCCAAGCCAGAGCACCGCCGGAATGGCCGCCAGCAGGATCACCTTCTCGTAGATGTCCATGTGGCCGACATAGCGGGCAAATGCGAACAGCCCGCCGATCACTACCAGCGCACCGAACACCCAGTCGAAGGCGTTGCGGCGCGACAGCCAGCTGTCGTGCAAGGTCAGGGTCGTGGTGGTCGTCGTCATGGCGCCGGGTCCTTCTTCTGGATACCGAGCAGGCGTTGCGCCAGCTGCTCGAATTCGCGATCGTTGTCGAGGGTCTTGCGGTTGACCGACAGCGCCATCGTGGCCGCGCTGCCGCCCGCGCTATCCGGCCCTGCGGCCGGTGCGAGCCAGATCCAGACCCTGCGCTCACGCACGTAGAGCATGGCAAAAATGCCCACGATCAGCAACAGGCAGCCGAGGTACACGACCCGCTTGCCCGGTGCCCGCGCGACCTGGAACACGCTGGCCTGCACCTGCTTGAAGTCCGCCAGCATCATGGCCACGGGTGCCGGGTAGAAGAAGGCGTCGCTCAGGGCCAGCACGGCCTGGGTCAGGTAGGCCTGGGTCTTGCCGTCGGCCGGCAGGTCCGCCAGCCCGGCACCTTCACGGCTGATGTTGACCAGTTCGAACAGCACGTCGTTGAGGATGCGCGTGAGGACGCCGGCGGCTCGTTCGCGCTCGGCCTCGGGAACGTTGGCTTCCATGAATTCGGCAATGGCCTGCCAGCCGCCGCGCGTGGCGGCGCCTTCGCGGGCGGGTTCGGCTCCGGCGAAAAGTGCCATCGCGCGCAATGCCGAATCGCGCAGTTGCGCCGCCATCTCGGGGCGGCGGTCGTCCGCGTTGCGCGCGACGTAGCGCGCCACTGCCCGCTCGCGCAGCGCCGGATCCTGCAGCGCGGTGCGCAGGCGAATGAAACCGTCCATCGAGCCGTTCTCATCGACAGGCACGCGCAGGTAGCGGAATGCATCTTCCGGCCGGTCGCGCACCCCCAGAAGGTAGACCGCCTGCCCGTCGCCCATGTCGACCGGCAGCATGTAGTTCTGGAACTCGCGCGCCTGGCCGGCGGCGTCGCGCAGCTTGTAGCCGATGCTCGGCCCCACGTTGCGCAACTCCAGCGGACGGGCCGACTTGTTGGCCGCGCCCAACCGGGACTCGAGCGCACCGGCCAGGTCGACCTTGCGCACGTCGACCGCGCTGCCGCCCTGGGGCGAGCCCATGTTCTCGACGTTGATCACGCGAAGGGACGTCAACTCGAGCGTGAGTTGCTCGTCGCCATTGGTCAGCTGCTTGCTCGTTCCGATCGTGCCCTCCACCTCGAAGGGCTTGGCGGCAGCGTTGATCGGCACGGCCTTGAGCCTGACGCTGGATCCGCCGTCGTCGAAGCTCGACTGGTAGATCTCCACGCCCTTGTAGCTGGCCGGGTGATTGACCTCGATGCGTGCCGGCACCTGCTCGCCGGTGGCCAGGTCGTGCAGGACGACCTCGCTGGCGAACAGCTTGGGCATGCCCGTGGAGTAGTAGTCGACGATGAACTTCTTCAGCTCGATCGAGAAAGGCAGCTCCTGCAGCAGGACGCCGTCGGACTGGTTCAGGATGGCGACGCTGGCGCGCTGGCCTTCGGGCACCAGGATGTTGCCGCGGAAGGTGGGGTTGGTCGGCGACAGCCGATGCGTCGGCGCCACGTCCGAGATCAGCCCGCCGCCGGTATAGACGCTCTTACCGTTGAACCACGTCTGCGCGCGCACCACGAGGTCGCCATCGAGCAGGCCGCCGATGCACACCAGCACCACCGCGCTGTGCGCCGCCAGGTAGCCCAGCTTGTGGGCACCGCCGGTGCGCGCGGCCACCATCCAGCCGGCGGGCTCGGCCACCGCAGCGCCGGGCGGCGCGTCGCGGCGCTGCAGCTTGACCTTCCAGCCGCCGCCAGCCAGCAGGCGGCCGATGCGCGCGGCCGCCGCCTCCGGCGACTCGCCGGGCAGCACCGCCTGCGCCCGGTGTCCGAAGGCGCGCAGGCTGCTGGCCCGGATGTCCTCCTTGACGGTGCGCAGCTCGCGCAGGATGTGCGGCGCATTGCGCGTGATGCACAACGACGTGCTGACGACCAGGAACAGCAGGATCAGCAGGAACCACCAGGCGCTGTAGATCGCATCCAGCTGGGCCTTGAGGAAGACCTGCGACCAGAACGGCCCGAACTGGTTGACGTAGTTCGCCGCCGGCTCGTGCTGCTTGAGCACGGTGCCGATGATCGAGGCGATGCAGATGACCGTCAGCAGCGCGATGGCAAAACGCATCGACGACAGCAGCTCCACCGCCATGCGCCAGGCGTGCGGGCCGCGATGGACGCGAATGCCGTGGGTGGACACCGACATGAGAATGAAAGCTTCCGGAACTGCCTGGAAAAGGCGAAAGGCGGGCGATCCGGTGTGGGATCGGCCCGCCTTCTTGGGTTTGTTGTGTGGCGGTTAGTTCATTGGCACGGCGCCTCGGCGGGCGCCGCCCGCGTCAGCGCAGGCCGGCGATGTAGTCTGCCACGGCCTTGATTTCGCGGTCGTTCAGCTTGGCTGCCACCGAGTTCATGACCGGGTTGTTCAGCCGCACGCCGTCGCGGAACGCCACCAGTTGGGCGTGGGTATAGTCCGCGTGCTGGCCGCCCAGGCGCGGGTACTGCGCGGGATTGCCGGCGCCGTTGGGGCTGTGGCAACCAGCGCAGGCGGGCACCTGGCGGTCGGCGATGCCGCCGCGGTAGATCTTCTCGCCCAGGGAAACCAGGTCCTTCTCCTTGGCAAAGCCGGGCTTCATGGTCTTGCTGCCCACGAACCATGCAACGTTGCGCATGTCCTCGTCGCTCAGGGCCGAGGCCAGGGGCTTCATGATGGCGCTCTTGCGCTTGCCCGACTTGAAGTCCTCGAGCTGCTTGAGAATGTACTCGGGATGCTGCCCGGCCAGCTTGGGGTTGGCCGCGATGGCCGAGTTGCCGTCGGCGTTGTGGCAGGAAGCGCAGCTCTGGCTGTTTTGCGGCGTCGCGTTGAAGATCGTGTCTCCCTTGGCCGGATCGGGTTTGGCCACCTTCGCTTGCGCGGCAGCCGGTGCGGCCTCGTCGGCCCCGAAACTGACACTGACACTGGCAAGGGCGGTTGCAGCTACCAAGGCCGCACGCAGAACGTTGACAAGCGACTTCATATCGAGGGGTTGGTTTTAGGACGCAAAACCTCACGATTCTACAATGCACCCTTCTATGGAAAACCCTCAATGACTGCTTCGCTCCCCCCCACGGCCGCCGGTCGCAGCCCCGATGCCGGCCGTGCGCGCGAAGCACTGGGTTGGCTTCATACCGCGCATTTCCTGCTCAGCGCGCCGCAACTCGACCTGCTGCCGACGCTCGACCTGCCCGAGATCGCCTTCGTCGGCCGATCCAACGCCGGCAAGTCCACCGCCATCAACACCCTCACCCAGCAAAAGCGCCTGGCCTACGCGTCCAAGACGCCGGGACGCACGCAGCACATCAACCTGTTCGGCGTGGGCAAGGGCCAGGTCGACGACGCCGTGCTGGCCGACCTGCCCGGCTACGGCTATGCCGCCGTGCCGCAGGAAGCCAAGCACCGCTGGCAGCGCGTGATGGGCAACTACCTGGCCACGCGGCCCAGCCTGCGCGGCATCGTGCTGATGTGCGACCCCCGCCTGGGCCTGACCGAACTCGACGAACTCCTGCTGGAACTGATCCGCCCGCGGGTGGAGGAAGGGCTCAAGTTCCTGGTGCTGCTGACCAAGGCCGACAAGCTGTCGCGCGTCGAGGCCAACAAGGTGCTGTCCATCACGCGACTGCAGGCCGGCGGCGGAGAGGTCAAACTCTTCTCCGCACTCAAGCGCCAGGGCGTCGACGCGGTCGCCGAACTGCTCTGGCAATGGGCGCACCCCGACGCAGGGGCCGCCGCCGCGGGAACGCCCCCGACAACCGGAGGTCCCGAAGCGGCGCCCTGACTCGTTGCCGAGTGAGCGGCCCCTTCGGAGACTTCGCATGATCGAGACATTCCAGCGCGCGCTGCCGCACGGCATCACGCTCAGTTGCCGCGCCGCCGGGGAACCGGGACGGCCCCTGATGCTCTTCCTGCACGGGTTTCCCGAGGCGGCCTTCATCTGGGACGACCTGCTCGAATATTTCGCCAGCCCTGAACACGGCGGATTCCGCTGCGTCGCCCCCAACCTGCGCGGCTTCGAGAAATCCAGCGCCCCGGCCGAGGTGCAGGCCTACCGGGCCCACCTGCTGGTCCAGGACGTGCTCGCGCTGGCGGACACCGAAGCCGCCGGCGGCCACATCGACACGCTGGTCGCGCACGACTGGGGCGGCGCCTTCGGCTGGGGCCTGGCCAACGCCCGGCCGGAGCGGCTGGGCCGGCTGGTCATCATCAATTCGCCGCATCCCGGGACATTCCTGCGCGAATTGCGGGACAACCCGGCGCAGCAGGAGGCCAGCGCCTACATGACCTTCCTGGCGCGCCCGGACGCGGAGCACCTGCTGGCCGAAGACGACTACCGCCGCATGTGGCCGTTCTTCCTGGGCATGGGCGCCGGCGCCGACGGCCATGGCTGGCTGACCGAAGACGTGAAGGCCCGGTACCGGCAGGTGTGGGACGCCGGCCTGACCGGCGCCCTGAACCTCTACCGCGTCACGCCGCTCAAGCCGGCGGCGCCCGGCGAGCCCGCGCCGACCTACCCCGACATCCCGCGCGAGCGCCTGACGGTCGACGTGCCGACGCTGGTGCTCTGGGCCATGGACGACGTCGCGCTGCTGCCAGGCCTGCTCGACGGGCTGCAGGACTACGTGCCGGACCTGCAGATCGAGAAGCTCGCCGGCGCGACCCACTGGGTCGTGCACGAGCAACCGGCGGCCGTGGCCCTGCGCATCGGGCAGTTCGTGCGCGGCTGATTCAATAGACGCTCGGCGCGCCTTCGGGCCGGGTCTTGAAACGCCGATGCACCCAGTAGTACTGCGACGGCATGGCGCGAATGTAGCCTTCGAGTTCGCGGTTCATGCGGGCCGTGTCGACCTCGATGTCGCCGGTGGGAAAGTCGTCCCACGGCGGCAGCAGGTCGATCTCGTAGCCGCCGGGCGTCAGGCGCGAGACCACCGGCATGACGATGGCGCGCCCCAGTTGCGCGAAGCGCGAGAGCGAAGGCACGGTCGCCGCCGGCACGCCGAAGAACGGCACGAAGATCGACTGGCTGGGGCCGAAATCCATGTCCGGCAGCAGGTACAGGACTTCGCCGCGGCGCAGGCGATGCAGCACCGGCTTGACCCCGTCGGTCCGCTCCAGCGCGGTGACGTTGCCGAACCGGGTGCGCCCCACGCGCGCCCATTCGTTGATCATCGGGTCGCGCTGGGTGGTGTAGATGGTCATCGACGGGCGCGCCATCTTCATCGTCAATGCGGTGGCGGCCGCATCCAGCCCGTAGAAGTGCGGCGCGAACAGGATCACCGCCCGATTGCCGCTGGCCAGTTCCTGCAGGTCGCGCGGAGCGCCGCGCACATCCAGCCGCGCCTGCACGACTTCGCGCGGCGCATGCCACAGCCAGCTGCGGTCGAGCCACGACTGCGCGACGTAGACGAATGTCTGGCGCGCGATGCGGCGGCGCTCCTCGCGCGACAGTGAAGGCAGGCATACCTCGAGATTGCGGTCCACGACCTTGCGCCGCGGCCGTGCCACCCAGTACAGCAGATGCCCCAGGCCGGCGCCGAAGGCGCGCAGCGCCGGCAGCGGCAAGTGCGCCAGGACCTTCATGAACCCGATGCCAAGGCGTGCCGAGAGACTCACTCGCCGACCTCCATCTCGGCGCGCGGGGCCTTGTGGCGCGCATAGTCCCAGACGTACTGACCGGGCAACCGGTAGATCAGCCGTTCGATGTGCTGGTTGATGACGGCGGCGGCGTCCTCGAGCGGCACCTTCGTACTGGACAGGGCCGGATCGTCGATACGCTCGAAATGGATGTCGAAGCCCTGGCCCGGCGCCAGGCGTTCGCACCAGCCCATGAACACCGGTGCGCCCGTCTGCTGCGCCAGCCGCGGCAGCAGCGTCATGGTGTAGGCCGGCCGACCCAGGAACGGCGCCCACACGCCCTGGCCCTGCGGCGGCACCTGGTCCGGCAGCAGGCCGGTATAGCCGCCCTTCTTGAGCGCGCGCAGCAGGCCGCGCACGCCTGATGTGGTCGTGGGCAGCATGTTCAGGCCGCGGCGGTCGCGCGAGCCGTCCACCAGCGGCGCCATCCAGGCCTTGCGCGCCGGGCGATACAGTGCGGTGAGCGGGCCGAAGCGATCCACGTAGCGTTCGGCCATCGCCTGCGCCAGCAGTTCCCAGCAGCCGATGTGCGGCGTGAACATGATCACGCCCTGGCGCGCCGCCAGTGCCGCCTCCACCGCGTCCAGGCCGCTCCAGCTTGCGACGCGCGGCAACACGCTCTCGCCCTTCGGCCGCATCCAGAGCCAGGGCAGCTCCGCCAGCGCCATGCCGGCAGCGGCGATGGCCGGGCGGTACTGCGCCGGCGTCAGGCCGGCAGCCTGCGCGTTGCTCCTGAAGCGGCGCCGATAGCCGGCCGAGCCCCACCACACCAGCCAGCCCAACACGATGCCCAGCCGCTGCATCAGCGGCAGCGGGACACGGGCGAGCAAACGGAAAAAGGCAGGCATCCGGGCAAAAATTGGGTGAAAGGACGGCAGGGCAAGGCCCGGTGCACGTGCCGTGCGCCGCACAGGCGCGGGCGCAACTCGGCTCATCGTTCTTCTATAGAATGCAAATTGTCGCCGAGTTATTGAACTACTTGCAGGGCGACTCTAAACAAGACTGCTAAAGCGTTCGCCAGAGCTCCCCCAGGCCAGGCAACGCGCCGATCCACCAGCCTAGGTTCACAAGGAGCTTCAAGCAAATGGCGAGCGACTTCCTCTTCACCTCCGAATCCGTCTCCGAAGGCCATCCCGACAAGGTGGCCGACCAGGTGTCCGACGCCATCCTGGATGCCATCTTCGCGCAGGACCCCCGTTCGCGCGTGGCCGCCGAGACGCTGTGCAACACCGGCCTGGTGGTGCTCGCCGGCGAGATCACCACCAACGCGCACGTCGACTACATCCAGGTCGCACGCGACACCATCAAGCGCATCGGCTACGACAACACCGAGTACGGCATCGACTACAAGGGCTGCGCGGTACTGGTGGCCTACGACAAGCAGAGCAACGACATCGCCCAGGGCGTCGACCACGCCAGCGACGACCACCTGAACACCGGCGCCGGCGACCAGGGGCTCATGTTCGGCTACGCCTGCGACGAGACCCCCGAGCTGATGCCCGCGCCCATCTACTACGCACACCGGCTGGTCGAGCGCCAGGCACAGCTGCGCAAGGACGGCCGCCTGCCGTTCCTGCGTCCGGACGCCAAGAGCCAGGTGACGATGCGCTATGTGGACGGCAAACCGCACAGCATCGACACGGTGGTCCTGTCGACGCAGCACAGCCCCGACCAGAGCGAGTCGCCCACCAAGATGAAGGCCAGCTTCAACGAGGCCATCATCGAGGAGATCATCAAGCCGGTGCTGCCGGCCGAGTGGCTCAAGGAAACCAAGTACCTGATCAACCCGACCGGCCGCTTCGTCGTCGGCGGTCCGCAGGGCGACTGCGGCCTGACCGGGCGCAAGATCATCGTCGACACCTACGGCGGCGCCTGCCCGCACGGTGGCGGCGCCTTCTCGGGCAAGGACCCGAGCAAGGTGGACCGCTCGGCCGCGTATGCGGCGCGCTACGTGGCCAAGAACATCGTGGCGGCCGGGCTGGCGCGGCAATGCCAGATCCAGGTGGCCTACGCCATCGGCGTGGCGCGGCCGATGAACATCACGATCTACACCGAAGGCACCGGCGTCATCTCCGACGCCAAGCTGGCCGAGCTGGTGCAGGAGCATTTCGACCTGCGGCCCAAGGGCATCATCCAGATGCTCGACCTCCTGCGCCCGATCTACTCCAAGACGGCCGCCTACGGCCACTTCGGCCGCGACGAGCCCGAATTCACCTGGGAGCGCACCGACAAGGCGGCAGCGCTGCGCGCCGCCGCCGGGCTGTAAGCGCGGGCGTCGGTTCGCGGGCGGGCGCGCCCGCGCCTCAGGGGCGCGGCCCGCTCGTCCCCAGCGCAGCCAGCACCTGCTCGTCGGTGGTCTGCGTGAAATCCCGGTACCACAGGCCGACGGCGCGAAAGTGCGCGGGGGTGACGACGGTGCGCACCTCGTTGGCTTCGGCGGCCAGCAGCTGCACCGCCTCGGGCGACGCCACCGGTACCGCCACCACCACGCGCGCCGGCGCCTGGGCCTGCACGGCCCGCACCGCCGCCAGCATGGTCGCGCCGGTGGCCAGGCCATCGTCGACCAGCAGCACGGTGCGGCCCGACAGCGCAGGCCAGGGCCGATCGCCGCGATAGCTGCGCTCGCGCCGCTGCAGCTCGGCCTGCTCGCGCTCGATCACCGCGCGCCAGTAAGCCTCGTCCACCGATGCCGCGCCCGGCACGTCGGTGCGCACCAGGACGCCGCCCGACGCCAGCGCGCCGAGTGCCACTTCCTCGTTGTGCGGAAAGCCGAGCTTGCGCACCACCAGCACGTCCAGCGGAGCCTGCAGCGCCTGCGCCACCGCGGCGGCCACCGGCACGCCGCCGCGCGGCAGGGCCAGCACGATCAGGCCGGGCTGGCCACGCAGGTCGGCCAGGCGGGCTGCCAGGTGGCTGCCGGCATCGGCGCGATCGGCAAACTCCGTGATTTCCATGCGTCTATCCTGCGGCTGCGGACCCAGCGGCATCGATGCTCGCCGAAGTCCATCAGCCGCGACGCCATGAGGGATTCAGAACTGGTACGTGGCGCCCACGCCGGCCATCCAGCTGCGGCCCGGTGCCGGCTCGATGTACCGGCCATTGCTCTCGTTGACGATGACCGAGCCCACGTACTGCTTGTCGAACAGGTTGTCCAGGCGCGCGAAGACGTTGAAGGCCCAGCGGTCCCAGTTGAGCAGGTAGCCGGCATACAGCGACGCCACCGCGTAGCCCGGTACGCTGACCGTGTTGAGGTCGTTCGCGTCGATGCCCGCCATCGCCCGCACTTCCGCGCCGGCGCGCCAGCCTTGCGGCGGCACGTAGCCGAAGCTCGCGAAGAACGACTGCGGCGCCACGCCCGGCAGCTGGTTGCCGTCGGCCACCTGATTGCTTCCGCTGCACGGCAGCGGCGAACAGAAGGCGTCGCTGTAGCGCGCCCGCAGCCAGGTGTAGGCCAGTTGCGTGCGCCAGTGGCTGGCCGTCTCGTGCAGCCAGCCGAGTTCGAGGCCGTTGCGCTCGGTGCTTGGCGCATTCCGGAAGGTCGAGCGTCCGCCGCTGCTGCTGTTGGTGACGATCTCGTCGGCGGTGCGCGTGTGGAACACGGCCGCCGTGAAAAGGCCATCGCCCACGCGGGCCTTGGCCCCGAGCTCCAGGTTGTCGCTGGTGGAAGGCTGCAGCGCGAAATTGAATCCGCTTTGCCCGTCCGGCCGGTAGGACAGCTCGTTGAGCGTGGGCGTCTCGTAGCCGCGGCCCCAGGTTCCGTACAGCGACAGATCCCGGGTGGGCGCGTAGCGAAGCGCGACCACGGGAAGCACCTTGTCGTAGCTCGCCGAGCCGCTGTCGTCGCCGTTGCCCGGCTGGATGTAATGGTCGGTGGAATCGAAGTCGACGGTGCTGTAGCGCAGCCCTGCCTCCAGCGTCCAGCGATCGGCGAACTGCCACTGGCCCTGGACGTAGGGGTCGAGGTTGTGGACGTTGTTCGATTCGTCGCGCCGCAGGCGGCCTTCCACGCCAAGCGTGGGGGCGGTGGGACTGCCGATGAAGTTGTTGTAGCCCCGGCGGTTCTCGTCGAGGTTGTCGTAGGCCAGGCCGGTGGCCACCTCGAGCGGCCGTCCGGCCAGCTGCCCGCGCGTGGTCCAGCGCGCGTCCAGGCCGGCGTAGTTGCGCTTGAGGTCGATCACGCCGCCGGCACTCGTGGCCGCCAGTTGCGCCGACGGCGGAATCGACTGGAACTGGGTGGTGCTGCGCTCGCCGGCATAGACCATCAGCCGCAGGTCGTTGTCGGCATTGAGCCGCCGTTCGTAGATCGCGCCGGCCTGCATCTGGTCGACCGTCTTGCGCGTGTCGTACTGTTCGGCCAGGGCGGCGCTGCGCGGGTCCTGCGCATACTGCGCGGGCGTCAGGCCCAGCGGGTCGTCCGCCCTCACGCGGACCCCGTTCATCACCAGGGTGAGCTTGCTGTCGTCGCCGAGCTGGATACCGACCTTGCCGTTGACGATGCTGCGCTCCGCCGCGCTGTGGTCGCGAAAGCCGTCGGTCTCGAAATGGCTCCCGCCCAGGGTGTAGCTCACCGGGCCGCTGGAGCCGCCGAGCTGCAGGCTCTCGCGCCAGCTGCCGAAGCTGCCGCCGGCGACGCCGAAGCCCAGTTGCGGCGGCCCTTCGCCGTCCTCGGTGAAGACCTGCACCACGCCGCCGGAGGAATTGCCGTACAGCGCAGAGAACGGCCCGCGCAGCACCTCGACCCGGTCGGCGGTGCCGATGTCGATGTTCGAGGTCTGACCCTGCCCGTCGGGCATGGTCGCCGGCACGCCGTCGACATAGATGCGCACGCCGCGCACGCCGAACGTCGAGCGGGCGCCGAAGCCGCGCACCGACAACTGGAGGTCCTGCGCGTAGTTCTGGCGGTTCTGGATCTGCAGGCCCGGCACGCCGCCCAGCGACTCGGACAGGTTGACCTGCATCTGCGCGTTGCGCAGCTGCTCGCCCTGCACGGCGTCCACCGACGCCGGCACCGTCAGCGGGGGAGCGGCACCGCGCGGGGTGGTGACCGTCACCGTCGGCAAGGTCGGCGTTGCGGTGCCGTTCTGGGCGAGGGCCGGCGATGCGAGCATCGTGCCGGCGAGCAGTGCGAGCGAAGTTTTCATCGGGGCGATTCTCCGATGCGCCGACCGCCGCGCGCAGCGAGCCGGCCCCAGGGAAACCCGAACTTTCCAGGGCTCCGGCACGCCGCCACGCGCCGCCCCGGCTGCCCGATCGGGAATAATGCGGGCGCAACGCCCGGCCGGCCGCTTTCTCAAGGACGCGGCAACGAGGCCGGCAACTTCGTCGGCCCCCCGATTCCGGGCACCCCTTCCCGACTCCACAGAATTTCCCATGAAGCGACAACTTCTCCAGGGCGCGCTGGCCCTCGTGCTGGCCCATGCATTGGGCCTGCCCGCGCATGCGCAATCGGCGCCGACCACCGTGCTGCGGGTCTCCGCCATTCCGGACGAGGCTCCGACCGAACTGCAACGCAAGTTCAAGCCGCTGGGCGACTACCTGCAAAAGGCCACCGGGCTGCCGGTGCAGTTCACACCCGTGACCGACTACGCCGCGGTCGTCGAGGGCCTGGCCACGAACAAGATCGACCTGGCCTGGCTCGGCGGCTTCACGTTCGTGCAGGCGAAAAAGCGCACCGACGGCGGCGCCGTGCCGATCGTGCAGCGCGCCGAGGATGCGGTCTTCACCAGCAAGTTCATCGTGCCGGCCAGCAGTACCGCCAAGACGCTCAAGGACCTCAAGGGCGCCACCTTCGCCTTCGGCGCGCCGTCCTCGACGTCGGGCAGCCTGATGCCACGCTACTTCCTCATGCAGGACGGCATCAATCCCGAGCGCGACTTCAAGACCGTCGCCTACTCGGGCGCGCACGATGCCACCGTGGCCTTCGTCGCCTCGGGCCGCGCCGAGGCCGGCGTGCTCAACGCGTCGGTCTGGGACAAGCTGGTCGAGCAGAAGAACCCGAACGCGCTCAAGGTGCGGGTGCTGGCCACCACGCCGACCTACTTCGACTACAACTGGACGGTGCGCCCCGGGCTCGACCCGGCCCTGACGCGCAAGCTGACCGATGCCTTCCTGGCGCTCGACGCGTCGAACCCGGACCACAAGGAAATCCTCGGGCTGCAACGCGCCAGCCGCTTCATTCCGACGCAGGCATCGAACTACGACGGCATCGAGGCCGCCGGCAAGTCCGCCGGCCTGATCAAGTAGCGCACCCACCAGGCGGCCCTGCATGCTTGAACTGCGCGACATCACGCTGGTGCATCCGAACGGCCATCGCGCGCTCGACGGCGTGAGCCTGCGCGTGGCGCGCGGCGAACGGCTGGCCGTGATCGGCCCGTCCGGCGCCGGCAAGACCACCTTGCTGCGCGTCGCCGGCACGTCGCTGCGGCCCTCGCAAGGCGGGCTGACGGTGCTGGACGAATCGCCCTGGCGCCTGGCGCCGCGCCAGCTGCGCGCGTTGCGTGCCCGCATCGGCATGGTCCACCAGGCCGCGCCGCTGCCGCCGCGCCTGCGCGTGGTCTCGGCGGTCCTGGCGGGGCGGCTGGGCCGGTGGCCGGCCTGGCGGGCGATCGCCTCGCTGCTCCATCCGCTCGACAGCGCTGGCGCGCAGGCGGCGCTGGCACGGCTCGACCTGGCCGACCGGTTGTTCGACCGGTGCGACCGCCTGTCCGGCGGCCAGCTGCAGCGCATCGGCATCGCACGGGTGCTCTACCAGGCACCGGCGTTGATCCTCGCGGACGAGCCGGTGTCGGCACTGGACCCGGCCAGCGCCGACGGCGCCCTGCGCGAGCTGGTCGCCCAGTGCGAGCACGCCGGCGCCACGCTGGTGGCCTCGCTGCATGCGCTCGACCTGGCGCTGCGCTGGTTCGACCGCATCGTCGGCATGCGCGACGGCCGCGTCGTCTTCGACCTGCCGCGCGGCGAAGTGACCCGCGAGATGCTGCAGCGGCTCTACGCTGGCGAACGGGCGCCGGCGCCGGACGACCTCGACGGCAGCGCCCGCGCCGCCGACGTACCGGCGCCCGAGCTGATGTGCCGATGACGGCTCGCACGATGGCGCAGCCACGCGATCCGCTCGCGCGCGGCCGCCTGACCGCGCTGGTGCTGGCGCTGGCGCTGCTGTGGCCGGCGCTGCACATCGCGCAGTTCAACCCGGCCGCCCTGTTCGACGCCACCAGCCTCGGCGTGATGGGCGGCTTCCTGGCCGGCTTCTTCCCGCCCGCCACCGATGCCGGCTTCCTGAGCCTGCTGGCGCGTGCCACGCTGGAGACGCTGGCGATGGCCACCGCCGGCATGGCCCTGGCCTTCGTGCTGGCGGTGCCGCTGGCGCTGGTGGTGACGCGCTCGCTGTCGATCTCGCGCATCGGCCCGGGCGCCGGACGCGGGCCGGCCGCCGCCCTGCGTGCCGGCGCGCGTTTGGTGCTGACGGTGTTCCGTGCCTGCCCCGAGGTGGTCTGGGCCCTCCTGTTCGTGCGCGCATTCGGCCTGGGCCCGGCCGCCGGCGTGCTGGCGCTGGCCATTACCTACGGCGGCATGCTGGGCAAGGTCTACGCCGAGATCCTCGAGTCGGGCGACACGCGGCCGGCGCGCGCCCTGCTCGAAGCCGGCAGCGGCCGAATCGCCGCATTGGGTTATGGCCTGCTGCCCGGCGCGGCGCAGGAACTGGCCTCGTACACCGTGTATCGATGGGAATGCGCGGTGCGCGCCTCGGTCGTCATGGGCTTCGTCGGTGCCGGCGGCCTGGGCCAGTTGATGGACCAGTCGATGAAGATGCTCAACGGCGGCGAGACCAGCGCCATCCTCGTCGTGTTCCTGCTGCTGGTACTGCTGGCCGACGGCATCAGCGCGGTGCTGCGCAAGGTGCTCGCATGAGGGCCTCCGCGCCAGCGCCCGCAGTGCGCCCCGCCCGCAACTGGGCGGGGATGGCCGTGCTGGCCGGCGTGCTCGCCGCCGTCGTGGCCAGCTTTGCATGGCTCGCCCTCGATCTGCGCGCGCTCTTCACCGCCGAGGCGCTGGCGTCCATGGCCCATTTCGTGGCGGAGTTCTTCCCGCCGGACCTCAGTCCGGCTTTTCTGGCCAAGGTGGGCTGGGGCACGGTGCAAACGCTGGTGGTGTCCGCCCTTGGCACGTTGATGGCGTTTGCCGCGGGCGCCCTGATGGCGCTGCCCGCGGCCGGCCGGTGGGGCCTGCCGGCCCGCGCCGCGGCCCGTTTCATCCTCAACCTGCTGCGCAGCGTGCCCGAGCTCGTGTGGGGCGTGCTCATGGTATTGCTGGCCGGGCTCGGTCCGTTCGCGGGCGTGCTGGCGCTGGCGCTGCATACGTCCGGCGTGCTGGGCCGCCTGTTCGCCGAAGCGCTGGAGAACGCGCCGCCCGCCCCCGAGCAGGCATTGCGCCTCGGCGGAAGCGGCGCCGCGGCCGCGCTGGCCTATGGCAGCCTGCCGCTGGTATGGCCGCAGTGGCTGGCCTACGGCCTGTACCGCTGGGAAATGAACATCCGCATGGCCGCGGCGCTCGGCTTCGTCGGCGCGGGCGGCCTGGGCCAGATGCTCTACTTCCACCTCTCGCTGTTCCAGCAGGCACAGGCGGCCACCGTCATCGGCGCCATGTTCGTGCTGGTGGTGCTGGTCGACGGCGGCAGCGCCCGCCTGCGCCGGACGCTGGTGGCAGCGCAGGCCTGACCGCTCGAAGAAGCGCGCGGGTGCCGCGAACCCGTTGCGGGCGCGCAAACGGTGGACTCTGCCTTCGGCGGAGTCAGCCTCGGCCTACACGATCAAGGGAAACCTTCGGCCCCGGGCCGGGGCCGCCGGCGGCTAGGCTCTCATCCGAGCCCGGAATGATCCGGTCCGCGCCCCGCGCTCCCTTGCTGGACTCATCCCGATGTCGACGCCCCGCCCTTTCACCTTCTCTCGCATTGACTTCGTCGACAGCGATTTCGACCCGCTCGCTTCGCACCTGCAGGATTGCACCGTCGATCGCTCCTTCATGAGCCGCGGCCTGGCGCCACGCACCGCCTTCGTGGTTGCGGTGGGGCTGCTGGCACTGGCCGCTCTGCTGACCGTGCTCTGAGCCCCTTCCCTTTCACTGGCCGCCTGCCGGCACCGCATAGGCGATGACCGAATCGCCCGCCTTGGTGCCCGTGGAGCCGTGGCCGCCGGCCACCACCAGCAGGTACTGGCGCCCGTCTTCACCCAGGTAGGTCATCGGCGTGGCCTGTCCGCCGGCCGGCAGCCGGGCGTGCCACAGCTGTCGCCCGTCGGCCAACGCATAGGCCCTCACGTAGTTGTCCAGGCTGCCGGAATAGAAGGCGACGCCGCCGGCCGTGATGATCGGCCCGCCGATCCCGGGCACGCCCATACGGAACGGCAGAGGCACCGGCGCCAGGTCGCGCACCGTGCCATTGCGGTGACGCCACACGATCTTGCCGGTGTTCAGGTCGGCACCGGCGACGTACCCCCACGGCGGCGCCTGGCATGGAATGCCCAGCGGCGACAGGAACGGATGCATTTCGGCCCCGTACGGCGCGCCGAAGTTCTCGTTGAGGGCCGGCAGGCCGTCCTTGGGCGCCTCCTTGTTGACGACCAGCGCCTTGGCGTCCGGCCGCGGGACCAGGCGCTGCACGAAGGCCAGGTACGTCGGCGTGGCGAACACCACCTGGTGCTGCGGGTCGACGGCGACCGCGCCCCAGTTGAAGACGCCGAAGTTGCCGGGATACACCAGCGTGCCCTGCTCGCTCGGCGGCGTGAAGCGGCCCTGGTAGCGCAGCCGATGGAAGGCGATGCGGCAGGCCAGCTGGTCGGCCAGCGTGGCGCCCCACATGTCGGCGCCGGTCAGCGGCTTGGGCGCGAACGACAGCGCCGAGACGGGTTGCGTTGCGGCCGTGTGGTCGCCGGGCGCAGCCCCGCCTGGCGCAGGCGTCTCGGTCACCGGCAGCAGCGGCTCCCCGGTGCGGCGATCGAGCACGAACAACTCGCCCTGCTTGGTCGGCTGCACCAGTGCCGGCACCGTCTGGTCGCCGCGGCGCAGATCCACCAGCGAGGGCTGCGCCGGCACGTCGTAGTCCCACAGGTCGTGGTGCGCCGCCTGGAAATGCCAGCGCACCTTGCCGGTGGCCAGGTCGAGCGCCACCACCGACGAGGAATACGTCTCCACGGCCGGGCTGCGGTGGCCGCCCCATTGGTCCGGCGGCTGATTTCCGATTGGCAGGTAGACCAGGCCCAGCGATTCGTCCACGCTCGCTGCAGACCAGCTGTTGGGGGAGTTCGCGGTGTACGTCTTGCCCGGCGCGATCGGCTCCGTGGCCTCGGGATTGCCCGAGTCCCAGTTCCACAGCAGGCGGCCGGTGTCGATGTCGAAGGCGCGTACCACGCCCGATTCCTCCTGCGTCGACACGTTGTCCAGCACGGTGCCTCCGACGACGATTGCACGGCGCGTGACCACCACCGGCGAGGTCGAGTAGTAGGAGCCGGGCGTCGAGTTCGGCATGTTGGCCTTGAGATCGATCGCACCGCCTTCCCCGAAGCCGGGGCAGGCGCGGCCGTCGCGTGCATTCATCGCCAGCAGGCGACCGTCGGGCGTGGCCATGAAAAGGCGGTCGCCGCACGGCGACGGCGCGCCACCCGGGGGCGGCGCCGCCGCTTCCGCGTTGGCGTTGGTGGCCGGCGGCACGGCCGCGGCACCGGCTGCGGCGGGCGCATAGGACAGGCCGCGGCAGGTCAGGTGCTGCAGCGCAAGGCCCGTCGGCAGGCCGAGTTCGCGACGCCAGACCTGTGCGCCCGTGGTCGCGTCTAGCGCGATGACGGACTGGTGTGGCGTGCACAGGTAGAGCCGGTTGCCCACCTTCAGCGGCGTCACCTCGTACGTCGTTTCCTCGGGATCGCCGGGCCTGCCGCGCACGTCGCCCGTGTGGAACTCCCACACCTTCTGCAGGCGGCTTGCGTTGTCCGGCGTGATGCGCGCCAGCGGGGAGTAGCGCTGTCCGGCCGCCGTGCGCCCGTAGGCATGCCATTCTCCCGGCGGCACGGCCCCGCTGTCGCCTGCCGCTGGCTGAGCTCCGCCCGCGGGCGCTGCAAAGTCGAACTGCCCCGCAATCTGGTGCGGATCCCGCAGCATCGACATGCCGGCGACGCCAATGCACGCCAGGGCGACGATGCCCAGCGCGAGCGCGCCCCCGCGTCCGGGCATGCCGGCGCGCGGCGGGCTGGCCAGCCCGTCGGCGTCCATCCGGTCGGCCGGCCACAAGCCACGGCGCACCCACGGCGTCAGCAACAACAGGCCGAGCACGAAAAGCACGTCGAGCCGGGCCGCCAGCGGCCACCAGTCCAGGCCGACCTCCCACAATGCCCATGCCAGGGTGCCCACCAGGAGCAGCGCAAACACCCACAAGGCCATCGGCCGCCGCCGCCACAGCATTACGCCGTCGACGAGTAGCACCACGCCGCAGACGACGTAGTACGCATTGCCGCCCAGGACGACGAGCCACGCACCAAAGCCGGCCAATGCCAGGCCGCCGAGGATGAAGAGGACGCCCAGCGGGGCGCGCAGCCACCCACCGCGCGTTGGCGGGTTCGTTTCGAGTCGTTGATTCATGGTGAGTCCGATGCAGCCGGTCAGGCCTTGTCACCGTAGGACATCACCCTTGCGCCGGGCGTCAGCGAATCACTGACAGGACTGTCCGGCATTGGCGATGCGGGCTTGCAATCGCCTGTCGGCCGCCGCCGCCGCGGCCCGCGCGACGCGCAAGAAAGCGCGCCCTAGAAACGGTGGCCGAAGTTGAGATAGAAGCCGCGGTTGTCGCCATTGCCCTTGGCGAACTCGGCGCTGACCACCATGTTCGATTCGGGCTTGATGATGTAGAAGACGCCGCCGCCGACCATCGGATAGAGGTTGTCGCCACCGCACGATTCGCCATCGCCGTAGAGACACGCCACGCCGGCGAAGGCCTTGCCCCCCCAGCGCGGCTTGAACATGTAGCGGTCTTCGGTCTCGAGCGTGAGCGAGTTGCGCCCAAGGTACTGTCCGCGCGTGTAGCCGCGCAGCTCGACCGAGCTTTCCTTGGACGATGGCGCGTCCCACGTGAAGCGTCCCTTGGCATGCAGCACGACCACGTTGTTCTCGCTGGTGCGGCCATACCAGCGCCAGTCGGCCGTCACCACGTCGTAATTGGCATCGCTGCCCAGTCCGTCGCGGTAGGCCACGTTGTGCACCTGCGCCAGCATGCCGGCGGTGGTATTGGTGGTGTTGTCGCGCGTGTCGTAGGAGGCAATGAGGCCCAGGCCGGCGGTCACGGTGCCGACCACGCCGACCGTGTCGAGGATCTGATCGGAGATCGGGTCGGCGCCGTCGACGCCGTAGTTGGAGTACACGCCCTGCACGCCGAAGAACCAGTTGGGAAAGACCTCGTGCTGATAGCGCATGAAGAAGGCGCGCAGTGTCTCGTCGGAACGCACTTCCTGGCCGCTGCCAAGGTAGTCGAGATAGTCATTGGTGACCTTGCCGCCGACGGCGCCGAGCGACATGCGGTCGTGGTTCTGATTCCAATAGAGCTTGCCGCCCAGGCCGGCCGTGCGCGAAGACGTGTTGGAACCCTGGCCCTGCAGCGCGATCAGGGATGGCTCCGACGCCGCGTCGAACTTCATGATGTAGCCCACCATGCCACCCAGCGACGTGCCCAGCTTGGGGTTGCTGCTGATCAGCGGGACCAGCAGCCACGGCGAGCGCGAATGCTTTTCCATCACGCTTTCCTGCGCGTCAGGGGGCGCCTTGCCGCTGTCTTCGCTCGCTGCGTTGGGTGCCTGGGCATGTGCGGCGAAGCAGGACACTGCGGCCATGGCGACCAGACAAGGACCATCCCAGCGCAGAATTTTCATGGGACGATCGTTGCGAGTGGTGGACCTTTTGTCAACACGGTATTCGTCGCCCTGCGCCGCGCATCAGGGGGCGGGGGCCTTTCAGGGCGCCGGCTCGCCCACGGCAACGGACGCGCCATCGACCAGCCGCAGGAGCGAGAAGGCGTTGCCGCAGCAGACCTTGCGCATATCGGCCGCGGACAACCCGGCCTCGCGCACCGAGCGAATGCCCTCGCGGATGAACATGGGGCCTTCCTCGGGGTCGAAGGGGCAGTCGCTGGCAAACACCACATGCTCTGGACCGAAGAAGTCCAGCCCGCACTTGAGCGCGCCCGTCGAGCCGCCAAGTACGGTGTCGCCGTAGAACATCTTGAAATAGTCGATCGGCTTCTTCTTGAGGTTCTTGAGCACGTCCGCTTCGGCGCCGTCCGCACTGCGCGAGCCGATCTGTGCCCAGAGCGTCTCGGCCCGGCCTCCGAAATACGGCAGCATGCCGCCACAGTGGTGCGTGATCAGCTTGAGGTCGGGTACCTTGTCGAACAGGCCGGAGAAGACCATCCGCGACATCGCGACGCTGCTCTCGAAGGGCCAGCCCAGCACCTGCCAGATCTCGTACTTCGACTTCTCCTCGTCGACATAGTCGGCCTTGCTCGCCGGGCGCAGTGGATGCATCCACACCGGCAAGCGATGGTGGTTGGCGATGCGCTCGAACACCGGCAGGTAGTCGGCGTGGTCGAGCGCACGGCCGTTCACGTTGGTCAGCACCTGCACGCCGCGCGCTCCGAGCTCGCCGATGGCGCGGTCCATCTCTTCGAGCGCTGCCGGAATGTTGTTCATCGGCAGCGAGGCGGTGAAAGTCGGGAACTTGTGCGGCCACTGTCGGCACATCTGCGCCATGCCGTCGTTCGCGATGCGCGCCAGCTCGGGCGACTGCTCCGCGCCGGCAAGCATCTCCGGCGAAGGCACGCACAGGCTGAGCACCTGCTGGACCTGCGGGAACTTCTCGTCGAGCATGGCCACGCGCGCCTCGATGTCCCACAGCAGGCGGAGGTTGGTCATGCGCTTGACCATGCCGGCGTCCTTGCTCAGCTGCTGCACCTTCTCCAGGTACGGCCTGGGCATGACGTGGTTGTAGATGTCGATGAAGATTTCTGGTTGGCTCACGGGGTTGTCCTTGTTCGACCTGGCTTATTCGGCCTGGATGCGCGCGTCCGCCACGACTTTCTTCCAACGCGCCATGTCGGTGGTCATGAGCGTGCGCAGTTCGGCAGGGCTGCCGGTATGGACCGTCAGGCCGAGTTCGGCCAGCTTCTTCTGCAGGTCGGGCTGCTGCATGACCTGCACGAAGTCCTGCTGCAGGCGCTCGACCAGCGGCGCCGCCATGCCGGCCGGGCCGAGCACGGCATACCAGGCGTCGACGCCCTCCAGGCTCGAGATGCCCTGCTCGCGAAACGTCGGCACGTCGGGCACCAGCGGCGAGCGCGCGCTGCCGGTCACGCCGAGCATGCGCACCCGGCCGGCCTGCACCTGAGGCAGCACCGACTGGACGGTGGCCAGCATCATCTGCACCTGGCCGCCCATGAGGTCGGTCACCGCGCCGGCGAGGCCCTTGTAGGGAACATGCACGACGTCGATTCCCAGCGCCTGCTTCATCAGCTCGAAGCCCAGGTGATGCGGCGTGCCGTTGCCCGGCGATGCGTAGTTGAGGGAAGCCGCCGGCCGGCTCTTGATGTAGGCCAGCAGCGACCGCATGTCCTTGGCGGGCACATCGGGGTTGACGATCAGTGCGAACCCGGCGGTGGCCAGCTGCGTGATCGGCGTGAAATCGGCGGCGGGATCGAACGGCAGCGTCTTGTAGAGGGCCGGTGTGGCGGTGATGGTATTGATCGCCATGAGCAGGTTCTGCCCATCGGGCGCCGACTTGGCCACGCGGTCGGCACCCAGGTTGCCGCTGGCGCCCGGCCTGTTGTCGACGACCACCGCCTGCTTCCACAGTTCACCCAGGCGCGGGCCGATCAGGCGCGCGATGGTGTCGCTGCCGCTTCCCGACGTGAACGGCACGACCAGCGTCACCGGACGCGATGCGAATGCGACGGGACGGGGCTGCGCCACGGCGGCGGGTGCAACGCAAGCCATGGCCGAAGCCATGAGCAATGCCTGGCGGCGCGTCACCGCCATGGGATGGGGCGACGGCACCGCCTGCTCTGTCATGTTGTCTGATTGCAAGGTGTCTCCTGTTGTGGGCCTGGCTCCGTGGGGCCGGCCGGTCGTGATGCGGGCGATCCTAGGCAGCCGGCGGCGCTTCAGGCAGATCGCAAATTCGTCGCTGCGATGCCTGTTTCGCATCGCAATGGGAGAACCAGAGCGTTTCGAGCATGCCGCCGGCGCACGACCGCCAACGCGGGGACGAACGGCTAGGCGGTTCCGCCGGGACGCAGCGCGGCAGGATCCATGTGCGCTGCGGCGCGCCGCAGCAGATCGCACAAGTACTCGGCCGCGGGCGTCAGGGGCAGGCCGCCGCGCTGGATGACGCAGATGGGCGGCGCGGCCAGGGGCTCCGACACGGCGATCACGTGCAGCGCATCGCGCGTCGGTGGGAAATGCATCCACTGCACCGGCAGCATGGTCAGCAGGTCCGAGTACAGCAGGCTCACCAGCAGCGTCAGCGCCGAATGGGCCTGCAGCACCAGGGTGGGCGCCGCCAGGCCGTGCTGGGCGAACAGCGGGCCGAGTTCGTGCTCTGCCTCGGCGGTGATCGACGTGGTGGCCCACTCGGCGTTCACCAGTTCGCGCAGCGAACGCGCACCGGCCAGGGGATGGCCCTTGCGGCCGACGATCACCCGGGCGTTGTCGAACAACTTGTCCACCCGCATGCCCTCGGGCATTTGCTCTGGTGGCGGCCCGATGTAGCAGTCGATGGTTCCGTCGGCCATCTCGGCCGCCACCATCGGATAGACGGCATCGAGGATCTCCAGGCGCACGCCCGGAAAGCGCTGCCTGAACGGCCGCAGAGCCTCCGGCAACAGTGCCATGTGCGGCACCATCGACAACGCCACGCGAAGCCGGCCGTGCGCCTGCCCGCGCAGTTGGGCGACCTCGTCACGGGCCCGCAGCAGCTCGTTGTCGACACTGCGCGCCCGCCTGATGAATGCCTCGCCGATCGCCGTCGGCACGATGCCGCGCGCCTTGCGCTCGAACAACGGTACGCCCAGTTCGCGCTCCAGTTCCTGGATGCTGCGCGTCATGGCCGGCTGTGCCATGCCGAGCTGGCGTGCGGCGGCGCGCAGGCTGCCGTGTTCAGCCACGGCCAACAGGTCGCGCAGGTGATGCAGCTTCATGGACGGGACTGATGCGCTGGAGGTATCGGTAGCGCGATTTTGCCATCTTCTGTTAACTGGCTGGCCTTCCTACGATCCGCTCCCACTGCGCCGCCAAGCCATCGAGAGCCCCGGCGCCAAGGAGACAAGAAACGTGCTGCAAGAAGACAAGGCGGCCGCTGCGCCGCAAGTGCTGATCGTCGGCGCCGGCCCGGCAGGACTGGCTCTGGCCATCGAACTGGGCCATCGCGGCGTGCGTTGCCTGGTGGTCGAGCGCAACGACCGCGTCGGCTACGCGCCACGCGCCAAGACCACGAACGTGCGCACCCGCGAACACATGCGGCGCTGGGGAATTGCCGACCAGTTGCGTGCAGCCTCTCCGCTGGGCCTGCACTACCCCTCCAACATCGTCTTCTGCACGAGGCTGAACGGCCCGCGCCTGGGCGTCGTCGAGAACGCGATGTACTGCGCGCCGGGCAGGAACCCTCTGTATTCGGAGCATGCGCAGTGGATTCCGCAATACACGGTCGAAGAGGTGCTGCGTGCCCACGCACAGTCGCTGCCCGGCGTGCAGCTGCGGTTTTCGTGTGAGCTTCAGCAGTTCGAGCAGAGCGCCGATCGCGTGGTGGCCCGCCTGAAGGACATCGACGGCCACCGCGAATTCGAAGTGGCGTGCGACTACCTGGTCGGCGCCGACGGCGCGCGCAGCACGGTGCGCGGCGCCATCGGCGCAAAGATGGAAGGCACCTACGGCCTCTCGCGCAACTACAACATCGTTTTTCGCGCACCAGGGCTGGCGCAGGCGCACGCGCACGGCCCCGCCATCATGTACTGGCAGATCAACGGCGAAGTGCCCAGCCTGCTCGGGCCGATGGACAGCGACGACCGCTGGTTCTTCATGCCGACGCAGTTGGCGGCCGACCAGAAGCTTTCCGTCGACGAGGCAGCGGCGCTGATACGCCGGGCCACCGGCCTGCCCGACCAGCCCATCGAAGTGCTCAGCAGCGACGAATGGGTCGCCAGCCGGCTGCTGGCCAACCGCTACGCCGACCGCCGCGTGTTCCTGGTCGGCGATGCCTGCCACCTGCACCCGCCCTTCGGCGGATACGGCATGAACATGGGCGTGGCCGACGGGGTCGACCTCGGCTGGAAACTTGCCGCGGTGCTGCAGGGCTGGGGCGGCACGTCCCTGCTGGACAGCTACGAGACAGAGCGCCGGCCGGTGCACAACTTCGTGATGGACGAGGCGGTGGCGAATCACGCGGTGCTGGGCAACCAGCTATGGCAGGAAGGGCTGGAAGACGATAGCGACATCGGCGCCGCGCTGCGCAGCGAAGTCGGCGGCCGCATCCAGAGGGCGAAGCTGCGCGAGTTCAACACGCTGGGCGTGGTGCTCGGATACCGCTACGACGACTCGCCGCTGATCGTCCCGGACGGGAGCGCGCCGCCGGAATACGACTTCATCAACTACGTTCCGAGCGCGCGGCCCGGGGCCTTGGCGCCGCATGCCTGGCTGCACGACGGCAGCTCGCTGTACGACCATTTCGGCGACGGCTTCACGCTGCTGTGCACGAACGACGCCGGGCCCGCCGCGATGCAGTCCGCACAGGACGCTGCGCAGCATGCCCGCGTGCCCCTGACGCTGCTGCAGCCGAAGGAACGCGTGCTCGAGCAGCTCTACGGGGCGCGACTGACACTCGTTCGCCCCGACCAGCACGTGGCCTGGCGGGGTGACGAATGGCCTGCCGACGGCGCCGCGCTGTTGCGGCTGGTCAGCGGGCAATGAATTGCAGGACGACAACAAGGAGACGCGAATGACCTCACGAGAGACTCGACTGGACGCACCTCACCTGAACCGCCGCCCGGGCGTTCTGGCGGTGCATTCGCTGCACCGGTTCGTGGTGTCGGTGCCCGACCTGGACGAAGCCGAGCGCTTCTACGGCGCCTTCGGGCTGGACGTGCGCCGGGTTGGCGACCGGCTCGATCTGCACACATTCGGCCACCCCCACGCGTGGGGATCGGTGCTGCGCGCAAGTGCGCCGGCCAAGCGGCTGGAGTACGTCGCCTGGGGAATCGACGAAGCCGACCTGCCGGCCTGGCGCGCACGGGTGGCCGGCAGCGGCGCGGCCTGCGCGCCGCATCCGGCATCGGACGGCAGCGGCCTGTGGCTGCGCAACCCGGATGGCACGCCGCAGCAGCTGGTCGTGGCCGACAAGGTCTCGCCGAGCGCGAAGTCGAAGGCCGCCGAACGCGCGCCGGTGCCGCCGGGCAACGGCGCCGCGCCGGCACGCAGCAAGGTTGCCCCGGTGCGGCCGCGCTACTTGTCGCATGTGCTGTTCTTCACGCCGGACGTGCCGCGCATGGTCGGCTTCGCCAGCGACGTGCTCGGCCTGCGCCTGTCCGACCGATCGGCCGACATCATTGCATTCCTGCACGGGCCGCACGGCAGCGACCACCACCTGATCGCACTGGCCAAGTCCAACGCGCCGGGCCTGCACCACTCCAGCTGGGACGTGGCGAGCATCGACGAAGTCGGCAACGGCGCCGAGCAGATGCGCAGCGCCGGCTACACCCAGGGCTGGGGCGTCGGCCGCCACGTGCTGGGCTCGAACTACTTCCACTACGTACGCGACCCGTGGGGCAGCTACGCCGAGTACTCGTACGACATCGATTTCGTGCCGCACGATCTGGAGTGGCCCTCGGCCGATCACCCGCCCGAGGATTCCTTCTATGTGTGGGGGCCGGCGGTCCCCGCCGACTTCGTCACCAATTTCGAAACCTCCCCCGGAGACAACCCCCCATGAGATTGATTGCCTACCTGAACGAACAAGGCCGCCCTGCCCTCGGCGCGCGCATCGGCGAGGAGCTGGTCGAGCTCACCGCGCTCGGGCTGCCGGCCACGCTCGACGAGTTGCTGCGCCAGGGCGAGCCAGGGCTGATGGCGGCGCGCGAAGCGCTGGCACGCGCCACGGCGCGCCGGCCGCTGGCCGGCCTGAAATACCTGCCGCCGGTGCTCGACCCGGCCAAGGCGTTCGCCATCGGCCTGAACTACACCGACCATGCCGCCGAGAGCAATTTCGAGCCGCCCAAGTACCCGGTGGTGTTCCAGCGCTACGTCTCGTCGTGGGTCGCACACGAGCAGGCGCTGGTGCGTCCGAAGGTGTCGACCCAGTTCGACTACGAGGCCGAACTGGTCGCAGTGATCGGCAAGGCCGGGCGCTACATCGCAAAGAAAGACGCCCTGGAGCACGTGGCTGGCTACTCGCTGTTCAACGACGGCTCCATCCGAGACTACCAGCTGCGCACCAACCAGTGGACGCTCGGCAAGAACTTCGACGCCACCGGCTCGTTCGGCCCCGAGTTCGTCACTGCCGACGAGCTGCCGGCCGGTGCCACCGGCTTGCAGCTGTCTTGCCGACTGAACGGCCAGACGCTGCAAAACGCCAATACGCGCGACATGATCTTCGACGTCGCCACGCTGGTGTCGGTCTGTTCCGAGGCGATGGCGCTGCAGCCGGGCGACATCATCATCACCGGCACGCCGTCGGGCGTCGGAATGGCGCGCAAGCCGCAGGTCTGGATGAAGGCCGGTGACGTCTGCGAGATCGAGGTCGAGGGCATCGGCGTGTTGCGCAATCCGATCATCGACGAAGCCTGAGGGACGAGCGGCCGCCCAGCCGCCGCTGACGCGCCCCTGATATGCCACTGGTGCGCGCCGGACTGCCGACACAACGAGACGGAGACATGCGGATGAACAAGAGAAGCTTTCTGTCCACTGCCCTCGCGGTGCAGGTCCTGGCGTTGGTGCCTGGGCTTGTCCGGGCGCAGGCGCCTGCCGGCTTGGCACCCGGGCCCGTGCGCATCACCAGCACGCTGCCGGCCGGCAGCGGCCCCGACACCGTGGCGCGCGCCATGGGGGAACAGCTGCAGGCGCGCTGGGGACGCGCGGTGGTGGTCGACCCGCGCCCGGGCGGCGCCGGGGTGGTGGCGATCAACGCCATGAAGGGCCAGCCGCCCACCGGCAACGACCTGTTGGTCGCAGACGTCGGCAACCTGAGCATCAACCCGTTGATCTTCAGGAAATTGGCCTACGACCCGGAAAAGGACCTGGTGCCGGTGGCACTGCTCTACAAGACCGCCTTCTTCGTCGCGGTCAGTGCCGATGGTCCCTACAAGACGATGAAGGACCTGATCGCCGCGATGGGCAACAAGGCGCGGCCGCTGAGCTACGGCTCCAACGCGGTCGGCGGCCCGATCCATCTCGGCTCGGCGCGTCTCGAGGGCGCGCTCGGTGTCGAGATGCTGCACGTGCCCTACAAGGAAACCGGCCAGCTCTACGCCGCCGTCTCCACCGGAGAAGTCGATTGGGCATACGGCAGCATCGCCACCGCCGGGCCCTTGGTCAAAGGCGGCAAGCTGCGCTTCCTGGCGGTGGCCGACAGCACGCGCTCGCCAGCCATGCCCGATGTGCCGACCCTGGCCGAGGCCGGCGGCCCCGGCGGAATCGACGCGCTGAGCTGGGTTGCGCTGATGGCGCCGCGCGGGACGTCCCCGGCCACCGTCGATGCGATCAACCAGGACGTCAACGCAGCGCTGCGCCAGCCCGCCATGGCCGAGCGCTATGCCGCCTTCGGCTTCGCAGCCAGCCCGGGCCCGGCCGCGCAGGTCGGCGACCTGATGCGCGCCGACCGCGCGAGATACGCCGAGGTGCTTCGACGGGTCAAGGTGTCGGTGGACTGACCTTGCTTGCAGGGACGCAGGTCAGAGCACTTTCTGGCGCTGCGTGCCGAGCGGTCCGGCGTCGAGCACCATGACATCGCCACGCCGCAGGAATACCGGCGCCGGCTTCATGCCCAGGCCCACCCCTTCGGGCGTGCCGGTGATGACCAGGTCGCCCGGCAGCAGCGTCATGAACTGGCTCAGGTACGACACGATCCTGGCCACCGGAAAAATCATGTCGGCGGTGTTGCTGCGCTGGCGCACCTGCTCGTTGACCTTCAGTTCCAGCGGGATGTTCTGCGGATCCGGCAGCTCGTCGGCGGTGACCAGCCATGGGCCGACAGGCCCGAAGCCATCGAAGCTCTTGCCTTTGCCCCACTGCCCGCCGCGCTTGATCTGCCAGTCGCGCTCCGACACGTCGTTGGTCAGGCAGTAGCCGGCCACGTGCGACAGGGCATCGTCCTGCGAGACGCCACGCGCGGTCGTGCCGATGACGAAGCCCAGTTCGATCTCCCAGTCGCCGGCCTCGGAACCGGGCGGCAGGCGCACGTCGTCGTCCGGCCCGGCCAGCGAGGTCAGCGCCTTCGTGAAGACCACCGGTTCCTGCGGAATTTCCAGGCCCGCTTCCTGGGCATGCTTGCGGTAGTTCAGGCCAATGGCCACGAACTGGCGGATGCCGGCGACCGGAACACCCAGGCGAGTGCCGGCGGGCACGAGCGGCAGCCGCCCGAGGTCGATGGCGGCGAGTGCGCCGAGCTTTTCGGGCGCGAGCCACTCGGGCGTCCAGTCGGGCACCAGCAGCGACAGGTCGCGCGCGTTTCCGTCGGCATCGAGCGCGCCTGGCTTCTCATGGCCCAGGGGGCCGTGGCGCAGCAGTTTCATGGTCTTGCTCTCTTCAGTGTTGATGATTCGTTGGCAGGCGACGGCGGCGGCAGCGCGCGCCGTCAAGCGGATTGCCGCCGCCGCTCCAGTGCGGCCGCGGACTGCGCTTCGATCTCCAGCATCCGCCGGAAAGCCGGCAGGTCGGACAGGCGCGACCGCAGCCCGGCGAGCGTCGGAAACGGCGCGAAGTCGAAGCCGGTGGACGCCGCCACGGACACGGCCCAGTTCAGGTAGATATCCAGCAGCGACCATTCGTCGAACCACCAGCCGGTGCTGGCGATGCGGCGCTCGGCCACGCCGAAGGACTTGATGCCAAGGGCGACAGACTTTCGGCGCACGCCTTCCGGATCACCCTCGGTGATGCGCGATGGGTTGGCCAGGCCGCGCACGATCGGGTGCAGGGTGCCGCCGCACAGCGACAGGCCGGCCTGCCGCCGCGCAGCCGTGAGGGGCGAGCCGTCTTGCGGGAAGAGCCCGGCCCGCGGCCGCAATGCATCGACGTAGGTCTGGATGGCCGCGTTCTCGGTGATCACCTCGCCGTCGGTCAGCAGTGCCGGCACCTTGCCGAGCGGCGACACGCCGGTGTAGCCGGGAGCGGCCTGCTCGTTCGCCTTCAGGTCGACCAGCCGCAACTCGTACGGCAGCCGGGCATGCTCGAGCGCGAACACGCAGACCTGCGAGCAGGCTCCCGGGAAATGGTAGAGCGCCAGTTCCGGCACGGGCAGGTTGTCGTCGCTCGTCATTCGATGCGACCGATCTTGCGAATGATGTCCTTCGACTGCTGCGACCGGCTGAACACTGCAAAGTCGACCTGCCCGCCCAGCAGGGACGAGATCATCTGCGCGCCGCCGGTGTAGGGAATGTGGTTGAAGCGCACGCCCGCCGCATCGGCCAGCATGGCCGCGGGCAGAAGGCTGGGACCGTAGTTGCCGCTCGACGCGTAGTTCGAGATCACCACCGGCTGGCCCAGGCTGCGTTGCAGCGAAGGCTGCAAGGCGCGCAACGCGGTGTCCGCCACCCCGCCGGGCGGGAATGGCACGACGACCGCGACCGGGCGGGAGGGATAGGCTTCCTGGGCCCATGCGGCTAGCGCGAATGCCGACAGCAGCGTGGCGGCGACGAGGCGACGAAGGTTCGACATGGTGCCCCCGGTGTCAGCGCGCGAACGCACTCAGATTGGAAAGGTCCTGCGGAGGCGCGCCGGTGCGCTGCGGCCACACGTTGAGGAATGGACGCACGGTCACGCTCTCGTACACGCCCTGCTGCGTGAACGGCTCGCCCTCCAGCCAGGCGTCCAGCGCGGCGCGGTCCTCGAAGTCGGCGATCAGCAGGCTGCCGATCATGGTGGTGCCGTCATCGGCGAACAGCGGCCCTGCGGCCGCCAGGCGGTCCGCGATCCTTGCGACGTGTTCGCGGTGGATGCTGCGCAGCGCCAGCCTGCGTTCTCCGCTGCCGGGCCTGTCGATGCAGTACAGAGTGAAAAGCACGGATGCCTCCTTGGATGGTTCAGGCCTGCATGGCCATGCGGATGAGCCGCTCCCGGATGCGCCAGCCCCGTGGCGTGCGCTGGTAGCGGTCGTGATACTCGACAACGGACGGCGGCCCCAGCGCACGCGCGCCGCCTTGTTCCGGTGCGCCCCGAAAGAACAGCACGTAGCACGAGCCGGTGGCTGCATCCGGGTCGCCGGCGTCGAAGTGCACGCGGATGTTGGTGCACAGGTGCCGCGTGACCGCGTCCGCGGGGCGTGCCGCGAGAAACTGCGCAAGCCCGTCGCGCCCGGCAAACACGGCGCCCATGCGGTCAAGGACGCCGTCTTCGGTGAACAGCTCCGGCACGGCGTCATGGCGGCGCGCGTCGAGGTGGTTGGCAAAGTCGACGCAAAGGCGGATGCAGGCCGCCTCGTCCTCGACGCGGGCTGCCTGCGCATCGGCCGGTTGACTGCTCATGGGCCGACCAGCTTGCTCACGAACACGGCAAAGCGGCCCATGTAGGCCGCCATGAAGTTGCGCGTGGACTCGTCGGCGAAGTCGCCCTGCGCGTCGATCATCTCGGGCTTGAAGGACAGGTAGGCCTCGCCGCCCAGCACCGAAGCGCCCAGGATGCCCATGATCTGGCGCAGGTGCTGCTGCCCTACGGCCGTGCCGATGGCCCCCGGCGACGTACCTGCCATGACCACTGGCTTGTCGCGCCAGACGTTGCGGTCCATCGGCTTGGAGCCCCAGTCGATGGCGTTCTTGAGCACCGCGGGCAGCGAGCGGTTGTACTCGGGCATGACCATCAGAAACGCCTCGGCCGCCGCGCACTGCTCGGTGAAGTGGTTGACCGATTCGGGCCGCTGGCCTTCCAGATCGCCGTTGTACATGGGGAGCTCGTCCAGGGCGACGGTCCGGAAGCGCAGCGCCGGAGGCGCCACGCGGGTCAGTGCGGTGGCAAGCTTGCGATTGGTCGATTCGCGGCGCAGGCTGCCGACGAGTACGGCGACGTCATAGGTCTTCAAGTGGCTGACTCCTTCATTTCCTTGTTGGTTCGTGCGAATTCATTCATGCCGCGTCGGCTTCCAGGCCGAGGTAGGCGCGACGCAGCTCGGGCTGCGCCATCAGGGCCTCTGGCGTGCCTTCGGCGACGATGCGGCCTTCCTCGAGCACGGCGGCGCGCCCGGCGATGTCCAGCGCCATCGACACGTTCTGCTCGACCAGCAGCACGGCGATGCCCTGCGCATGGATCGCGCGGATGGCGCAGAACATGTCGGCCACGACGCTCGGCGCCAGGCCGAGCGAGGGCTCGTCGAGCAGCAGCAGGCGCGGCTGCGCCATGAGCGCCCTGCCGATCGCAACCATCTGCTGCTGGCCTCCGGACAACGTGCCGGCCGGCTGGCCGAGCTTCTCCTTGACCGCCGGGAACATCGCGCAGACCGTCTCCAGCGACGTGGCCCGCGCCTTGCGCGCAGCGCGCCGGTAGCTGCCCAGCTCGAGGTTCTCGCGCACGGTCATGTTCGCGAACAGCCGTCGGCCTTCGGGCACCAGCGCGATGCCACGCTCGCAGTACCGGTGCGGCGGCAGGGTGCGCAAGTCCTCGCCGTCGAGCAGGAGCGAACCGGCCGAGGCCGCATGCACGCCGGCAATGGCATTGATCAGCGTGCTCTTGCCGGCGCTGTTCGGGCCGACCACGACCAGCAGTTCGCCCCGCGCCACGGACAGCGAGAGATCACGGATGGCGACCGCGTGTCCGTAGTTCACGCGCAGCGAGCGGATCTCAAGCATGGACGACCTCGTCGGGCGGGCGGGCGGCACCTGGCGCGGCCGCGCAGGCAGGTTCCGGCGTGCCAAGGTAGGCGGCCACCACGTCCGCCCTGCGCATGACTTCCTGCGGCGCACCCTCGGCCAGGACCTGCCCCTGGTCGAACACCACGATGCGGTCGCACAGGGCCATCACGGCACGCATCACGTGCTCGACGAACACGATGGTGGCACCCTGGTCGCGGATGCGTCGGATGAGGTCGACCGCGTCATCGATCTCCGAAGGCGTGAGGCCCGAAAGCACCTCGTCGAGCATCAGCACCTGCGGGCGCGACGCCAGCGCCCGGGCGAACTCGAGGAACTTGCGCTGGTGCAGGTTCAGTTCGTCCGGCAGGACGTGCGCCTTGTCCGCAAGGCCGGTGAAGGCCAGCCATTGCCAGGCCTCCCGCTCGGCGGTCTGCCGGTCGCGTCCGGCGGCGCCGAACATCGCCGGCAGCGCGACGTTCTGCAGTACCGTCAGGTGCGCGAACGGCCGCGGTATCTGGTAGGTGCGTGCGATGCCGCTGCGGGCCACGCGGTGCGCCGGAAGATGGCTGATGCGCAGGCCGCCGAACGCCACCTCGCCCGCCGTGACCGCGAGATGCCCGCTGACCACGTTGATGAAAGTGGACTTGCCCGAGCCATTGGGGCCGAGCAGCCCGAGGATCTCGCCTTGGCGCACTTCGACGTCCACGCCGCGCAGGGCCTGGACACCGCGGAAGTGCTTGCGCACCCCGGTGGCGCGAAGCAGGACAGGACGGACCTGCGGCGCGGCGCGGGCCTGGCCGGGCGGCGGCACTTGCAGTTCGGGCCCAGGCGACGACGCGGGCATGGGTCGCCCGGCCCGCCTCGCGTCCGCCCGCCGTGCCCAGATCTTCATGAGCTGGCCGACGATGCCTTCGGGCATGAAGAGGATGATGACGACCAGGATCAGGCCGGTCAGGCCCTTGCCGATGACTGCGGTGTCGCCGCCCGTGAAAGCCAGCAGCAGCAGCGTGATGGCGGTGGCGCCGACGATCGGCCCGGCCCAATGGCGCGTGCCGCCGAGCACGGCCATCAGCACGACGGTCAGGGGCATGGCGATGGTGAAGGTGTCGCCTGCCGTCACGTACGACACGAACAGCGCCTGGATGCCGCCGACCAGCCCGGCCAGCGCGCACGACAGCGCGAAGGTGCCGAGCTTGTAGCGGTAGGTGGGCACGCCCATCACCTCGGCGACGTCCTCGTCGTCGTGGATGGCCAGCAGGCCGATGCCGAGCCGGGCGTGGTAGATCACGGCCGCCGACAGCACGCTCAGCGCGGCAGCGCCCAGCGCGAGCAGGTAGAAGGTTCCCGACGGGGTCGGCCCGAGCTCGGGCACCGGCACGGCATTGAGGTAGACGCCGGGTCCGCCGTCGATCGGCGTGTTGAGGATGATGGTGGCCACCACGAAAGTGGTCGCCAGCGTCAGCAGCGCGAAAAGCTCCGCACGTACGGCGTGCACGCGAAAGGCCGCCAGCCCGATCAACGTGCCGATGGCTGCCGACATGGCTGCAGCCGCCGGCAGCGTCCACAGGAAAGGCCATTCGAACCGGGACGCCAGCGTCGCCGTGGTGTACATGCCGATGCCGAAGAAGGCGCCGTGGCCGAACGAGAAATAGCCCGAGTAGCCCGACAGCAGGTTCCAGGAACTGGCCAGGGCCACCCAGTGCAGGATCAGGTAGAGCACCGACTCGTGGAACGCCGGCAGCCCCAACCAGGGGACGAGGGCCAGCAACACGGCGGCCGACAGCAGGAAGATGACGCTGCGGCGCATGCTCAGATCCTCCCGGGGCGCAGCAGCAGCACCACCATGAGCAGCGCGAACGACACCAGCGGCGCCCAGGACGGGGACGCCACCGTCATGGTCAGCGCCTCGGTCACACCGATCAGGCATCCCGCGACCAGCGGTCCCAGGGGGCGACCCAGTCCGCCCAGCATGACGCAGGCGAAGATCACGCCGATCCAGGTGTAGATCTGCGAGGGCGCGAGCGTGTAGGCCAGCGCGATGCACACGCCCGCCACACCGGCAAGCGCCGCGTTGAACCCGGACAACAGCAGCGCCATCGCGTGCTGGTTGACGCCGAAGGCCGCGGCGATGGACGCGTCCTCGGCCGACGCGCGCAGCGCCTTGCCGATGTCCGTGCGCTGGAGCACCAGCCAGGTCGCCAGCGACAGGCCGACGCCCATGGCGAGCGTCATCATCTCGGGCGCAGGCAGGAACAGCGGGCCGACGCGCAGCCGCAGCTCCGAATAGTGCGATTCCAGCTTGCGGTAGTCGGCCGTCCAGACCCACTGCAGCAGCGCCTCGACCATGACGGTGATGCCGAAGGTGACCAGCATCGAGTTGAACGCGGTGACACGCAGGCGCGTCAGCATGGCGTGGATGCCGGCGCCGATGGCAAAGAACAGCGGCACGATCAGCACCAGGGTGACCAGCGGATCGATTCGAAGCGTGGTCGACAACTGGTAGGTGAGGTAGGCGCCCAGGAAGGCCAGTGCGAAATGCGCCAGGTTGATCTGGCGCAGCATGCCCCACGACAGGCTCAGCCCCAGGCCGAGCAGGCCATAGAGCGCACCCGCGAACAGGCCCGACAGGATCGACTGCGCCAGCAGCGTCCAGCTTGGAAGCGTCATCGGATTGCGCCTGCCGGTCGTTCAGCGAAGCTTCGCCCCGGGGGCGGCCCATTCCCTGGGCCAGACCACGAGCCACTTGCCGTCCTGCACCTGCTTGACGCGGCTGAGGTCGTCGCCGAAATTGCCAGGCCCGTTGAAACGCAGCCTGCCCTGGATGGTGTCGACCTGGTTGGCGCGCAGCCAGGCGGCGATCGCCTTGTTGTCCAGGCTCTTGGCGCCGTTTACGCCAGCCTCGATGATCTGCCAGGCCGAGTACGAGGCGGCGGCCTGCACCTCGACCGTGGTGGTCGGCAGGTTGGCCTGCGTGGCGCGTTCGCGGAAGACCTCGGTGAAGTGCTTGGCGACCGGGTTGTCGGTGAAGGGCGGATGGTCCTCGAAGATCGTCAGCGACAAGGCGTTGTTCGCCTCCGGCGCCTTGAGCATCGGCCCGGGCGCCGGGGCATACCAGAAGCTGCTTCGCGGCGCATAGTCGATCTTCTTGAGCGCATCGAGGATCTGGTTGGCCTCCAGGCCCAGCGCGCCGCCCCAGATCAGGTCCGGGTCGGCGTCCTTGATGCGCCCGGCGATCGGGCCGAAGTCCCGGTTGCCGAAGTCCCACTCGAGAAAAAGCACCTCGCGGATGCCGCGCTGGCGGGCGACCTCGCGCACGCCTGCCGAGATGAAATGGACCGAGGGGAACTTGCTGGTGACGACCGCGATGGTCTTGGGCGCCTTGTTGCCAGCCGCCAGCGCATCGAAGACGATGGCCGGCACGGTCTTCTCTGGCTCCGGCCCCAGCGCCCAGGCGTAGAACTGCTGGTCGTACTTGGCCAGCGGCGGCACGCCGAAGGTGTGGTGCACCAGCGTCTTCTGGTAGCGCTGCGCCACCCCCATCGCAGACAGGATGGCGCTGGTGCCATACGGGCCGATGAGCAGATCGACCTTGTCGGAATTGACCAGTTGCTCGTACAGGGTCCGCGTGAGGTCGGGCTTGGACTGGTCGTCCTTGAGCACCCATTCCACCGGCCGGCCGAGCAGGCCGCCGCGCTTGTTGAGCTCGTCGACGTAGATCTCGCCGGTGAGCTTGTGCACCATGCCCACCGACGACAGCGGCCCGGTCAGCGCCAACGTGCCGCCCACCTTGATCGGCGCGCCCGCAGGCTGTGCCGTGGCGTGCGACCCCAGCAGCGTGGAGGCGCCGAGCGCGCCGAGGGCAACCGAAAAGGACCGGCGGTCAAGGCTCATCATCTGTCTCCTCGTGTGGTTCTTGGAAAGCGTGAAGGTCGTCCGGACGCCGCGGGCTGCTCAGCCCACCGCCATGGAGCCGCGGATCGGGGAAACCGGCAGGTGCTCGGTGCGCCCCAGCAGTGCCGCTTCGCTCTCCCCCGAGCGCAGGCGGGCAAGCAGGGCCTCGGGGTCGAACTCGACGCCGATCGGGTTGAGCTCGAAATGGGGCCCGTACATGAACGCGTTGGCCTCGTCGTTCGTCGCATAGCTGTCGGTCTGGAACTCCATCTGGTTGCCGTCAGGGTCCGCGTAGTAGAGCGAGACCGTGATCCCGTGGTGGATGCACCAGTACGGCATGACGCCGACGGCCTTGAGTTCCAGGTACTTGTCGAGCAGTTCGGCCAGCGAGCGGTAGCCGTAGGCCACGTGGTCCACGCCAGGCTGTCCGCGCGGCGTGCGCGCATCGGACGGGCCGACCACGATCCCGAGATTGAGCAATGCCACGCGATGGTGCTCGTCGTCGTAGGTGACGAAGGCGATCACCGGGCTCTGGTATTGGACCTTGCCGCCGAACACCTTGACATACCAGTCCAGCATTTCCTGGAAACGGTAGGTGCGATAGACGACGTGCGCGAACGTTTTGGGACGGATGGGGTCGGACACGGAGGCTCTCCTCTTCTATCGATAAAAATCGGATATCAAGCCGCTAGACGATTTTTTATCGATAATATTCAATCATTCGGCGACACTTCTTGGTACTAACCCTTCCGGCATTCAGCGGGCAGGTCCCATCGGAACCCTAGAATCGCCGTCAGCAAAATGCAGAAACCATGAGTCGCCATCCCTTATCGACCGCCGAGGAAGGCCAGGGGTCGACACTTGCCAGCATGGTGTTCGAGCGGCTGCGCGAGGACATCCTCGAAGGCCAACTGCCGCCGGGCAAGAAGTTGCGCATCGAGACGCTGCAGGAGCGCTACGACGTCGGTGCCAGCCCGATCCGGGAGGCCCTCAACCGCCTGATTTCCGTGCGCCTGGTGGAACAGGTCGAACGCCGGGGGTTTCGCGTGGCCACGCTGTCAAGCGAGGACCTGCTCGACCTGATCCGCGCGCGCCGGCTGCTCAACGAAGTGGTGGTGCGCGAATCGCTGCTCAACGGCGACGATGCGTGGGAGGAAAAGCTGGTCTTCGCATACCACCGCATGTGGCGCTGTCCGATGACGCTCGTGAACGGACACACCAACCGCGAATGGGAGCTGCTGCACCGCCGCTTCCACGCCGCCATCATCGCGGCCTGCCCCTCGAAATGGCTGCTCGATTTTCACGAACTGCTGTTCGACTCCGCGGACCGGCATCGCCGGTTGAACGTGCGGCGGCTCGACCCGGAGTTCACTCGCGTGGAGCATCGCGACATCATGGAGGCGGCAGTCAGCCGCGACGTACCGCTGACGGTCAAGCTGCTCAACGATTCGATCGACACGCTCGTCACGCGCAGGGAAACCTCCGAGGCCTAGCAGGCCGCGGCGGTCAGCCCTTCAAGGGCAATGCGGTCTTGTAGCGCACCTGCTTCAAGGCGAAGCTCGAGCGGATCTTCTCTAGCCCGCTGATCGGCGTCAGCTGCTCGAGGATGAATTTCTCCAGCGCCGCAATGTCGGCCACGGCAACCCGGATGAGGTAGTCGCTGTCGCCGGTCATGAGGTAGCACTCCATCACCTCGTCGTGCTCCGCGATGTGCTGCTCGAAGTCGGCCAGCGACTGCTTGCTCTGCGTCTTGAGGCTGATCGAGATGAAGACGTTCAGGCCCAGCCCGAGCGCCGCGGCATCGACCAGCGCGACGTAGCGCCGGATGACGCCGCCTGCCTCGAGCGCTTTCACCCGCGCCAGGCAAGGCGATGGCGACAGGTGAATGCGGCGCGCCAGTTCGACGTTGGACAGCGCACCGTCGCGCTGGAGCTCATCGAGAATGCGCAGGTCGATCGCATCGAGTTGCATGAAGTGCCGCCATGTCGATTGTTGGCGGCATTTTATGCCGCTAGATAACCCTTCAGTCAGTCGAAGCAGCAGCCAATTCCAGCGCCTTCGCCATAGATTCCGGAGCATGAATGCCCCGCTTTCTTCCGATGCGCTGCGCGCCCTCGGCGACACCATGCACGACCCCGACCCCGTCGAAACCGCCGAATGGCGCAGCGCGTTCGTCGCCATGTCCGAGGCCCACGGACCCGGGCGCGCCCGGTGGATGCTCGACGAACTCGCCCGCCTGGCGCGAGCCCGGGGGATCGGCTGGACGCCCGAGCTGTCGACTCCGTATGTCAACACGATCGCCGTCGATGCCCAGCCCCCCTTTCCCGGCGACCTGGCGATCGAGGAGCGGCTGGCGGCACTGATGCGCTGGAACGCGCTCGCGATGGTGGTGCGGGCGAACCAGGCTTATGGCGAGCTCGGCGGCCACATCGCGAGCTACGCGAGCGCGGCCGACCTGTTCGAGACCGGCTTCAACCACTTCTTCCACGCGAGCACCGGGACGCCTGGGGGCGACCTTGTGTTCTTCCAGCCGCACAGCGCGCCGGGCGTCTATGCGCGCGCCTTTCTCGAGGGGCGGCTCGGCGAGGAAGACCTCAAGCACTACCGCCAGGAACTCACCGCGCCTGCGTTCGCGCGAGGCCACGGCGCGCGCGGACTGAGCAGCTACCCGCATCCCTACCTGATGCCGGACTTCTGGCAGTTCCCGACCGGCTCGATGGGCATCGGACCGATCAGTTCGATCTACCACGCGCGCTTCATGCGCTACCTCACCCACCGCCAGCTTCTCGACTGCGCAGGCCGCAAGGTCTGGGGCGTGTTTGGGGACGGCGAGATGGACGAGCCCGAATCGATGAGCGCGCTGACGCTGGCCGCACGCGAGAAGCTCGACAACCTCGTGTGGGTCGTCAACTGCAACCTGCAGCGCCTGGACGGACCGGTGCGCGGCAACGGCCGCATCATCGACGAGCTCGAGGGGCTGTTCGCGGGCGCCGGCTGGAACGTGATCAAGCTGGTGTGGGGCAGCGACTGGGACGGTCTGTTCGCGCGCGACACCACCGGCGCGCTGGCCCGCGCCTTTGCCCACACCGTCGACGGCCAGATGCAGACCTTCGCCGCCAAGGATGGCCGCTACAACCGAGACACTTTCTTCGGCCAGGACGAAGCGCTCGCGCGGCTGGTCGAGGGACTGACCGACGAGCAGATCGACCTGCTCAAGCGCGGGGGCCATGATCTCGTGAAGATCCATGCCGCCTACGCTGCGGCCGCAGCGCACCGCGGCCAACCCACCGTGATCCTCGCCCACACCAAGAAGGGCTACGGCATGGGCAGCGCCGGCCAGGGCAGGATGACGACGCACTCGCAGAAGAAGTTCGACGAGACCGACCTTCTGGCATTCCGCGACCGCTTCAGGCTGCCCCTGACCGACGAACAGGCGACAACTGCTGCGTTCTACAAGCCGGCCGATGAAAGCCCCGAGATGCGCTACCTGCTCGACCGGCGCGCCGCGCTTGGAGGCAGCATGCCTCGCCGCCTGACCGCATGCGCCGCCGTGCCCAAGCCGGACATTGCGGCCTTCGCGCAATTCGCGCTGACCGCCGCCGGCAAGCCGATGAGCACCACCATGGCCTTCGTGCGCATGCTGGGCAACCTCATGAAGGACAAGGCGCTGGGCCCGCGCGTGGTGCCCATCGTGGCCGACGAGGCCCGCACCTTCGGCATGGCCAATCTGTTCAAGCAGGTCGGCATCTATTCGAGCGTGGGGCAACGCTACGCGCCGGAGGATATCGGCTCGGTGCTCTCGTACCGGGAAGCGACCGATGGCCAGATCCTCGAGGAGGGCATCAGCGAAGCCGGCGCCATTGCGAGCTGGACCGCCGCCGCAACGAGCTACAGCGTGCACGGCCTGGCGATGCTGCCGTTCTACATCTACTACTCGATGTTCGGCTTCCAGCGCGTGGGCGACCAGATATGGGCCGCCGCCGACCAGCGGCCGCGCGGCTTCCTGCTGGGCGCCACATCGGGGCGCACTACGCTCGGCGGAGAGGGCCTGCAGCACCAGGACGGTTCCAGCCACCTGATCGCCGCCACCATCCCCGATTGCAAGGCCTACGACCCGGCCTTCGCCGGCGAGCTGGCGGTCATCGTCGACGCCGGCATTCGCGAGATGATGGTCGAGCAAAAGGACGTCTTCTATTACGTCACGCTCATGAACGAGAACTACGCCCAGCCCGACCTGCCGCCAGGCGTGGAGGCCGACGTGCTGCGCGGCTGCTATCGATTCGACGGCTGGCAGGGCGCGCGGCCGGACGGCGCGAAGCCGCAGGTCAGCCTGCTCGGCTCAGGCGCGATCTTCACCGAGGTCATCCGGGCCGCCCAGCAGCTTGCCGACGAAGGCATCACGGCGGAGGTCTTCAGCGTCACCAGCTGGAGCGAACTGGCGCGCGATGGCCGCGCCTGCGAGGCGCGCACCCTGGCCGGCGACAAGGCGCCGGGCACCGCGTTCATCGGGCGCCGGCTCGCCGGCGGCAGCGGCCCCATCATTGCCGCGACCGACTACGTGCGCGCCGTGCCCGAGAGTGTTCGCGCCTTCCTGCCCGCCGGCCGTCGCTATCTCACGCTGGGCACCGACGGCTTCGGCCGCAGCGACACCCGTGCCGCGCTGCGCGCGTTCTTCGGTGTGGACGCAGGAAGCATCGCGCGCGCGGCGCGCCTGGCGCTCGCGACGCCGGGGCCTTGAAACACGGCCAAAAGCCCTTATGATTAGCACTCGTCGGGGATGAGTGCTAACAACCGCCCCGCGATTCAACATTCAGGCCCCGTCGGTTCGCGGCGGGATCGCGAATTAAACCCGTTTCAAATCCAGGAGATGCAATTGAAACTTCGTCCTTTGGCCGATCGCGTGATCGTCAAGCGCATTGAAAGCGAAACCAAGACCGCTTCGGGCATCGTGATCCCCGACAACGCGGCCGAGAAGCCTGACCAAGGCGAAATCCTCGCCGTGGGCCCGGGCAAGAAGAACGACAAGGGTGAAATCTCCGCCCTGACCGTCAAGGTCGGCGACCGTGTCCTGTTCGGCAAGTACAGCGGCCAGACCGTCAAGGTCGACGGCGACGAACTGCTGGTCATGAAGGAAGACGACCTCTTCGCGGTTGTCGAATCGAAGTGATCGCCAGGGTCGGGCCCGCCGGCGCAGCCGCCTCCCCGACCCCATCCGATCAGACCAGATCAAGCAAATCTTTCGGAGTTAACTGAAAATGGCAGCAAAAGACGTAGTTTTCGGCGGCGAAGCCCGTGCTCGCATGGTCGAAGGCGTGAACATCCTGGCCAACGCGGTCAAGGTCACGCTGGGCCCGAAGGGCCGCAATGTTGTGCTCGAGCGTTCGTTCGGCGCCCCCACGGTGACCAAGGACGGCGTGTCGGTCGCCAAGGAAATCGAGCTCAAGGACAAGCTCCAGAACATGGGCGCGCAGCTCGTCAAGGAAGTCGCTTCCAAGACCAGCGACAACGCCGGTGACGGCACCACCACCGCGACCGTGCTGGCCCAGGCCATCGTGCGCGAAGGCTCCAAGTACGTGGCCGCCGGTCTGAACCCGATGGACCTCAAGCGCGGCATCGACAAGGCCGTCGCAGCCCTGGTCGAAGAGCTGAAGAAGGCCTCCAAGGCCACCACTACCAGCAAGGAAATCGCGCAAGTCGGCTCGATCTCGGCCAACAGCGACGAGACCATTGGCAAGATCATCGCTGACGCGATGGACAAGGTCGGCAAGGAAGGCGTGATCACCGTCGAAGACGGCAAGTCGCTCGACAGCGAACTGGACGTCGTCGAAGGCATGCAGTTCGACCGCGGCTACCTGTCGCCCTACTTCATCAACAACCCCGAGAAGCAAGTCGCGCTGCTGGAGAACCCGTTCGTCCTGCTGTTCGACAAGAAGATCAGCAACATCCGCGACCTGCTGCCGACGCTGGAACAAGTGGCCAAGGCCAGCCGCCCGCTGCTGATCATTGCCGAGGAAGTCGAAGGCGAAGCCCTGGCGACCCTGGTGGTGAACACCATCCGCGGCATCCTGAAGGTCGTGGCCGTCAAGGCACCGGGCTTCGGCGACCGTCGCAAGGCCATGCTGGAAGACATCGCCATCCTGACGGGCGGCAAGGTCATCGCTGAAGAAGTGGGCCTGTCGCTCGAGAAGGTGACGCTGGCCGACCTGGGCCAGGCCAAGCGCATCGAAGTGGGCAAGGAAAACACCATCGTGATCGACGGCGCCGGCGCCGGTGCCGACATCGAGGCGCGCGTCAAGCAGATCCGCGTCCAGATCGAGGAAGCGACCAGCGACTATGACCGCGAGAAGCTGCAAGAGCGTGTGGCCAAGCTGGCCGGCGGCGTGGCCGTCATCAAGGTCGGTGCAGCCACCGAAGTCGAGATGAAGGAAAAGAAGGCACGCGTCGAAGACGCCCTGCACGCGACCCGCGCTGCAGTGGAAGAAGGCGTCGTGGCCGGCGGCGGCGTTGCGCTGCTGCGTGCCAAGCAGGCCGTGGGCGACAAGGTCAAGGGCGACAACGTCGACCAGGAAGCCGGCATCAAGCTGGTGCTCAAGGCCATCGAGGCGCCCCTGCGCGAGATCGTCGCCAACGCCGGTGGCGAGCCGTCGGTCGTGGTGAACAAGGTGCTGGAAGGCAAGGGCAACTTCGGCTTCAACGCCGCCAACGATTCCTACGGCGACATGCTCGAGCTGGGCATCCTGGACCCGACCAAGGTGACCCGCACCGCGCTGCAGAACGCCGCTTCCGTGGCTTCGCTGCTGCTGACGACCGAAGCCATGGTGGCCGAGGCTCCGAAGGACGAAGCGCCTGCCGGCGGCATGCCTGGTGGCATGGGCGGCATGGGTGGCATGGGCGGCATGGACATGTAATTCGTCCCCGGCCGGGACGCGCCACGCGCGCCCGGCCAAGACGCCGAACCCG
This sequence comes from Variovorax sp., assembly GCF_035634955.1. Lineage (GTDB taxonomy): Bacteria > Pseudomonadota > Gammaproteobacteria > Burkholderiales > Burkholderiaceae_C > Variovorax. Next base: position 210,461 of record NZ_DASQBZ010000007.1, on the reverse strand, counting down.
CAGCTCGCAAGGGCTGCGGGTTTTTTCTTGGGCGCGCGGCGCTCGTCCTAGGTTGCGGACGATGCGCCGGCCGCCTCGCGCAGCGCGTCGACCGTGGCGTTCTCGCGCAGCCAGTCGGCGCGGCGGCGGAACAGGTCGGGCACGGCGCGGTTGGCGTCGCCGATCAGCGCCTGGAGGTCGGCACTGCACAGCGCACCGCCATCGACCAGGATGCGTCCGGCCACCATCGTCATGTCGACGTCGCCGCCCTGCACCGCGTGCACCAGGTTGTGATGCAGGTTGCCGCCGGCACCGCCGAGCAGCGGTGTCATGCGCGGGGTGTCGGTGCGAACGGCGATCAGGTCGGCCATCTTGCCGGGCTCGATCGAGCCGATCTGCGCGTCCAGGCCCAGTGCGCGCGCGCCGCCGATGGTGGCCATGCGGCAGACCGACCAGGCATCGAGCGCGGCGGCGTCGAGCCTGGAGAACTTGGCCAGCAGCGAGGACGTCTTCATCTCCTCGAACATGTCGAGGTTGTTGTTCTCCTTCTCGCCGTCGGTGCCCAGGCCCACTGCCACACCCGCGGCCAGGAGCGCCTCCACCGGTGCGGCGCCGCTGGCCAGCTTCATGTTGCTGACCGGGTTGTGCGCCACGCCGATGCCGCGGCGCGCGAGGATGGCGATTTCCTCGTCGTCCAGCCAGACGCAGTGCGCCAGCAGCACCTGCGGCGCGTCGAGCAACCCGAAATGCTCCAGCGCCTGGATCGGCCGCATGCCGTGCCGGCGCTGCGTTTCCTCCACGTCGAAGCGGCTTTCGTTGCTGTGCGTGTGAAAACCCACCCCGTAGTGCCGGCTGATCGCGATCGCGCGCTTCCAGGCGTCGGGCGTGGCATAGAACATGTGCTCGAGTCCGACCCAGACCTGGATGCGCCCGCCTGCCCCGCCGTGCCAGTCCCGGATCAGGGCCTCGTTGGTGTCCAGCGTCTCGAAGTAGTCGTGCGCGGGATGCTCGGCCACGTAGGGCACCAGCACCGCGCGGATGCCCAGGTCGTTCGCGGCCCGGGCGCTGCCGTGCATGTAGCGCCACATGTCCACCACGGTGGTGGTACCCGAGAGCAGCGCCTCGGCATAGCACAGGCGAGAGGCCGTCTCGGCGTCCTGCGGGCTGACCACGCGGTGCATCGGGTCGATGTACTGCTGCAGCCATTCCCACACGGGCAGCCCTTCCGCAGTGCCGCGCAACAGGCCCGAATGCGCGTGCGCATTGACCAGGCCGGGCATCAGCAGGCGGTTTGCAAGCCGCTTGACCGGCACATGAGGGTGCGCGGCCATCACTTCGGCCGCGGGCGCCACCTGCGCGATGCGGCCGTCCGGCGCGACCAGCACGGCGCCGTCGGCAATGATCGCGTTACCGCCGTCCATGGTCAGCAGGTGGTCGGCGTGAAGAATCAGGGAATTCATGGGGGTGTCCAGTTGAGAGTGGTGCCGGCAGCGTCGCTGCGGCGCGGGTCGTTCACGCGTCGGCCGTCGCCGCCACGCGGGCGCTGTCCAGCTCGGCCTGCCGGCGCGAGCCGAGGCCGTTGAACAGCAGGTTCAGAACGATGGCGCTGAGCGTGGTCAGGATGATTCCGCTGTCGGTCAGCACGTGCGTCCACGCGGGCAGTTGCGCGAAGAATCGCTCCGACAGCAGCGGGATGGTGCCCACGCCAACGCTGACTGCGGCGACCAGCGTGTTGCCGCGATGGCGCTCGAAATCGACCGTCGCGAGGATGCGCACCCCCATCATCGCCACCATGCCGAACATCACCATGGCGGCGGCGCCAAGCACGAAGGGCGGGGTCGAGGCGACCACGAAGGCCAGCTTCGGGAACAGCCCCATCAGCACCAGGATCACGCCGGCAGCGGCGCAGACATAGCGGCTCTTGACGCCGGTAAGCGTCACCAGCCCGATGTTCTGCGAGAACGAAGTGTAGGGAAACGCATTGAAGATGCCGCCGAGCACGGCGCCCAGGCCGTCGGCGCGCAGGCCGCGCACCAGGCGCTCGGGCGTGGTCGGCCGCCCGACGATGGTGCCGAGCGCGAGGAACATCCCGGTCGATTCGACCAGCGTCACCAGCATTACCAGGCACATCGAGACGATGGCCACGGGGTCGAACACCGGCATGCCGAAGGCGAACGGGCGGATCAGCGCGAACCACGGCTCGCCGGCCCAGCCGTCCAGCCGCACCTCACCCAGCAGGCAGGCCGCGGCAAAACCGGCGAGCACGCCCAGCAGAACGGCGATGTTCGCAATGAAGCCCTTGGCAAAGCGCGACAGCCCGAGGATGAGCACGAGCACGCCCAGCGACACGGCCAGGTAGACGGGGTTGCCGTACTGGGGATTGGGGCTCCCGTCGGGCAGCAGCGGCTGGCCGCCGGCCGACCAGTCGATGCCCACCTTCATGAGGCTGATGCCGATCACCAGCAGCACAGAGCCGGTGACCACCGGTGGAAAGAAGCGCAGGAAGCGCCCCATCAACGGCGCCATCGCGATCCCGAACAGCCCCGACGCGATGATGGCGCCATAGACCCCGAGCAGGCCCAGCGAAGGATCGATGCCGATCGCGATCATCGGCGTCACCGCCGTGAAGGTCACGCCCATCATCACCGGCATCCGCATGCCGAAGCCGAACAGCCCGAGCGACTGCACCAGCGAGATCAGCCCGGCGGCGAACAGGTCGGCGCTGATGATCACCACCAGCTGCTCTTTCGGGAGTTTCAGCGCCGCCCCCAGGATGAGCGGCACCACGATGCAGGCCGAGTACATGACCAGCACGTGCTGGAAGCCCAGCAGGCCGAGCCGGCCGATCGGCAAGGGTTGGTCGACTTCGTGCACGGGTGCGCTGGCGGAGTTCATGGCGGTTACGTCTTCTTCGGTCGAGGGCGATGGCCGGGCGGTGCCGGGACGGTTCGCATTCTGGGAAGGCAGGCGCGCGCAGGTAAAAATAGGACCCATCTGAATTGGAGATGGATCACATGCAGCTGTCGCTCGATCGCCTGGAGGTGTTCGTGGCTGCCACGCGCGAGACCTCGTTCTCGGCAACGGCGCGCCGGCTCGGCAAGGCGCAGTCGGCGGTGAGCACCGCCATCAGCGAACTGGAGATCGACCTGGGCGTGGCGCTGTTCGACCGCAGCGGCCGCTATCCGGTGCTGACGCCGGCTGGCGAAGCCCTGCTGCCACAGGCCGAGGCCATCCTGTCGCACTGCGACAGCCTCAACGCCCATGCCGGCGCGCTGGCCAGCGACGCGGAAACCCGCATATCCATCGGCATCGAAGATGCCTTTCCGGGTGCGGCGCTGGCGCCGGTGCTGTCGGCGCTGCAGCAGAAGTTTCCCGCGGTAAGGCTGGCGCTTCGGGCGCCCGGCGATGACGAACTGCTGGACCTGGTCGGTCGCGAGACGGTGTCGCTGGGACTGGGCTGCGCCCGCGCGCACTACCCGCCTGGCATCGGCTTCTGCCGCGTCGGACAGGTCGCCTTCGTCAACGTGGTGCAGCGCGACCATCCGCTGGCACGCTTTCAGAGCGTGCGCTTCGCGCAGCTGGCCGACCACCTGCAGCTGGTGCTGTCCGGCCAGATCCGCCACCTGCTGACCGTCGAATACCTCAAATCGCCCCGGACCTGGCAGGTGCACAGCCAGGCAGTGCTGGTGCAGCTGCTCAAGGGTGGCGTCGGCTGGACCAGTCTGCCGCGCTGGGCGATCGCGAGCGAACTGCAGGCCGGCGAGCTGGTGGAACTCAAGCTCGAGGCCTACCCGTTCACCGAGTGGACAGTGGGCCTGGACGTGCTGTGGCGGGTGGACGCCAAGCCGGGCGCGGTGACGACCTGGCTGAAGTCGGAACTGCTTCGCAGCCCGGCGTTCGGATGACCGCCGCCGCCGGCGCGACCTAGTACGTCTTGTACGGCAGGAACTTGCCGGACATCACCACGTGCACCCGGTCGCCCTTCGGATCGGCCTCGCGGTCGATGTCGAGCTTGAAGTCGATGGCGCTCATGATGCCGTCCCCGAACTCCTCGTGGATCAGCTCCTTGATGGTGCTGCCGTAGACGTTGACGATCTCGTACCAGCGATAGATCAGCGGATCGGTCGGGACCGCGGTGGGCAGCGAACCCTTGTAGGGGACGATCTGCAGCCACTTCTGTTCCTCGTCCGTCAGTCCGAAGATGTCGCCAAGGACGGCGGCCTGCTCGGCGGTGGCGGTCATCTGGCCCAGGCACAGCGCAGTGGTCCATTCCTTCGACTGGCCGACCTGCGCGGCCACGGCTTCCCATTTGAGGCCCTTGGCAACCTTGGCGGTGATGATCTTCTCGGTGACGTCGTTGCGGTTCATGGCTTGGCTCCTTGCGGTGGTTGGATGGAATGCTCAGGCGCGCGCGGGCGGCTGCGCCCGGGCGACCAGGAAATCGACGATGTGGTTGCGCAGTTCGTAATAGCCCGGCAGGCGATGCAGGCCGGCGCGCGAACGCTCGCGCGGCAGCGGATTGACCACCACCTCCGCGACGCGGCCGGGTACGTAGCCCGCGCCGTCGGACGCGTCGTGGCCGTTGCTCATCAGCAGGACGCGATCGGCCAGGAGGATGGCCTCGTCCACGTCGTGCGTGATCATGAAGACGGTCTGGCGGGTCTCGCGAACGATGGCCATCAGCTCGTCCTGGATGGTGCCGCGCGTGAGCGCGTCGAGCGCGCCGAAAGGCTCGTCGAGAAGCAGCATCCGCGGCTGGATGGCAAAGGCGCGCGCGATTCCCACGCGCTGCTTCATGCCGCCCGACAGCTGCGCCGGCTTCTTGTCGATGGCCGCGCCCAGCCCGACCAGCGCCACGTGGCGCCGCACCTGTTCGTCGACCTGCGCGCGCGACCACTGCGGCCAGCGCGATTCCACCGCGAAGGCAATGTTGCGCCGCACCGAAAGCCACGGCATGAGCGCGTGGCCCTGGAACACCACGCCGCGCTCCAGGCCCGGGCTGTCGATCTCGCGCCCGTCCATCAGCACATGGCCGGCGCTGGCGTGCTCCAGCCCTGCCAGGACGTTGAGGATGGTCGTCTTGCCGCAGCCCGAATGGCCGATCACGCAGACGAACTCGCCAGCCTGCAGGCCGAAGTCGACACCGGCGAAGACCGGGCGCCCGGGCACGTAGGCCTTGGCCAGGCCCTGCACCTGCAGCAATGGGGCATCGGCGCCACCGGCCGCAGGCGCGCCGGCCGACGGGGGCGCGGCCAAGGAGGTGCGCACGTCACTCCACATAGGTGACCAGCCTTTGCAGGGCCGCGAACATGCGGTCGAGCAGCATGCCCACCACGCCGATCAGCACGATCGCCAGGATCACGTGCGTGAGCGAGAGGTTGTTCCACTCGTTCCAGACGAAATACCCGATGCCGGTGCCGCCCACCAGCATCTCGGCGGCAACGATCACCAGCCACGCGATGCTCATGCTGATGCGCATGCCGGTGAGGATGGTCGGCGCCGCGGCCGGCAGGATCACGCGCAGCGCCTTGCGCATCGGCGTCACCTCCAGCGTGCGCGCCACATCGAGCCATTCGCGGCGCACGGACGCCACGCCAAAGGCGGTGTTGAGCAGCATCGGCCAGATCGAGCAGATGAAGATGACGAACACGCCGGACACGGAGCTGTCCTTGATCGTGTAGAGCGCCAGCGGCATCCAGGCAAGCGGGCTGATCGGCTTGAGCACCTGGATGAACGGATCCAGGCTCCTGTGCAGCAGCGGGCTCATGCCGATCACGAAGCCCAGCGGCACGGCCACCACGCAGGCCAGCATGAAGCCCAGGCCGACGCGTCCGAGCGAATACGCCAGTTGCACCGCGATGCCCTTGTCGTTCGGCCCGTTGTCGTAGAAGGGATCGGACAACTGGCGCCAGGCTGCCTCGCCCAGTTGCGCCGGCGTCGGAAATCCGCTGCTCTTGCGCGCGCCGGGGTCCTTGCCCATCAGCCTGGCGTACTCGGCCTGCTCGGGCGTCATCGCGGCCGCCGCGCCGGCGCCGGACTGCGGCAGGGTAAGCACGTGCCACAGTGCCAGCAGGGCCAACGCGATGCACAGCGACAGCAGCGCCGCCTGCCATTGCGGGCGCGTCATGCGGCGGACGCCTTCTGGATGGCGAAGCTGCCCAGGTATTCCTCGGGCCGCGCCGGATCGAACTCCTTGCCCATCACCTTGAAGCGCCGATATGCACCCTCCGGCGGCCTGAAGCCCACCTGCGACATGTACTTCTTCGCGTCAGTCAGCAGGAACACCTGTTCGGCGATGCCGCGATAGTCGACATCGCCCTTGACGTAGCCCCAGCGCTTCATCTGCGTGAGCATCCACACGGCCATGCTCTGCCAGGGCATGGGGTCGAAGTTGGCCCGGTCGGGCACGTTCTTGATGTTGCCCAGGCCGTCGGCGAACTTGCCGGTCAGCACCTGTTCGATCACCGTCTCGGGCTGGTTCAGGTACTGCGGCGGCGCGATCACCTTGGCGATGAGGGAGCGGTCCTTCGGCAGGCTGGCCATGTAGCTGGCGGTGAGCACCGCGCGGTACAGCGCCGCGAACGTGTTCGGGTTCTGCTGGATGAAGGCCTCGCTCATGCCGAAGGCGCAGCAGGGGTGTCCGTCCCAGATGTCCTTCGACAGGATGTGGATGAAGCCCACCTCGTCATAGACGGCGCGCTGGTTGAACGGATCCGGCCCGAGAAAGCCGTCGATGTTGCCCGCGCGCAGGTTGGCCACCATCTCCGGCGGCGGTGTCACGCGGATCTGCACGTCGGTGTCCGGGTTGATGCCGTGCTCTGCCAGGTAGTAGCGCAGCAGGAAGTTGTGCATGCTGTACTCGAAGGGCACGGCGAACCTGAAGCCCTTCCACTGCCTGGGGTCGCGCTTGTCCTTGTGCTTCATGTGAAGCGTGATGGCCTGGCCGTTGGTGTTCTGGATGCTGGCGACCTTCATCGGCACCTGCGTGGCGCCAAGGCCCATCGAGATGGCCAGCGGCATCGGCGACAGGAAGTGGCTGGCGTCGTACTCCTTGTTGAGCATCTTGTCGCGAATCAGCGCCCAGCCCGCCGTCTTGTTGAGCTGCACGTTGAGCCCCTCCTTGCGATAGAAGCCCAGCGGGTCGGCCATGATGAGGGGGCTGGCACACGTGATCGCAATGAAGCCGATCTTCAGGTCCTTCTTCTCCAGCGATCCGCGCTCCTGCGCCATGGCCTGCAGCGCGCCCACCGGCAGCAGCGAGGCGATGGCCGCGCGCGCGGTGCCGGCGCCCACCGCCTTGAGAAAGCCCCGCCGCACGGCGTCGCGCGGGAACAGCGCCTTGACCAGCGTGGCTTCGATGAAGTCGCGCGACAGCGCCTCCTCGGTCGGCGGCGCGGCGACAGCCGCCGTGGCCTGCGGGTGCTGGCCGGGCGCGTGGTCCTCGCCGCAGGCGCAGCGCATCAAGAGCGGGCGATCGGCGTCGTAGGCGTCGTAGCTCGGGCTCGGGGCCTGGTCGGTCGGGGAGGTCATGGTTCGGTCACCTGGTTGCGTATGAACAGACCCGCTGATCGCAAGCGCCGCGCCAGACCGGCCGGTGCGAGCCGGCGCCCCGCAAAATCGTGCCGGGCGGCGCTACGCGGTGTAGAGCCAGCCCTACAGGGTCACGCCGCGCCGCCGCCGCGCGCGTGCCGTTCGGCGTACAGCGCCAGTTCGACGTCGTTGCGCGTGCCCGTCTTTTCCAGGATGCGGGCGCGGTACGTGCTCACGGTATTGGAGGCCAGCTGCAGTCGCGCACCAATCTCGCTCACGTTGTGCCCCGTGGTGAGCAGCCGGAACACCTGGTATTCGCGGTGCGACAGCGCCTCGTGGCCAACACGGCCCCGGTCGCGGTCGAGCGCGCCGGCGAGCTGTTCGGCCGTGGCCGGCGTGACGTAGCGGCCGCCTGCCGCCACCTTGCGCACGGCGGCGATCATGTCGTCCGGGTCCGCGCCCTTGTTCAGGTAGCCGGCGGCGCCCAGGCGGATGCACCGCACCGCGTACTGGCGCTCCGGATAGGTGCTGAGCATCAGCACGGGCAGCGTCGGCCAGCCTTTGCGCAGCGCCTGCAGCACGTCCAGGCCGTCCCCGTCGGGCATGGCGATGTCGAGCAGGACCACGTGCAGCGCCGGCGGCCCGCCGGATGCCCGCACCGCGGCCAGCACCTCGGCGCCGCTGGTGGCTTCGGTCGCGATCTCGATTTCCGGGGCATCGGCCAGGACCTGCTTGAGGCCTTCGCGCACGATACGGTGGTCGTCGGCCAGGAGGACGCGGGTCGGCGCGGTCATGGCATGGCGGCCGGCAGCGGAAGGCGCAGCTCCAGGGCGCAGCCTTGTCCCGGGTTGCTGTGGATCGCCAGGCTGCCGCCCAGGTGCAGCGCACGCTCGCGCATGCCCATCACACCGTAGGCATCGGAAGCCTCGAAGGCGCCCGGCGGCGCGCCGCACCCATCGTCGCGCACGCGCAGCACCAGCGTGCCGGCCGCCTGCGCGATGCGCACCTGTACACGACTGGCCCGTGCGTGGCGGCCGATGTTCGACAGCATCTCCTGGAAGATCCGGAAGACCGCCATCGCGGCCGGCTCAGGCAATTCGGGCAACGGCTGGTGCGGCACCTGCCAATCCAGGTCGATCTCGCCGGCCTGGGTGAATTCCTGGGCCTGCCACTCGAGCGCGGCCCACAGCCCCTGGTGGTCCAGGATGCTGGGCCGCAGGTCGGTGATGATGCGGCCCACGTTGTCCACCGCGCTCTCGATCAGCCGGCTCATGTTCCCGCACTTGCAGCGCATGCGCTCGCGCATGTCCTGCGCCGCCTGCGGCTCGCGGGCCTGCTGTTCCCCCAGACGCTTGTCCAGCCAGGTCACGTCCATGCGCAACGCCACCAGCAGGCTGCCCAGCTCGTCGTGGACTTCGCGCGCGATGCGGGTGCGCTCTTCCTCGCGCACCGACTCCAGGTAGGCCGAAAGCTCGCGCAACTGGCCAAGGGCAGCCGAAAGCTCGCGCGTGCGCTCGCCGACGCGCTGCTCCAGCTCATCCTTGGCGCGCTGCAGCGCCTGCGCGGCGCGCTTGCGCCCGGTGATGTCCAGGAAGGTGATGACGGCGCCGCGCACCTCGGCGCCGTCGAGGATCGGATGGCTTGAATACTCGACCGCGAAGGCGCTGCCGTCGCTGCGCCAGAACACCTCGGTGTCGATGCGGCAGGGCAGCCCCTGGCGGAAGGCATTGAAGATTGGGCAGTCGCTGTCCGGGTAGGCGCTGCCGTCGGCGTGCGAGTGATGCGTCAGCCAATGCATGTTGCGGCCCAGCACCTCGTCCGCATCCCAGCCGAGCATGCGGGCGCCGGCGCGGTTGATGAACACGCAGTGGCCGGCCAGGTCGATGCCGAAGATGCCCTCCCCGGTCGATTCGAGCAGCAGCCCGAGCTGGCGCTGCCACAACGGATCGGCGGCGACGCTCAGGGCGGATGGCGAGGGGGCGGCGGCGACCGGCATGCCACGGCCGCATGCAACCGCCGTGCCGGCGTCCGACGGCTCAGGCCACGGGCGGCACGAAAACGTCGCCTGCCGGCTGCGCCGCCTGGGACGGCTGGACCCAGAAATAGATCAGCACGATCAGCCCGACGATCGGCACGAAGTGCAGGAGCAGGAACCAGGCGCTCTTGCCGACGTCGTGCAGGCGACGGGCGGCCGCCGCCAGCGAGGGCAGCAGCAGGAGCAAGGCGGCGATGCCGTAGATGCGGTCCCCGAAGATTCCGGCGACCACCAGCACGATCAGCTGGAACAGCGCGAACCACCAGAATTCGGACCGCGACGCGCGCCCGCTGAATTCGACGTACTTGCGCAGGCACACCTGCACGGCTTGGGTGAAGTTCATGGCTCGGGCCCCCTCGTGGCGTCGCTCCCGGGCGAAATGCCCGCCGCGATCATAGGCACAACCTCGTGCCCGATGGGAATGGGCACGGCCAGGGCGATGCGCGGCCGCAACGGCAGACGCCGTCAGCGCTTCACTGGCCCTTGAGCTTCCACGCGATCACGTAGTCGCCACGGTCGGGCGACTGGCGGGAGCCGCCGGCGGCCATCACCACGTACTGCTGCCCGCTGCGGGGCGACACGTAGGTCATGGGCGTGGCCTGCCCGCCGACCGGCATGCGGCCCTTCCACAGTTCGCGGCCGGTACGGCTGTCGAAGGCGCGCAGGTAGTAGTCCTGCGAGCCGCCGTAGAAGGTCAGGCCGCCGGCCGTCGTGATGGGACCGCCCAGGCTCGGCATGCCGAGCGGCACCGGCGCCCGCACCTTGAAGCCACCGCCTTGCGCGCCGGCGCCGACCACCACGTCCTGCACCGTACCGAGCGGGCGCTGCCAGACCACCTGGCGTGTCTTCAGGTCGATGCCGGTCAGCGTGCCCCACGGCGGCGCGTGGCACGGCAGGTTCAGCGGCGAGTTGAAGCCCTGCTGCGAGATGGCATAGGGCGTGCCTTCCTGCGGGTGCAGGCCGACGCCGTGCCCCAGCGACATGGTCTTGCCGTCGGCGACGGCGCGCGGAATCAGCTGCACCTGTTGCGGCATGCGGATGTCGTTGACCACCAGCAGGCCGTCGCGCTCGTCGATCGAGCCGCTGCCCCAGTTCATGCCGCCGTAGTAGCCGGGGTAGATCAGGCTGGGCGTGGTGGTGGGCGGCGTGAACTCGCCGTCGTAGCGCAGCTTGCGGAACGCGATGCGGCAGGCCAGCTGGTCGAACCAGGTGGCGCCCCACATGCGCGCCTCGGTCAGCGGATCGGTGCCGATGGCCGGCATGCCGACCGAATAGGGCTGCGTCGGCGACGTCCGTTCGCCCTGCTGCCCGCCCTGCGGCACGGCCCGCTCCTCGACCTGTGCGATCGGCTTGCCGTCGCGTCGGTCGAGCATGAAGATCTGGCCGCGCTTGGTCAGCTGGATCAGCGCCGGCACCGTGCCGCCCTTGCCGTCCGGCACGTCGGTCAGTGCCGGTTGCGAAGGCACGTCGTAGTCCCACAGGTCGTGGTGCACCGTCTGGAAGCGCCAGCGCTCGCGGCCGGTGGCGATGTCCACCGCCACCACCGACGACGAGTGCGTCTCCGACGCGCCTTTGCGCTGCGCGCCCCAGAAGTCCGGCGGGTTGTTGCCGGTGGGCAGGTAGATCAGGCCCAGCTTGTCGTCGAAGGCGGGCGTGGACCAGACGTTCGGCGTGCTGCGGGTGTAGGTCTGGCCTGCCGGCGGCAGTCCGGTGATGTCCGGGTTGCCGGCGTCCCAGGCCCAGACGAGTTCGCCGGTGTCGGCACTGAAGGCGCGCACCACGCCCGAGGGCTCGTCGACGGACCGGCCGTCGAAGACCCAGCCGCCGATGACGATCAGGTTGCGCACCACCGTCGGCATGGAGGTCTGGAAGTAGTAGAAGGGCTTGACCTCGCCCATGCCCTGCTTCAGGTCCACCGTGCCGCCCTGGCCGAAGGTCTCGCACGGCTTGCCGGTGACGGCGTCGAGTTCGATCAGGCGCGCGTCCACCGTGGTGAGCACGATGCGGCGCGCGCACGTGTCGCCTGCGGGCAGCGCCGGCGTTGCCGCCGCGTCGCCCACGCGCTGCTGCACCGCGGCCGGCTCGTAGTAGCCCACGCCGCGGCAGCGGTTCCAGACCTTGGCGTTCGCCTTGGGGTCGAAGCGCCACCGTTCGGTGCCGGCGTCCGCATCGAGGGCGATGACCTGGTTGCGCGGCGTGCAGACGTACACGGCGTCACCGATCTGCACCGGCGTGTTCTGGTTCTCCGAGCCGGGGCCGGCGATTTCGCCGGTGCGGAAGGTCCACGCCACCTCGAGCTGGTCGACGTTGCCGGTGTTGATCTTCGCCTCCGGCGCGAAGCGGGTACCGGCCGGGGTGCGGCCGTAGTACTGCCAGCGCGATTCACCGGCCGGTGCCGGTGCCGCCGCCGGCGCTGCGGCAAGCGGCGGGCCTTCGACCACGGCGTGCGGCACGAACATCGCCGCGCCGCCACCGACCAGGGCCAGCACCATCAGCGCCGCGCCGGCGAATGCGGCACCACGCACGCGGCCCTGCGACAGGCGGGGCAGCGCCAGCAGCACGAGCAGGCCCAGCACCAGCACCGGCGCCAGGCGCGGCACCAGCGGCCAGAACTGCAAGCCGACCTCGGCATAGGACCACGCCAGCGTGCCGACGAAGACCGCGGCATAGAGCCAGAAGCCGGCCATGCGGCGCCACATGAAGAACAGCCCGCTCAGGACGAGCCCGGCGCCGGCGATCAGGTAGTACCAGGACCCGCCGAGGGTCGCCAGGCGAACGCCGCCGATGGCCAGGGCCAGGCCGATGAGCAGCAGCAGCAGGCCCAGGAGCGCCAGCGGCCAGCGCGGCGGAGTACTTCGGATGGAGTTGGCGGCGGCGGGTTGAGCGGGCATGCGTGCGCGTCCTTTGCTAGAGCGATGAGGGTTGGGAAGCGGGCGCGAAGCGGCGATGGCCTTGGCGGCCGGCGGTCTCCGGAGGAGACGCATGAGAAGCGTGGGCTGACTTCGCGCGCCGCCCGATCCTAGCAAATACCCTTAGCGGCCGAAGGCCGCCTGATCTCAGTCCTGCCGCAGGCGGGCGACCAGGCCCGCCGTGGACGCGTCCAGGCCGCCGACGTCGCCGGACGCGAGACGCGGCTCCAGGTCCTTGGCGAGCACCTTGCCCAACTCGACCCCCCATTGGTCGAAACTGTTGATGCCCCAGAGCGCACCGCTGGTGAACACGCGGTGCTCGTACATGGCAATGAAGGCGCCCAGCGATTCCGGGGTCAGTCGCTCCAGCACGAAGAAGGTGCTCGGCCGGTTGCCCGGAAAGTCGCGGTGCCCGCCGGCATCGGCCCGGCCCACCATCAGCGCCTGCGCCTGCGCCAGCGCGTTGGCCAGCAGTTGCGGATGGTGTCCGGGCAAATCGTGTGCCGGTGTGCGCACCGCCAGGAATTCCAGCGGCACCACGTCGGTGCCCTGGTGCAGCATCTGGAAGTAGGCGTGCTGGCCGTTGGTGCCGGGCTCGCCCCACAGCACGGGCGAGGTGCCGAACGGCAGCGGCTGGCCGTCCAGGTCGACGCGCTTGCCGTTGCTTTCCATCTCGAGCTGCTGCAGGTAGGCCGGCAGGCGCCGCAGCGCGCTGTGATAAGGCGCGATGCAGCGGCTGGTCATGCCCAGGAAATCGCGGTACCAGACGTCGAGCAGGCCCAGGCGCACCGGCAGGTTGCGCTCCAGCGGCGCGCTGCGGAAGTGCTCGTCCATGGCATGGGCGCCAGCCAGCAGCGCCCTGAAACCCTCCCCGCCGATGGCCAGCGCGATGGGAAGGCCGATGGCCGACCACAGCGAATAGCGGCCGCCCACCCAGTCCCAGAAACCGAACGTGGTCCGGATGCCGAAGTCGTTCGCCGCCTGCACGTTGGTGGTCAACGCGGCGAAGTGGCGCGCCACGTCCTTGCCCCCGGACTGCTCGAACCAGCGCCGCGCCGAACGCGCGTTGGCCATGGTCTCGGCGGTGGTGAAGGTCTTGGAAGCGATGAGGAACAGCGTGTGCTCGGGCGCCAGGCCCTTGAGCACGCCGGCCAGTTCATGGCCGTCCACGTTCGAGACGAAATGGAAGCGCTTGCCCGGCGCGACGTATTCGGCCAGCGCCAGCACGGCCATCTGCGGGCCGAGGTCGGACCCGCCGATGCCGATGTTGACGACGTCGGTGATGGTGTGATCGGCCCGGATCGACTCGGCGTAGGCCAGCATCGCGTCGAGCGTGGCATGGACCTGCGCCCGGTCGGCCGCCTGCCCGCGGCTGCCGGCAACCGGCGCACTGCCCGGCGCGCGCAGCAGGTGGTGCATCACCGCGCGGTCCTCGGTGCTATTGATGCGCTCGCCGCCGAACATCGCATCGCGCCTTGCCTGCAGCCCGCACTGGTGCGCCAGCGTCAACAGCAACTGCTGCGCCGGTGCGTCGATCAGGTTCTTGGACAGGTCGGCGAAGACGTGGGGCGCCTCCTGGCTGAAGGCGGCGAAGCGGCCAGGGTCGTTGGCAAAGGCCTGGCGCAGATCGAAGCCGCGCCCTGCCTTGTCGGCATGGCGCCGCAGTTCGCTCCAGGCCGGGGTGCGGTCGCAGCGGACGGTCATGCGGCCCCCGTCATCAGCTTCTCGAGCTTGACCGCGTCGGCCGCGAAAGCACGGATGCCTTCTGCCAGCTTCTCGGTGGCCATGGCATCCTCGTTGAGCGCCAGGCGGAAGGCCGGCTCGTCGAAGTGCACGCGCTGGCTGTCGCGCGCCCTGGCAGCCGCCGGATCGAGCGCGCGCACGAGCGGTGCGTCGCTGTTCGGCCGCTTCGACATCTCGGCCAGCAACTCGGGGCTGATGGTGAGCAGGTCGCAGCCGGCCAGGGCGGCGATCTGGCCGATGTTGCGAAAGCTCGCGCCCATCACCTCGGTGGCGATGCCGTGCTGCTTGTAGTAGTCGTAGATCTGGCGCACCGATTGCACGCCCGGATCGTTTTCGCCGGCACGGGCTGCCTCGTCCCACGCGGCACCGGCGGACTTCTTGTGCCAGTCGTAGATGCGTCCGACGAAAGGCGAGATGAGCTTCACGCCGGCGTCGCCGCAGGCCACCGCCTGGCAGAAGGAGAACAGCAGCGTGAGGTTGGTGTGGATGCCCTGGCGCTCGAGCCGGCGCGCCGCCTCGATGCCCTCCCACGTGGCGGCCACCTTGATCAGCAGCCGCGTGCCGGTGTCGATGCCCTCGGCGCGGTACAGCGCGACGATGCGCTCGGCGCGAGCCACGGTGGCGTCCGCGTCGAAGCTCAGGCGCGCATCGACCTCGGTCGAGACGCGGCCCGGGATGATCGACAGGATCTCGCAGCCGAAGCGCACCAGCAGGCGGTCGATCTGTTCGTCCAGTGCCAGTCCGCGGTGCTGGCGCAGCACTTCGTCGACCAGCGGACGGTACTCGCTCTTCTGCACCGCCTTGAGGATCAGCGACGGATTGGTGGTCGCGTCCTGCGGCTTGAAGGCGTCGAGTTGACGGAAGTCGCCGGTGTCGGCGACGACGGTGGTCCATTGGCGAAGGGCGTCGAGCTGGTTCATGCGAGGCATTATTACGCTGCAGCGAATGCCCGACCCGGACCGGCCTGCGCCGTCCGTCGATTACCACTTCCGTCTACAGAACCTGTGCGCGCCGTCCGACGCCTCGCGCGCCGCCGTCTGCCTAAGGTGCAGGGTGAGGACCTGCCGCACCGCAATGGCGCACGGGTCCGGCAGATCCGCGCCGCCCGCGGCGCCCGAACATTTGGAGCCATTTGCATGAGAGCCCGCCACCCTTCCTGCCGCGCCACGTCGCAGCAGCTTCCGCCAAGTTCCCAAAAGCCGCGACGCGGCCCGTCGCCGGGCGCGCACGCCATGGCGTTCGCGCTGGGCGGCGTCTTGGCGCTGACCGCGCTCGGCGCCGCACGGGCGGCGCGGGCTCAGGCGCCCGCCGGCCCGGCGAACGGCGCGCCGCTGATGCGTGCGGCGTTGCAGACGGTGGCGCCGGTCGACCTGCAGCGCTACGCGGGGCTCTGGTACGAGCAGGCGCGGCTGCCCAACCGCTTCCAGAAGGATTGCACCGGCCAGGTCAGCGCCGAATACACGCCGCTGCCCGACGGCACCGTCCACGTGCTCAACCGGTGCGAGCGAACCGACGGCCACGTCGACGAGGCCATCGGCATCGCCCGCCCGGTGGCCGTGACGGGCCAGCCCGGCGCTGGACGACTCAAGGTGCGGTTTGCACCCACGTGGCTGGGCTGGCTGCCCTTCGTCTGGGGCGACTACTGGATTCTCAAGCTCGACCGCGACTACCAGGTGTCCCTGGTCGGCACGCCCGATCGCGAGTACCTGTGGGTGCTCTCGCGCGCGCCGCAGCTCGACGAAGCGACGCTGCAGGCAGAACTCGACTACGCACGCAGCCTGGGGTTCGACACCGATCGCGTGGTGCGCAACGCGCAATGAGCGCAGTCAACGCACCGCGAAATCCCGCCCCGGCGTGGCACGGCCGCCTCAAGCCGCAGGGTTGCGGCGCCGCACATTCACCGAGTGCCGTTAAAGTCGTTGCCTGACGGGCGGGCTCGGCACGATGCGTGCCGCAGCCGCCTGAGCAACAACTTCAGGTGACTGCGGCAATGAGCTTCGATCTCGTACTTTTCGGCGGCACGGGCGACCTGGCATGGCGCAAGCTGATGCCGGCGCTGTTCCAGGCGTTCAGACACGGCAGCCTGCCCGACGGCGGGCGCATCATCGGCGTGGCGCGCGACGAACTGAGCGACGACGACTATCGCGAGCTGATCCGCTCGCGCTTCAAGGCCGTCGAAGGCGCCAAGCGCCCGAGCCCGGAGGAGTTCAAGGCGTTCGCGTCCATGCTGCACTTCCTGCGCATGGACCTGTCCCGGCCCGAGGACTATGCAAAGCTGGCCGAGCTGATCAATGGCCGCGGCGCGGACACGGTGGTGATGTACCTGGCCACGGCGCCCGCATTGTTCACGTCCGTGGTCAAGCAGGTGGCCGCGGCCGGCCTGAACACCTCGCGCACCCGCATGGTGCTGGAGAAGCCGCTCGGGCACGACCTGGCATCCAATCGCGCCATCAACGACGCGGTGCAGGCCGTGCTCAGCGAGGACCAGATCTTCCGCATCGACCATTACCTGGGCAAGCCTTCGGTGCAGAACCTGTTTGCCATGCGTTTCGGCAATGCGCTGTTCGAGCCCATCTGGCGTCGCGAGCACGTGGCCAACATCCAGATCACCATCGCCGAGGACCTCGGCGTGGAAAAGCGCGGCAGCTTCTACGACCAGACCGGCGCACTGCGCGACATGGTGCAGAACCATGCGTTGCAACTCGTGTGCGCCATCGGCATGGAGCCGCCGATCAATTCGCACGCCAATGCCATCCGCGACGAGAAACTCAAGGTGCTGCGCTCGCTCAAGCACTGGACCGCGGAATCGATCGGGCTTCACGCCGTGCGCGGCCAGTACGCGGCGGGCACCGCCTACGGCGAGCGCGTGGCCGGCTACCGGGAAGAGGCCGGCGTCGATCCGGAAAGCCGCACCGAGACGTTCGTGGCCCTGCGCACCGAAATCGCCAACTGGCGCTGGGCCGGGGTGCCGATCTACATCCGCACCGGCAAGCGCCTGTCGTCACGCGACGCGCGCATCGAGGTCAATTTCCGCGCGGCGCCGCACGCCATCTTCCGCGTGCCCGCGGGCTATGCGAACAAGCTGGTGATCAACCTGCAGCCCAAGGACGGACTTGAACTTCACCTGCTGGCGCAGGGGCAGGACAAGCGCCTGCGCAGCAACGGCAACGGCTCGAACGGCACGCCGCAACTGGCGCCGGTGCAGCTCGACCTGGACTTCGACAAGCGCTTCGGCACCGAGCGCGTGGGCGCCTACGAGCGCCTGCTGCTGGACGTGATCGACGGCCGGCTCAACCTTTTCGTGCGGCGCGACGAGCAGGAGGAAGCCTGGCGCTGGGTGGAGCCGCTGCTCGACAGCTGGGCGGCCGAGGGCAATCCGCGCGCCTATGCGGCCGGCACCTGGGGGCCGAGCGCCTCCAGCGCCATGATCGCCCGCGACGGCTTCGCGTGGGGCGAGGAGCAGTAGCCGGCCCTCAGATCCGCCCTTCCTCGACGGCGTGGCACGCCACGCGGATGCCGCCGACGGACAGCAGCGCAGGACGTTCGCTCCTGCACCGGGCGTTGGCATGCGGGCAGCGCGGATGGAAGGTGCAGCCGGGTGGCGGCGACAGCGGGTTGGGCACCTCGCCCTGCACCGGCGTACGCGCCCTGCCCACGGCATGCATCTGCGGAATCGCATCGAGCAGCATGCGGGTGTACGGATGGCGGGGCGACTCGAACAGCGCGTGCTTGTCGGCAATCTCGACGATGCGGCCCAGGTACATCACGCCGACGCTGTCGCTCACGTGGCGCACCACCGCCAGGTTGTGCGAGATGAACAGGTAGGTCAGGCCCCGCGCGCGCTGCAGGTCCTTCATGATGTTCAACACCTGCGCCTGCACGCTGACGTCCAGCGCAGACGTCGGTTCGTCGCACACCAGGAATTCCGGCGCGGTGGCCAGCGCACGCGCGATCGAGATGCGCTGGCGCTGTCCGCCGGAGAACTGGTGCGGATACTTGATCCGGTCCAGCGGGCTCAAGCCGACCGACTGGAGCAGTTCGCCGACGCGCTCGCGCAGCGCCGCACCTTCGGTGGCCAGGCCATGCTCGAGCAACGGTTCGCCGATGATGTCCTGCACTTTCCAGCGCGGATTGAGGCTGGCGTAGGGATCCTGGAAGATCATCTGGATCCGCTTGCGAAGCTCGCGCCCTTGCGCCGACGCGAACGTGGCATGCGCGTCCTTTCCGTCGAACCGCACATGGCCGCGGGTGGGCGCATACAGGCCGACCAGCAGGCGCGCCACGGTGCTCTTGCCGCAACCGGACTCGCCCACCAGCGCCAGCGTCCTGCCGCGCTCGATGGCAAAGCTCACGCCATCGACCGCATGCAGCAGCGTGCGCGGCCTGCGCTCGATGACCCGGTTGAGCCACGGCGCCGAAACGTCGAAAGTCTTGGCCAGGTCCTCGACCTGCACCAGGGCGCCGGCCTCGGCGTGCGCGGCGCTCACGAGGCGACCTCAGGCGTGCGCGATGCCTGGCCGTCGTCATGCAGCCAGCAGGCGGCCCGCGTGGCGCCGGCGGCCATCAGCTCGGGGCGCTCGCGCGGGCAGCGGTCGAACACCTGCGGACAGCGCGGGTGATAGGCGCAGCCGCTGGGAATGGCATTGAGCCGGGGCATCGATCCGTCGATCTGGTTGAGACGCTCGCGGTCCTTGGTCATGTCCGGGATCGACGCCATCAGGCCGGCCGTGTAGGGGTGGGAGGGCGCGTGGATCACGTCGCGCACCGGGCCGATCTCGGCGATGCGCCCGGCGTACATCACCGCGACCCGGTCGCAGGTCTCGGCGATGACGCCCATGTCGTGCGTGATCAGCATCACCGCCGCGCCGCGCTCGTGGCACAGGCGCTTGAGCAGCGAGATGATCTGCGCCTGGATGGACACGTCGAGCGCGGTGGTCGGTTCGTCGGCCACGATCAGCGTCGGCTCCGCCGCCAGGGCCAGGGCGATGACCACGCGCTGGCGCATGCCGCCGGAGAACTGGTGCGGATAGTGGTCGATGCGCTGCGCCGCCCCGGGTATGCCGGTGTCTTCCAGCAGCGCGATGGCGCGGCGGCGCGCTTCGGCGGCATTGACCGGCAGGTGCGCGCAGATCGTCTCCTCCAGCTGGCGGCCGACCGTGTAGAGCGGGTTCAGCGACGTCAGCGGGTCCTGGAAGATGGCGCCGATGCGCCGGCCGCGGATGCGCTGCATGTGCGCATGGTCGAGCTGGTCGATGCGCTCGCCCTGCAGCAGGATCTGGCCGCCGGCCACGCGCACCGGCGGCTCCAGCAGGCCGATGATGGCCGCGCCGGTGAGCGACTTGCCGGCCCCGGATTCGCCGACCACGCCCAAAATCTCGCCGGGCTCGATCGACAGGGAAACGTCGTCCAGCGCACGCAGCGTACCGCGGCGGCCGGGGATCTCGACGACGAGGTTTCGGACTTCGAGCAGTGCCATGGCCATCGGGTCAGTTCAGGCGCGGATTGAGCGCGTCGCGCAGCCAGTCGCCCAGCAGGTTCACGCTCAGGGCGATCAGCACCAGCGTGATGCCGGGGAACACCGTCATCCACCACTCGCCCGAGAACAGAAACTGGTTGCCATTGCTGATCAGCGTGCCGAGCGACGGCGAGGTCGGCGGCACGCCCACCCCGAGGAAGGACAGCGTGGCCTCGGTGATGATGGCGGTGGCCACCTGGATGGTGGCGATCACGAACACCGGGCCGAGCACGTTGGGCAGCACGTGCTTGCGCATGATCCGAAGGGGCGACACGCCGGTCACTCGGGCTGCCTGCACGTATTCCTTGTTGCGCTCGACCAGCGTCGAGCCACGCACCGTGCGCGCGAAGTCGACCCACTTGGTCAGCGCAATGGCCAGTATCAGCACGCCGAAGGCCACGGTGGTGTGCGCGTCGGGAAACAGCGCGCGGCCGACGCCGGCGATCAGCAGCGCGATCAGGATCGCGGGGAAGGACAGCATCACGTCGCACAGGCGCATCAGGAAGGCATCGATCCACCCGCCCACGAAGCCGGCGATGAGCCCCAGCGTCACCCCCACGACCATCGACAGCAGCACCGAGGCGAGTCCCACGACCAGCGAAATGCGCGCACCGTACATCAGCGTCGAGACGATGTCGCGGCCCTGCTCGTCGGTGCCCAGCAGGTACTTGGACGTGCCGAGCTCCATCCAGGCCGGCGGCAGCCGCGCATCCGCCAGTTCGAGCGTGGACAGGTCGTACGGGTTGTGCGGCGCGAGCCATGGCGCGAACACCGCGCAGACCACGCAGAAGAGGCCGATCAGCGCGGCGCCGATCGCCACCGGGGAATTGCGGAAGCTGTAGCCGATGTCGCCGTCGTACCAGCGCTTGAGGAGACTGATCATCCGTGGGGATCTGATTCTTGTGGCCGCCGCGGCGGGTGCCGATTCCTCGCCGGGCGGCTTCGACAGGACGTGCGCCGCCGTCACGCCGGACGGCGGCGGACGAAGGCGATCACTTGTCCTTGATCGACATCCACTTGAAGAGCATGAAGTTGTCGGCCAGCTGCGTCAGCGTGACCTTCTTGCTCACGCCCCAGGCCAGCGACTGCTGGTGCAGCGGCAGGTGGCCGATGTCGTCGCTGTGGATCTTGAAGGCCTCGTGGATCTCCTCGTCGCGCTTGGCCTTGTCCGTCTCGGCCTGGATCTTCTTGGTCAGCTCGTCCAGCTTGGGATTGCTGTAGGCGCCCAGGTTGAACTGCCCCGTGCCGCTGTCGTCGGGCGTGGCCATCAAGGCATTGAGCGCGTTGTGCGAGTCATAGGTCGAAGGCGTCCAGCCCAGCATGTAGAAGCTGGTATCGCGCCGCAGGATCTTCGGGAAGTACGTGCCCTTGGTCTCGGCCACGAGGTTGATCTTCACGTTGATCTTGGCCAGGTTGGCGGCCACCGCCTGGCACACCTGCGCGTCGTTGACGTAGCGATCGTTCGGGCAGTTCAGCGACACCTCGAAGCCCTGCGGATAGCCGGCCTCGGCCATCAGCTTCTTGGCCGCCTCGACGTCGTAGGGCAGGCGCTTGTCCTGCGCCTCGCTCCAGCCGTTGATGCCGGGGCCGACCATCAGCGCGGTGGGGCGCGAGGCGTCGCGCATCACGGTGCGCTTGATGCCCTGGATGTCGATGGCCTGGTAGAAGGCCTGGCGCACGCGCTTGTCCTTGAACGGGTTCTTGCCCTTGACGCTCGAGTACAGCAGCTCGTCGCGCTTCTGGTCCATGCCCAGGAAGATGGTGCGCAGCTCGGGGCCGACGATCACCTTGGTGCTGGCGTTCGCGTTCACGCGTGCCACGTCCTGCACCGGCACCGGCTCCATCACGTCGACCTCGCCCGACAGCAGGGCCGCGACGCGGGTGGAAGGATTGCTGATCTTGGTGAAGATCACCTCCTGCACATTGCCTTCGATCTTGCCCCAGTAGTTGGGATTGCGCTGGAACGTCGTGCGCACGTCAGGCTGGCGCTCGCGCACGATGAACGGGCCCGTGCCGTTGGCCTTGAACGACGCGGCATTCTCGATGCCCTTGCGGCGGTCCACCGGTTGCGTGGCCTTGTTCTCCTCGCACCACTTCTTGCTCATGATGGCCACCTGCGAGACCACGTCCGGCAGGATCGGGAACGGCACCTTGGTCTCGATCTCCACCGTGTGGTCGTCGATCTTGCGCACTTCCTTGAAGTCGTTGGTGTAGCTCTTCATGTCCGAGCCTTCGCCGGCGGCGCGGGCCAGGCTGAACACCACGTCGTCGGCGGTGAACGGCGTGCCGTCATGGAACTTGACGCCCTTGCGCAGTTCGAAGCGCCACACGGTCGGGCTGCTCTGCTTCCAGCTCGTGGCCAGCAGCGGCGCCAGGCTCAGGTCCTTGTTGCGTCCGGTGAGGGTCTCGTAGACGTTCTGGGTGACGCTCAGCTGCAGCGACTCGTTCAACGAATGCGGGTCCATCGACAGCGCGTCGCCCTGGTTGGCGATGCGGATCGTCTGCGCGGCCGCCACCAGGCTGGCCGCAGACAGGACGAGCGCCACCGACCCGGCGACCATGGTTCGCTTGAAACTCATGAAAAGCACTCCTCGAAAGTGTTGAAGACTCAGACGGCGGATGATGCGTGCAATTCCGATGCCCGGTCCTTGGCGTTTTCCATGGCCCGGTCTGGCGAAGCCAGCGGCATGCCCTGCTCGACCAGGCTGGCGTGCAGCGCCGCGCCCAGGGGCAGGATCTCGTCGTTGAAGTCGTAGCGGCTGTTGTGCAGGAAGGCCCCTTCCTTCACCCCCTGCCCGATGCGCAGGTAGGCGCCGGGCCGCGCCTGCAGCATGAACGAGAAGTCCTCGGCGCCCATGCTGGGCTCCATGTGGCGGTCGAGATTGCGCGCGCCGACCAGCGCCTGAGCCACGTCGCCGGCGAACAGCGCCTCGGCGGCGGTATTGATGGTGGCCGGGTAGATGCGCTCGAAGGTCACCTGCGCGCTCGCGCCGAACCCCGCGGCCACCGCCGTGCACATCTCGACGAGCCTGCGCTCCACCTCGACCTGCACCTTGGGGTTGAACGTGCGCACCGTGCCGACCAGCGTGGCCTTGCCCGGCACCACGCTGAACGCGCCCAGGTCGCCGGCATGCATGGCGCAGACGCTGACCACGGCGGCATCGAGCGGACGCACGTTGCGTGAGACGATGGTCTGGATGGCGGTGATCAGGTGCGCCGTCACCACCACCGGATCGACCGTCTGGTAGGCGTGCGCGCCGTGGCCGCCCTTGCCGGTCACGTCGATGGTGATGCGGTCGGCCGCGGCCATCATCGGGCCAGAATTGAGGCCGACGGTGCCCGGCGCCATCTGCGGCCAGTTGTGCATGGCGTAGACCGAATCGACCGGAAAGCGCTCGAACAGGCCGTCCTCGACCATCACGCGGGCGCCGGCGAAGCCCTCCTCGCCGGGCTGGAAGATGAGGACCGCGGTGCCGTCGAAATGGCGCGTCGCCGCCAGGTAGCGGGCCGCACCCACCAGCATCGTGGTGTGGCCGTCGTGGCCGCATCCGTGCATCAGGCCGTTGCTGGTCGAGCGCCAGCCGAAGTCGTTGTCCTCGTGCATGGGCAGCGCGTCCATGTCGGCGCGCAGGCCGATCATGCGGCCGCTTGCCGTGGACTGGCCGCGGATCACCGCCACCACGCCGGTCTTGCCGATGCCGGTGTGGATCTCGTCCACGCCGCAGGCGCGCAGCGCCTCCTGCACCCGCGCCGCCGAATAGACCTCCTCGAAGCCGAGTTCGGGATGGGCGTGCAGGTCGCGGCGCAACGCCGTCAGCTCGGGGTGAAAGCGCGCGATGTGCGCGAAGGCGCGGCCATTGGCCTGGTAGCGCAAGGTGCTCATGAGGTTCAGTGCCCGGTCTGCGCCGAAACGCGCAGCCGGGGGTCGACGACGAAATACAGGAGGTCAACCACCAGGTTGATGACGACGAAGATCAGGGCGATCAGGCACAGGTAGGCGGCCATGATCGGAATATCGGCAAAGGTCACGGCCTGGATGAACAGCAGGCCCATGCCGGGCCACTGGAAGACCGTCTCCGTGATGATCGCGAAGGCGATCAACTGGCCCAGCTGCAAGCCGGTGATGGTCATCACCGGCACCAGCGTGTTGCGAAGCGCATGCCCGAAGTGGATGGCGCGGTCCGACAGGCCGCGCGCCCGCGCGAACTTGATGTAGTCCGTGCGCAGCACCTCCAGCATCTCGGAGCGCACCAGGCGCATGATCAGCGTGAGCTGGAACACCGCCAGCGTGATGGCCGGCAGAACCATGTGGGCCCAGCCGTCGCGCGTCAGCAGGCCGGTCGTCCAGCGCCCGATGCTGACCGTTTCGCCGCGCCCGAAGCTGGGCAGCCAGCCCAGCCACACCGAGAACACGAGAATCAGCAGGATGCCGATCAGGAAGGTGGGCAGGGAAACGCCAAGCAGCGACAGAGACATCGCCACCTGGCTCATGAAGGAGCCGCGCCGCAGCGCCGCGTAGACGCCCATCGGCACGCCGATGGCAACGGCCAGTATGGCCGCCACGATGGCCAGCTCCAGCGTCGCCGGCAGCCGCTCGATGATGAGCCGGGACACCTTCGCACCCTGGCGCAGGCTCAGGCCGAACTCGCCCTGCGCCGCGTTTATCAGGAAATGCCAGAACTGCACGAAGAACGGGCGGTCCAGGCCGAGGTCCGCACGCATCTGCCGGATCTGATCCGGCTTGGCGTCCTGCCCCAGCAGGAACACCACCGGGTCGCCCACGTACTGGAACAGCAGGAAGGCAATGAAGGCCACGACGACCATCACGACCACGGCCTGCGCGAGACGACGAAGCACGAATGCAAACATGTTTCCCCAGTGTCCCGGAACTGCAGCGACCGTGCAAGGCGCGTGCCTGCTGCATCTGGCAGGACCGCCTGGCGTCGGACAAGAAAAAAAGGGCCGCCCGACTTGCGTCGAGCGGCCCTTTCGACCTTTCGATCAGTACTGGCTCAGGCCAGCGCTGGATCAGAAGGAGTGACGGATACCGAAGTCGTAGCCGTACGAGTAGTCGGCGCCGGTGGAGGCACCGTTGACAGCCAGCGGCAGGCCGTGCTTGTTGTCCAGGTAAGCGACGGTGCCGTACAGGGCGGTGCGCTTGGACAGGTTGTGCACGTAGCCCAGCGCGAACTTCTGGCCCGACGGGTTCTGGGTAGCACCCGGGATGTCTTCGACGCGAGCGTACGAGTACGAAGCGCGGATCAGGCCCGGGCCGACCGGCACGGTCACACCCACCAGGCCACCCCAGGCTTGGGGATTGGCGCTGAGCAGGGCCGGAGGCGTGGTCGGCAGGAACTCGATGTCCAGGTCGTACATGCCGTACTCACCGAACAGCTTCATGAAACCGAAGTCCCACGACGCGCCGATGTTGTAGGTGTTCAGCGTGTTGTCGGCACCCAGGGTGTAGTTCGAGTTGTTGGTCGACTGGCCAGCAGCCAGAGCGATGTCGAACGGACCGTTGGCGTAGCCGATACGGCCGCCGACGTAGTCGCCGCTGCGGGTGTCGGCGTTCACACCGGGATCGTAGCCGTCAGCGCCCTTGACCTTCTCGTCGAAACCGTACTGGACTTGGCCGTAGAAGCCGCCCAGGTTGGCCGGCAGGAAGTAGCCAACGGTGTTGCTCTGACGAACGTTGTCGCTGTCGAACGACAGGGCGCCAGCGCCACCAGCTGCACCTGCGATGTTTTGCAGGATGTTGGTGCCTTGGCCGTTGGTGCCGAACGGGTCGAAGTTGGTGTTGTTCCAGAAGGTCGGCTTGTAGTCGCGACCCAGGCGGATTTCACCGAAGCCACCCGACAGGCTCACCGTCGAACGACGGTTGAACAGCTGACCGGTCACCGAGCTCGAGCCAGCGCCGCCGGTGTCGTTGCCCAGAGCAGCTTCCAGCCAGAAGCTGGCAGCCAGACCGCCACCCAGGTCTTCCGTGCCACGGAAGCCCAGACGGCTGCTGTTGTAGCCGGAGTTGTCCAGACGGGTCGTGGAGGCGGACGTGCCGTTGTCGAACTTCGTGGTGGTGCCGCTGATCGCCGCGTCGACGATACCGAACAACGTCACCGAAGACTGAGCCGAGGCAACACCCGCGACAGCCAGGGTAGCCAGAGCAACGAGAGATTTTTTCATTGCAAGTTTCTCCAAGGTTAAACATAGGGCACCGGTGCAGAGGGTTCACACCGTGACGGGCACTGTCGTGCTCCCACCGGACCCCGGGCCAACCTCCTTTTGGGAAGTTGTTGCTATTGCACCAGACGCCATGCCGAGGGCAAAGCAAATCAGCCGAAATATCTACGACAGGCCGACGTTTCGTTGCAGGGGCACAACAAAGGACGAAGGGCGCCTTTGATTTCACGATGTGCGATGAAAGCATTAAGAAACCGAACGCAGCC
Source organism: Variovorax sp. (assembly GCF_035634955.1). Lineage (GTDB taxonomy): Bacteria > Pseudomonadota > Gammaproteobacteria > Burkholderiales > Burkholderiaceae_C > Variovorax. Next base: position 184,307 of record NZ_DASQBZ010000007.1, on the reverse strand, counting down.
GGCTCATCCAAAATGGACGCCATGAACCGATCGATCGACGCCCTGCTGGGCCTGGCAGATGACGCTTTGCGGACCCTCTTCGCCCGACCGGTGGCCACGCGCGAGACGCCCAAGGCCGCGACGCCGGACGGACCGCTCGACGAGCGTGACCGGCGCGAGGCCGGCGCGCTCATGCGCGTCAACCACGTCGGCGAGGTATGCGCCCAGGCGCTGTACACCGCCCAGGCCGCCACCACCCGAGACCCGGCGCTGCGCACGCACTTCCTCGAGGCATCGCGCGAGGAAACCGACCACCTGGCGTGGACGCGCCAGCGCCTGCGCGAACTGGGAGCCCGCCCGTCGCTGCTCAATCCGCTGTGGTACGGCGGCGCCTTCGGGCTCGGGCTCGTCGCGGGCCGGGCCGGCGACGCGCTCAGCCTCGGCTTCGTGGCCGAGACCGAACAGCAGGTCGAGGCTCACCTGGACAGCCACCTGGGCCGGCTCCCGCCCGGCGACCACGCCTCGCGTGCCATCGTCACCCAGATGAAACTGGACGAAGCCCGCCATGCAGCGCACGCCTGGAGCGCCGGCGCGGCCGAACTGCCCGGGCCGGTGCGGGGCATGATGCGCCTGGCCAGCCGGGTGATGACGACCGTCGCGCACCGGATCTAGCCGCCGCCGGCGGCCCGGGCTCAGGCCTCGACCAGGTCGAAGCTGGTGGTCACTTCGGCCGTCTTGGCCAGCATGATGGTCGCCGAGCAGTAGGTTTCGTGGCTGAGGGCGATGGCGCGCTCGACGGCTGCGGCAGGAACGCCCTTGCCGGCCACGGTGAAGTGCAGGTGGATCTTCGTGAAGACCTTCGGATCCTTCTCGGCGCGCTCGCTCGTGACCTTGACGCTGCAGCGCTCGACCTTGTGGCGGCCGCGCTTGAGGATCAGGACCACGTCGTATGCCGTGCAGCCGCCGGCCCCGGCCAGCATCATTTCCATGGGCCGCGGCGCCAGGTTGCGCCCGCCGTTTTCAGGACGCGACGCGTCGGGCGCGCCGTCCATGACGACGACATGGCCGCTGCCGGTTTCGGCCAGGAAACCCATGGGCGATTCGGTACCGGACCCGCCGGTCCAGCTGACGGTGCATTCCATCTTCGGGAGAACTCTGTTGGCTTGAGCACGAAGGTGCGGCCACGCGGCACGTCTTCGCACAAGATGTTGTGAAAAAGTTACCTCTACGTGTTGCAATGCAGCACGGCGGCGCTATACTTTATTTCATCGCACGTTACGACGTGCACCGGTTGTCTCCTCCACCCTCCCAATTGGTGGATTTAGCCCCGAGTCGCAAGACTCGGGGCTTTTTTCTTGGCGCCGCCCGAAAACGGCGCCCCCGCCGGCGCGCCGTATCATTGGTGCCCTTTTCAGCGCGGGCCCGCCGCCTGCGCGCAGGCCGACACGGCCCAGGCAGCGTCCATGAACAACCCCCCTTCGCCCCAGCCCACCGAGCCATCGACGCCCGGCACCACCCGACTGACGCCGGCCGACTACCTGCGCAAGATCCTGACCGCCCGGGTCTACGACGTCGCCGTCGAGTCGGCGCTCGAGCCGGCGCGGGCGCTGGGCGCGCGGCTGGGCAACACGGTCCTGCTCAAGCGCGAGGACCAGCAGCCGGTGTTCAGCTTCAAGCTGCGCGGTGCCTACAACAAGATGGCGCACCTGTCGCCCGAGAACCTGGCGCGCGGCGTGATCTGCGCGTCGGCAGGCAACCATGCGCAGGGCGTGGCGCTGGGCGCCCGCCGGCTCGGCACGCGCGCGGTGATCGTCATGCCGGTGACGACGCCGCAGCTCAAGATCGATGCGGTGCGCGCCCTGGGCGGCGAGGTTCACCTGCACGGCGAGAGCTATTCCGACGCCTACCTCTACGCGCTGGAGCAGCAGAAGCAGCACGGCCTGACCTTCGTGCATCCGTTCGACGACCCGGACGTGATCGCCGGCCAGGGCACCATTGCCATGGAGATCCTGCGCCAGCACCAGGGCCGGCTCGATGCCGTCTTCGTGGCGATCGGCGGCGGCGGGCTGATCTCGGGCGTGGCCAACTACATCAAGGCGCTGCGCCCCGAGATCCGCGTGATCGGCGTGCAGATGAACGACTCCGACGCCATGGCCCGCTCGGTCGATGCCAGCGAGCGCATCACGCTGCCGGACGTCGGCCTGTTCTCGGACGGCACCGCCGTCAAGCTGGTGGGCGCCGAGACCTTCCGCATCGCCAGCGAACTGGTGGACGAGTTCATCACTGTCGACACCGACGCGGTCTGCGCCGCCATCAAGGATGTCTTCGTCGACACGCGAAGCATCGTCGAGCCGGCCGGCGCAATGGCGGTGGCCGCGATCAAGGAGTACGTGGCGCGACGCGGCACGCAGGGCGAAACCTACGCCGCCATCCTGTGCGGCGCGAACATGAACTTCGACCGGCTGCGCTTCGTCGCCGAACGCGCCGAGGTCGGCGAGGAGCGCGAGGCCCTGTTCGCCGTCACCATCCCCGAGGAACGCGGCAGCTTCCGCCGGTTCTGCGAGCTGGTCGGACAGTTGCCCGGCGCCTCTCGCAGCGTGACGGAATTCAATTACCGCATCAGCGACGCGAAGGTGGCCCACGTGTTCGTCGGCCTGACGACGACCGCGCGCGGCGAGTCTGCCACCATCGTCCAGACCTTCGCCGCGCACGGCTTCGACACGCTCGACCTGACGCACGACGAGATGGCCAAGGAGCACCTGCGGCACATGGTCGGCGGCCGCACCGGCCTTGCTCATGACGAGCGGCTGCTTCGCTTCGTGTTCCCCGAGCGGCCGGGCGCGCTGCTCAAGTTCCTCAGCCTGATGCGCCCGTCCTGGAACATCAGCCTGTTCCACTACCGGAACCAGGGCGCGGACTACGGCCGCATCCTGGTCGGCTTGCAGGTGCCGGAATCCGACAACGAGAGCTTTGCGCAGTTTCTCGCCACGCTCGCCTACCCCTACGTGGAAGAAACGGCGAACCCGGCCTACCGGCTGTTCCTGCAGGCCTGAGTCCGACGCGCGCCTGGCGCCCCGGCGAAACTAGTCCGGACGTCCGCCGGCGCCGTGCACCACGACGCCCGCGGCCGCGGCCGGCTTGGGCAGGCGCAGCGTGAGAAGGGTCGGCGTGTCCATGCGCGCACCCAGCGCCGCAGCGCGCCGGTCGAGCGACTGCAGCACGTAGCCGCTGCCCACGTCCGCCCCCACGCTGAACGGCCGCGGCGGCTGCCCGTCGATCTGGATCAGCGCCGTGCCTTGCTGGTCCGCACCGGCCACCACGCCCAGGAGCACGAAGCGGCCGCCGGCGTCGGGCCCCGGCGCGATGGCGGCGCCCGCCGGCACCGAACCCAGCGCCCGCGCCACGTCGTCGGAATTGATGGCCAACGGCGCCGCCACCGGCGTGGCAGGAGCCGCGCCGTCCGACGGCGCCGCCAGCTTGAGCGCCCAGAACACCACGGTGGCGGCCGCCACGGTCCACACGACGGTGGTGCCGAGTGGCACCGGCCAGCGGGCGGATGCGCGGATAAGTTCTGACATGGGGCCGGATTATCATGCAGCGTGCCAGTCGCGCCCAGCGACAGTTTCCCGTCATTCAACTCCATATCTCATTCATGAACGCAGCCCCCATCCGCACGCTTCGCCGGCTATCCGCGCGAGGCTTCACCCTGATCGAACTCATGGTGGTGCTGGTGATCATCGGCGTGCTGGCCGCGCTCATCGTGCCGAACGTGATCGAACGCGCGGACGATGCACGCGTCACCGCAGCCCGGACCGACGTCAACAACCTGATGCAGGCGCTCAAGCTGTACCGCCTGGACAACCAGCGCTACCCCACTTCCGAGCAAGGCCTGCAGGCGCTGCTGACGCGGCCGACGGCCGGGCCCGCCGCACCCAACTGGAAGCCCTACGTCGAGAAGCTGCCCAAGGATCCTTGGGGCCAGTCCTACCAATACCTGAACCCTGGCGTGCAAGGCGAGATCGACGTGTTCTCGTTCGGCGCCGACGGCCAACCGGGCGGCGAGGGCCGCAATGCGGACATCGGCAGCTGGCAGTAGCAGCCGGCCCGTCGCCACAGGGCGCCCGTCCGCGCTCCGCTCCCCACGGCCTGGACGCATCCGCGCCTTCACGCTGATCGAGCTGCTCGTGGTGATGGCCATCATCGCCCTGGCGATGGCCGGGGTCGGCATGGCCCTGCGCGACACACGCCAGGCCGCCCTGGACCGTGAAGCGGAACGGCTGGCCGCACTGTTCGAGGCGGCGCGGGCGCAGTCGCGCGCCAGCGGCACGCCCGTGCGCTGGCGCCTGATCGATGCGGGTTTCGTCTTCGACGGCGCCGAACCCGGCAGCCTGCCCGACCATTGGCTGGCGCCGGACGTGCAGGTGCTCCAGATGCTGGCCAACGGCCGCCGCGTGAACGCCCTGCTGCTCGGCCCCGAACCCATCATTGCCGCGCAGCAGGTGGTGCTCGCCGACCCGCAGGCGCCCGGGCGCAGCCTGCTCGTCGAAACCGACGGCCTGCGGCCTTTCGCCGTCAGCAACCTGCCATGAAGCGCCGGTTTCAGCAGCGCGGCTTCACCCTGATCGAAGTGCTGGTGGCACTGGCGATCGTGGCGATCGCACTGGCGGCGGGCACGCAGGCCACCACGGCACTGGTGCGCAACTCGCAGCGCGAATCCGACCTGCTGCTGGCGCAGCTGTGCGCCGAGAACCAGTTCGCCAAGATCCGCCTCGCGCGCGTGATGCCGGCCGTCGGCGACGCCGGGCTGGCCTGCGTGCAGGCCGACCGCGCCCTGAATGTCACGGTGTCGACGACGGCCACGCTCAACCCGAACTTCCGGCGGGTGGACGTGCAGGTGCGCGACGAGGTCAACGCACCGATCATCCGCCTGTCCACCGTGGTGGGGCGCTTCTGATGACGCGGCAGGCTTCCCGCCCGCGCGCCGCGCGTGGCTTCACCCTCATCGAACTGCTGGTGGCGGTCGCGCTGCTGGCCCTGCTTTCGCTGGTCAGTTGGCGCGGCATCGACAGCATGGCGCGGGCGCAAAGCCAGATCCGCGAACGGGCCGACGCGATCCTGACGCTGCAAGGCGCGCTGGCGCAGTGGCAGAGCGACCTGGACTCGACCGTGTCGATCGCTCCCGCGACGGCAATCGACTGGAACGGCGCGGTGCTGCGCCTGACCCGGCGCGGCAGCGCCGGGGAAGATCCGGCGCTGCGCGTCGTCGCCTGGACGCTGCGCGCCGATGCCGGCGGAACCCGCTGGCACCGCTGGCAGTCGCCGCCGGTGGTCAGCCGCGGCGACTGGCAACTGGCCTGGCAGCAGGCGGCGGACTGGGCCGAGGCCGCCAGCGGCGCCCAGGCCGGCGGCAGCGACGTCGCGCTCATGCCCGCGCTCACCTGGCAGCTGATGTATTTCCGCGGCGACACCTGGACGCAGGCCGTGCCGGCGGCCGCCCTTGGGGCCAACGCGCCGCTGCCCGACGGCGTGCGCCTGGTGCTGCAGCTGCCGCCCGGCCCTGGGCTGTCCGGCACGCTGGTACGCGACTGGGTGCGGCCGAATCTCACGGTGACACGGTCATGAGCAACCACCGCCGACCGCACGCCATCGCCGATCGCCAGCGCGGCGCCGCGCTGCTCGCGGCCATGCTGATCGTCGCCCTCGTGGCAACGTTCGCCGCCGCGGCGCTGTGGCGCCAGTGGCGCTCGGTGGAGATTGAATCGGCCGAGCGCACCCGGCTGCAGTCGGCCTGGGTGCTGGTGGGCGCGCTCGACTGGTCGCGCCTGATCCTGCGCGAAGACCGCAATGCCAGCAGCGTCGACCACCTGGCCGAACCCTGGGCCGTGCCCCTGGCCGAGGCGCGCCTGTCCACCTTCCTGGCTGCCGAGAAGAACATTTCCAGCGACGCCATCGAGGGCCTGCCCGATGCCTTCATGTCAGGCGGCATCGTCGATGCGCAGTCCAAGCTCAATGTCCGCAACCTGGTGGTCGGCAATGCTCCGGTGAAAACCGCCGTCGATGCCTTCACCCGCCTGTTCGGCCTGCTGAACCTGCCGACGCAGGAGGTCGGCATCCTCGTGAGCAACCTGCAGCGCGCCGGCGCCGGGCTGACGCAGAGCACCGCGACGGGCACGGGTTCGGGCACGGCCACGGGCACCACGGGAACCACCGGAACAACGGGGACCACCGGAACAACCGGGCAGACGACCACGAGCGACCCGCTCGCCGACACCGGCGCCCCGCTGATGCCGCAGACCGAAGCCGAACTGACATGGCTGGGCCTGTCGCCCGGCACCGTGGCCGCGCTCGAGCCCTACGTCACCATCCTGCCCACGGCCACGCCGCTGAACATCAACACCGCCAGTGCCGAGGCCCTGGCGGCCAGCGTGCCCGACCTCGACATGGCGGGAGCCCAGCGCCTGGTGCAGCAGCGCGCCCGGCGCTATTTCTCGAAGCTGGACGACGCACGGGCCGCGCTGCCGGGCAGCAACGCCACCTTCGCTGAAGGACAGCAGAGCGTCTCCACCGACTACTTCGAGGTGATCGGCCGGCTGCGGCTGGACCGCATCTGGGTGCAGGAACGCTCGCTGCTGCAGCGCCAGGGCACGCAGCTGAACATCGTCTGGCGCCATCGCGAATCCGGCACCGCGCCGCTGGGAATAAGGCCTCAATGACCACCCCGCACGGCTTCGCGGCGGACGCGCCCGGCGCAAAAGAATTCGCGGCCCGCCCCCGGCCAACCGCGCCGGCGCGTCGGCGGAGCCGACGACGCCTGGGTCACCAGCTATCAATTGTGTAGCGAAATCCCGGGATCGATGTGGATGCGCCGCACCTACAATGACCCGCCCCGCGCTCTCCGTCCCCATGTCCCTGCTCCTGCTTGCTCCCCCATTCGCCCCCACGCCGTCCGGCGCCGATTGCGGCTGGGTGCGCGGCAACGACGACGACAGCGCCCCCGCCGACCACGGACGGGCGCCGCTGGCGCTGCTGCCCGCCGGCAACGACGTGGTCCTGCTGGTGCCCGGCACGGCCATTTCCTGGCACACCCTGGTGCTGCCGCCCGGCAGCCTGGGCGGCGGCCGCCTGCGGCCGGTGCTCGAGGGCCTGCTGGAAGACCGCCTGCTCGACGATGCATCGCGCGCGCATTTCGCCGTGCCGCCGGCCGTACGCACCGGCAGCCCGATCTGGGTGGCGGTCTGCGACCGCGCCGCCCTGCGCGATGCCGTCGAAACGATCGAGGCCACCGGACGGCGCGTGGTGCGCATCGTCCCGGAATTCGCGCCGCAGCCCGACGACAGCCCAGCGCTCTTGTTCGCGACGGGCGAGGCCGAGTCGCCGCTGCTCACCGTGTGCGACGCCAACGGCGTGACCACGCTTCCGCTGACCCCGATCCATGTGACTGCCGTGCTGCAGGCGCCGCTCGACACCGTGATCGCCACCGGCGAACCGGCGGTGGCGGCAGAGGCCGAGGCCCTGCTGGGCGTGCGCCTGCCCATCGTGCAACGCGCCGAACGTTGGCTGCAGGCGGCCCGCGGCCCGTGGGACCTGGCGCAGTTCGACCTGGCCAGCAGCAACCGCGTCCGCGCCGGCAAGAAGCTGGCCGCGTGGTGGCAGCAATGGCGGCATGGCCCGCAGTGGCGGGCGGCGCGCTGGGGTGCCGTGGTGCTGGTGCTGGCGCAACTGGCCGGCCTCAACGCCTGGGCCTGGAAGGAGCGGCACGCGCTGGAGGCCAAGCGCCAGGCGGTCAACAACGTGCTGACCCGCACCTTTCCGTCGGTCAAGCTGGTGGTCGACGCACCGGCGCAGATGGCCAAGGAGGTGGCCGCGCTGCAGCAGGCCACCGGCGGCATCACCGCCGCCGATCTCGAGCCCATGCTGGCGGCACTCGGCGGCATCCTGCCGGCCGGCCGCGTGCCCAGCGCCATCGACTACAGCGGCGGCCAGCTGCGCCTGCGCGGCCTGAAGCTGTCGCCGGCCGAACTGACCCAGGTCAGCGGCCAGCTCGCACCGCGCGGGTATCAGGCGCGCGCCGAAGGCGACCTGCTGCTCGTGCAAGCGGAGGCCGCGCGATGAACGCCGCACTCGATCAACTGCGCGCCCGCTGGGCCGCCCTTGCCCCGCGCGAGCGCAATCTCGTCGCGCTGTGCGCCGGGCTCGTCGCACTGGCACTGTTCTGGTGGATCGCGCTGGCGCCGGCGCTGCGCACCTTGCGCACCGCGCCGGCCGAACATGCCAGGCTCGACGCCCAGATGCAGAAGATGACCACGCTGCAGGCGCGCGCCAAGGCGCTGCAGTCCCAGCCGCGCGCCAATCCGGCCGACGCCATGCGGGCCCTGGAGAGCGGCATGCGCGAACGCCTCGGCGGCAACGCGCAGCTGCAGTCGCAAGGCGGCGGCGACGGGGTCCGCGTCACGCTCAAGGGCGTCGAGGCGGACGCCCTGGCGCAGTGGCTGGCGCAGGCGCGCAGCAATGCCAGGGCGCTCACGCGCGAGGCCCACCTCACGCGCGCCAGTGCGCGGCCCGACACACCGCCCGCGCGCAGCGCGAACGGCCGACCGCCGTCGCCCGCACCCGCGCCGCCCGACCCCGCCAGCGACGCACCGCACTGGGACGGCAGCATCGTCCTTGGCCTGCCCGCCGAACGCTGAGCATGGCCACCCGAACCCTGCGCCCGATCAGCACCGCGCCCCGCTCCCACGGCTGGCGCTGGGCCTTGCTCGGCATCCTGCTCGGCAGCGCGCTCACGCTCACCGTCTTCGCGCCGGCACGCTGGCTGGCGACCTTCCTGCGTACGCAGACACAGGGCCACCTGCTGCTCGTCAATCCGCGCGGCACCGTCTGGAACGGCACGGCCGGCGTGGTCTTCGCCAGCGGCGCGGGCGGCGGCGACGCGATCTCGCTGCCCGGCGCGCTCGCGTGGCGCCTGCGGCCCGACTGGCAAGGCGTGGCGGCACGGCTCGACCTGTCTTGCTGCACCGCCGAGCCGCTCGGCCTGAAGGCCCGGCCCGCCGCCGGCGGCGTGCGGCTGTCGCTGCTCGACGGGCGCTCGCGCTGGCCGGCGGCGTTGCTGGCCGGCTTCGGCGCGCCCTGGAACACCCTCAAGCCCGAGGGCGTGCTCGACCTGTCCACGCGCGACCTGGTGCTGGCTTTCCGTGGCCGCACAATGGCCTTCGACGGGCAGGCCACGCTGGACGCGACCGACATCTCGTCGAGCCTGTCGACCTTGCGGCCGATGGGCAGCTACCGCGTCGTGCTCGACGGAGGCAGCGCCTCCAGCATGATCCTGACCACGCGCGACGGCAGCCTGCGCCTTTCGGGCAGCGGGCGCTGGAACGGCACGGCCCTGCGCTTCTCCGGAGAAGCCAGTGCCGCGCCCGGGCGAGAGGACGCCTTGTCGAATCTGTTGAACATCATCGGGCGGCGCGACGGCGCCCGCTCGATCATCACCCTGGGTTGACCCAAATGAAGCCTTCGACCTCACCCGGCATGCGCCTCGGCGCGCTGGCCCTGGCCGCGCACCTGGCGCTGTTCGCCGGACTGAGCGCCGCGCCGGCCATGGTGCTGGCGCAATCCGCCGCACCCCGGCGCGGCGAGCCGATCACCTTGAACTTCAACAACGCGGAGATCGAGGCCGTGGCACGGACCATGGCGGTGGTCACCGGCCGCGACGTGGTGGTCGACCCGCGCGTCAAGGGCACCATGAACCTGGTCACCGACCGACCGGTGCAGCCGGAGGCGGCCTTCAACCAGTTCGCCTCGGCGCTGCGCCTGCAGGGCTTCGCCGTGGTGGAGTCCGAAGGACTGATCAAGATCGTGCCGGAAGCAGAAGCCAAGCTGCAGACCAACACCGTCACCACATCCACCCGCGCCAGCGAGCGCGCCGGCGGCAGCCAGATCATCACGCAGGTCTTCAAGCTCAACTACGAGTCGGCCAACGCCCTGCTGCCGGTGCTGCGCCCGCTGATTCCGCCCAACAACACCATCAACGTCAACCCGGGCAACAACTCGCTGGTCATCACCGACTACGCGGAGAACATGCGGCGCCTGGCCCGCATCATTGCCTCGATGGACGTGCCCAATGCCTCGGACGTCGAGGTGATCCAGCTGCGCCACTCGATCGCGTCGGACCTGGTGCCGCTCGTCTACCAGCTGATCGAAGGTGGCAGCGTGTCCATGGGCACGCCCGGCGCTGGCGGTGCAGGCGGCGCGCGCCCGGTCGCCGCGCCTGGTGGCCAGTCCGACGCGTCGTACCGCACGACGCTCATGGCCGACCCCGGCAGCAATGCCATCATCATGCGCGCAGCCAACCCCGCGCGGGCACAGCTGGTGCGCACGCTCATCGAGAAGCTGGACCGCGCACCGATGGAGAACGGCAACGGTGCGGCCGGCAACATCCACGTCGTCTACCTCAAGAACGCCGACGCGGTCCAGCTGGCGCAGACGCTGCGCGCCGCGATCGCGGCCGATCCGCGCAACACGCAGGGCGGAGCCCTGGGCGGCTACGGCGGCGCCGGCGCCGGCGGCACCTCGGCGACCGCAGCGCCGCAGAACCAGTCGTCCATGCTCAACGCCGCCGTGCAAGGGCTGAGCGGCTCCAGCTCGACCTCCGGCGCATCCGCCGCGGCGACGGCGCCGCTGGGCACCAACCAGCCGTCGACCGGCGGACAGGTGCAGGCCGACCCGGCAACCAACTCGCTGATCATCACCGCGCCCGACCCGCAGTACCGCCAGTTGCGCGCGGTCATCGACCGCCTCGACGGGCGCCGCGCGCAGGTGCTGGTGGAGGCGCTGATCGCCGAGGTGAACGCGGAAAAGCTGGCGCAATTCGGCGTCCAGTGGCAGGGGCTGCTGGGCGGCAGGGACAACCAGTACATCGGCTACAACTCGGGCATCACGGGCGCCAACATCCTGCAGCTGTCGCTCGGCGGCACGGCCTCGACGCTACCCGCGGGCGGCCTGAACCTGGGCATCGGCGCGACCATCAACGGCCAGAGCGTGCTGGGCTTCCTGGCCAACTTCCTGCAGACCAACTCCGACGCCAACGTCCTGTCGACGCCGAATCTGCTGACCCTCGACAACGAGGAAGCCAAGATCGTCATCGGCCAGAACGTCCCGTTCCCGACCGGCCAGTACACCAACACCGGCAGCCTGACCAACTCGGTCAATCCCTTCACCACCGTCGAGCGCAAGGACGTCGGCCTCACCCTGCGGGTGCGGCCCACGATCAACGAGGACAACACGGTCAAGCTGCAGATCTACCAGGAAGTGTCGACCATCCAGGGCGGCACGACCAACAACACCTACGGGCCCACGACCAACAAGCGCTCCATCGAGTCGAACGTGGTCGTGGACGACGGCAACGTGATCGTGCTGGGCGGGCTCCTGCAGGACGAATACGGCAACACCACCGACAAGGTGCCGCTGGCCGGCGACATCCCGGTCGTGGGCGCGCTGTTCCGCAACGAGCAGCGCACCCGCAAGAAGACCAACCTGATGGTGTTCCTGCGCCCGGTCGTCGTGCGTGACAACAACGCAAGCAACACGCTGGCCTATGACCGCTACAGCGCGCTGCGCTCGATGCAGGCGGCCACGCAGCCGAACGCCGATCACATCTTCATGCGCAACGTGCAGGACGCGCCGCTGCTGCCGGCGGTCCCGCCGCCCGCCCCGCAGGGCACGCCCAAGCCCAGGGCAAAGGACGATGGCGGCATCCAGGGCACGCGGCTGATCCCCCCGCCGATGGCACCGCTGGAGCCGTCGCTGGCTCCCAGCCCGCTCAAGGGCGCGCTGCCGCCCACGGCCGACCCCGCCTCCGCCCGCGAGCTGCCCTGAGCGCGGCATACTGGACGCCGACATGCGCTACCCCCTGCCCTATGCCTTCGCCCGTACCCAGCAGTTGCTGCTGGAAGAAACCGACAACGGCGAGCTGCTGCTGCGCATGCCGACGGTGCCGGCCAAGGGGGGACTGGGCGAGGTGCTGCGCAAGTACCGCATCGGGTCGTTCGAGGTGATGCCGGCGGCCGAGCTCGCGCACCGCATCAGCGTGGCCTACGCGCAAGGCGAGTCGAATGCCGCCGCCATCGTCAGCGAAGTGCAGAGCGACGCCGACCTGTCGCGCATGATGCAGGAGTTGCCGGCCGTCGAGGACCTGCTGGAATCCGCCGGCGACGCGCCGATCATCCGCATGCTCAACGCGCTGCTCACGCAGGCCGCACGCGACGGCGCCAGCGACATCCACATCGAACCCTACGAGCGCACCTCCTGCGTGCGCTTTCGCATCGACGGCGACCTGCGCGAGGTGGTGCAGCCCAACCGCGCGCTGCACGCGGCACTGATCTCTCGCCTGAAGATCATGGCCGACCTGGACATTGCCGAGAAGCGCTTGCCGCAGGACGGCCGCATCTCGCTGCGCATCGGCACGCGGGCGGTGGACGTGCGCGTGTCGACGCTGCCCTCGGCGCACGGCGAACGCGCCGTGCTGCGCCTGCTCGACAAGAACGAGGAGCGCCTGACGCTCGAGGCGGTGGGCATGCAGGGCGATACGCTGACCCGCATCGAGCGGCTGATCGCCCAGCCGCACGGCATCATCCTGGTGACCGGGCCGACCGGCTCGGGCAAGACCACCACGCTGTATGCGGCGCTGGCGCGCATGGATGCGAGCCACAGCAACATCATGACGGTGGAAGACCCGATCGAGTACGAGCTGCCCGGCATCGGCCAGACGCAGGTCAACCCGAAGATCGAGCTGACCTTCGCCAAGGCGCTGCGCGCCATCCTGCGGCAAGACCCCGACGTCATCATGATCGGCGAGATCCGCGACTTCGAGACCGCGCAGATCGCCATCCAGGCCTCGCTCACCGGCCACCTGGTGCTGGCCACGCTGCACACCAACGATTCGGTCAGCGCCATCACCCGCCTGACCGACATGGGCGTCGAGCCCTTCCTGCTGAGTTCCTCGCTGCTGGGGGTGCTGGCGCAGCGCCTGGTGCGCAAGATCTGCCCGGTGTGCCAGGGCAAGGGCTGCGACACCTGCGGCAGCAGCGGCTACCAGGGCCGCACCGGCATCTTCGAACTGCTGGTAGCCGACGCCGAGGTGCAGGCGATGGTGCACCGCGGCGCGTCGGAGCCGGAAATCTACGCCGCGGCCGAACGCAGCGGCCTGCGCTCGATGCGCGAGGACGGCGAGCGGCTGGTGCGCGAAGGCATCACCACGCAGGCCGAGCTGCTGCGGGTCACGCGCGACTAGGCTGCCGGCCATGCCCGCCTATTCCTTCGAAGCCATCGACGCGCAAGGCCAGCCGCGCAAGGGCGTGCTGGAAGCCGACACGGCACGCGCGGCACGCAGCCTGCTGCGCGCGCAGGCGCTCATCCCGCTGGCGGTGTCGCCGGTGGCCGGCGACGCCAGCCAGGCGCATGCGAGCAGCACCGGCTGGCGGCGGTGGTTCGGCGGCGGACGCGTCTTCAGCAGCACCACGCTAGCGGTCTGGACCCGCCAGCTCGCCGGACTGATGGCCGCAGGCCTGCCCCTGGAACGCGCCCTGACCGCCCTGACGGAGGAATCCGAGAGCGATGCGCAGCGCGACCTGGTGGCGTCGCTGCGCGCCGAGGTCAACGCCGGCTCGTCGTTCGGCCGGGCGTTGTCCGGCCATCCGCGCGAGTTCTCGCACATCTACACCGCCGTGGTGGGCGCCGGCGAGCAAAGCGGCAACCTGGCGCTGGTGCTCGAGCGGCTGGCCGACGACCTGGAAGAGCGCCAGGCGCTGCAGCAGAAGCTGGTGGGCGCGGCCATGTACCCGGCCATCGTCACCCTGGTGGCCATCGCCATCGTCATCTTCCTGATGAGCTACGTGGTGCCGCAGGTGGCCAACGTGTTCGCCGGCACCAAGCGCGCGCTGCCCACCATCACCGCCGTCATGCTGGCCATGAGCGACCTGATCCGCCAGCACGGCTGGCTGATGCTCGGCATGCTGGTGGTCGCCGCCATGGCGGCCAGGTTCGCGCTGGCGCAGGAATCGATCGCGCTCAAGTTCGACGCCTTCTGGCTGCGCCTGCCGCTGGTCGGGCGGCTGGCACGCGGCTACAACGCAGCGCGCTTCGCCAGCACGCTGGCGATGCTGGCGGCCGCGGGCGTGCCGATCCTGCGCGCGCTGCAGGCGGCCTCCGAGACGCTGAGCAACCGCGCGCTGCGCGCCGATGCGCAGGACGCGCTGGTGCTGGTGCGCGAAGGCGCGCCGCTGGCTTCGGCGCTGGCCGGCAAGAAGCGCTTTCCGGGCCTGGTGTCGATGTTCGCGCGGCTGGGCGAGCAGACCGGCGACCTGCCCACGATGCTGCAGCGCGCCGCCAACCAGCTGGGCGCCGAGGTGCAGCGCCGTGCCATGCACCTGGCCACCATCCTCGAGCCGCTGCTGATCGTGGCCATGGGCGCGGTCGTCATGATGATCGTGCTGGCCGTGCTGTTGCCCATCATCCAGCTCAACCAGTTCGTCAAGTAGCCGCACCGCCGCCATGCCCGTCACCCTGGACGACAAGCTCGTGGTCGCGATCTCCTCGCGCGCCCTGTTCAACCTCGAGGAAGAAAACCGCCTGTTCGAGGCCGGCGATCCCGAGGCCTACATGCGACTGCAGTTCGAGCGGCTGGATCAGCCGGCGCAGCCGGGCATCGCCTATTCGCTGGTGCAGAAGCTGCTGCGCTTCAACGACGACGGCGTCCAGCGCGTGGAGGTGGTCATCCTCTCGCGCAACGACCCGGTCTCCGGCATGCGCATCTTCCGCTCCAGCAACGCGGCCGGCATCAAGCTGCAGCGCGGCGTGTTCACGCAGGGCCGCCCGCCGTTCGGCTACCTGCGCCCGCTGCGCGCGCACCTGTTCCTTTCGGTCAACGCGCAGGACGTGCGCGAGGCGCTCGGCGCCGGCTTCCCGGCCGCGCGGGTGCTGGTCGAATCGGTCAAGGCGAGCGACGCGTTTCCCAACGAGGTGCGCATCGCCTTCGACGGCGATGCCGTGCTTTTCAGCGACGAAGCCGAGCGCGTGTTCCAGACCGAAGGGCTGGACGCCTTCCAGGCGCACGAGCTGCTCAAGGCCGAACAGCCCCTGCCCGAGGGGCCGTTCAAGCCGCTGCTGATGGCCCTGCACCGGCTGCAGATGGCCGGCAACCCGGCCATGCGCATCCGCACGGCGCTGGTCACGGCGCGCAGCGCCCCGGCCCACGAACGCGCCATCCGCACCCTGATGAACTGGAACATCCGCGTCGACGAGGCGATGTTCCTCGGCGGACTGCCCAAGGGCGAATTCCTGCGCGAGTTCGAACCCGACTTCTTCTTCGACGACCAGACCGGCCATGTCGACGCGGCGGCGCGCCACGTGCCGGCCGGGCACGTGGCCAGCGGCATCAGCAACGGCTAGGGACGCGACCGGCGCCGCCCCGCACGGCGACGGCCGACCTAAGACTCGTCTAAGGCGGCTGCTTAACATGTGTGTCTTTTGTGTTTCAGGCTCGGCTCTTGCTGTGGCCCGACCCCATGGACACCACCTCGCCCACCGCCCCGAGCCCGACACTGAGCCAGACCATGCGCCGCATCGGCCGCCTGGCGGCGCCCTACTTTCTCAGGTCGGAGGAACGCTGGAAGGCGCTCGGCATGCTGCTGGCGGTGGTGGCGCTCAATCTCGGCACGGTGTACATGCTGGTGCTCAACAACCAGTGGTACGCGCGCTTCTACGATGCGCTGCAGGAAAAGAACCAGACGGTGTTCTGGCGCGAGATCATCGTCTTCTGCGAGATCGCCGCGGCCTACATCGTCATGGCGATCCTCAAGTTCTACCTGACGCAGCTGCTGCAGTTGCGCTGGCGCGCCTGGATGACCCGCCACTACCTGCAGCGCTGGATGGCGGACAACACCTTCTACCGCCTGGAGCTCGCCCGCTATTCGCGGCAGCTGCACGCACCGCCGGACAACCCGGACCAGCGCATCCAGGAAGACATGCAGCTGTTCACCGACTACACCATGGCGCTGTCGATGGGGCTGCTCAACGCGGTGGTGACGCTGGTGAGCTTCGTGGGCATCCTGTGGACCCTGTCTGGAACGTTCAGCTTCACGCTCGGCGGGCATGACTTCAGCATCGCCGGCTCGATGGTCTGGCTGGCGCTGGCGTACTGCATTGCCGGCACCGTCATCACCCACTACATCGGGCGACCGCTGATCGGCCTGAACTTCATGCAGCAGCGCTACGAGGCCGACTTCCGGCACCACCTGGTGCGGGTGCGCGAGTACAGCGAAGCCATCGCGCTCGACCATGGCGACGCCGTGGAGCATCGCCAGCTGGGCAGGCGCTTCGGCGCGGTGCTGGGCAACTACCTCAGTCTCATCCGGAAGCAGAAGAACCTGGTGGCCTTCACCGCGTCGTTCAGCCAGGCCTCGGTGATCTTCGCCTTCATCGTGCAGGCCCCGCGCTTCTTCTCCGGCGCCATCGAGCTGGGACAGATGATGCAGATCAACTCCGCCTTCGGCCGGGTGCAGGACGCGCTGAGCTGGTTCGTCGACAACTACGACCGGGTCGCCGTCTGGCGCGCCACCGCCGATCGCCTGACAAGCTTCGAAGCGGCGATGCAGGCGCACGCCCGGGACACCGGTGCACTGCAGCGCGTGCCGGCCGAAGGCAGCCCGCCGTCGCTGCAGGCGAGCGACCTCTCCATCGCCCTGCCCGACGGCACGCCGCTGCTCGAAGGCGCCAGCCTGGCGGTCCGCCCGGGCGACACGGTGCTGCTGCAAGGCCCCTCGGGCAGCGGCAAGTCGACCCTGTTCCGAACGCTCGCAGGCATCTGGCCGTTCGCGCGGGGCCGGGCGCAGGTACCGGCCGACGCCATGTTCATTCCCCAACGCCCGTACGTGCCGGACGGTCCGCTGCGCGATGCGCTGGCCTACCCGGAGCCTGCCGAACGCTACGGCGACGCCGAGCTGCAGCAGGCCCTGCGCGACGCGCTGCTGCCGGCCCTGGCCGAGCGGCTCGACGAAAGCGACGCCTGGAGCCAGAAGCTCTCCGGGGGCGAACAACAGCGGCTGGCGATTGCCCGGGTCCTGCTCAAGAAGCCGGCCTGGCTGTTCGCCGACGAGGCCACCAGCGCACTCGACCCGACGGCCGAGCATTCGCTCTACCAGCGCATGGCGGCCCAGACGATGGCGGCCGGCGGCGCGATGGTGTCGATCGCCCACCGCGCCTCCGTCGGCGAACACCACGCACAGCGCTGGACTTTGGTCCCCGAAAGCGACGGGGCGCCAGCGCGCTTCCGCATGGCGCAAGGCCAGGGCTGAGAAGCCCAGGCGCGGCTTCCACTACAGTTGCGCGGCTTTGGTCATCGGTCCAGCTCGACACATAGAGATACGACAACTGATCACTTGGCGCCACAAGACATCTCCCTTCGCGGTGGACAGGACATCTGCATTTGGCCAACTAACCTTTATTTATTAGGTGATTAGGTGCGACGGGAAGTGATCTCATGGTTCTCCCTTCCATTCAATCTCCTTTCACGGTTATACGATGACTAATGACGATCGTTTCCGGATCGTCTTGTTCATCCCAACAGACCAAGGAGACCGAGCACCATGCAACGCCGTGCATTTCTGTCCGCCAGCCTGACGCCCATCGCACTGGCCGCTTGCGGCGGCGGTAACGACGACCCGCCGCCCGCCCCCGCGCCATCGCCGGCCCCAGCACCCGCACCTGCACCCGCTCCCGCGAGCGCACAGGGCCGCGCTGCGGATGCCATGAAACGCGCCGTGACCTATATGGACGAAGTGGTGTCGTACCAGGGCGGCTACGTCTGGTCGTATTCGCCCGACCTGACCCAGACCTTCGGCGAGATGGAAGCCAAGCGCACCATGTGCTGGATCCAGCCGCCGGGCACCCCGTCGGTCGGCCACATCTTCCTGGATGCCTACCATGCCACCGGCGACGAACGCTTCTACCAGGCGGCCGAACGCACGGCGCTGGCAGTGGCTGCCGCCCAGCATGCGTCCGGCGGCTGGAACTACATCCACGATTTCGCCGGCGAGGAGTCCCTCAAGCACTGGTACGAGACCATCGGCAGGAACGGCTGGCGGCTGGAGGAGTTCCAGAACTACTACGGCAACGCCACCTTCGACGACGCCGGCACGGCCGTCGCCTCGCAGTTCATGCTCCGCATGTGGCTGGAGAAGAAGGACGCGCGCTTCGAGTCGGCCGTCAACAAGGCGATCGAATTCGTCCGCAGCGCGCAGTTCGGGCCCGAGTTCGGCATCGCCGGCGGCGGCTGGCCACAGCGCTTCCCGCACTACGCCGGCTCGAAGTCCAGCATGGCGCAGCCCAACGCTGAGCAGTTGCCCCCCGGGGCGCGCGCGGGCATGGAGGATGGCGACTACACGCTTCATGTGACGTTCAACGACGACGTGATGGGCGAGAACATCAAGTTCCTGACGCTGTGCGTGATGACGCTGGGCCGCACCGATCTGATCGACAGCATCCTGCGCGCCATGGAGTGCATGCGCGCGCTGCAGAACACGGGCACGCAGGCCGGCTGGAGCCTGCAGCATCTCTCGCGCGAAACCAACGGCCGCCCCGCCGGTGCACCAGCCGGCGCCCGCAGCTACGAGCCGCGCTCGCTGGCCACGCACACGACGCAGACCAACATCCAGCAGCTGTTCAACTATTTCACGCTCACCGGTGATCGCAAGTTCCTGGCGCGCATTCCGGAAGCCATCGCCTGGCTCAAGACGGTCCCGCTGCCGGCCGACGCCGCGCAGCGCAATCCGCTGCTGGGCGGCGGCCGCACCCACCCCACGTTCGTCGAGCTGGACACCAACGAGCCGCTGTACGTGCACCGGTACGGCTCGAATATCAACAACGGCGCCTACTACTTCGACAAGGACATCACCAACACCATCAGCCACTACTCGGCCGGCCGGGCAGTCAACATCGCGAGCCTGGAAAGCCGCTACGCGCAGCTCAGCGGCATGAGCGACGCCGACGTGGCCGCCATGGTGGCGCGCTCACCACTCAAGGTCAGCCAGCCGGTGCCGCTGCCGAAGTACTTCGGCATTCGCGAGGTGGACTTCGCCGATCTCTTCGACGGCGCCAGGATGACCACGCCCACCGTGCCCGAAGCGGAGGTCGACCAGTTGATCGAGGACCTGGGCAGCAAGAACTACTGGACCTCGCCGGTGCCCGAAATCGTCAACCCGTTCCGCGGGCCCGGCCCGGCAGCCCCGTACACGGGCACGGCG
The DNA here is from genome assembly GCF_035634955.1 of Variovorax sp. GTDB lineage: Bacteria > Pseudomonadota > Gammaproteobacteria > Burkholderiales > Burkholderiaceae_C > Variovorax. The sequence goes on along the minus strand of NZ_DASQBZ010000007.1, from coordinate 165,036 downwards.
TATCGCAGCAAACACGTAGGCGACATCTACGACACCTCGCCCTACCCGGCCGATGCGCCGCCGGAGATCGAGCCCTACGTCAAGCGCGACAAGCCGCAGTTCATCGTGACCTCGGACGTGATTCGCCGCCTTGGCCGGCTGATCGCCTTCGTCGCACCAGTCGCCTGATCTGGGGCGCGGGCGGCACGATCGCGCGCCGCCCGCGACGAGGGATTCAGCCGGCGTAGCCTTCCCAGCCGCGCCGGCGCAGCTCGCAGGCCGGACACCGGCCGCAGCCGTAGCCCCAGTCGTGCAGCTGCCCGCGCTCGCCGACGTAGCAGGTGTGCGTTTCCTCGACGATCAGGCGCACCAGCGCCTGTCCGCCCAGGCGCTCGGCCATGGCCCAGGTGTCGGCCTTGTCGATCCACATGAGCGGCGTCTCGATGACCAGGCGCCGGTCCATGCCCAGCGACAGGGCCAGCTGCATGGCCTTCATGGTGTCGTCGCGGCAATCGGGATAGCCGGAATAGTCGGTCTCGCACACGCCGGTCACGATGACATCCAGGCCGCGCCGGTAGGCCAGCGCACCGGCCAGCGTGAGGAACAGGAGGTTGCGCCCGGGCACGAAGGTGTTGGGCAGCCCGCCCTCCTGCATGGCGAAGGCGATGTCCTGCGTGAGCGAGGATTCGCTCACCTGCGCCAGCACGTCCAGCGTGAGCAGGTGGTCGTCGCCCAGGCGCGGGGCCCACTCGGGAAACTCGCGGCGCAGGCGTTCCAGCACGGCGCCTCGAACGTCCAGCTCGACCCGGTGGCGCTGGCCGTAGTCGAAGCCCAGGGTCTCGACCCGCTCGTAGCGCGACAGCGCGTCGGCCAGGCAGGTCGTGGAGTCCTGGCCGCCGGAAAAGAGTACGAGCGCGGATGTGTGCATGGCCGTCGAGCCTACAGGAAGCGCTCGAGCAAGCGGCGCGAGGCGCGATCGAGCGCCGCCGGCCGCTCGACGCGAAACTGCACGCCGGCCGCGCTGGTGACGAGCAGCGCGCCGCCGTCGAGCCGGCGGATGTCTTCCTCGGCCTTGAGCACGAACTGCGTCTCGCCGCGGTCGGTGGTCACGGTCCAGGTGCTGGGCACGCCGAAGCTGGAGACCGCGTGCAGGTGCAGCAGCCGCGGCGCGAAGTCGCGCACGGCCAGCGCATCGAGCAGCAAGGCGCGGACGGGCTCGGGCACCTCCTGCAGGCGGGCGATCCAGGCCCGCTCGCGCCCGTCCTCGCCCACCAGCGAGATGCCGGCGTCGGGCGCGCTGAGCGGAAAGGCGCGCACCGGTTGCACCACCTCGCCGGCGCCTTCGGCGCCGCGCAGCAGCAAGCGCCCGAAGGCATCGCGTTCCAGCACCATGCCGGGTGTCGTGTTCGTTTCGGCCACTGCCATGCTACGCCTCCCCCGCCGGATGGGCGGCATGCGCCTGCACGGGTGCCGGGGCGCCCGCGCCGTCCTCGTCGCCATCGTCGTCGACCTGCCGGACCTGCGCCTGGTAGAGGCGCCAGTAGGCGCCCTCGCGCGCCATCAGCGCGTCGTGCGGGCCCACTTCCACGATCTCGCCGCGGTCCATCACCACCAGCCGGTCGGCCTTGCGCAGCGTCGACAGCCGGTGCGCGATGGCGATGGTGGTGCGGCCCTGCACCAGGTTGTCCAGCGCCTTCTGGATCTCCTTCTCGGTCTCGGTGTCGACCGCAGAAGTGGCTTCGTCCAGGATGAGGATGCGCGGGTCGATCAGCAGCGCCCGAGCGATCGAGATGCGTTGGCGCTCGCCGCCCGACAAGCCCTGGCCGCGCTCGCCCACGAGCGAGTCGTAGCCGTGCGGCAGCCGAAGAATGAATTCGTGCGCATGGGCGGCGCGGGCCGCGGCGACGATCTCCTCGCGGCTGGCGTCCGGCTTGCCGTAGGCAATGTTCTGGGCGATGGTGCCGAAGAACAGGAAGGGCTCCTGCAGCACCAGCCCGACGTGCCGCCGGTAGTCGGCCACGGCAAAGCGGCGGATGTCGGTGCCGTCGACCTCGATGCCGCCGTCGCTGACGTCGTAGAAGCGGCAGATCAGGTTGACCAGCGTGCTCTTGCCCGATCCGCTGTGGCCCACCAAGCCGATCATCTCGCCCGGCCGGATGCTCAGGTCGAGGTTGCGGATGACGGCGCGGCTGCCGTAGCGAAAGCCCAGCCCCTTCATCTCGATGCCGCCGCACACGGTGCCCAGGCGCACCGGGTCGACCGGGTCCGGCACGTTGCTGACGTGGTCGAGGATGTCGAAGATGCGTTTGGCGCCGGCCGCCGCCTTCTGCGTGACCGAGACGATGCGGCTCATCGAATCGAGCCGCGTGTAGAAGCGCCCGATGTACGCGATGAACGCGGTAAGCACGCCGACCGTGATGCGCCCGCGCGCCACTTGCCAGATGCCGAAGGCCCACACCACGAGCAGGCCGACCTCGGTCAGCAGCGACACCGTGGGCGTGAACAGCGACCACGTCCGGTTGAGCCGGTCGTTGACCTTCAGGTTGTGGGCGTTGGCCTGGCGAAAGCGCTCGGCTTCGCGGCGCTCCTGCGCGAATGCCTTGACCACGCGGATGCCCGGGATGGTGTCGGCCAGCACGTTCGTCACCTCGCCCCAGACCCGGTCGATCTTCTCGAAGCCGGTGCGCAGCCGGTCGCGCACGACGTGGATCATCCAGCCGATGAACGGCAGCGGCACCAGCGTGACCAGGGCCAGCAGCGGATTGATCGACACCAGGATGACCGCGGTCATGGCGATCATCAGCACGTCGTTGATGAAATCAAGCGCGTGCAGCGAAAGAAACACGTTGATGCGGTCGGTCTCGGAACCGATGCGCGCCATCAGGTCGCCGGTGCGCTTGTTGCCGAAGTAGTCCAGCGGCAGCGTCAGCAGGTGCTCGTAAGTGGCGGTGCGCAGGTCCGCGCCCATGCGCTCGGAGACCAGCGCCAGCAGGTAGGTGCGGGCCCAGCCCAGGCCCCAGCCCAGCAGCGCCGCGGCCAGCAGCGCGCCCAGGTACATGAGCACCTCATTGACCTCGATGGCCTGCCCGTTCTGGAACGGGATCAGGATGTCGTCCATCAACGGGATGGTCAGGTAGGGCGGCACCAGCGTGGCCGCCGTCGACGCCAGCGTCAACAGGAAGCCGGCGAGCAGCTGGCGGCGGTACGGCCGCGCGAACCGTCCCAGGCGCAGCAGCACCCAGGTGGACGGCGGGCGCTGCAGCTCGGGATCGACCTCGGATGCCGCCGCCGGGTCAGCGCCCACTTCGGCGGCATCGCCGGCCCGCTGCTCGAACAGGCGCACCAGGCGCATGGCCGCGGCCTGCTGCGCCAGCGTGTAGTGCCAGCGCTGCAGCATGCCTTGACCATCGCCAAGGTCGAGCGTGCCCACGCCGGCGTGGTCGCTCAGGTGCAGGGCCAGTCCCGGTTGGTCCAGTGCCCAGTCGCGCCAGGCGCCACTGCCATCGCGCGCCAGCAGGCGCCGGTCGGTCAGGGCCAGGAAGCCGCCGGAAAAGCACAGGTTGCCGTCCAGGTCAACCGCCAGGCTCGCGAGAACGTTTTCGTCGGAAGCCAGCCGGCTTCGCGGCACCAACGTGGTGCCGCTGGCCTGGTCCGCCAGGGCGGCCGGTGAATCAAGTTTTTCCATGTGGTGATCGATGGCGGAGCGGGGACGAATTGGCCGCAACTCCACGCCCGGCGGGTTCGCCGGGCGCTCATTCTGACCGAAGGCCCCGGTCCCGGATTCCGGTCCGGCAGCCGGCCCGTTTCCCCGCTCCGTAGCCCTACGAACGTTCTCATGACCCGTTTCGACGACATTCGCCTGCTTCGCGTGAACTATTTGCGCGGTCCCAATATCTGGACCTACCGTCCGGTGTTGGAGGTCTGGCTCGACCTGGGCGAACTCGAGGACTTCCCCTCCAACAGGATCGAGGGTTTCACAGGGCGCCTGACCGCGCTGCTGCCGGCGCTGATCGAGCACCACTGCGGCGTGGGCGAGCGCGGCGGCTTCATCCAGCGGCTCGAGGAAGGCACCTGGTCGGGGCACGTGCTCGAGCACGTCGTCATCGAACTGCTCAACCTGGCCGGCATGCCGACCGGCTTCGGCCAGACCCGCAGCACGTCCCGCCACGGCGTGTACCGCATGGTGTTTCGCGCGCGCGACGAGCAGGTGGCGCGCACCGCGCTGGCCGAAGGCCACCGCCTGCTGATGGCCGCGATCAACGACGACCCGTTCGGCCCGGCCGACGTGCAGGCCTGCGTCGACGCGGTCCGCACGCGGCTGGACGCCTGCTACCTCGGCCCGTCTACCGCGAGCATCGTCAACGCGGCGGCCGACCGCGGGATTCCGCACATCCGGCTGAACGACGGCAACCTGGTCCAGTTGGGCTATGGCGCCACTCAGCGCCGGATCTGGACGGCCGAGACCGACTACACCAGCGCCATCGGCGAATCCATCGCCAGCGACAAGGAACTGACCAAGTCGCTGTTGCAAAGCTGCGGCGTGCCGGTGCCCGAGGGCCAGGTGGTGGGCAGCGCCGAGGAGGCCTGGGAGGCCGCGCAGGACATCGGGCTGCCGGTGGCCGTGAAGCCGTCGGACGCCAACCATGGCCGCGGCGTGTCGCTCGAGCTGCACACGCGCGAGGAAGTCATGGCCGCCTTCGCCGTCGCCGAACCGGAAGGCAGCGACGTGATGGTCGAGCGCTACGTGCCGGGCGCCGAGCACCGCCTGCTGGTGGTGGGCGGTCGCGTGGTGGCGGCCGCCCGCGGCGAAGTCATCACGGTCACCGGCGACGGCCGGCAGACGGTGGCGCAGTTGATCGACAGCCAGCTCAACAGCGACCCGCGGCGCGGCGCGGAGGAAGAATTTCCACTGGACGTGATCGACCTGGCCAACGATGCCAAGCTCCAGCTCGAACTGCAGCGCCAGCAACTGGGCGGCGACTCGGTGCCGGCCGCCGGCCGCGTGGTGACGATCCAGCGCAACGGCAACCTGGGCACGGACTGTACCGACCAGGTGCATCCCGAAGTGGCGCACGCCGCGGTGCTCGCGGCACGCATCGTCGGCCTCGACATCGCGGGCATCGACCTGGTCGCGCGCGACATCTCGCGTCCGCTGCAGGCCCAGGCCGGCGCCATCGTCGAAGTCAACGCCGGGCCCGGGCTGCTGATGCACCTCAAGCCGGGCGTGGGTGCGCCGCGGCCGGTGGGCCGCGCCATCTGCGACCACCTTTTCCCCGACGAGAGCGATGCCGAGGCGGGACCGGGGCGCATCCCGATCGTCGGCGTGGCCGGCACCCAGGACACGGCGGCGCTTGCGCGGCTGGTGGCCTGGCTGGCCAGCCTGGGCGGCCACCACACCGGCCTGGCCTGCCGCGACGGCCTGTTCCTCGACCGGCGCCGCGTGGATGCGCGCGACAGCGCCAATTTCGCGGCCGGCCACCGCCTGCTGGTCAACCGCGCGGTCCAGGCAGTGGTGATCGAGGCCGGTGCCGAAACCATCCTGCGCGACGGCCTGCCTTACGACCGCTGCCAGATCGGCATCGTGACCGACCTGGAAGGCGCCGACCGGCTCGCCGAGTTCGACATCGGCGAAAGCGACCAGATGGTGAAGGTGCTGCGCACGCAGGTCGACGTGGTGCTGCCTGACGGCACCGCGGTGCTCAATGCCGCGGACCCGCGTGTGGCCGGCATGGCGCCCCTGTGCGACGGCGACGTGATCCTCTATGCGGCCGACCCGCACGCGGCGTCCTTGACGGCGCACCAGCGCGACGGCGGCAAGGCCGTGCTGGTGCGGCAGGACCGCGTGGTGCTGGCCACCGGCAGCAGCGAGACCTTCCTGCCCGGCCTCGGCCGCCTGACCGCATGGCGCGCGAGCCACGCCGGCATTTCGCTGGAAAGCGTGCTGGCCGCCGTGGCCGCCGGCTGGGCCATGGGCATCCCGCTGAACCTGATCGGCGCCGGCGTGCAGGCCTTCGAGGCCGACCTGGCGACGGCCCTGTCCTCGCTGCAGCTTTCGCAGAGCCTGATGCCCTTCGCCGAGGCGACGCACACGTCGCCGCAGCAGCTGAACTGAACGACGCCCCCGCTCACGTACCCCGCCGCAAAACCTACAAGACAACGCGCCCCACCATGGACATCATCCGCACACGTGCCCTGCGCGGGCCCAACCTCTGGAGCCGGCACACCGCCATCGAAGCCGTGGTGCGCTGCGACGGCAATGAGACGAGCATCGACCTGCTGCCCGGCTTCGACCGCCGCCTGCGCGCGCTGTTTCCCGACATCGGCGAACTCCACCCCGTCGCCCTCGGCCATCCGCTGGCGCTCGCGCACGTGCTGGAGGCCGCCGCGCTGGCGCTGCAGGTGCATGCCGGCTGCGCCGTCAACTTCAGCCACACGGCGGCCACGTCCGAGGAAGGCATCTACCAGGTGGTGGTGCAGTACAGCGAGGAGGCTGTCGGGCGACTGGCCATCGAGCTGGCCCACGCGCTGATCCAGGCCGCTCTGGACGAGACCCGGCCCTTCGACGCGGCCGCGGCCATCGCCCGGCTGCGCGAACTGGACGAGGACGAACGGCTGGGCCCGAGCACCGGCGCCATTGCCGAGGCCGCCGCCGCGCGCGGCATCCCGTTCCGGCGCCTGACCCGCGGCAGCCTGGTGCAGTTCGGCTGGGGCGCGCGCCAGCGCCGCATCCAGGCCGCCGAAGTGGACGCCACCTCCGGCGTGGCCGAGGCCATCGCGCAGGACAAGGAACTGACCAAGCAACTGCTCAACGCCGCCGGCGTGCCGGTGCCGCGCGGCCGTCCGGTCAACAGCCTGGACGACGCCTGGGAAGCCGCGCACGAGATCGGCCTGCCGGTGGTGGTCAAGCCGCAGGACGGCAACCAGGGCAAGGGCGTGACGGTCAACATCGTCAACCGCGAGCAACTCGCCGCGGCCTACGTGGCGGCGTCCGAGTTCGGCGAGGTGATGGTCGAGAAATACCTCCCGGGCTTCGACTTCCGCCTGCTGGTGGTGGGCGATCGGCTGGTCGCCGCCGCGCGGCGCGACCCGCCCAACGTGGTGGGCGACGGCGTCTCGACGGTGCGAGCGCTGGTCGACACGATCAACCTGGACCCGCGCCGCGGCGAAGGCCATGCCACCTCGCTGACGAAGATCCGGCTCGACGACATCGCCATCAGCCGGCTGGAGGCCCAGGGCCTGACGCCCGACAGCGTGCCCGAACCGGGCCGGCGCGTGGTGCTGCGCAACAACGCCAACCTGTCGACCGGCGGCACCGCCACCGACGTGACCGACACCGTGCACCCCGAGATCGCCGCCCGCGCCATCGAGGCGGCACAGATGGTGGGCCTGCACATCTGCGGCGTCGACATGGTGTGCGAAAGCGTGCTCGTGCCGCTGGAGGAGCAGTCCGGCGGCGTGGTCGAGGTCAACGCCGCGCCGGGGCTGCGCATGCACATTTCGCCCTCGTTCGGCCGCGGGAGGCCGGTCGGCGAGGCGATCGTCGACCAGCTGTACTCTCCCGGCGACGACGGCCGCATTCCCGTGGTGGCCGTGACCGGCACCAACGGCAAGACCACCACCGCCCGCCTGATCAACCACCTGCTCGCCTCCAGCGGGCTGGTGACCGGCATGACCAACACCGACGGCGTGTACATCGACGGCCGGCAGACCGACAGCGGCGACTGCAGCGGCCCCAAGAGCGCCCGCAACGTGCTGCTGCATCCGGACGTCGAGGCCGCGGTGTTCGAGGTGGCGCGCGGCGGCATCCTGCGCGAAGGCCTGGGCTTCGACCGCTGCCAGGTGGCCGTGGTCACCAACCTCGGCCAGGGCGATCACCTGGGACTGAACTACATCAACTCGGTCGAAGAGCTGGCGGTGCTCAAGCGCGTGATCGTGCGCAACGTGGCACCGCAAGGCTGGGCCGTGCTGAACGCGGCTGACCCGAACGTGGCCGCCATGGCCGGCGTGTGCCGCGGCAGCGTCATCTTCTTCGCCGCCGATCGCGCCCACCCGGTCATGGCCACGCACCGCGCGCAGGGCCGCCGCACCGTGTACGTGGACCAGGATGCGGTGATCGCCGCCGAAGGCGCCTGGCGCGAGCGCGTGCCGCTGCGCGACGTGCCCATCACCCGCGGCGGCACCATCGCCTTCCAGGTCGACAACGTCATGGCCGCCGTGGCCGCGGCCTGGGCCGTGGGCGTGGACTGGGACACCATCCGCAGCGGACTGGCCAGCTTCAACAGCGACGCCGCCGGCGTGCCCGGCCGCTTCAACGTCATGGACTACCGTGGCGCCACCGTCATCGCCGACTACGGCCACAACACCGACGCCATGCGCGCCCTGGTCTCGGCGGTCGACGCCATGCCGGCCAGGAAGCGGCAGGTGGTGATCAGCGGCGCGGGCGACCGGCGCGACCAGGACATCCGCGAGCAGACCGCCATCCTGGGCCAGGCCTTCGACGAGGTCATCCTCTACCAGGACGCCGCGCAGCGCGGTCGCGCCGACGGCGAAGTGATGGCGCTGCTGCGCCAGGGCCTGCAGGGCGCCGCCCGCACGCGGCAGATCAACGAGATCCGTGGCGAGTTCGTCGCCATCGACCATGCGCTGGAACGGCTCGGACCGGGCGACCTGTCGCTGATCCTGGTCGACCAGGTCGACGAGGCGCTGGCCCACCTGGCGCGCCGGATTTCGGAAGTGAGCGTCTGAGCCGCCTGGCCGCGCGCGTCGAACTGTAGGAGCGGTCCTGCGCCAACCTGCGCGGGCGGGCTGACAGGCAAGCGCCCGGGGCGTCCCACAGCGCGGCTGCGACGGCACGGCCACACTGGGGCTCCGGCGACGCGCTCCTGCGCGCCCTTGCCGCCCGCACCGGGCGCTGCGGCCCCGCCGGACGACCTACAGGAGTCCGAACATGAACGCCACTTTCCGAACAACCTGCGCCGCCGCGATGATGGCCGTGGGCAGTTTCGCCCTCTTGCCTGCCGCGCACGCGCAAAAGGGCCAGTACCAGGCCGAGCGCGCCACCTGCGACGGCGTGCAGCAGGACCGACAGGCCTGCATTCGCGAAGCCGGCGCGGCGGCACAGGCTGCGCAGCGCAACAACCTGACGAGCGCTTCGCCCGATGTCTACCGCCAGAACGCGCTGGCACGCTGCGACAAGCAGCCGCCGGCCGACCGCATGGCCTGCGAACAACGCGTGCTGGGCACCGGCAACACCACCATCGACGGCAGCGTGATGGGCGGCGGCGCCATCCGCGAGACCGTTACGCCGGTGCCGGTCAGCACCATGCCGAGAACGTCGACCATGCCGGCCCCGGCCACGATGCCGGCGCCTTCGTCCAACATGCCGCCGCCGGCGACGATGCAGCCGCGCGCGCCGTATCCGGGCAGCATGCCGCCCGCATCGACCATGCCGCCGCCGGCTGCGTCGCCGTATTCACCGGCGAGCCCGATGGCGCCGGCTGCGCCGCGCTAAGCCAGCCGCGTCGGGCGTCGCTTCCGTGGTAAGCGAGGCGCCAGGATTGTCGACCCCCGCGTCACTTGTGGCCGGGGGTTTTTCCATTTCTAGGCGTCCCTGCGCACGCGACACTTGAAGCAGTTGCAAGGATGCGATTGACGCGAAACGACGTGGCATCCCCTTTGTATTCCAATGCGAAACCTGTTGCGTCTCAGCCCCTTTTCCGATGACCATGGCAAAGAGGACAACGGGGTAAGGCCAATCGTGGATGGAGTCAACATGACCATCGTGAAGGTTGCCCGCTCGATTGCGTGCTTCGCATGCGCGGCATTCTTGCCGCTGCTGCGGGCTTGGCGGCACAGAGTGCATTTGCGACACCAGACCTATCTGTCAGCGCAAAGGAGTTGCTCGAAGCCGGCGCCCTGCCGCTTTCGCCGCGAGAAATGCATGAGCTCATCGAGCCCGAATCTGACATGGATCTTGTGTCTCCAAGCAACGGGCACGTCCTGCATTTTCATAACCTCAAGGACGGAACACTTTCTGTGGTGAGCCAATCGGCCGACCGGCTTTGGGTGTTCTTTGGCCAGGGCACATGGAAAGTGGACGACCAGGGCCGGTATTGCATCGATATGGCGTGGTCTGGCTCAAGCGAAAAGCGATGTCGAGTGGCGTATCGATACCACGACGGCCTCTATCTTGGCGGAGCAGACCTGACTCGGAATTCGGCGGCGCAGCTTGGCCTGTTTCGAAAGGCCGAGACCTCGTTTCCCAGTCCCGTCAAAGGATCTTTCATCGGCAATTGGAAAGCTGTGTTCCGTCAGGAAACAAGGATCCCGCTCGGAGCCGAAGTCAACATCCCGGACAAGGAGCAGATTGGAACGTGGCGGACCTATTCCCTCGCCCTAATGAAGGACGATCCGTGCGTCGGCCATTGGGTGACACTCAAGGTCCGGTCGCGTTCTGACATCGAGATCACATTGGAGGTCGCCGCCGCCGATGTTGTGAGCGGTTGCACCAACTCACAGTTACGCTTGGTCTAGCTGGACGAAAACACGCTCGCCGGGCAGTCGAACACGGGGTGGCCGGTTCGACTGATGCGTCAGTAGTCCTGATCAGACGGCGGAGACCGCAACGAACTTCCGCTCACGGCAATCAGGCGCCAGCGGATAACAATTTCCGTGCAACCAGGCCAACGAAGCGGCGACCGGGATTCGCTCCGGCAATCCAGTCATCGACGGGGAACAGGTCGAACAACCCAACCTTGATGAGCGTGGGCACCGACAATTCGAGCTCCTTCTCGACTTCGCCTCTCTCCCCGTTGTTGTAGCGAGCCACGTTGTGCAGCATGGTCGCGACGGTGCCAGTTTGCACCGTTGTGCCGTCCTTGAGCTTGACGGCCGGCAGTTGTTCGCCCCCGGCAAGAATCTTTTGATTCACCTGGGCCAGTTGAGAAATGGAGTCGGGCATATGGCGCTCTGTTGCGTGGCGTTGGACGTGCCCAGAAAGTTGGGGCGCCGCCTCGTGCGACAAGGGGTTACCGCACATGAACGCTTTCTCCTGGTCTGAACACGTGCATGCTCCCTCCAACAGCGAGGTCGCGAACTTCAGCGCCGCGAAATGCCTCCTGCCAGAAGCTACCTAGGGTTCAACGCGCAACGCCTCGGCCGAAACGACGCGAACCCTCGGACCGAAACTGCTGATGTTGGCGAGCGTTTCGTTGTGATGCTGAATCACTTGGGCTGCGGACAAGTGCCGATTCCCTTCGCTGGTGTGCGCGTCACCAACCAAGGCGACAGGGAATCCCAGGGCAAGCGCTCTGCGCGTGGTGGTGTCGACGCAGTACTCAGTATGCATTCCGCAAACCACGAGCTCTGTGACACCGTGCTTCTTGAGCACTTGTTCCAAGTCCGTGCGATGGAAGGAATCGGGTGTCGTCTTGCGTATGAGTATGTCCGGCACCTCAATGTGGAGGCCGCGGGCAAGCTGCCATGCATCCGTTCCGAACTCCAGGTACCCGGACGAAGATTCGTGCTGGATGAACACCACCAAGCCGCCGGCGGCGCGAGCCTTCGCTGACACCTGGTTGATTCGAGCAATAACCTGCTGCGACTCGAAGGCCGCATGCTCGCCTTCGCAAAGGCCCTGCTGGACGTCGATAACAAGTAGCGCTGTGGTCATGGTCGTCGTGCGCTCCCCTCAAGGCTCGGGCCGCATCCAGAGCCAAACAGCCACAAGTGCCATTGCCAAAGGCACGGCGACCCTGACGACCGTCGGCAGTCCCGACAGCGCCACCCCCACCGCGCTGACGGTCATCATGCCGATCGCCAGTAGCTTCGCGCGGCGCGGCACGGTCCCGGAAGTTCGCCACCCTCGGATATGGCTGCCGAAGCGAGGATGATCGAGCAGCCAGCGTTCGAGCGCGGGCCAGCCCCGCCCCCCCGCCCAGGCGGCAGCGATGACGAACGGCACCGTCGGCACGACCGGCAGCAGCACACCCAACACACCCAGCAACAAGAAAAGCACGGCGAGAGAGCGCCATGCCAACTTGGACAGATGTGGGCGAAAGTGCATGTCGACGGTCACTATACGATCGCGCGCCGGGCCCCTCCGTAGCGTAGCGACCGTGACCCAGTGCCATCAATCTCCTACGCCAGGTCCTACGCCAGGAACCGCCCCAGTTCAAAGACGGAGTTGGGCGCCCGCGGGCGCGAAGGCGCAATCCGCTGCCCGGCCGGCTGGACCTGCCGCCCAGGCGCCTGGTTCTCCGACCTGTCGGCCGGCTGTTCGTCGACCAGCGTCTTCAAGGTCACGGATTGAAGGTATTCGATCACGTGCCGGTTCAGCGCGGTCCACAGCTCGGGCGTGAGGCACTGCTGGCCGCCGCTCGCGGCGTCTTCTTCCCGCTGCCGCTCGGCAGGCTTCGTCTCGGGGCGATCGACCGCCTGGACGATGTCCGCCATCGTCACGAGCGCGCTGTTGCGCGCCAGCGAATAGCCGCCGCCCGGGCCGCGCGTAGATTCGACCAATCCCGCACGCCGGAGCTCGGAGAACATCTGTTCGAGATAGGACACGGAGATGTTTCGCCGGCGCGAGATGCCCGCCAGCGCGACGGGCCCCGCGCGCTGTTGCAAGGCCACGTCGATCATGGCGGTGACGGCCTGGCGAGCCCGTGTGGAAAGGCGCATGGAACCTCCTCTGTTCGCTGTTATTCGTCGCGCCCGCTGGTCAGGCCAAGCAGCATGAGCAGCGACTGGAACACGTTGTAGATGCTCAGGTAGACGCCCAGCGTCGCGCTGATGTAGTTGGTTTCCAGGCCGTCCCGCACGCGCTTGAGGTCATGCAGGATGAAGGCCGAGAAGATGCCGATGGCCAGCACCGACAGCGTCATCATCAGAGCGCTCGACTGGATGAAGAAGTTCGCGATACCTGCCACGAGCAGGACGATGGCGCCCACGAACAGCCACTTTCCCATGGCGCTGAGGTCGCGCTTGATGATCGAGGAAAGCGTGGCCATGCCGAAAAACACGGCGCCCGTGCCTGCAAATGCAGTCATCACGAGGCTCGCGCCGTTGGCCAGGCCGAGCACGCTGCCCACCAGCCGCGAGAGCATCAGCCCCATGAAGAACGTGAAGGCGAGCAGCACCGGCACGCCCGCAGCCGAATTCTTCGTCTTCTCGATGGCGAACATGAAGCCGAAGGCGCCGGCAAGGAAAACCACCATGCCGATGCCCGGCGACATGGCGCTCACGAGGCCGGTCGCAACGCCCAGCCACGCGCCAAGAACGGTCGGCACCATGGAAAGCGCGAGCAGCCAGTAGGTGTTGCGCAGCACCTGGTTGCGTTGGGCTGCCGCGGCGCCCACGGCATGGCGGGAGTCGAGAACGTGAATGTCGTGGTTCATTTCGGGGTTCCTGAAAGGAGAGTCGTACCGGTTGAATCTAGGGCCATTCACCTTTCGATAAAAGTCGTATATTCGGCATCGTTACATCGTTTTTGACGCACTATCCATCGACCCATGAACTTCAAGCATCTGCACTACTTCTGGGCCGCGGCCAAGGCGGGCGGGATCGTGCGGGCTGGCCAGCAGTTGCACATCACGCCGCAAACGCTTTCGGCGCAGATCAAGTTGCTGGAAGGGTCGCTGGGCTGCCAGCTTCTGCAAAAGAGTGGGCGCGGCGTGGAGCTGACGCCCGAAGGGCGAACTGCCCTCAGTTATGCCGACCAGATCTTTTCGCTGGGCGCGGAACTGGAGGCGGCGGTGAGCAGCAAGGGCCTGGCCGGACACAGCCTCACCTTTCGGGTCGGCATCGCCGACTCCGTGCCCAAGGCCATCGCCTACCGGCTGCTCGAGCCCGCCCTGGGCGTGCCTGAACAGGTTCGCCTGATCTGCCACGAGGGGAACTTCCGGGACCTTCTCGCGCAACTCTCGGTGCACCGGTTAGACCTCGTCGTGGCCGACGAGGCAATGGGCAAGCACACGAGCGTCAAGGCGTTCAATCACACGCTCGGAACCACCGCCATGAGCTTTTACATTGCGCCGGAACTCAAGCGCGCGTTCGCGGGCCCGTTTCCCGATTGCCTCGACGGTGCGCCGATGCTGGTGCAGGGCTCGACTTCCGCCATGCGTCAGCGCCTGGACCTGTGGTTGGCCGAGCACCACCTTCGGCCGCGCTTGATCGGGGAGTTCGACGATGCGGCGTTGTTAAAGGCCTTCGGCGGCGAAGGCCGGGGCGTCTTCATGTCCCCGAGCGTGCTCGAGGAAGAAACCTGCGCTCAGTACGGCGTCGAGGTGCTGGGGCGAGTTCCCGAACTGGTTGAAGAGTTCTTCGGCATTTCGCCGGAACGCCGCATCACCCATCCTTGCGTCGCCGCAATCACCCATGCGGCCCGCGCGAAGTTTCTTCGCAGATAGACCCAGGTGGGCGACCTCAAGGAGACGGCCGGCGCCCGGCGGCTTGGCGGCTCACATTCCCGGGCAGCCACCCCCAGGCTCAATGCGTCCCGCCTCGCGCAGTCAACACCCGCTGCATCAGGCAGAAGACAAACAGCAGGGCGCCCACGGCAATGCGCGTCCACCAGGAGCTGAGGGTGCCGTCGAAGGCGATCAGCGTCTGGATGATGCCGAGCATCATCACGCCGAACAGGGTGCCGATCACGTAGCCTACGCCGCCGGTGAGCAGCGTCCCGCCGATCACCACCGCGGCAATGGCATCGAGCTCCAGTCCCAGCGCGTGCAGGCCGTAGCCGGACAGCATGTACAGCGTGAACAGCACGCCGCCGAGCGCCGAGCAGAAGCCCGAGAGCGCGTACACGCCGATCACGGTGCGCCGCACCGGCAGCCCCATCAGCAGTGCCGACTGCTCGTTGCCACCCACGGCGTACACGGTGCGGCCGAAGGACGTGTAGTGCGCCAGGTAGACGCCCGCCGCCACCACGGCCAGGGCGATCAGTGCGCTCAGGGTGATGGTGGCATCGCCCCACACGGGTATGCGGATGAACGACAGCTCGGAGAAGAACTCGTTGCCGATGCTGATGGAGTCGATGCTGATCACGTAGCACAGGCCGCGCGCCAGGAACATTCCGGCCAGGGTGACGATGAAGGGCTGGAGCCGGTATCGCTCGATGAGCAGCCCCATTACGCCGCCGAACGCCGTGCCCATCAGCAGCACGAGCGGGATGACCGCCAGCGGGTGCCAGCCATGCTGCTCGACCAGCCAGGCCGACACCATGGTGGTGAGCGCGATCACCGACCCGACCGACAAGTCGATGCCGCCGGACAGGATGACGAAGGTCATGCCGACCGCAACGACACACAGGAAGGCGTTGTCGATCAGCAGGTTGAGAAACACCTGCAGCGAGAAGAAGCCCGGATAGGCCAGCGAGCCCAGCGTTGCCATGAGCACGAACAGCGACACGGTCACCTGCAGCGGCAGCGAACGGCGCTGCAGGCGCGCACCGGCGAACGCCGGCGTACCCGGCTGCGCGGCCGCGACGGGCCCGGCCGCGCCGGCGGGGGCCTGCCCGGGGGCCACGGCGCTCATTGCGCGCCTCCGGCGGCTGCCGGGCGGAACACCAGGCGGCGCATCTCGGCGCGAAACTCGGGGGACTGCAGCAGCATCACCGCGAACACCACCACGGCCTTGACCACCAGGTTGATCTCCGGCGGCACGCCCAGCGAATAGATGGCGTAGGTCAGCGTCTGGATGATCAGCGCGCCGATCACGCTGCCCAGCAGGCTGAAGCGCCCGCCGGTGAGCGAGGTACCGCCGAGCGTCACCGCCAGGATCGCGTCGAGTTCCAGCAGCTGGCCGGCGTTGTTGCCGTCGGCGCTCTTGACGTTGGAGCTGATGATCAGCCCCGCCAGCCCGGCGCAGAACGCGCACAGCATGTACACGCCCACCGTCAGCCGGCGCGCCTTCACGCCCGCCAGCCGCGCGGCCGCGGGGTTGATGCCGATCGACTGGATGAACAGGCCCAGTGCGCTGCGCGTTACCGCCAGGTACAGCAGGGCGAACACCGCGGCGGCGATGAACAGCGCGAACGGCAGGCCCAGCAGGTAGCCGCCGCCGATGAAGAAGTAGGGCGTGTAGTAGACAGTGATGATCTGCCCCTCGGTGATCAGCTGCGCGATGCCGCGCCCGGCCACCATGAGGATCAGCGTGGCGATGATGGGCTGCATGCCGATGCGCGCCACCAGCAGCCCGTTCCAGAGCCCGCAAGCCAGCGCCGCGCCCAGCGCCGCCGCGATCGCCAGCCACATCGGGAAGCGGCTCACGTCGGCCGCCGCGCCGTCCTTGACCACCAGCGAGCCGCCGATCAGTGCTGCGGCCAGCGCGGCCGCGATGGCCACCACCGCGCCGACCGAGATGTCGATGCCGCGCGTGGCGATGACCAGCGTCATGCCCAGCGCCACCAGCACCAGCGGGGCCGCCCGGTTGAGGATGTCGACCAGGCTGCCGTACAAGTGGCCGTCGCGCCACTCGACATGCAGGAACGTCGGATTGAATGCCGCGTTGAGCGCCAGCAGCAGCACCAGCGTCACCACCGGCCACAGCAATCGGTGGTGCAGCACGCGTTGGACAGTCGGAGACGGCGAGGTCATGTCTTGGCGATCAGTTCGTAGACTTCGTCTTCGGTGCACCCAGCCGGCAGTTCGCCGGCCTTGCGCCGGTCGCGCAGCACCGTCACGCGGTGCGACAGCCGCACCACCTCGTCCATCTCGGACGAGATGAACAGCACCGACATGCCTTCGCCGGCCAGGCGCAGGATCTCCTGGAGGATCTCCTGCTTGGCCGCCACGTCGATGCCGCGCGTGGGCTCGTCCAGCAGCAGCAGCCTTGGCTGCGTGGCCAGCCAGCGCGCCAGCACCGCCTTCTGCTGGTTGCCGCCGGACAGCAGCCCGATGGGCGTCTCCACGCTGGCGGTCTTGATGCCCAGCGCCTTGACGAAGGCCTCGGCCAGCCGCGTCTGCTCGGCCCGCGACAGGTTGCGCCGCAGCCCCAGGCTGGCCTGAAGCGCCAGCGCAATGTTCTCGCGCACGGACAACTCGGCGACGATGCCGTCGGTCTTGCGCTCTTCCGGGCACATGGCCAGGCCGCGTCGGACCGCATCGGCCGGCGCCTTGAACTGCACCGGCTGGCCATCCACCCGCAACTCGCCGCTGTCCGGGCGCGCGAGGCCGAACAGCAGCCGCGCAACCTCGGTGCGCCCCGAGCCGAGCAACCCGGCCAGCCCCATCACCTCGCCGGCGCGCAGTTGCAGGTCCAGCGGCTGCAGTTGGCCGCGCTGGCCCAGCCCGCTGGCCTGGAGCAGCACCGGCGTGTCGGCCCCCACGGCGGGCCGCTGCGCGCCGGCGCGGGCGGCCATGTCGAATTCGCGCCCCACCATGGCCGAGATGAGCGCCTGCGGCCCCAGCTCCGCGGCCGTCCATTCGCCCACCCAGCCGCCGTTGCGCAGCACCGTGATGCGGTCCGACACCGCGTAGACCTGGTTCAGGAAGTGGGTGACGAACAGGATCGCCAGGCCTTCGGCGCGCAGCCGCCGAAGCACCTCGAACAGCTTGTCGACCTCGTCCTCGTCCAGGCTGGAGGTGGGTTCGTCGAGGATCAGCACCTTGGCCTGCACCCCCAGTGCGCGGGCGATGGCCACCATCTGCTGCACCGCCACCGGGTAGCTCGACAGCAGGCGAGAGACGTCGATGTGCACGTCCAGCCGCGCCAGCAGTTCGCGCGCGCCGCGGTTCGCGGCCGCCCAGTCGATGCGGCGCGTGAAACGGCGGCGCGGGTAGCGGCCGGCGAAGATGTTCTCCGCCACCGACAGGTTGGGGCAGAGGTTGACCTCCTGGTAGACGGTGCTGATGCCCAGGCGCTGCGCCGAAAGCGGCGACGCCGGGCGAATCGCCCGCCCCTGCAGCCGCATCTCCCCGGCGTCGACCGGATAGACGCCGGTCAGCACCTTGATCAGCGTCGACTTGCCGGCGCCGTTCTGGCCCATCAGGGCATGGATCTCGCCGGCGCGCAGCCGCAGTTGCACGTCAGCCAGAGCCGGCACGCCACTGAACTGCTTGTGGATCCCCCGCAGTTCGAGCACGGTGCCGGGCGGCGGCGCTGGCGGGTCGGGCGTGTTCATTTGTTCTTGTTGTACACGTCGACGAACACCGCCGCCAGCAGCACCAACCCCTTGATCACCTGCTGGTAGTCGATGCCGATGCCGAGAATCGACATCCCGTTGTTCATCACGCCCATGATGAAGGCGCCGATCACCGCGCCCATCACCTTGCCCATGCCGCCGGAGGCAGAGGCGCCGCCGATGAAGCAGGCGGCGATCACGTCCAGCTCGAAACCCAGGCCTGCCTTGGGCGTGGCGGTGTTCAGGCGCGCCGCGAACACCAGCCCGGCCAGCGCCGCCAGCACTCCCATGTTGACGAAGGCCAGGAACGTCAGCCGGTGCGTGCGGATGCCCGACAGGCGCGCCGCCTTCTCGTTGCCGCCGAGCGCGTAGATGCGGCGCCCCACCGTCGTCTGGGTGGTCAGGAAGTCGTAGGCGACGATCAGCACGGCCATGACCACCAGCACGTTCGGCAGCCCCTTGTAGGTGGACAACAGGTAGCTCAGCAGCAGGATGCCGGCCGCGAACAGCAGGTTGCGCCCCAGGAAGAACGCGAAGGGCTCGGCCGCCAGGCCGTGGCGCGAGAGCCGGGCCCGCCCGCGCAGCTTGAAGTACACCAGCGCGGCCGCCGCCAGCGCGCCCAGCACGAGCGAGGTGATGCGCAGGCCCTGGCCCGGCGCCGCGCCGGTCAGTTCGGGCACGAAGCCGGAACTGAGCCGCTGGAACGTCTCCGGGAACGGGCCGACCGACTGGCCCGCGAGCAACGCCAGCGTCAGGCCCTTGAAGACCAGCATGCCCGCCAGCGTGACGATGAAGGACGGCACCCGGAAGTACGCCACGAACCAGCCCTGCGCCGCACCGATGATGCCGCCGGCGACCAGGCAGGCCAGGAACGCCGGCACGTAGTGCCAGTGGTACTGGACCATCAGGACCGCCGCCAGCGCGCCGATGAACCCGCACACCGAACCCACCGACAGGTCGATGTGGCCGGCCACGATGACCAGCAGCATGCCCAGCGCCATGATGACGATGTAGCTGTTCTGCAGCACCAGGTTGGTCAGGTTCAGCGGACGCATCAGCGTGCCGTCGGTCAGAAGCTGGAACAGCACCATGATCGCCACCAGCGAGATCAGCATGCCGTACTCGCGCAGGTTGCTCATCGCGAAGCCGGCACTGGCGGCGCGCTCGGCTCCGGCCGCCGCGGGCGCTTTGGGGGTCGCAACGGCAATGGCCGTCTTGGCGCTGCTGTCAGGCATGGACGCTGCTCCCCGACGCCACGATCACATGCATGATGCGCTCCTGCGAGGCCTCGGCCGCGGGCATCTCGGCCACGAAGCGGCCCTCGTTCATGACATAGATGCGGTCGCACATGCCCAGCAGTTCGGGCAGTTCGGAAGAAATCATCAATATCCCCTTGCCCTCGCCGGCCAGCCGGTCGATGAGCGTGTAGATCTCGTACTTGGCGCCCACGTCGATGCCGCGCGTGGGCTCGTCCAGGATCAGCAACTCCGGCTGCGCGAACAGCCACTTGCCCAGCACCACCTTCTGCTGGTTGCCGCCGGACAGGTTGAGCACGCGCTGGTCCACGCCGGAGCAGCGGATGGCCAGCGCCTGGCGCAGTTCGTGGGCGGTGCGATAGTCCAGCGCGTCGTCGATCACGCCGTGGCGGGCCACACCTTCCAGCCGCGCCAGGCTCAGGTTGCGCCGGATGTCCTGCTCGAGCACCAGGCCGGAGCCCTTGCGGTCCTCGGTGACGTAGGCAATGCCGTGCCCGATCGCCTTGCCGACCGTGCTCACGTCGATTTCGCGGCCGTGCATGTACGCGCTGCCGCTGATGCGTCGGCCCCAGGAGCGGCCGAACACGCTCATGGCGAACTCGGTGCGCCCGGCGCCCATCAACCCGGCGATGCCGACGATCTCGCC
This sequence comes from Variovorax sp., assembly GCF_035634955.1. Lineage (GTDB taxonomy): Bacteria > Pseudomonadota > Gammaproteobacteria > Burkholderiales > Burkholderiaceae_C > Variovorax. The sequence goes on along the minus strand of NZ_DASQBZ010000007.1, from coordinate 145,034 downwards.
GCGGCGCACCGACAGGCTGACCCCCTTGATGTGCTCGCGCTCCGGATGCTGCGGATGGTGCGCGCGCCAGTCGCGCACCTCGAACAGCACCTCGCCGATGCGCGGGCTGCGCTGCGGAAAGCGATGCGCCATGTCGCGCCCGACCATGCCGCGCACGATGCGGCCCTCGTCGACCCGCCCGGCGTGGCAGTCGAGCGTCTCCACGGCCGTGCCGTCGCGCAGCACGGTGATGGCGTCCGCCACCCGCGTGACCTCGCCCAGCTTGTGCGAGATCAGGATGGAGGCGATGCCCTGCGCCTTGAGCTCGAGCAGCAGCGCCAGCAGCGCGTCGCTGTCGCTCTCGTTCAGGCTGGCCGTGGGTTCGTCCAGGATCAGCAGCCGCACCTTCTTCGACAGCGCCTTGGCGATCTCCACCAGCTGTTGCTTGCCCATGCCCAGGTCGCCGACGAGCGCGGTGGGCGATTCCTTCAGGCCGACCTTGCGCAGCAGGTCGCGCGTGCGCGCGAAGGTCTCGCGCCAGTCGATCACGCCACCCGCCGCGATCTCGTTGCCCAGGAAGATGTTCTCGGCGATCGACAGCTGCGGCACCAACGCCAGTTCCTGGTGGATGATGATGATGCCCAGCGCCTCGCTGTCGGCAATGCCGCGCAGGCGGCGCACCTGTCCGTCGAACCAGATGTCCCCCTCGTACTCGCCTTCTGGGTAGACGCCGCTGAGCACCTTCATCAAGGTCGACTTGCCCGCGCCGTTCTCGCCCACGAGCGCGTGGATCGCCCCGCCGCCCACGGCCAGGTTGACGTTGTCCAGCGCGTTCACCCCCGGGAATCGCTTGGTGATGCCGCGCATCTCCAGAATCGGTCCGCTCATCCGTCCTCTCTTCCCTGGATCTGGCGGCGGCGCCCGCGGGGCGGGCGCCGCGCCGAATGCCGCCGTCAGCGGATCTGGCTTTCCTTGTAGTAGCCGCTGTCGACCAGCACCTGCTTCCAGTTGCCGGCATCGACCGTCACCGGCTTGAGCAGGTACGAGGGCACGACCTTCACGCCGTTGTTGTAGGTCTTGGTGTCGTTCACCTCCGGCTGCTTGCCGGCCATGAGCGCGTCAACCATGTTCACCGTCACCTTGGCCAGTTCGCGCGTGTCCTTGAACACGGTCGAGGTCTGCTCCTTCTTCAGGATCGACTTGATCGAAGGCACCTCGGCGTCCTGGCCGGTCACCACCGGCATCGGCTGCTGTGCAGAGCCGTAGCCCACGCCCTTGAGCGACGAGATGATGCCGATCGACAGCCCGTCGTACGGCGACAAGACGGCGTCGACGTGCGCGTCGCTGTAGAAGGCCGACAGCAGGTTGTCCATGCGCGCCTGCGCCACCGCGCCGTCCCAGCGCAGCGTCGACACCTTGTCCATGCCCATCTGCTTGCTGCGCACCACCAGCTTGCCGCTGTCGATGTAGGGCTTGAGCACCGACATCGCGCCGTCGTAGAAGAAGAAGGCGTTGTTGTCGTCCGGCGAGCCGCCGAACAGCTCGATGTTGAACGGCCCCTTGCCCTCCTTGAGCCCCAGCGCCTTCTCGATGTACTGGGCCTGCAGCACGCCGACCTGGAAGTTGTCGAAGGTCGCGTAGTAGTCGACGTTCTTGCTGCCGCGGATCAGGCGGTCGTAGGCGATCACCTTGATGCCGCTGTCGGCCGCCTTCTGCAGCACGTTCGACAGCGTGGTGCCGTCGATCGCGGCGATGACCAGCACCTTCGGCCCCTTGGTCATCATGTTCTCGATCTGCGCCAGCTGGTTCGGAATGTCGTCCTCCGCGTACTGCAGGTCGGCCTTGTAGCCCTTCTCCTGGAAGTACCTGACCATGTTCGCACCATCGGCGATCCACCGCGCCGAAGACTTGGTCGGCATGGAAATGGCGATCAGCCCCTTGTCCTGCGCCAGCGCCGACAGCGGCGCCAGGCCTGCGGACAATGCCAGCACCCCGGCACCGACCAGCGACTTCAATACGTCTCGTCTCATGTAGCTCTCCTTGCTCTCAAGAAAGGGCCCCGAGGCCGGCGAAGCCAGGCCCCTTCGGGGCCGCCGCGGACCCGGCTCCGCCGGGCCGCAGGCGGCGCCCCCTCGGGGGTTGGCGGACCTGCGAAGCAGGGCAGCCTGGGGGGGGGGCTCAGTATTTTCTTTTTGGAAACTCGGCCGCCGCCACTTCCATCGGGAAGATGCCTTCCTTCGTGATGATCCGCTTGGGCACCGGCTTGCCGGCCACGATGTCCTTGACCGCGCTCATCAACTGCGGCCCCAGCAGCGGGCTGCATTCGACGGACACGTTGAGCTTGCCGGCCATCATGGCCTCGAAGGCGCCCTTCACCGCGTCGATCGAGATGATGATGATGTCCTTGGCCGGCTTGAGGCCGGCTTCCTCGATCGCCTGGATCGCGCCGATCGCCATGTCGTCGTTGTGCGCGAACAGCACGTTGATGTTCTTGCCGTCGGCCTTCAGGAACGCCTCCATCACCTCCTTGCCCTTGGCCCGGGTGAAGTCTCCGGTCTGGGAGCGGATGATCTTGAACTTCGGGTCCTTCTTGATGATTTCCTCGAAGCCCTTCTTGCGGTCGATCGCCGGCGCCGAGCCGACCGTGCCCTGCAACTCGACGATGTTCACGGGGCCCTTGTTGTCCTTCATCTTGTCGACCAGCCAGCGGCCGGCCTTGCGGCCTTCCTCGGTGAAGTCCGAGCCCATGAAGGTCACGTAGAGGCTGTCGTCCTTGACCTTCACCGAGCGGTCCGTCAGCACCACCGGGATCTTGGCCGCCTTGGCTTCGCGCAGCACGTTCTCGAAGCCGGTTTCCACCACCGGCGAGAAGGCGATCACGTCGACCTTCTGCGCGATGTACGAGCGGATGGCCTTGATCTGGTTTTCCTGCTTCTGCTGCGCGTCGGAGAACTTGAGGTCGATGCCCGCTTCCTGCGCCGACGACTTGATCGACTCCGTGTTGGCCGTGCGCCACTCGCTTTCCGCCCCGACCTGGGCGAAGCCCAGCACGATCTTCTTCTGCGCGAATGCCGCCAGCGGCAGCGTGCCCGCGACGGAAGCTGCCGCAACGGCGGCCGAGAAGGTTCGACGATTCATGCTCATGGTTGTCTCCTGAGTGGGTTGTTGAACTTCGAGCAAAAAAACTGGAAACCGGGCCTGCCTCAGGCCTGGACGTAGTTGGTCTTGAGCAGGGTGAAGAACTCGGCCGCCTGCCGTCCCTGGGCCCGCGCTCCATCGCCGCCGGCCCTGCGCCCGCCGCTGGGCACGTGGTAATCCTCGGCGCTGGTCGGCAGGTTGACCAGCGTCGTGCCCACGCGCGCATGGCGCCGGAAATGGGTGGCATGGGCCAGCGAGCGGGTGCAGATGCCGGCGCACAGGCCGTTCGTCGAGTCGTTGGCCAGGGCCAGCGCATGGCCGTAGTCCTGGGCCTGCAGAACGCAGGCCACCGGGCCGAACACCTCGGCCCGGGCCGCCTTGTGCCCGGGCAGGGCCAGCAGCAGCGCGGGGCTCATGTAGTAGCCGGGGCTGGGCCGCTCCAGGGCTTCGCCGCCGTGGACCAGTTCGGCGCCTTCCTCGCGCGCCGCGCGCACCCATTCGAGGTTGCGCGCCAGCTGCGCGTCGTCGATCACCGGGCCGACCGCGACGCCTTTTTCCAATGCATGGCCCACGCGCAGCGCTGCCATGCGCTGGCGCAGGCGGGCCACGAACGCGTCGTAGATCGGCGCCTCGACGATCAACCGGCTGGAGGCCGTGCAACGCTGGCCGCTGCAGGCATAGGCGCCCTGCACCGCGCATTCGACCGCACGCTCCAGCTCGGCATCGGCCATCACCACCAGCGCGTTCTGGCCGCCGGTTTCCAGCTGGACCCGGGCGCGCCGCTTGGCCGCCGCCTGCGTGACGCGCGCGCCCACCGCGCCCGAACCCGTGAAGCTGATGGCGTCCACCGCGCTGCCTTCCACCAGCGCCGCGCCCAGTTCTCGGCCGCTGCCCATCAGCAGGTTGAAGGCGCCGGCGGGCAAGGCGGCGCGGCTGACGATCTCCGCCAGCATCCAGCCGCAGGCCGGCACCCGCTCCGACGGCTTGAACACCACGCTGTTGCCGAACGCCAGGGCGGCGGCAATCTTGCGCGCCGGCACCGCCAGCGGCGAACTCCACGGCGTGACCAGCGCCACCACGCCCACAGCCTCGCGCGTGACGTCCACCTGCACGCCCGGGCGCGCCGAGGCCAGCGTCTCGCCATGGGCACGCAGGGCCTCGCCGGCGAAATACTTGAACAGCTGGCCGGCGCGCTGGGCCTCGGCCACGGCATCCGGCAGGGGCCGACCCTGCTCGCGGGCCACCAGCAGGCCCAGCTCGTCCTGGCGGGCCAGGATCTCGCTGCCGATGGCGTCGAGCGCGTCGGCCCGGCGTTGGGCGGTACTGTGGCTCCAGGCCGGGAAGGCGTCGGCCGCCGCCCGCACGGCGCGCTCGGCCTGGCGCCGGTCGGCGCGGGCGTATTCGGACACCACCTCGGTCGTATCCGACGGGTTGCGGCGAACGCCGGTGGTCGCGCCCGTCTCCCAGCGGCCATTGATGTACTGCCGGGCGTTGTGTTGGTGCAGCTCGCTTCGCTTCACGGTGCCGGGCAGTGTAGGAATCTCACCGATAGCTTTCCAATAGATATTTGGGCTCAATGCATATCGGAATCGGGATTGATGAAAACCCTGCACACCTTTCATGGCGCATTACACCCACTGGTTCATCCGGGCCCGGCTCAAGACGCGGCAGCTCCTTTTGCTCGTCGCGCTGGCCGAGGAAGGCAACATTCACCGCGCGTCGCAGGTGCTCAACATGACACAGCCGGCGGCGTCGAAGCTGCTCAAGGATCTCGAGGACGTCCTCGAAGTGCCGCTGTTCGAGCGCCTGCCCCGCGGCATGCGGCCGACCTGGTACGGCGAGACCATGATCCGCCACGCCCGCGTGGCGCTGGCCAGCCTCAACCAGGCGCACGACGAACTCGCGGGCCTGAAGGCCGGCCGCTTCGGGCAGGTGGCGGTGGGCTGCGTCACTGCCCCCGGCCTGACCCTGCTGCCGGCGGCGGTGGCGCAGGTCAAGCAACAGCATCCGAGTCTGCAGGTGTCGGTCGAGATCGAAACCAGCCCGGTGCTGATGGAGCGCCTGGTGCAGGGCAAGCTCGACGTGCTGGTGGCTCGTCTCTTCGCGGAGCACGACAAGGCGCAGCTGCGCTACGAGGCGCTCGTCGAGGAGCCCATCAGCGCCATCGTCCGCCCGGGCCATCCGCTGCTGGGCCTGTCCGGCCTGACCCTGCGCGACATGCTGGCCACCGGCTGGATCGTGCCGCCCGCGGGCAGCGTGCTGCGGCACCGGTTCGACCTCATGTTCCAGGAGGAAGGCCTGGCGCCGCCGATCAACCTCATCGAGACCTCGGCGCTGCTGTTCATCACGCGCATGCTGCAAAGCAGCGACATGGTGGCCATCGTCGCCACCGACGTGGCACGCTATTACGCGGCCCACGGTATCGTCTCGCTGCTGCCGGTGACCATGGACTGCCACATGGACGCCTTCGGCCTGATCACCCGGACCGACCGCCTGCTCTCGCCGGCCGCGCAGGTCATGGTGCGTGCGCTCAAGGCCGTCAGCCTCGACGTCTATGGCAAGCAGCTGGACCCGAGCTGACGACATTGCAAGTTGAAGATCGATCCATGCCTTTATTCGGGCTTTCCGGCATGAGTCGGCATTGCTAGCATCGGCCGATCTGCTGCGCCCGGCCGGCGCCCATTGCGTCGGCCGCGTCAACAGCAGGCGCCCCAAGGAGACATCTCTGGTTCCCGAACCTTCCCTGCCCGCACCACGCCCGCTGGACGCGCCGAGCTGCGTCTGGGCCGCCGGCGCCGAACTCGGCGAGGGCACCGTCTGGTCCGCGCGCGAATCGTCGCTGTACTGGGTCGACATCCTGGGCCATTGCCTGCACCGGCTGCGGCCGGGCGACGGCCAGCGGCGCAGCTGGCACTTCGACGAGGAAATCACCGCCGTGGCCGAGCGCGCGAACGGCCAGGGGCTCCTCATCACGCTGCGGCGCGGCTTCGCCTTGTTCGACCCGGCGCACCCGGGCCAGCCGCCCCGCTATTTGCACCAGCCCGACGAGCCGGCCGGCAACCGCTTCAACGACGGCAAGTGCGATGCGCAGGGGCGCTTCTGGGGCGGCAGCATGGACTTCGATTGCCGCGCACCCAGCGGAACGCTCTACCGGTTCGACCCCGACGGCACGTGCAGCGCCCACGCGCACGGCATCACGGTGAGCAACGGGCCGACCTGGTCGGCCGACGGCGCCACGATGTACTTCAGCGACACCGCCATCGGCTGCACCTATGCCTACGACTTCGACGCGGTCGCCGGCCAGTTGTCCAATCGGCGCGAATGGCTGCGCCTGTCGGGTCGGCAAGGCGTTCCGGACGGCATGACGACCGATGCCGCAGGGCGCGTCTGGATCTGCCACTGGGGCGGCCATTGCGTCAGCTGCCACGACCCGGCGAGCGCGCGCGAGCTGTGCCGCATCGAGCTGCCGGTCGCCAACGTCACCGATTGCGCCTTCGGCGGCCCCGACCTGAGCACGCTCTACATCAGCACCGCCTGGAGCGGCCTGTCCGACGCGCAGCGCGCCGCGCAGCCGCTGGCCGGGGCGCTGTTCGCCGTGCCGCTCGACGTCGCCGGCCTGCCGGCCCCGCTGTTCGGCGGCTGAGCGGGCCGCGCCGCCTGCACCGCTTCCACCACGTCTTCCTGCCCCACGCATCACCGCACCCATGACCGCAACCGCCTCCAACGCCCGTTATCCCAGCCTGGTCGACCGCAGCGTCTTCATCACCGGCGGCGCCAGCGGCATCGGCGCCTGCCTGGTCGAGCACTTCGTCCTGCAAGGCGCTCGCGTCGGTTTCATCGACATCGACGACGGAGCCGGGCAGGCGCTGGCCCGGCAACTGGCTGCCGGCGCGCGCCACGCGCCACTGTTCCTCAAGGCCGACGTGACCGACACCGCGCAGCTGTTCGCCGCCATCGACCAGGTGCGCGACGCGCACGGCACGATCACCGCGCTGCTCAACAATGCCGCCAACGACCAGCGCCACAGCATCGAGGAAACCACGCCCGAATCCTGGGACCGCGGCGTGGCCGTCAACTTGCGACACCAGTTCTTCTGCGCGCAGAGGGTGGCCCCGGGAATGCGCGAGGCCGGCGGCGGCTCGATCGTCAATTTCGGATCCGTCAGCTGGAAGCTCAAGCAGGGCGGCATGCCGGTCTACACCACCTCCAAGTCGGCCGTGCAGGGGCTCACGCGCAGCCTGGCGCGCGACCTCGGCCCCTTCAACATCCGCGTCAATACGCTGGTGCCGGGCTGGGTGATGACCGAGAAGCAGCTGCGCATGTGGGTCAAGGAAGAGTCGCACGAGGAGATCGCGCGCGGCCAGTGCATCGACAGGAAGCTCATGCCCGAGCACATCGCGGCGATGGCGCTGTTCCTCGCGGCGGACGACAGCGCCATGTGCACCGCGCAGGATTTCATCGTGGACGGCGGATGGACGTGAGCGGCGTCGCTGCGGCGCAGCAGGCGTGCGCGGTGACGCGCAAGCCTTTCGGCCGGATGGCGGACGGCCGCGAGGTGCACGAATACACGCTGGCTGCCGGCGGCCTGGAATTGCGCGCCATCGAGTTCGGCGGCATCGTCACCGCGCTGCGCGTGCCGGACCGCGCCGGCCGGCCCGCCAACGTGGTGCTGGGCCTGCCCACGCTTGAGGACTACGAGCAGCGCAATCCGCACCTGGGCACCATCGTCGGGCGCTATGCCAACCGCATCGCGCACGGGCGCTTCACGCTGGACGGGCAGGCCATCGAACTGGCGCGCAACGAAGGCGCGAACACGCTGCACGGCGGCGCCCGCGGCTTCGGCCGGCGCTGGTGGGAAATTTCACCTGAGGCGCCGGCGGCCGACGGCAGCGTCTCGCTCGCCCTGCGGCGCGTCAGCGACGATGGCGAAGAAGGCTTTCCGGGCCGGCTCGAGGTGCAGGTGCGCTACACGCTCGGGCCCGGTGCGCAATGGCGCATCGACTACCAGGCGTGCTGCGACCGGGCCACCGTGGTCAACCTGAGCCACCACGACTACTTCAACCTGCGCGGGCATGGCGACGTGATGGCGCACCGCCTGCTGCTGCCGGCCAGCCACTACTGCCCGGTCGACGAATCGCTGATTCCGCTGGGCATCGCGCCGGTGGCCGACACGCCCTTCGACTTTCGCCGGCCCGCCGCCATCGGCGAGCGCATCCGCGCGCCGCATCCGCAACTGCTGCGCGCCCGCGGCTACGACCACAACTGGGTGCTCGACGCCGACCGTCCGGCGCTTGCCGCGGGCGACGGGCTGCGTCTGAGCGCGCGCCTGGAAGACCCGCAGTCGGGCCGCTGCATGGAGATATTCAGCACCGAGCCCGGCGTGCAGTTCTATTCCGGCAATTTTCTCGACGGCAGCCTGACCGGCAGTTCCGGGCAGGCGCTGCGCCAGGGGGACGGCCTGTGCCTGGAGACGCAGCACTTTCCCGATTCGCCCAACCGGGAGGGCGCGTTCCCGTCCACGCGCCTGGCCGCCGGCCAGGTGTTTCGCAGCAGCACGGTGCACCGCTTCGGCTGCCTGCCCCCAGCACCCGAACCGCAAGGAGGTCCCGCATGACAACGCCCCGGCGCCGCTACCAAGGCGTGTTTCCCGTCGTTCCCACCATCTTCAGCGAGAACGGCGAACTGGACATGGCGGGCCAGAAGCGCTGCGTCGACTTCATGATCGACGCCGGATCCGACGGCCTGTGCATCCTGGCCAATTTCTCGGAGCAGTTCGCGCTGTCCGACGACGAGCGCGAACGCCTCACCGGCGAGCTGCTCGCCCACGTGGCCGGGCGCGTGCCGGTGATCGTCACCACCACGCACTTCGGCACCGCGGTATGCGCCGCGCGCAGCCGGCGCGCGCAGCAAGCCGGCGCTTCCATGGTGATGGTGATGCCGCCCTATCACGGCGCCACCATCCGCGTGTCGGAGGCCCAGGTCCATGCCTTCTATGCCGGCGTTTCCGCGGCCATCGACATCCCGATCATGATCCAGGACGCGCCGGTTGCCGGCACGCCGCTGTCGGCGGAATTCCTCGCGCGCATGGCACGCGAGATCGAGCACGTGGCCTACTTCAAGATCGAGACCGCCGGCGCTGCCAGCAAGCTGCGCGAGCTGATCCGCCTCGGCGGCGACGCGGTCGAAGGCCCGTGGGACGGCGAGGAAGGCATCACCCTGCTGCCCGACCTGGAAGCCGGCGCCACCGGCGCCATGACCGGTGGCGGCTACCCCGACGGCATGCGACGCATCGTCGACGCCTGGCGCGCGGGCCGGCGCGAGGACGCCGCCGCGCTCTACCAGCAATGGCTGCCGCTGATCAACTACGAGAACCGCCAGGCCGGCCTGCTGGCGTGCAAGGCACTGATGAAGGAAGGCGGCATCATCGGCTGCGACGCGCCACGCCATCCCTTCCCGCCGATGAGCCCGGCGGTGCGCGCCGGCCTGCTGGCCGCCGCGCGCGCAGTCGATCCCATGGTGCTGCGCTGGGGCCGCTGACGCCGTCCCGAGCGGCAAGGGGATGGCATCCCGCACAATGCGCCGCATGCCGACCCTGATCCTCCTTCCCGGCCTGGCATGCGACGCGCGGATGTGGCAGTCGCAGTTGCCGATGCTGCCCGCCGCGTTCGCGCCCCGGGTGAGCGACGTCAACATGCGCCACGAGCGCATCGAGGACATGGCCGCCGCCGTCCTGCGCGAACATGAGGGCCCGCTGCTGCTGGCCGGCGCCTCGATGGGCGGCATGGTGGCGATGGAGGCGGCCCGCCAGGCGCCCGGTCGCGTGGCCGGCCTGGCGCTGCTCGGCACGAATGCCCGGCCCGAGGCGCCCGAGACCTACGCCCTGCGCGCATCGGCGATCGAGCTTTTCGAGCGCGGAGAACTGCGCGAGGTCCTGGAACCCAACCTGGTGTTCGCCTTCCATCCCCAGCGCGCCGATGACGCGCCCCTGGTGGGCCGCTACATGGACATGATGGTCGACGCCGGCACCGGCCAGCTGATCCGCCAGAACCGGGCGCTGATGCATCGCCCCGATGCACGCGCCCACCTGCACGCGCTGCGCTGTCCGGTGCTGGTGATGTGCGGCGAGCAGGACCGGCTGACGCCACCGGAGTGCTCGCGCGAAATCGCCGCGCTGGTGCCTGGCGCCGTGCTGCGCTGGGTGCCCGACTGCGGCCACATGCTCACCATGGAAAGACCGCGCTTCGTCAATGCGGTGCTGGGGGAGTGGCTGCAGCAATTCGTGCCGCTCGCCTGACCAGGCCGCGCGCGGCCTCTCAGTGCAGGGCGCCGCCGCTCTCGCGCAGATCGCCGCTCACCTGCAGCGCCGTGCCCACCGCGATGCGCAGCCCCTGCGTGGCGGCGTCGAGCGCCAGGCTGGGCAGCGCACCCGGCAGCCGCGCCGCCTGCTGCGGCAGCAGCGGAATGTGGATGAAGCCGCCGCGCATGCCGACGGCCACCGGCCGCGTGGCAATGCGGTGCATCAGCCCGAAGAAAAGGTGGTTGCACACGAAGGTGCCCGCGCTGTTCGAGACCGATGCCGGCACGCCGGCATCGCGCAGCGCACGCACCATCGCCTTGATCGGCAGGCTGGAAAAATAGGCGGCGGGCGCGCCCTCGATCACCGGCTGGTCGATGGGCTGGCGACCGGCGTTGTCGCAGATCCGTCCATCGTCGATGTTGATCGCGACCCGCTCGGGCGTGATCTCGCTGCGCCCACCGGCCTGCCCGATGCACAGCACCAGCGCCGGGCGGACTTCGTCGATGGCGGCGTCCAGTGCGTCCAGCGCAGCGCCGAACGCGCAGGGAATGCGGCGTGCGTGGACCACTGCGGCCGGCTCTTGCGGCGCGAATTCGCAGCGCCAGCCTTCGAGCGCGCGCGCCGCTTCCCAGGAAGGATTGACGGACTCGCCGTCGAAAGGCTCGAAGCCGGTCAGCAGGACGTGCACGCGCCTGGCCTTCAGCGTGGGCGAATGGCGATGCCTTCGGCTGTCAGGCGGTCGCGGATGCGCCGCGCGAAAGCCAGCGCATGCGCCCCGTCGCCATGCAGGCAGACGGTCTGCGCGTTCACCGCCACGCTGCTGCCGTCGATGGCGCGTACCTTGTGCTCGCGCACGAGCGACAGGGTCTGCGCCAGCGATTGCTCCTCGTCCTCGATCAGCGCGCCCGGCTGGCTGCGCGGCACCAGGCTGCCGTCGGGCATGTACCCCCGGTCGGCGAAGACCTCTTCCACCGGCGTCAGGCCGGCGCTGCGCGCGGCATCGATCATGCCGCTGCCGGCCAGGCCGAAGAACTTGAGCGCGGGATCGAATCGCCGCACGGCCTCGACGATGGCCTGCGCCAGCGCCGGTTCCTTGACCGCCTGGTTGTAGAGCTGGCCATGCGGCTTCACGTGCGCCAGGGTGCCGCCCTCGGCCTTGACGATCGCGGCCAGGGCGCCGATCTGGTAGAGCATGCCGGCGATGATCTCTTCGGGCGGCAGGTGCATGGTGCTGCGGCCGAAGTTCTCGCGGTCCGGAAAGCTCGGGTGCGCGCCGATGGCCACCCCGTGGTCGAGCGCCCAGCGCACGCACTGCTGCATGGTCCGGGCGTCGCCCGCATGCCAGCCGCAGGCGATGTTGGCCGAGCTCACCAGCGCGAGCAGTTCCTCGTCGCTGCCGGCGCCTTCGCCGAGGTCCGCGTTCAGGTCAATTTCCATTCGTGGGGTCTCCATGCGCCGGCGCGACGGGCCATCCGGCCAATGCCAGCCCCGGCGCCAGTGCGCAAAGATAGCGCCGTTGCTCTTCCCATGCCGCCAATGCGGTGTCGCCGTCGACTTCTTCCAGGCGCAGCAGGCCGCCCAGCGGCGCCTGCGCGAGTTTCCACAGGTCGGCGCGGATCAGCACGGCGATGCGCGGGTAGCCGCCGGTGGTCTGCGCGTCGCCCATCAGGATGATCGGCTGTCCGGACGGCGGGACCTGTACCGTGCCCGGGATGACGCCTGCCGACAGCATGTCGCCGGCACCGCGCAGCCGCTTGATCTCCGGGCCGGCCAGGCGGCTGCCCATGCGGTTGCTCTGCGGCGTGATGCGCCAGGCCGCGCCATGGAACTGGCGGCGCGTGGCGGCGCTGAACTGCGCCGATTCCGGGCCGGCCATCACGCGCAGTACGGTGGCGCCGTCGGAAGCCGGCACGTCGTCGGGCAGGCGCACGCCGAACGGGCGCCGCTTGCGTTGCGCCTCGGTCAGGCGCGATGGGCCGAGCGCCAGCCTGTCGCCCTTGCGCAGGGCGCGCCCCTGGTGGCCGCCGAAGCCGGCTTTCAGGTCGGTGCTGCGCGAGCCCAGGAGCACGGGCACGTCGATGCCGCCGGCCAGCGCCAGCCAGGTGCGCAGGCCGGGCCGCATGCCGCTGGCCTGCCCGGTCAGGCGCAGCACCTGCCCGGCCTCGACCGGCACGCTCCAGCCGCAGGTCAGCGGCCGCCCGTCGAGCGATGCGCCGAAGGCATCGCCGGTGAGCGCGATGCGCGTGGCGGCATGAAAGTGGATGGCGCAGCCACCCAGCGTCAGCTCGAGCCCGGCGGCGCCATCGTCGTTGCCGACCAGGCGGTTGGCCACGGCCAACGCCAGCGTGTCGAGCGCGCCGCCAGGACAGATGCCCAGTTGGCGCTGTCCGTGGCGCCCGGCATCCTGCACGGAGGCGAGCGGGCCGGGCTTGAGTATCTCGATCACGCGACCACGCTTTCGGCGACGAAGCGCACGCGGTCGCCGGGGCGCAGCAGCGTCGGCGGCTCGGCTTTCGGGTCGAACAGTTCGAGGCGCGTACGGCCGATCAGTTGCCAGCCGCCGGGCGACTGCAGCGGATAGATGCCGGTCTGCTCGCCGCCGATGCCGACCGACCGCGCCGGCACGGCCACGCGCGGCTCTGCGCGGCGCGGCGTTGCCAGTTCCGCAGGAAGCCCGCCCATGAAGGCGAAGCCCGGGAGGAAGCCGAGGAAATACACCACGTAGTCCGCCTCGCTGTGGCGCCGCACGACCTCGCGCGGGCTCAGGCCGGTGTGTCGGGCCACGTCGTCGAGGTCGGGGCCGTCGTCACCGCCGTAGGCCGTGGGGATCTCGACGAGGCGACCGGCAGCGGCAGTCTTGGGCGCCAGTGCCGGCCAGGCTTCGCGCACCTTGTCTTCGAGCGCCTGGCGCGTGACGTGCCGCGGATCGAAGCACAAGGTGAGGTTGTTCATGCCCGGCAGCAGTTCGAGCACGCCGGGCCACTGCGCGGCCTGCTCGGCCAGCGCCCACCATTTCTGCTGGGCAGCGAGCGTTGCCGGCGGCGGCAGCTCGCACAGCAGGGCGGCCTCGCCCAGCGCATGCAGGCGCGGCCGCGTGGCGGTCATTCGGTCGGGCCCGGAGCGCGCTGCACGTGCCGCAGACTCATTCGCGGCCCAGGCTTCGCACCTTGGCGGCGAGCCGGTCCTGGACCATGGGCGAGACGAACTTGTCGATCTCGCCGCCGAGCATGGCGATCTCGCGCACGAAGGTGCTGGAGATGAACTGGTACTTGTCGCTGGGGGTGAGGAACACGGTTTCGACTTCAGGCATGAGCGAGCGGTTCATGCCTGCCAGCTGGAACTCGTAGTCGAAGTCGGTGACGGCGCGCAGGCCGCGCACCATGGCCTTGCCGCCGCGCGCGACGACGAAGTCGCGCAGCAGCCCGGAAAAGCTCTCGACCGACACCTGGGCCTCGAAGGGCTCGGCGACGGTACGGGCCATGTCGATGCGCTCCTGCAGGGTGAACAGGGTCTTCTTGTGGTGGCCGGCGGCCACTGCAACGATCACCTTGGAAAAGAGCTGGGTCGCGCGGCGGATCACGTCTTCGTGGCCGAGCGTCATGGGGTCGAAGGTACCGGGATAAACCGCTATCACATCGGACATCGTGTTTCCTCCTCAATCCGGGGTATGCCGCGGCGATTATCTACGCAGCAGGTGCGCATGCACCGCGCCGGCGCGCAGATGGCGCAGCAGGTGCAGTCCATGCGCGGCCAGGCGGTCTTCGTCCCAGGCTTCGGCTGCCTCCAGGTAGACGAGGCCGTCCTGGCGCAGGGCCGGCACCGCAGCGCGCAGGGCGACATCGTAGAGCTCGGGCCGTTCGAACGGCGGATCGAGAAAGATCACGTGCAGGCTGCCGGGCGCGGCCCGCTGCAGCGCGGTGGCGCCGTCGCCGCGTTCGATGCGCACCATCGAGGCCTGAAGGCGCTCTTGCGTGGCACGCATCAGCGCGACGAGCGCCGGGTCCTGCTCGCACAGCACGACAGAGGCGGCGCCGCGCGAGGCGGCTTCGAAACCGAGCGCGCCGGTGCCGGCGAAGGCATCCAGCACGTGCCAGCCCGGCAGGCCTGCGCCGCCTGCACCGGCGAGGCTGGCGAGCCAGTTGAACAGCGTCTCGCGCACCCGATCCGGGGTGGGGCGCAGTCCGGGGCGGTCGGCCACCGGCAGCCGGGTACGCTTCCAGTCGCCGCCAATGATGCGCACTTCATGCGCGCGCGCGGGGCCGGCGGCAGCGGCAGGCCGGGCCGCGCCGCCCTGGCGCTGGTTTCGGGTCGGGGTCTTGGCCATGGGCTTCAGGGCTTGGCGCCGACCAGCACGGTCACCATGCGGTCCGGGTGCAGCTTGCGCTCGAAAGCGTCCTTGACCTGCGCCAGCGTGACGGCCTTCATGCGCGCGATCCAGGTGTCGAGGTAGTCCAGCGGCAGGTCGTTCCAGGCAATGTTGGCCACGTTGCCGACCAGCTTGCGGTTGCTGTCGAGCAGCAGCGGAAAGCCGCCGATCAGGTTGTCCTTGGCTGCTTGCAACTCCGCCTCGGTCGGGCCGTCGGCCACGAATTTCTCCAGCACCTCGCGCGACAGCTTCACCGCCGCGTCGGCCTGGTCCGGCCGCGTCTGGAACCCGATGACGAATGCGCCGGCATGCAGGCCGGGCGAGAACCCGCTGTAGACGCTGTAGGCCAGGCCGCGCTTTTCGCGCACCTGCTCGGTCAGGCGCGAGACGAATCCGCCGCCGCCGAGCACGTAGTTGCCCAGCGTCAGCGCGAAGTGGTCGGGGTCGCGCCGCGGATAGCCGGGCTGGCCGATCAGCACGTGCGCCTGCGCCGAATCGAAGGGTATGCGCTCGACCTTGGCCGCCTCCAGCGGTGCGACCTCCGGCACGGGTGGCAACGCGCTGCAGTCGGCCTGCGCCGGCAACCGCGCCAGCAGCGCGGTGGCGATGCGATCGGCCTGCGCGCGGTCGATTGCGCCGACGATGCTGACCTTGGCGCGGCAAGGCGCCAGGTAGCGCCGGTGGAAGGCGCGCATGTCGTCCACGCCGATGGCGGCCAGGCTCTTCTCGTCGGTGTCGTAGCCGTAGGGGTGCGTGCCGTATACCGCCTGGCCGAAGGCGCGTCCGGCAACGGTGCCCGGCTTGGTGTTGGCTTCCTTGATGGCGGCCACGTAGCGCTCGCGCTCGCGCGTCCACACGTCGGCCGGGAAGGCCGGCTGCCCGATCTCGCGTGCCGCCAGGGTCAGCGCCTTGTCCAACAGCTGCGGGCGGGACAGGCTGCGCAAGCTGAAGCTCAAGCGGTCGCTGCCGGCGCTGGGATCGAAGCTGGCACCGAGATCGGCCCAGGCTTCGCCCAGCGCGTTCTCGTCCAGGGCGGGCAGGTCGCCGTCGGCCAGCACGCCCTTCTCGATCATCTCGGCGGTGACGTCGGCCAGGCCGGCCTGGCCCGCCGGATCGCGGCGGCCGCCGGCATCGAAGTCGACCTGCACGTCCACGATGGGCAGGGCATCGACGGCGACGAAGTAGACCTTGGCGCCGCTGGGCTGCGTCCAGTTCTGGATCGGCAGTGCCGCATGCGACAGCACGCTGCCGGTGAGAAGGCAGGCGCCCGCCAGCAGGCGCAGGGTGGTCGTGATCGGGTGCGTCATCAGCGCATCTCCCCTTCGGGCATGGCGCCCAGGCGCGGTCGCTTGTTCGGATCGGGCGGCAACGGGCGCAAGGTGGCGACGGTCAGCTGGTCGTCGCCGAAATAACGGCCGGCCACCGCCTTGACCTGCTCGGGCGTGACGGCCTGCAGGCGCGCCATGATGCGGTCGCTGGCATCCAGCGGCAGCGCCTGCACCCAGTTGCTGCCGAGTTCGCGCGCCTGGGCCATGACCGAATCGCGCTTGTAGGTTTCGCTGGCTTCCCACTGGGTCTTCACGCGGGCGAGTTCGGACGGCGAGACACCCTCGCGCGCGATGCGCGCCACTTCCGCCCGCAGGGCCGCTTCCACCGCTTCCGGCGTCTTGCCGGCAGCCGGCACGCCCTGCAGGCCGAACATCTGCGGGCCGCGACCGACGAAGCCCGAATACGAGCCCACCGAGTCGGCCAGCCGGTCCGGTCCTTGCGTCAGGGCGCGCTCGAGCCGCGCGCCGGAATAGCCGTCGAGCACGGCGGACAGCACGACCAGCGCCCAGACGTCGCTGTCCTCGTCGACGGTGCGCAGCTGGGGCATCCGGAACACGAGCGACACCAGGGCCTGTTCGGCCGGCGCCTTGAACTCGATGCGGCGGATGCCGCGCTGCTCTGGCTCGGTGCGCGGCTTGCGCTCGGGCACGGGGCGTGCCGCAATGCTGCCGTAATACTTGTCGGCCAGGCGACGCACCTCGGCCACGTCGACGTCGCCGGCGACGACCACCGCGGCATTGGCCGGGACGTACCAGCGCTGGTGGAAATCGCGCACGTCCTGGGGCGTCATCGCGTCCAGGTCGCTCATCCACCCGACCACCGGACGGTGATAGGGCGAGGCGATGAAGGCGGCGGCATTCTGCTGTTCGCCCAGGAGCGCCCTCGGCTCGTCCTCGGTGCGCATGCGGCGCTCTTCCTTGACGACCTCGATCTCGCGCTTGAATTCCGCGTCGGGCCAGGTGTTGGTGGCGAAGCGATCCGACTCGAGCTTCATCACTTCTTCGAGCTTGTCGACCGGGATCTGCTGGTAGTAGCCGGTGTAGTCGCGCGTGGTGAAGGCGTTCTCGCGGCCGCCGAGCGCCGCCACCTTGCGCGAGAACTCGCCCGGCCCGGCATGGGCGCTGCCCTTGAACATCATGTGCTCCAGCGCATGCGCCACGCCCGAGGTGCCGTCCACCTCGTCCACCGAGCCGACCCTCACCCACACCATCTGCACGGCCACCGGCGCGCGCCGGTCCGGCAGCACGATCAGCGTCATGCCATTGGCAAGCGTGAACTGCTGGGCACGCGCCGCCGACGAGGTGGGCACCGAGGGCGTCGCCTCCTGTGCATTGCCGGCCTGATTGACCACCGGCGCTGGCGCTGGCCGGTCCGCTGCCCACGCCGCCACGCACAGGCCGAGCGACGCCACCGCCAGGCACGCCGCCCGCTGCACGGCGCCTGGCAGGCGGATGGCCGAACGGCGCGCGCCGGGTGGCTCGTGGCCGGGAATGAGGGTGGTTAGTTGTTTCATAGAATCGATGCATTCTAGAAACACCCTTCGATGTTCAGCTTCTTCAAGAGAAACAAAGCGCCGGCGACGCCCGTCGACGACGCCCCGGCGTCTGAAGGCGCCGAGGCGCCGGTGCAGGCCCAGCCGCCCGCCGATGCCGGCGCGCCGGCTGCAGCACCGGCCCCGGCCCCTGCGCGCTCGATGTTCTCGCCCTCCAGCTGGTTTGGACGGGGAAGCAAGGAAGCGCAACCAGAACCGGAAGCACCATCCACCGCGCTGGCGCCCGAGCCAGCGGCAGCACCCGCGCCAGCGCCAGCGCCGGTGACGATCGCACCGCCCGCTGCGACGCCGCTGCCGGCACAGCCCGCGCCAGCGCCCGAAGTGGCCCCGGACGCCTCCGAGGGCCAAGACGACGCATGGCGGCCATCGCCGGCGCCGGTCGTTTCCGCTCCCACTCCTGCGCCCGCCGCGGAGGCCCCGCCGCCGCTGCCGCCCGTGGCGGCGCCACGTTCGCAGCCCGCGCCGGCCGCGCAGGCCGTGCAGGCCCCGCCGGAGCGCCAGGGTTGGCTCAACCGGCTCAAGACCGGCTTGCGCAAGACCGGCACCGGCATCCAGGCCGTCTTCGTCAACGCGCAGATCGACGATGCGCTGTACGAGGAGCTGGAAGCCGCGCTGCTGATGTCCGACGCCGGGGTCAAGGCGACGGAGCACCTCCTGGCGGACCTGCGCGAGCGGGTGCGCGCCAACATGGCAACCAACGCCGCGCAGGTGCGCGTGCACCTTGCGCAGGCCATCGCCGACCTGCTCAAGCCGCTCGAAAGACCGCTGGAGATCGGGCGCTACACGCCCACGGTCATCATGGTCGCGGGCGTCAACGGCGCAGGCAAGACCACCTCGATCGGCAAGCTGACAAAGCACCTGGCCAACGAGGGCTGCTCGGTGCTGCTCGCGGCCGCGGACACCTTCCGCGCCGCGGCGCGCGAGCAGTTGGGCGTCTGGGCGGATCGCAACACCGTGGAGATCGTGAGCCAGGAAGGCGGCGACCCATCGGCCGTCAGCTTCGATGCCGTCAATGCCGGCAAGGCGCGCGGCCGCGACGTGGTGTTGATCGACACGGCTGGCCGCCTGCCGACGCAACTGCACCTGATGGACGAGCTCAGGAAGATCAAGCGGGTGATCGGCAAGGCCGACGCGGGCGCCCCGCACGAGGTGCTCCTGGTCATCGACGGCAATACCGGCCAGAATGCGCTGGCGCAGGTACGTGCGTTCGACGAGGCGCTGGGCCTGACCGGCCTGATCGTCACGAAGCTCGATGGCACGGCCAAGGGTGGCGTGTTGTGCGCCATCGCTCGCGAGCGGCCGGTTCCGGTCTACTTCATCGGCGTGGGCGAGAAGCTGGAAGACCTGGAAACGTTCGACGCCCGCGAGTTCGCACAGGCACTGCTGGGCTGACGGCCTGCCGACGGCCACGCGCCGCGGACGACGCAAATGGAGAGCGCACGATGAGCGAGACCGCCCTTCACGGACTGGACGAGCCCCCGCACGGCGAGCGCCCGTCGCGCCGCCTGGATCGCCTGCTGGCGCACTACGAGCAGAGCCACCGGCATCCGACCAACGAGCGGATCCACCTGGTGGCCATTCCCGCCATCATGGTGAGCATCGTCGGGTTGCTGTACGCGCTGCACCCCTGGGTGGCCTTCGCGTTCGTGGCAGCCAGCATGGTCTATTACCTGATGCTCGGCGCGCCAGTGCTGCTGGCCGTGATGCTGGGGTGGTCGGCGGTGATGTTCGCGCTCGTGTACGCAATGGGCGACAAGGTGCTGCCCATCTCGGCGGGCATGTTCGTCGTCGGCTGGGTCTTCCAGTTCGTCGGCCACCGGATCGAGGGCAAGAAGCCCTCCTTCTTCGAAGACTTGCAGTATCTATATGTGGGGCCACTGTTCGTCGTGGTGCGACTGCTGCCGCGCCTGGGCAAATTCACCCAGGCAAAATAGGCATTAGAAAACCTATCACATCTTCCAAGACCATTTGGGAACTCTTCACTTAGCACTCCCTCTAATCGAGTGCTAACATGAATGACATGAAGGAGCCCACCCCTATGACCGCTCTTGCAGCAGCCCCCGCCAGCCAACTCGCCGTCGCCAATCCGTGGTCGATGGTGCCGCCGCTCGGCAACCTGGACGCCTACATTTCGGCGGCCAACAGGCTGCCCATGCTGAGCGCTGAGGAAGAACAGAACTTTGCCCGGCGCCTGCGCGACGACAACGACCTGGAGGCCGCCGGTGCGCTGATCCTGTCGCACCTGCGCCTGGTGGTGTCGATCTCGCGCCAGTACCTGGGCTACGGCCTGCCGCACGGCGACCTGATCCAGGAAGGCAATGTCGGCCTGATGAAGGCCGTGCGCCGGTTCAACCCCGACCAGGGCGTTCGCCTGGTGAGCTACGCCATGCACTGGATCAAGGCCGAGATCCACGAATACATCCTGAAGAACTGGCGCATGGTCAAGGTCGCCACGACCAAGGCACAGCGCAAGCTGTTCTTCAATCTGCGGTCGCTCAAGCAGGGTTTCAAGGCGGATGCCGCCGCCCTGGACGCTGGCGGCACGCATCGGGATACGCTGAGCGAGGCGGAAGTCGACCGCATGGCGAGCCAGCTGAACGTCAAGCGCGAGGAAGTGCTTGAGATGGAAACCCGCCTGTCGGGCGGCGACATCATGCTCGACCCCGGCCCGGCCGACGACGGCGAGGAAGGCTTCGGCCCGATCGCCTACCTGACCGATGCCGGACAGGAGCCGACCGCGCAACTCGAGTCGCGCCGGCGCGACCGCCTGTCGAGCGACGGCATCTCGACGGCGCTCGAAGCCCTCGATGCGCGCAGCCGCCGCATCGTGGAAGAGCGCTGGCTGAAGGTGAACGACGACGGCTCCGGCGGCATGACGCTGCACGAGCTGGCAGCCGACTACGGCGTGAGCGCCGAGCGCATCCGCCAGATCGAATCGGCGGCGATGAAGAAGATGCGCAAGTCGTTGGCTGAATTTGCCTGACCCCCAGGCTACCCTGCTTCGCAGGTCTGCCAGCCCCCTTTCCAGGGGGCGCCGCTGGCGGCCCGGCGGAGCCGGTTCCGCGACGGCCCCGAGGGGCGCTGCTTCATGAAAAAGCCCGGTCTTTGCCGGGCTTTTTCGTTTCAACGCGCGGGTGGCGCGGCAAGCGGGTCAGAACCTCGGCATGCCGCCACCGCCCCCCAGGCCGGGGAAGCCGCCGCCGCCCTTCATGCCGCCCATGCGCTTCATCATCTTCATGAGGCCGCCGCCCTTCATCTTCTTCATCATGCCCTGCATCTGCTCGAACTCGCCCAGCAGGCGGTTGACTTCCTGCACCTGAACACCGGCGCCGGCCGCGATGCGGCGCTTGCGCGTGGCCTTGAGCAGTTCGGGCTTGCGGCGCTCCAGCGGCGTCATGCTGTTGATGATGCCTTCCTTGCGCCGGATGTCGCGCTCGGCGCGCGTCAGGTCGGCTTCGCTGGCCTTGGCCGCCATCTGGGCCGGCAGCTTGTCCATGAGACTCGAAAGGCCGCCCATCTGCTTCATCTGCTGCAGCTGGCCGAGAAAGTCGTTCAGGTCGAAGCCGCCGCTCTTGACCTTGGCCGCCAGCTTCTGCGCAGCCGCCACGTCCACGCCGGAGGTGACCTGCTCGACCAGCGCCACGATGTCGCCCATGCCGAGGATGCGCCCGGCATGCCGTTCGGCGTCGAACACCTCCAGGCCGTCGATCTTCTCGCTGGTGCCGGCGAACTTGATCGGCACGCCGGTGATCTGGCGCACGGACAGTGCCGCGCCGCCGCGCGAATCGCCGTCGGTCTTCGTCAGGATGATCCCGGTGAGCGGCAGCGCCTCCTTGAAGGCACGGGCGGTGTTGACCGCATCCTGGCCCTGCATCGCGTCGACCACGAAGAGCGTCTCGACCGGCTTGATGGTCGCGTGCAGGTCGCGGATTTCCTGCATCAGCACTTCGTCGATCGCCAGGCGCCCGGCGGTGTCGACCAGCAGCACGTCGAAGAAGTGGCGTCGCGCATGCTCGAGCGCGGCGCGGGCGATGTCCACCGGCTTCTGGTCGGGCGTACTCGGGAACCACTCGGCCCCGGCCTGCTTCGTCACCGTCTTGAGCTGCTCGATGGCGGCCGGGCGGTAGACGTCGCCCGAGACGGTCAGCACCTTCTTCTTGCGCTTCTCGATCAGGTGCTTGGCCAGCTTGGCCGTGGTGGTGGTCTTGCCGGCGCCCTGCAGGCCGGCCATCAGGATGACCGCCGGCGGCTGCGCGACCAGGTTGATGTCGGACACGCCCTCGCCCATGGTCGCGGCGAGCTCGCGGTTGACGATGCCGACCAGCGCCTGTCCCGGCTTGAGCGAGCCCAGGACCTCCTGCCCCATGGCCTTTTCCTTGACGCGGGCGACGAAGTCGCGCACCACCGGCAGGGCGACGTCGGCTTCGAGCAGGGCCATCCGCACTTCGCGCAACATGTCCTGCACGTTGCCTTCGGTGATGCGGGCCTGGCCGCTCATCTGCTTGACGAGACGGGAGAATTTTTCGGTAAGGGCGCTGGCCATGATGCTGCCCGGCAACAAGGCCGGGTGAGAGAGGTGCGGGAGACGCCCCGGAACCCGGGGCACGGCAAGGCGAGAGGCTAAACTCCGATCGATGATTCTAGCGAGCCCCTCCCCACTCGGTGTGGCACTGGGCATCGCCACCGCGGCTGCCTACGGCATCACCGCCGCGGCAGCTTCCCGGCTCGACCGCAAGGCCGCCCAGTTGCTGCTGGGCCTGGCCTGGCTGCTGCACGCCGCCACGCTCGCCGACGGGCTGGCCGCGGGGCACGCGCGCTTCGGCTTCGCGCCGGCGCTGTCGGTCACGGCCTGGCTGGTGCTCACGGTGCACGCGGTGGAAAGCCGCCTGTATCCGCACCTGAATGTGCGGCGCGTGCTGGCGCTGATAGGCGCTGCCTGCGTCCTGCTGGCGCTGGCGTTCCCCGGCAGTCCGCTGCACGTGTCGGCCTCGCCCTGGCTGCCGCTGCACCTGGCGCTGGGCATTGCGTCGTATGGCCTGTTCGCCGCTGCTGTCATCCACGCCTGGCTGATGGGCCGGGCCGAAACCCAGATGCGCCAGGCCAGCGCGCCCGAAGGCGGCCTGCCGCTGCTGACGCTCGAGCGCCTGACCTTCCGCTTCGTCACCGCCGGCTTCGTGCTGCTGACGGCCACGCTGGTGGCGGGCCTGCTGTTTTCCGAGCAACTCTACGGCACGTCGCTGCGCGGATGGAAATGGGATCACAAGACGGTGTTCTCCGTGCTGGCCTGGATCACCTTCGGCGTGCTGCTGATCGGCCGCGCACGCTTCGGCTGGCGCGGCCGCGCCGCCACGCGCGTGCTCTATGCGGGCAGCGTGCTGCTGCTGCTGGCCTACGTCGGGTCTCGCTTCGTGCTCGAGGTGGTGCTGCATCGTCCGGTTGCCTGAAATATGAAATACCTGTTGGTCATCGCGGTCGTCTGGGTCGCCTTCATGATCTGGCGTTCCCGCCGGCGCGACGAGATCGCGCGCCGCCAGCCGCCAGCCGGGCTGCCGCGCACCCGCACGCCGGGCGAGCCCCAGGCCATGCTTCGCTGCGCCCATTGCGGCCTGCACCTGCCGGCGGCCGACGCCATTGCCGGCGAAGGCGGCAAGGTGTATTGCAGCACCGCGCACCGGCAAGCCGGCCCCGCATGAAACCGCGCGGGGTGCCCGCCCGATGAACCCGCTGCTGTGGTCACGCGGAGAAGCCGCCACCGACTGGGGTGGGCTCGAGGCCAGCATCCCGCCGGGCCTGCGCAGCCATTCACTGCATCGCCTGCTGCGCGGGTTCATGAGCGCCCGCTGCTTCGTTGCCGTGGTGCTGCTGATGTTGCAGGCCTTCGCCTGGGGCATGGGGCCGGCGCTGCCGATGCTGCCGGTGCTGCTGTCGGCCACCTATCTCGCGGCGACGCTGCTGGCCTGGCGTTACGGCCGGTTCCAGTTGCCCTTGCGCGCCTTCGGCGGCGCCTGGCTGTCCACCGTCGCCGTCGATCTGGCCGTCTTCGCCCTGCTCCAGCTGCATCAGCAGGGCAACATCAACTATGCGCCGCTGTTCGCGCTGCCGGTCCTGATGGCCGCGGTGCTCGGCAGCGTCTCGGTCGGCCTCGGCACCACGGCCGTGGCCACGCTGCTGCTGCTGCTCGACGCCGGCTGGCACTGGTTCAACACATCGGGCGACTCGCCCACGCGCTTCGTGCAGGCGGCCCTGACCGGCACTGGCCTGTTCGCCGTCGCGCTGCTGGCCCACGAGCTGGCGCTGCGCCTGGCGCGCGAGGAAAACATCGCGCTGCGCAACCGCAGCACGGCGCACCTGCACGCCCTGGTCAACGACCTGGTGATCGAGACGCTGAGCGAGGGCGTGCTGGTGATCGATGCCCAGGGCCGAGTGCATGCGGCCAATCCGGCGGCCGACGAGATCCTGGGCCAGGGCCTGGCAGGCCTGCCCACACCGTTCTCGCTCGACAGCCATCCTGCCTGGCAGGCGCTGGGCGCGCTGGCGCGCGAGACGTTCGCGCTCGGCCAGGGCCTGTCGCAGGAGATTCCGGTGGCGCAACGCCAGGGCTCGGCGCGTGAGGTCCGCGTGCGCACGCGGCTGACCCCCTCGGTCGACTCGCGCGTCGAAGGCCTTTGCGTCATGTTCCTGCAGGACCTGCGCGAACTCGAAGCGCGAATCCGCACCGAGAAACTGGCCGCCATGGGCCGCATGTCCGCGGCAGTGGCGCACGAGATCCGCAATCCGCTGGCGGCAATCACCCAGGCCAGCGCCTTGCTGGCCGAGGATCTGCAGGAGCCCGGTCAGCGGCGCCTGACCGAGATGGTCCAGCACAACGCGCAGCGGCTGGCCCGCATCGTGGACGACGTGCTGGACGTGGCTCGGGTCCGCCAGCAGCGCGTGCTGCCACTGGCCGAGCAGATTGCGCTGGACCCGACGGTGCGCGTCCTGGCCGAGGAATGGGTGCGCCAGAGCCGGCAACAGGGCGTGTTGCTGCAGCTCGATGCCGGCGGCAGCGTGGTGCCGTTCGATGGCGAGCACCTGCGCCGCATCCTGGTCAACCTGCTGGACAACGCCGCGCGCTATGCGGGCGACCGCGAAGGCGCGATCCAGGTCGCGACGCAGGTCGACGCGGGCGGACGCGCCATCCTGCAGATATGGAGCGACGGCGCACCGTTGGAATCGGCCGTGCGCAAGCACCTGTTCGAGCCGTTCTTCTCCTCCGAGAGCCGCTCCTCCGGGCTGGGCCTGTTCATCTGCCGCGAGTTGTGCGAACGCCATGGCGCCAGCATCGGCTACGAGCGCCGCGCCATCGCGGCCAACGGCCCGGAAGGCAACGAGTTCTATATTCGCTTCGCGCCGGACCAGTCCGGCCGCTGACACAATAGGAACGTGAGCCAAACCGCCGCCAGCCCCGCCTCATCCGCGCGCATCCTCGTCGTTGACGACGAGCCGGACCTGCGCACGCTCTACGAGCTGACGCTGCTGCGCGAGGGCTATCGCGTCGAGGCAGCGGGCACCGTGGCCGAAGCCTGGGAACTGCTGCGCGCCCGGCAATTCGACGCCGTGATCACCGACATGCGGCTGCCCGACGGCCTGGGCATGGAACTGCTCCAGCGCATCCACGTGGCGCAACGCGGCGAGCGCTGCGTCGTGATGACCGCCTACGGCTCGGCCGAGAACGCGGTGGAAGCCCTCAAGGCCGGGGCCTTCGACTACCTGACCAAGCCGGTCGACCTCAAGCAGTTTCGCGCCGTGGTGGCCTCCGCCTTGCAGGAGCGACCAGCGCCGGTGCTGGCCGCGGCGGGCAGCATGTCCCTGGCCGCAGGCGGCACGCCGGGAGCGCCCGTGGCCGTGTCGCCAGCCGTTGACGTACCGCCGGCCGGCCCTGCCAGCGCTGCCGATGCCGCCTTGCAGCGGCTGGTCGGCCAGTCCGAGCCGATGCGGATGGTGAAGGCGCGAATCGCCAAGGTCGCGCGCGGCATGGCGCCGATTCACGTGCGCGGCGAGTCGGGCACCGGCAAGGAACTGGTCGCGCGTGCGGTGCATGCCTGCAGCCAGCGCTGCGAAGGCCCGTTCGTCGCGGTCAATTGCGGCGCGATTCCCGAGAACCTGCTCGAGGCCGAGTTCTTTGGCGCACGCAAGGGCTCCTATACGGGCTCGGCCGCCGACCGCGACGGCTACTTCCAGGCCGCACGCGGCGGCACGCTGTTTCTCGACGAGATCGGAGACCTGCCGCTGGCCATGCAGTCCAAGCTCCTGCGTGCCATCCAGGAGCGCAGCGTGCGGCCGATCGGCTCGACGCAGGAGGACGCCGTCGACGTGCGCATCGTCAGCGCCACCCACAAGGACCTGCAGGCAGAGGTCGCGGCCGGCCGCTTCCGGCAGGACCTTTTCTATCGCCTCAACGTGATCGAAATTCCGGTGCCGGCCCTGCGGGACCGGCGCGAAGACCTGCCCGCACTGTGTTCGGCATTGCTCGAGCGCATCGGGCGGGAAGGCGGCATGCCCGCGGTGCGCCTGTCGGGCGCCGCCATGCAGCAGCTGGCCACGCATCCCCTGCACGGCAATGTGCGCGAGCTGGAAAACCTGCTGCATCGCGCGGTCGCCTTGGCCGACGGGGACGAATTGCAACTGGATTCCGACTGTGCCGAGACGCACGCGATCGAAGCGACCGCCGACGCGCGCGTGCGCGCCGACGCCTCACCAGCGCCTTCACCGGCCGCGTCGCAGCAGCGCGCTGCCCCGGCCGAGACGCCCCTGGCCGGCGGACTGCCCGGCGACCTGCAGGGCTACCTGGACCGGCACGAGCGCGACATCCTCGTGCGCGCACTCAACGAAAGCGGCTTCAACCGCACCGCCGCGGCGGCCCGGCTCGGACTGAGCCTGCGCCAGATCCGCTACCGCATCGCGCGGCTGGGCATCAACACGCCGCACGGCGACGACGCCGCCGGCAGCGGCAACGATGACTGACCCGGCCGACGGTCCGTGGCGCGGCGGCTGGTATGCGCCGGCCCACACCCTGCCCTCGCCCAACTTCGGCGATCGTCCGGCAGATGCCCGGATCGACCTGGTTGTGCTGCATTCCATGAGCCTGCCGCCGGGCCGCTACGGCGGCGACGAGATCCTGCAGCTGTTCACCAACCGACTGGACTGGGAAGCGCATCCCTACTTCCAGAGCATCCGCGGGCTGGAAGTGTCGGCCCACTTTCTTGTGCGGCGCGATGGCAGCCTGTGGCAGTTCGTCGATTGCGACGCCCGTGCCTGGCACGCCGGCGCGTCCTGCTGGCGCGGGCGCAGCCAGTGCAACGACGACTCGATCGGCATCGAGCTCGAAGGCCTGGAGGGCGAGTACTTCGAGCCGGCGCAGTACGACGCGCTGCGCGAGCTCATGCCCGCGCTCGCGAAGCGCTACCCGATCGCCCACGTGGCGGGGCACGAGCACATCGCGCCGGGGCGCAAGCATGATCCCGGTGCCGGATTCGACTGGGCCCGGTTGCGTGCATCCCTGGGCTGGCCGGACGCCGCGTTTCCGCCACAGACATTGCCGCGCTGAATTTTCTCAATCGCGACCGGCTTTCCGATGGCCTGTCGCCGTCTGGAGCCAACGGCCGAACAGCGCGCCGCGACATCCAGATTTCATGCGGCATTGCGCGCGAAATCGGCTCGAAAGCCGCATGCGCCGGGGCTTCGGCACGAAGCTTTAAGTATTGATGGGGTGCGCAGCGCGCATGGCCCGGATACACATTCTCAAGCAACGGCAAATATGTGTGGAAAACACCATATCTAGTAGATTGCTACCCCCCTGGACCCCATATATAGTGTGTGCACCGCACGGCAGCCGATTGAGGCGGCAGCCCTGCGAAGTCGGCCCTTGCCAACCTTTGCACAACAAAAGTCACTCCAAAAGGACACCCCGAATGCAGACTGCCCAGAATCCTTCGTCCTCCGCACTCCAACGTCCCCTGCCGGCCAGCAGCCAGGCGCGCGACGTGGCCGGCCAGCCCAGCAGCGCGGCCCTGGCCCACTACCAGATCATTCGGCGCAACGGGGCCGTCGTGCCCTTCGAGCCGAACAAGGTCGCGATTGCGATGATGAAGGCCTTCCTGGCGGTGCACGGCACCCAGGGCGCGGCATCGGCCAGCGTTCGCGAGACCGTCGACGACCTGACGCAGGGCGTGGTTCGCGCGCTGGTGCGCTCGCGCCCGGGCGGCGGCACCTTCCACATCGAAGACGTGCAGGACCAGGTCGAACTGGGCCTGATGCGCGGCAGCCACCATGAAGTGGCCCGCGCGTACGTGCTCTACCGCGAGCGCCGTTCGCAGGAACGCGCACGCCAGGGCGAGCCCGTGCAGCAGCCGGTGGTTGCGCAGCTGCACGTGCTCGACGGCGGCGAGCGCGTGGCGCTCGACCTGGGCGAACTCAAGTCGCTGATCGAGTCGGCCTGTGCCGGCCTGGGCGACGGCGTCAGCGCCGACCCGATCGTGGCCGAGACCATGCGCAACCTGTACGACGGCGTGCCGCTCGACGAGGTGTACAAGGCCTCCATCCTGGCCGCCCGCACCCTGATCGAGAAGGATCCGGACTACACCTTCGCCACCGCCCGCCTGCTGCTGCACACGATCTTCAAGGAAATCGTCGGCCGCGAAGTGGCCCCGGCCGATCGCGCCACCACCTATGCCGACTACTTCCCGCAGTTCATCAAGAAGGGCGTGGAAAACGAACTGCTCGACGAGAAGCTGCTGCAGTACGACCTGGCCCGCCTGGGCGGCGCCCTCAAGGCCGAACGCGACCTGAAGTTCGACTACCTGGGTCTGCAGACGCTGTACGACCGCTATTTCCTGCATGTGCGCAAGAGCCGCATCGAGTTGCCGCAGGCCTTCTTCATGCGCGTGGCGATGGGGCTGGCACTGGGCGAGATCGATCGCGAAGCGCGCGCCATCGAGTTCTACGAAGTGCTGTCGTCGTTCGACTTCATGTCCAGCACGCCGACCCTGTTCAACAGCGGCACGCTGCGCTCGCAGCTGTCGAGCTGCTACCTGACCACCGTGCCGGACGACCTGGACGGCATCTACGAGTCGATCAAGGAAAACGCTCTGCTGTCGAAGTTCGCCGGCGGCCTGGGCAACGACTGGACCCGCGTGCGGGCGCTGGGCAGCCACATCAAGGGAACCAACGGCGAGTCGCAAGGCGTCGTGCCGTTCCTTAAGGTCGTCAACGACACCGCCGTGGCCGTCAACCAGGGCGGCAAGCGCAAGGGCGCCGTCTGCACCTACCTCGAGACCTGGCACCTGGACATCGAGGAGTTCCTGGAACTGCGCAAGAACACCGGCGACGACCGCCGCCGCACGCACGACATGAACACGGCCAACTGGATCCCGGACCTGTTCATGCGCCGGGTCATGGAAAACGGAAGCTGGACGCTGTTCTCGCCGTCGAACGTGCCGGACCTGCACGACAAGTTCGGCGCCGCCTTCGAGGCCGCCTACGTCGCCTACGAGGAAAAGGCAGCGCGTGGCGAGATCAAGCCCAGCCGCACCGTGCCCGCCACCGACCTGTGGCGCAAGATGCTCACGATGCTGTTCGAGACCGGCCATCCCTGGATCACGTTCAAGGACGCCTGCAACGTGCGCTCGCCGCAGCAGCACGCCGGGGTGGTGCATTCGTCCAACCTGTGCACCGAGATCACCCTGAACACGAGCGACACCGAAACCGCGGTGTGCAACCTCGGCTCGATCAACCTGCTGCAGCACCTCAAGGATGCCCCGCACGGCGCCGAAGGCGGCGCGGCCAAGGTGATCGACCAGGAAAAGCTGGCGCGTACCGTGACGACGGCCATGCGCATGCTCGACAACGTGATCGACATCAACTACTACGCCGTCAAGAAGGCTCGGGACTCCAACCTGCGCCACCGTCCCGTCGGCCTGGGCGTGATGGGCTTCCAGGACGCGCTGTATGAACTGCGCATCCCCTACGCCAGCCAGGACGCGGTCGAATTCGCCGACCGCTCCATGGAAGCGATCTGCTACCACGCGTACTGGGCCTCGACCGAGCTGGCCAAGGAGCGCGGCCGGTACTCCAGCTACAAGGGTTCGCTGTGGGACAAGGGCGTCCTGCCGCTGGACACGCTGAATCTGCTGGAGCAGGCGCGCGGCGGCTTCGTCGAAGTGGACCGCTCGTCCACGCTCGACTGGGAGGCGCTGCGCGCCAAGATCCGCCAGGACGGCATGCGCAACTCCAACTGCGTGGCCATCGCGCCGACTGCAACGATTTCCAACATCATCGGCGTGGACGCGTCGATCGAGCCGTGCTTCGGCAACCTCTCGGTCAAGTCGAACCTGTCGGGCGAATTCACCGTCATCAACCATTACCTGGTGCGCGATCTCAAGCGCCTGGGCCTTTGGGACGACGTGATGGTGATGGACCTGAAGCACTTCGACGGCTCGCTGCGCCCGATCGACCGCGTGCCGCAGGACGTCAAGGCGCTCTACGCCACCGCATTCGAGGTCGAGACGCACTGGCTGGTCGAGGCCGCCGCGCGCCGCCAGAAATGGATCGACCAGGCGCAGTCGCTCAACATCTACATGGCCGGCGCATCGGGCAAGAAGCTCGACGAGACCTACAAGCTGGCCTGGCTGCGCGGCCTCAAGACCACCTACTACCTGCGCACAATCAGCGCCACGCACGCCGAGAAGTCCACCGTGCAGTCGGGCCGGCTCAACGCCGTTTCTTCCGGCGCGGACAATGGCGGCATGAGCGCACTCGAGGCCGCAGCGGCCGCGGCGCAGCAGCAGATGAATGCGGTGCCCGCCACCGACATCAAGTTCTGCGGGATCGACGATCCGACCTGCGAAGCCTGCCAGTGAGCGTTGATGCTGCACGCGTCGTCGCGCATTCCATCTGGAATTTCGCGTGACGACGCGATGCATGCGAACAACATGAACGCATGAACGACGAGCGCGTTGTGGGCGAACACTTTTCAACTCACGGCGTTGCTCACATAATTTGAGTATTGGAATCTCTATG
Organism: Variovorax sp.; assembly: GCF_035634955.1. GTDB lineage: Bacteria > Pseudomonadota > Gammaproteobacteria > Burkholderiales > Burkholderiaceae_C > Variovorax. Next base: position 114,317 of record NZ_DASQBZ010000007.1, on the reverse strand, counting down.
TTGACCTGGGACGAAGAAGTCAAGCACAACGCAGCGCCCGTGAACCCGATCGGCCGCGCGATGGAACTGCCGACTTCGCAGCATGCCTCGCCGGCGCTGCAGCCCGTCGCTTCGCACACGCCGGCCTCGCTCGCACCTGCCTCCGCGGCAGCCGCGCTGCCGACCGCCAGCGCCCGGCGCGTGGTCGCGGCCGACAAGCGCATCATCAACGGCCAGACCGACGTCAACCAGCTGGTGCCCTTCAAGTACAAGTGGGCCTGGGAAAAATACCTCGCCACCTGCGCCAACCACTGGATGCCGCAGGAAGTGAACATGACGCGCGACATCGCCCTCTGGAAGGACCCGAACGGGCTGACCGAGGACGAGCGCCGCATCGTCAAGCGCAACCTGGGCTTCTTCGTCACCGCCGACTCGCTGGCCGCCAACAACATCGTGCTGGGCACCTACCGCCACATCACGGCGCCGGAGTGCCGCCAGTTCCTGCTGCGCCAGGCCTTCGAGGAAGCGATCCACACCCACGCCTACCAGTACATCGTGGAGTCGCTGGGCCTGGACGAGGCCGAGATCTTCAACGCCTACAACGAGGTCGCCTCGATCCGCGAGAAGGACCAGTTCCTGATCCCCTTCATCGAGGCGATCATGGACCCGAACTTCCACACCGGCACGCCCGAGAACGACCAGACGCTGCTCAAGAGCCTGATCGTCTTCGCCTGCCTGATGGAAGGCCTGTTCTTCTACGTCGGCTTCACGCAGATCCTGGCGCTGGGCCGGCAGAACAAGATGACCGGCGCCGCCGAGCAGTACCAGTACATCCTGCGCGACGAGTCGATGCACTGCAATTTCGGCATCGACCTGATCAACCAGCTCAAGCTCGAGAACCCGCATCTGTGGACGGCCGAGTTCAAGGCCGAGATCAAGGCGCTGTTCGCCAAGGCGGTCGAGCTGGAATACCGTTATGCCGAAGACACCATGCCGCGTGGCGTGCTGGGCATGAATGCCTCCATGTTCAAGGGCTACCTGCGTTACATCGCGAACCGTCGCGCCACGCAGATCGGCCTCGAAGCGCTCTTCCCGAACGAGGAAAACCCGTTCCCCTGGATGAGCGAGATGATTGACCTGAAGAAGGAGCGCAACTTTTTCGAGACCCGTGTGATCGAGTATCAATCGGGCGGTGCGCTTTCTTGGGATTGAGTTTCGCGTTCGATACGACGACAAAACAAGATCGGTATTGCCCTTGGCGCCGGATGCACCGAAAAGAGTGCGGCGCCCGGGGCGCAGGTGTTCATGGCACTGAGGCCACGTCCTCAATGCCATGGATCGCTTCAATGGGTCCGTGAAGGGCCCTGAAGTGCTTCAAAAGGTTGATTCTTCAACTTGATCAAGGAGAAAGAAAATGGCAACTGCAAAGAAAGCGCCGGCCAAGAAAGCCGCCGCCAAGAAGGTAGCAAAGAAGGCCGTCGCCAAGAAGGTCGTGGCGAAGAAGGTCGCGCGTCCCGCCGTGAAGAAGGCGGTCGCCAAGAAGGTCGTGAAGACCGCGGCAAAGAAGGCCGTCGCCAAGAAGGTCGCCAAGACCGCGGTGAAGAAGGCTGTCGCGAAGAAGGTCGCCAAGACCGCGGCAAAGAAGGCCGTCGCCAAGAAGGTCGTGAAGACCGCGGCGAAGAAAGCCGTCGCCAAGAAGGTCGCCAAGCCCGCAGCGAAGAAGATCGCCAAGAAGGCGGTAGCCAAGAAGGTTGCGAAGAAGGCGGTTGCGAAGAAGGTCGCCAAGAAGGCGGTCGCCAAGAAAGCCGCGAAGAAGCCTGCTGCCAAGAAGGCTGCCAAGGCTCCCGCTGCCCCCAAGGCAACGCCTGCCCCTGCGGCTCAGACCACTCTGAACCCGCAAGCAGCCTGGCCCTTCCCGACGGCCGGCAAGCCCTGAGCCTGAGCCTCTCCAAGGCCAAAGCCCGGCACCTCACGGTGCCGGGCTTTTTTGTCTTTGGACCGGCCGAGGCCTGTCAGAGTCCGAGGGCGGCCCGGTCGACCCCGTAGTTCTGCGGTCCGCGCTGGGCGATCTTGAGCGCCCCGAGGCGATTGCCCAGTTCTGCGCAGCGCGCCAGCGGCCAGTCCTGCTCCAGTCCGTAGAGCAGCGCGCCGCGCCAGGCGTCGCCGCACCCGGTGGGATCCACCACCTGGGCCGGCGCGACGGCTGGAACATGCGTCTTGGCGCCATCGGTCCACACTTCGCACCCGTCAGCGCCCAACGTGACCACCAGCCCGCGCACGCGCCGCGATATTTCGGCGCTGTCCAAGCCCGTGCGCTCGCTGAGCATGCGGCCTTCATAGTCGTTGACGGTAACCCAGTCGGCCAGCTCGATGAAGTGCGCCAACTCGTCGCCGTTGAACATCGGCAGGCCCTGCCCCGGATCGAACACGAACGGAATGCCGGCCGCCTTGAACTGCTCGGCATGCTCGAGCATGGCGTCGCGCCCATCCGGCGAGATGATGCCCAGGCGGATGTCCTCCCGCGCGTCGATCCGCGTCAGGTGTGCCTGCTGCATGGCGCCCGGATGGAAGGCCGTGATCTGGTTGTTGTCGCGGTCCGTCATGATCATCGCTTGCGCGGTGTAGGTGTCCGACACTTCGCGCACGAACTCGGTCGAGATGCCCAGATCGCGCAGGCGCCGGATGTAGTCGGCGCCATCGCTGCCGACCGTGGCCATCGGCAACGCCTTGCCGCCCAGGGCATTGAGGGCATAGGCGACGTTGCCGGCGCAGCCGCCGAAGTCGCGCCGCAGGCCCGGCACCAGGAAGGACACATTGAGGATGTGCAACTGGTCCGGCAGGATCTGGTCGGCGAAACGACCCTCGAAGCTCATGATCGTGTCGAAGGCGAGGGAGCCGCAAATGACGGTGGCCATAGTGTGTGGTGGTCGGTTGAAGAAAGGCGGTGCGACCGCGCCTCAGGGATAGAAGGCCGAAAGGCGATAGCCCGCGACAGGCGGCAAGCCGGCAGCATCGGGGCCGCTCAGACGAACCGGCAGGGACGCATTGCGTTCGGCGCCGGCCGCCAGCACGCCCGGTGCGCCGAATTCATTCGGTTGCAGGACCCGGCGCACCAGCGCTCGCTCCTGGGTGTCCAGCAGGGTCAGTTCCACTGCCGGCATGGCGAGCGGCATGCGCGCTCCGTTGCGCAACGTGAAGTCGAGCCGGTAGCCCTCGTTGCGATCGCTCGAAAGGGAGGCCCCTTCGATGCTGATGGCGGCAATCATGCGAGGAGCGGCCAGCCGGCAATGGGTCCAGTCGCACAGCGCCTGCAGAACCGGACGCAGCTGGGGCTGGCGGGCGACCAGGATGTCGCGCTCGTGGCGCAGATACTGCAACGCCAGCACCGCCAGCGCGCACAGGCAAGCCAGTGCCCACAGCCAGTTGCCGGCGCGCCGCCGCGGCCGCGCGTCCTGGTCGGCCGACACGTCGGCAAAGCTCGGCAGCGGCGCCGCCGCTGGCGCGGCGACATGCGTCGCGTCGGCATGGGAAGCCGATTCCGATGGAAGGCGCAATGCCGGCCGCTCGGCGGACGACGGCGCGGAAGATGGCGAGCCGCCGACGTCCGCCGCATGCAGATCGACGGAAGCCGCGCCATCGGCGACGGGCGATGCATCGAAACTCGGATCGCCGGCACTCGACGCATGGCCGTGGCGCTCCCGCTCGCGCTGCTCGGAGCGCTCGCGGCGCAGCGCCTTGACGCGTTCGCGCCGCAAGGCCTTCTGCAACTGCGCGTTCACGGCCTCCTCGATCGGCGAGACGGCGGCAGACGGGCCGGTGAGCACAGGCGAGAACTCGGGCTCGCGCCGCTGCGCCGGGGCGCTGTCGCGATCCGCGGGCAGGCCGAGGTCGAGCGACGGCAGTGCGTCGAACCGCGGTTCGTGCGCCGCGTCACCGAAGCGCTGCGCCGCTTCGGAATAGGCCACGCTCACCGGCTCGGACGTCCAGCGCGGCGCCGTGGGCGCGGGGATGGCTGCCGAGCCGCCGCCGAGATCGAGCAGATCGGCTTTCGGCCACGACATCGCTGGCATCTCGATGCCGGCGGGCAACGGCGGAGCCTCCGGCCCGAGGTCGAAGGCATCGTCGTCGTGCGAGTCGTCTTCGCCGCTTTCGACGACGGGCGTGGCAGCCGGCGCCGGCGCAGACGCCTGGCCAGGCGCAGGGGCCGACGCGCCAGGAACGGCTGCCACCGGCGTGCCGTCGTCGTTCGTCTCCCACAGTGCCTGAGTGGCGTCGAACACCTCGCTGCAACGGCCGCAGCGAACCCATCCCTCGGAGATGCGAAGCTGGTCCCGGACGACCTTGAATGTGGTCGCACATGCGGGGCAGCGGGTGACGAGTCTCATGTGGCGCGAATTGTAGGGGTGCCCTCGTACGGCATGGCCGGGCGCGGCGCCGGCGCGTGGTCCGCCCTTGCCGGCATGCGCGTTCAGGCGCGGCCGGTCATCAGGATCCAGCCGTCCTCGGTGTCGGCCACCGACAGCTTCAGATAGGGCGCATACGCCTCTTGCAACTCCTGCGCCTGGCGATCGAGGATGCCCGCCAGCACCAGCGATCCGCCCGGCGCCACGTGCCGGCACAGCAGCGGCGCCAGCACCTTCAGTGGCGTCGCCAGGATGTTGGCCAGGACGATGTCGTAGGTGCCCGCGGCGGCATCCGGCAGGCCGGCCCTCAGTTGCACCTGGTTCGCCTGCGCATTGAGCCGCGTCGATTCCACCGCGGCCTGGTCGATGTCCACGGCGTCGATGTCGCTGGCGCCGAACTTGGCGGCACCGATGGCGAGAATGCCCGAGCCGCAACCGTAGTCCAGCACGCGGCGCGAGGCGAGCGCGCCGGCACCGGCGATCCAGCGCAGGCACATGCGGGTGGTCGGGTGGGTTCCCGTCCCGAAGGCCAGGCCCGGATCGAGCCGGATCACCTGGCGGGCGGCAGCCGGCGGCTGGTGCCAGGTCGGCACGATCCAGAATTCGGGCGTGATCTCCACCGGTGCGAACTGTGACTGCGTCAGGCGTACCCAATCCTGCTCGGGCACCTCGAAGACCCCGACGAGCTCGCAGCCGTCGAAGAAGTCCTGCGCCGACAGCACCAGCCCCGCCTCGCGCGCGGCCTCCTCGGTCGGGAACAGCGCGGTCACCCGCGAGCGCTCCCACCCGGCCTTGGGCGGCGGCATTCCCGGCTCGCCGAACAGCGCGCGCTCCGCCTCGGTCTGGGCGTCGGCATCCTCGACCGAGGTGCTCAATGCGTCGAGCGCATCCAGCGCCTCGCCCAGGATCTCGATCCTGTCCTCCGGGGCAAGCAGGTGCAGTTCGAACATCGGCCGGGCTCCTTGCTCAGCGCGCGTGGGCGCCGAGCCACTCTTCCAGGTAGTGGATGTTGGTGCCGCCGCTCATGAACTTGGCGTCGACCATCAGTTCGCGGTGCAGCGCGATGTTCGTCTGGATGCCCTCGACCACCGTCTCGTTGAGAGCCTGGCGCATGCGCGCCAGCGCCTGCTCGCGCGTGTCGCCATGAACGATGATCTTGCCGATCATCGAGTCATAGTTGGGCGGCACGAAGTAGTTCGTGTAGGCATGCGAGTCGACCCGCACGCCCGGGCCGCCCGGCGGGTGCCACATCGTGATGCGCCCCGGCGACGGCGTGAACTTGTAGGGGTGCTCGGCGTTGATGCGGCATTCGATGGCATGGCCGCGCTGTTCGATCTGGCGCTGGGTAAACGGCAGCTTCTCGCCGGCCGCCACCATGATCTGCGTCTTGACGATGTCGATGCCGGTGACCATCTCGGTGACCGGATGCTCGACCTGCACGCGCGTGTTCATTTCGATGAAGTAGAACTCGCCGTCCTCGTACAGGAACTCGAAGGTGCCGGCGCCGCGGTAGCCGATCTTCTTGCACGCGGCTGTGCAGCGCTCGCCGATGCGCTCGATGAGCTTGCGCGCGATGCCCGGCGCGGGAGACTCCTCGATCACCTTCTGGTGGCGCCGCTGCATGGAGCAGTCGCGCTCGCCCAGGTAGACGGCGTTCTTGTGCTTGTCGGCCAGCACCTGGATCTCGATGTGCCGCGGGTTCTGGAGAAACTTCTCCATGTACACCGCGCCGTTGTTGAAGGCCGCCTGGGCCTCCGCCTTCGTCATCTGGATGGCGTTGACCAGCGCCGCCTCGGTGTGCACCACGCGCATGCCGCGCCCGCCGCCGCCGCCCGCAGCCTTGATGATCACCGGGTAGCCGATGGCCCGCGCGATGCGCTTGTTGGTGGCCGGATCGTCGGACAACTCACCCTCCGACCCGGGCACGCAGGGCACGCCCGCCTTGATCATCGCCTGCTTGGCCGAGACCTTGTCGCCCATGATGCGGATGTTCTCCGGCGTCGGGCCGATGAACTGGAAGCCGCTTTGTTCCACGCGCTCGGCGAAGTCGGCGTTCTCGCTTAGGAAGCCATAGCCGGGGTGGATCGCCTCGGAGTCGGTGACCTCGGCCGCCGAGATGATGGCCGGCATGTTGAGATAGCTCTGCCCGGACGGCGCCGGGCCGATGCACACAGCCTCCTGCGCCAGCTTGACGTACTTGGCGTCGCGGTCGGCTTCTGAATAGACCATGACGGCCTTGATGCCCATTTCGGCACAGGCCCGCTGGACCCGCAGGGCAATCTCCCCACGGTTGGCCACAAGGATCTTCTTAAACATCGTTTCTCCCGCGGCCTGAGGCCGCGCACACGCACGGGCGGCGGCTGGACCGGGTGGTGCCCGCGGCCACCACGGCGCACGGGCCGCGATCGTCCACGAGCGTCATTGGCATGCTTACTCGATGGTGAACAGCGGCTGGCCGTATTCGACCGCCTGACCGTTCTCGCCGAGGATCTGGGTGATGGTGCCGCTCTTGTCGGCCTCGATCTCGTTGAGGATCTTCATGGCCTCGATGATGCAGATCGTGTCGCCTTCCTTGACCTGCGCGCCCACTTCCACGAAGGGCGCCGCGCCGGGACTGGAAGCACGATAGAAGGTGCCCACCATCGGCGACTTGACCACATGCCCCTGGGGCTGTGCCGGCGCGGGCGCCGGAGCCGGAGAGGCCGCGGCAGCCGGCGCGGCGGCGGGCGCGGCCGTTGCCGCAGCCGCCGGCAGCGCCTGAACGTATTGCACGGGGGCGGCGCTTTCGGCGCCGGCCTTGACGATCCGCACCTTGCCCTCGGCTTCGGTGATCTCCAACTCGGAGATGTTGGATTCCGACACGAGGTCGATCAGTGTTTTGAGCTTGCGCAGGTCCATGGGACTCCATTGCCGGCATGCGCCGGGCTTTCGCACTGGGTAGTGCTCAATTAGTATTCAAAGTGAATGAATGACCGCTAACTTCGGCGTAATCACGCTTATGAGCGCCAAAATCGAGGTTAACAGATCATTCTAACCGTGAAAGAGATCACGACGCCAACTGTCGAGGTCGCTGCGCTCCAGCTTTCCCATTTTACGTGCGGCCACCTTGCCGTCCGCGCCCACGGCGAGCGTAAAGGGCAACCCTCCTTGCGTGTTGCCCAGCTGACGGAGCATGTCGGTGCCGGCCACGCCGGCCAGCCCGATCGGATAGGCGACCGGCGTTCGCGCAAGAAACTTGCGCACCGCGCTCGGCTGATCGATGGCCAAACCCACCACTTGAAAGCCGTTCGCGGCATTTTCACGGAAAAAGGCATCGAGCATCGGCATTTCCTCGACGCAGGGCGCGCACCACGTGGCCCAGAAGTTCACCAGCAGCGGCTTGCCTCGCAGCGTTGTCAGGGCCAGTTCGCCGCCGTCCGGCCGATCGAACCGGCCGGACCAGAACCCGGCATCCAATGCAGTTCCACCGCGATCGTCACGGGCTTGCCACCATGCCGCCGCCGCGCCGGCGCCGGCCGCTGCCACGGCCACGGCGCCCAACATCCAGCGGCGGGAGCGGCCGCCTTCGACCCTCTCGATGGACGTCGACTCTGTCATGCCTGCTCGTCCTTTTCGATCAGGCGGCGCACGGCCGCCATGTCTCCACGCGGGGCCCGCCCCTGCGCGTCGGGCTTGAGCGCGCCACGCTGGTCGTCGAGGTCGTACACCAGCAGGTGGACCCCGACCTCTTCGCCGAGCTCGCGGCTCATGGCGTGCACGCTGAGCGCCTCGACCTGTTCGCCATGGAAGCCCGTGACCATGCGCGGCTCGTAGTCGACGCGATGGTCGATCAGGCTGATCTCGGCCGACTTGGAGTCGTCGCAGAACAGCTGGATATAGATGTCCGACAGGCGGGTGGCGGTTCCGTGCCAGACAGCGCCGCCAAGGTGGGGGCGAAACGGCGCCATGCGCTCCATCCACTCCAGCGCCAGTCGGCGCAGCGCGAGCAGTTCGCGCGGCTGGGTGTCGGCGCAGAACACGTCGATGTACTCGCGCACCGACGCCTCGATCTCGTCGTTGCCCGGCAGCGCCGTGCGCGCCGGCAGGCCGAGTTCGCGCAGCGCCCGGCGCTTGGCCGGGCCGTACTCGAGGCCTTCCTCGACCACGAGCCGGGCCGCGGCTGCGGCAATCTCGCGTTTGGCGGCAGAAGAGGTGTCCATCGGTCGATTGTGCCCGGTCGTCGCGCCCACGGCGCAGGAGAAGCCGTACGCAAACCGGGGGCGCGCCCGGCCGCCCGTTCAGCCTTGCGGCGATGCGTCCGCGGCGAGGCTGCGCCTGGCTGCACGGGCCGCCTTGAAGGCCAGGAAGGCTTCGAGGCTGGTCTTGCGCGGGACATAGCCGAACTCCTGCTTGAGCCGGTCGTTGGCCAGAACCGGCCGATAGCGCAGGAAATCGATCTGCTCCGGGCCGCAGCGGCTGATCTTCAGGCGCGCGCCGATCCTCAAGCCCAATCGCAGGAGCGGCGCCGGCACCGCCAGCACAGGCTTGCGCAGCAACGCCGCGATCTGCGCGAGCGTGAGCGCGCCATCTCCGGCCACGTTGAAGCACCCGGTGCGGCCACTGGCGATCGCATGCAGGATGCAGCCGGCGACATCCTCGTCCCAGACGAAGACGAAAGGGCTGTCCCTGCCGCGCACTGCCATGAGGCGCGGTTTGTCGAACAGCGCCGTCACCCGGTTGTCGGCGTGGTCGCCAAGAATGGTGCCGATGCGCAGTACCGTCTGGCGCAGCTGCGGATGGCGACTGCGGTAGCTGGCGAGCATTTCCTCGACCAGCCGCTTGTGGTGCGAACAGACGAAGTCCGCGTTGCCCCGCAGGGGCTGGTCTTCGGTGATCCACGCCGGGTTGTCCGCGTGGTAGCCATAGGCGGCGCCGCTCGAGGCGACCACCAGGTGGCGCACGCCGGCGGCCAGGCTGGCCTTGAGCAGGTTGCGCGTTCCCAGTACATCCACCGAATACTCGAAGTCGCGGTCGCCCCCGCTGCCGGGAGGCACGGTGGCGGCCAGGTGCACGACGGCGTCCACCGCCCGGCGCTCGAGCAGCCCCTGCAATTCGGGCGAGCGCACGTCCATCACTTCGTAGATGACGCCGGGCACGCGCCGCGCGGGCGGCACGTCGCGGACGTCGGTGGCAATGACGGCGTCGATCTCGCGCGACTGCGCCAGGGCGGACACCACGCTGCGCCCGAGAAAGCCGGCAGCGCCGGTGATCAGGACGCGCCGCAGGGGAAGAGGAGACTCGTTTTCCATCGGGAAGCAGGTGGCGCCGGGAGCGGATTGTCGGGGCTGGCAGCCCGCCCGGCGAAGCGGGCGCCGCCGCAAGCGCTGCAAGCGTCGACGATTACCGCATTTGTTGATGAAATGTTGCTTCCAAACTACTTTAGAAGTCATGCATCTTACCCAAAAGAGGGCAGAATCTCGGATTTGCTAATACAAAGTCTCTACTTTTGAGACCTCGCCCCGATGATTTCCGAAGAATTCGCAGCTCCCAACACCCACGATCAAGCGCTCACCCCGGGACTGCGCATGCTGCAATTGCTCGAACTCGTCGCCAGCACCGGGGACGCCCAATCCCTGGCCGACGTGGTGCGCCTGAGCGGACAACCGAAGCCATCGGTACACCGCATGCTCCAGCAGATGGAAGCCGGCGGACTGCTGGCGCGCGGCGCCGACGGCCGCCGCTATGCCGTCACCCCCCGCCTGACACGCTTTGCCGAGGACGTGCTGCGCGCCAGCAGCACCACCGGCTTGCGCCGCACGCTGCTGCGCCGCCTGGTCGACCAGGTGGGCGAGACGTGCAACCTGACTGCGCTGTCGGGCGACGAGGTGGTCTACCTCGATCGCGTCGAAACCAACTTTCCGCTGCGCCTGGACCTGCGCCCCGGCTCGCGCGTCCCGCTGCACTGCTCGGCCAGCGGCAAGCTTCTGCTGGCGCATCTGCCGACCGGTCCGCGCGAACGCATGCTCGAAGCGCTGCACTTCGCCCCGCGCACCGCACACACCATCGACAGCCGCGAGCGCATGGAAAAGGAACTGGCGCGCATTCGCGACCAGGGCCACGCGGTGGACGCAGAGGAATACGTCGACGGTCTGGTCTGCGTCGCCGTGCCGGTGCGCGACCGTTCCGGCGGGCCGGTGCGCTGTGCGGTCGCCCTGCAGGCGCCGGTGGCACGGCTGTCCATGGCGCAGGCGCTGTCGCAACTCGACAAGCTGCACGCGGCGGCCGACGACATCGCTCGCGCCGGGGCCTGAGCGAGCGACGCCCCCCCGCCGGCCCGGTCCCGCTCGGGGTCCGAGGCGGCTGTCTGCGCGGCGACTTCTAGAATCCGCCGATGCACATTCACATTCTCGGCATCTGCGGCACGTTCATGGGAGGGCTGGCCGCCCTGGCGCGCGAGGCCGGCCACCGCGTGACCGGCTGCGACGCCGGCGTCTATCCGCCCATGAGCGATCAGTTGCGGGCGCTGGGCATCGATCTGATCGAAGGCTTCGACGCCGGCCAGATGGCCCTGAACCCCGACGTCTACGTCGTGGGCAACGTCGTCTCGCGCGCGCGCCTGCCCGACGGCAGCGCCAAGTTCCCGCTGATGGAGGCCATTCTCGAGGCTGGCGCCCGCTACACGAGCGGCCCGCAATGGCTGGCGGACATGCTGCTGCAGGACCGTCACGTGCTGGCTGTGGCCGGCACGCATGGCAAGACGACCACCACGTCCATGTTGGCGTGGATCCTCGAGCGTGCCGGCCGCGCGCCCGGCTTTCTGGTGGGCGGTGTGCCGCTGGACTTCGGGGTCTCCGCGCGCCTGGGCCATGGTGGCGCCGGGCATGGCCGGCCGTTGTTCGTCATCGAGGCGGACGAGTACGACACCGCCTTCTTCGACAAGCGCAGCAAGTTCGTCCACTACCGTCCGCGCACGGCGGTGCTGAACAACCTGGAGTTCGATCATGCTGACATCTTTGATGATCTCGCAGCCATCGAACGGCAGTTCCACCATCTCGTTCGCACCGTGCCCGCCACCGGCAGGCTCGTGGTGAACGGCGCGGAAGAAAGCCTGGCGCGGGTGCTCGCCCGTGGCTGCTGGAGCGAGGTGGCCGCCTTCGGCGGCGACGGCGCCTGGCAGGCCGACGGCCCCGCGGACGATTTCGAAGTACGCCGGAGCGGCGAGCGCGTCGGCCGTGTCGCCTGGGCCCTGACCGGCGAACACAACCGCATGAACGCGCTGGCGGCGATCGCGGCCGCCGAACATGTGGGCGTCGACCCCGGCGAGGCCGCCGACGCACTGGGCAGTTTTCGCAACGTGCGCCGGCGCATGGAGCTGCGCGGCAGCGTCGAACGTGCCGGCCACGCCATTCGCGTGTACGACGACTTCGCGCACCACCCGACCGCCATCCACACCACGCTCGAGGGGCTTCGGCGCAAGCTCGACGCCAGCGGCGCGCAGGACGAGCGCATCCTGGCCGTGTTCGAGCCGCGCAGCAACACCATGAAGCTGGGCGCCATGGCCGCCCAGCTGCCCTGGAGCCTGGAGCCGGCCGCCCTCGCCTTCTGCCATGCCGCCGGGCTGGACTGGGACGCCGCGGCGGCGCTCGCGCCGCTGGGCGATCGCGCCCAAGTCGCACCGGATCTCGAAACGCTGCTGCGGCAGGTGGTCGTGGCGGCGCGGCCCGGCGATCACATCGTGTGCATGAGCAACGGCGGCTTCGGCGGCGTGCACCAGAAGCTGCTGGACGCGCTCGGCCCGGCCGCTCCCGGCCTATAGTGCGGCCATGCAGGCGCGCGAACTCATCGACAGCCTCGGGCTGCAGCCGCACCCCGAGGGCGGCTGGTACCGCGAGGTATTCCGCTCCAGCGCGCAGGTCGCCCCGGCCGACGGCCGCCCGCGCCGGGATGCGCTGACCACCATCTACTTCCTGCTCGAGTCAGGCCAGCATTCGCGCTGGCATCGCGTGATGTCGGACGAGGTCTGGGTGCATCTCGGCGGCGCGCCACTGGCCCTGTATTCCTGCGACGCGGCGTTGCGCACGGCGCCAGCTCACGTGAAGCTGGGCCCGGTGGACATGCACGGGGCCCATCCGCAGCACGTCGTGCCGGCCGGCCAGTGGCAGGCCGCCCGTCCGATCGACGCGCCGGGCGGCGTCGGCTTCTGCCTGGTCACCTGCACGGTCGGCCCCGGGTTCGACTTCGACGACTTCACCTTCATGTCGCCCGACGGCGACGAAGCCGCAGCGCTGCGCCACCACTGGCCGGACCTGGCCGACCTCATCTGACCGCCGCCGCGGTGGCGGTCAGCCGCGGCGCTGCTTGACTGCCTGCGCCAGCGTGTCGAGCACCTGCACCGAGTCGTCCCAGCCGATGCATGCGTCGGTGATGCTCTGCCCGTATTCCAGCGCCTCGACCTTGTTCTTGCCCGGGGTGAACTTCTGCGCGCCGGCCACCAGGTGGCTCTCGACCATGACGCCGAAGACGCTCCTGCCGCCGCGGGCGATCTGCCCGGCCACGTCCGCCACCACCTCGATCTGCTTCTGGTGCTGCTTCGAGCTGTTGGCGTGGCTGCAATCGACCATGAGGGTGGGGTGCAGCTTGGCGGCAACCAGGTCCTTGCAGGCCAGGGCCACGCTTTCGCCGTCGTAGTTGGGCGCCTTGCCGCCGCGCAGGATCACGTGGCAGTCAGGGTTGCCCTGGGTCTGCACGATCGCCACCTGTCCGTTCTTGTGCACCGAGAGGAAGTGATGGCCGCGCGCCGCCGCCTGGATCGCGTCGGTGGCGATCCGGATGTTGCCGTCGGTGCCGTTCTTGAATCCGATCGGCGCCGACAGGCCCGAGGCCAATTCGCGGTGCACCTGGCTTTCGGTGGTGCGCGCGCCGATCGCGCCCCAGGCGATCAGGTCGCCGATGTACTGCGGCGAAATCACGTCCAGGAACTCGCTGCCGGCCGGCAGGCCCATCCGGTTGATCTCGATGAGCAGTTGCCGCGCCATGCGCAGCCCCTCGTCGATGCGGTAGCTCTCGTCCAGGTACGGGTCGTTGATCAGTCCCTTCCAGCCGACCGTCGTGCGCGGCTTCTCGAAGTACACCCGCATGACCACTTCCAGCGTGTCCGCATGGCGATCGCGCATCGCCTTGAGGCGCCGGGCGTAATCCAGAGCGGCCACCGGATCGTGGATCGAGCACGGCCCCATCACCACCAGCAGCCGGTCGTCCTTGCCGGCCATGATGCGGTGGATCGACTTGCGGGTATGGCTGATCAGCGATTCCACCGGCGTTCCCCGGATGGGGAAGAAGCGGATCAGGTGTTCGGGAGGGGGCAGCACGTTGATGTCCTTGATGCGTTCGTCGTCGGTCTTGCTGGTTTTCTCGACGCGCGCATACCAGGTGTCGCTGGCGGAGGCGGTGTTCGTGCTCATCGTTCTTCTTCCTTCGAAGGGTGGTCGTTGATCTGGCAGGGACGAAAAAAAACCGCCGGGCTTGAGGCACCGGCGGTTTTTTGAGGATTCTTGCTTTGTCTGCTTGCCTTTAGGCGCGCAACCCTCGTCCGCCGGAAACCGGGAACCAAAAGTACGCAAAGTAAAAGGCGCGGATGGCGGACATAGGGCGCAACTCTAGCACAGCCGATGTCGATGCGGCAAAAATCCGATGCACGCTCACGCCGTGCCGCCGACGGTCAGCCCGTCGATGCGCAGCGTCGGCTGGCCCACGCCCACGGGCACGCTCTGGCCTTCCTTGCCGCAGGTGCCCACGCCCGAGTCGAGCGCCATGTCGTTGCCGATGAGGCCGACCCGCTTGAGCGCATCCGGACCATTGCCGACGATCGTCGCGCCCTTGACCGGATAGAGGATCTTGCCCTTTTCCACCCAGTAGGCCTCGCTGGCGGAGAACACGAACTTGCCGCTGGTGATGTCGACCTGTCCACCGCCGAAGTTGGTGGCATACAGGCCGCGGTCGATGCTGGCGACGATCTCCTTGGGATCCTTGTCGCCGCCCAGCATGTAGGTATTGGTCATGCGCGGCATCGGCACATGGGCGTAGCTCTCGCGCCGGCCGTTGCCGGTCGGCCTGACCTTCATCAGGCGGGCATTGAGCGAATCCTGGATGTAGCCCTTGAGGATGCCGTCCTCGATCAGCACGTTGCGCTGGCTGGCGTGGCCCTCGTCGTCGATGTTGAGCGAGCCGCGGCGGTCGGCGAGCGTGCCGTCGTCCAGCACGGTGACTCCCTTGGCCGCCACGCGCTGGCCGATCCGGCCGGCGAACGCGCTCGAGCCCTTGCGGTTGAAGTCGCCCTCGAGTCCATGGCCGACGGCCTCGTGCAGCAGGATGCCGGGCCAGCCCGGGCCGAGCACGACAGTCATCTCGCCAGCCGGCGCGGGGCGCGACTCGAGGTTGACCAGCGCCGTGCTGACGGCCTGGTCGACATAGGTCGCGACCTGCTCGTCGCTGAAGTAGGCCAGCCCGAAGCGGCCGCCGCCGCCGCCGGAACCGACCTCGCGCCGCCCGTTCTGCTCGGCGATCACGGTGATCGACAGGCGCACCAGCGGCCGCACGTCGGCCGCCAGCGTGCCGTCCAGGCGCGCGACCAGCACCACGTCGTACTCGGCGGCCAGGCCTGCCATGACCTGCACGATGCGCGGATCGCGCGAACGCGCCAGGCGTTCGGCCCTTTCCAGCAACTGCACCTTGGCGGTGCTGTCGAGCGTGGCGATCGGGTCGATGCCGCCGTAGAGTGCCCGGCTGGGCGCCACCCGGCGCGCCGGCGTCTTGACCCGTGCCGAACGGCCGGCCGACGAGATGGCGCGCACCGTCCGCGCCGCGTCCAGCAGGGACAGGTCGGAAATGTCGTCCGAATAGGCGAACGCCGTCTTCTCGCCGCTTACGGCGCGCACGCCAACGCCCTGGTCGATGCTGAAGCTGCCGGTCTTGACGATCCCCTCTTCGAGGCTCCAGCCTTCGCTGCGGGTGTACTGGAAGTAGAGGTCGGCATCGTCGACGCGGTGCGCGGCGATCTCCGACAGGGCACGCGTGAGGTGGGATTCGTCCAGGCCGAAGGGCGCCAGCAGGAGTTGTTGGGCGGTGGCCAGGCGTTCGAGAGTGGGTTCGCGCGAGATCATCGAGGGATTATGAGCCTCCCGGCTTTTCACTACGCTTCGCTGCGTGTAATTCGCCACCTCCCGAGGAGGGGGCTGCACTGCGGCCCGGCAAAGCCGGTTCCGCGTGCAACGAGCCTCCCGGCTTTTCACTACGCTTCGCTGCGTGTAATTCGCCACCTCCCGAGGAGGGGGCCGCACCGCGGGCCGGCTGGGGCGGCGTCAGCCGATTTCCATGCCTTCGGCGTTCTTGAGGGCGAGCTTGCGGGCGCGTGAAATGGACATCAGGATGCCCAGGCCGAGGCCGAGGGTGACCATGGCGGTGCCCCCGTAGCTGATGAACGGCAGCGGCACGCCCACCACCGGGAGGATGCCGCTGACCATGCCCATGTTCACGAAGGCATAGGTGAAGAAGATCATCGTCACCGCGCCGGCCATGAGCCGGGAGAACAGCGTCGGCGCGTCCACTGCGATGAGCAGCCCGCGAAAGATCAGGAACAGGAACGAAAAGATGAGAAACAGGTTGCCCATCAGGCCGAACTCTTCCGAGTAGGCGGCGAAGATGAAGTCGGTCGTGCGCTCCGGGATGAACTCCAGGTGCGTCTGGGTGCCCTGCATGAAGCCCTTGCCGTCGACACCGCCGGAGCCGATGGCGATCATGCCCTGGATGATGTGGAAGCCTTTGCCCAGCGGGTCCTTGCTCGGATCGAGCAGGGTGCACACGCGCTGCTTCTGGTAGTCATGCAGGATGCGCCAGTCGAAACCGTCGGCGCAAAGGGTCGGCTCGTACATGATGATCAGCACGACGGCGACGGCCCCGATGACCACCGGCGGCACGATCAGCTTCCAGGGAAAGCCGGCAAAGAAGATCACCGCCAGGCCGGCCGCCAGCACCAGCAGCGCCGTGCCCAGGTCGGGCTGCTTCATGATCAGCCCGACCGGCGCCACGAGCAGCAGCGCCGCGACCAGGAAGTCCGTGGCACGGACCTGCCCCTCGCGCCGCTGGAACCACCAGGCCAGCATGAGCGGCATGGCGATCTTGAGAATCTCGCTGGGCTGGATCACCACGCCGACGTTGAGCCAGCGCGTCGCCCCCTTCTTGGTCAGGCCGAACATCGCCACCGCCACCAGCAGCCCGACCCCCAGCAGATACAGCGGCACGGCGAAATGCATGATGCGCTGCGGCGGCACCTGCGCCACCACGAACATGATCCCGGCCGCCAGCGCCATGTTGCGGGCATGGTCCACGAAGCGGGTGCCGTGGTCGTAGCCGGACGAATACATGGTCACCAGGCCGGCCGCGCACAGCAGCAGCACCGCCAGGATAAGAAAAGCGTCGTAGCCCTGGAAGATGGGCAGGATGCGACGCGACAGGGGAGGCTGATTGAAAACGGCGGCCATGGGCGCGCGATTATCCCGCGCCGCTCGCGCGCGGCGCTAGCATGCGGCATGGCAACCACCCACCTCCTGTATCTGCACGGTTTCCGATCTTCGCCCCAATCGGCCAAGGCGCAGGTCATGGCACGGTACGTGGCACGGCAGCATCCCGCGGTGCGCTGGTGGGCGCCGCAGCTGCCGCCCTCGCCGCGCGAGGCGATGGAAACCGTCCGCGCCGGCATCGAGGACTGGCCGCACGCGAACATGGCCGTGGTCGGCTCGTCGCTGGGCGGCTTCTACGCCACCCACGTCGCGGCGGCGACAGGCTGCCGTGCCGTCCTGCTCAATCCGGCGGTTCACCCGGAGCGGGACCTGGCGCGCTACATCGGCGACCAGACCCTTTGGCATTCGCCGCAGGACCACTTCTATTTCCGGTCCGAGTACATCGACGAGCTGCGCGTCCTCCAGGCTGGCCCGCTGCAGCATCCGGAGCGCTGCATGGCAATCATCGCCAAGGGCGACGAGGTGCTGGACTGGCGCGAGATGACCGCACGCTACCCCGGAAGTCCGGTCTGTCTGCTCGACGGCGGCGACCATGCCTTGTCCGATTTCGAGACCGCGCACCTGGCGACGGTGGTCGGGTTCCTGCAACTGGGCTGAAATCCGGAGGGCGGGGGCCCGCGCCTGAGGGACAATCGCCGGATGTTCGTTTTGTTTGAAGATGCCGGCAAGTTCCTCGCCGGCCGCGTCATGTCGGAGGCCGAGGCTTCGTCCCAGGTGGAGCTCGATTCCGGCAAGCGGGTCAAGGTGAAGGCAGCCAACCTTGTGCTGCGCTTCGAGAAACCCGCGCCCGCCCAACTGCTGGACGATGCCCGGGCTCTGGCCGCCACGGTCGACCTGGACCTGGCGTGGGAGTTCGCTCCCGAGGGCGAGTTCGGCTTTGCCGAGCTTGCCGCCGACTATTTCGACGCCAGTCCCGCGCCCACCCAGCAGGCCGCCGCCCTGCTCGCCTTGTACGACGCGCCGCACTACTTCCGCCGCGCCGGCAAGGGCCGGTTCAAGCGTGCGCCTGCCGAGATCCTGCAGCAGGCGCTGGCCGCCATCGAGAAGAAGAAGGCGATCCAGGCGCAGATCGACGAATGGGCGGCCGAGCTGGCCGCCGGCCGCTGTCCGGCGCCCGTGCGCGAGCAGCTCTACCGCATCCTGTTCAAGCCGGACAAGAACGCGCCCGAGTACAAGGCCGTGGTCGAGGCCGCCCGCGCCACCCACCGCGCCCCACTGGCGCTGCTGGAAGCGGCCGGGGCCATCGACTCGCCCTACCAGTTCCACTGGAAGCGGTTCCTGTTCGAGAATTTCCCCAAGGGCACCGACTTTCCGGCGCTACAGGCGCCGGCCATTGCCGACGAACTGCCGCTGGCCGAGGTGCCGGCCTTCTCGATCGACGACTCGCACACCACCGAGATCGACGACGCGCTCTCGGTGCAAGGCCTGGGCAGCGGCAGCGTGACCCTGGGCATCCACATCGCGGCGCCGGGCCTGGCGCTGGCGCCCGGCGGGCCGATCGACCAGGTCGCGCGCACGCGCCTGTCGACGGTCTACATGCCGGGGCACAAGATCACCATGCTGCCCGACGAGGTCGTGGCCGCCTATACCCTGGAAGAAGGCCGCGACTGTCCCGCCGTGTCGCTCTATGCCCGCTTCGACGAGGGCAGCCTGGAACTGCTGGGCACCGAGACCCGCCTGGAGCGTGTGCCGATCAGCGCCAACCTGCGGCACGACAAGCTCGACGCCTTCATCACCCGTGACTGGCTGGAAGATGCCGCCGTGCAGCCGGCGCAACCGGTGCCCGAGCCGGCCGCCGGCCTGCGCCCGCAGTTGTCGTTCCTGTGGCGACTGGCGCAGCACCTGAAGGCGCAACGCGAGGTCGCACGCGGCAAACCGGAAAGCTTCAACCGGCCCGACTACACCTTCCGCCTGGAAGGCAACGACGGCGAGCCCGACGGCAGCGAGCGCGTGCACATCGGCACGCGCCAGCGCGGCGCGCCGCTGGACCTGATCGTCTCCGAGGCGATGATCCTGGCCAACAGCAGCTGGGGCAGCTGGCTCGGCGAACTCGGCGTACCCGGCCTGTACCGCAGCCAGGCAAGCCTGGCGCCGGGCATCAAGGTGCGCATGGGCACCAAGTCGCTGCCGCACGCCGGGCTGGGCGTCAAGAGCTATGCCTGGAGCACGTCGCCGCTGCGCCGCTATACCGACCTGGTCAACCAGTGGCAGATCATCGCGGCCGCGCGCCATGGCAAGACGGCCGCGCTGGCCGCGCCGTTCAAGCCCAAGGATGCCGCGCTGTTTTCCGTTCTTTCCGCCTTCGATTCCGCCTACAGCACCTACAACGGCTACCAGGCCGCCATGGAGCGCTTCTGGACGCTGCGCTACCTGGCGCAGGAAGGCATTACCGAGATCGAGGCCACGATCATCAAGGACCTGCCCAACGGCGCGCTCGCGCGCGCCGAGACGCTGCCGCTGGTCTTCAGCCTGACCGGCACGCAGGGCCTTGCGCGCGGTGCGCGCGTGCGCGCCCGGCTGGAATCGGTCGACGAGATCTCGCTGGACGTGCATGCCGCCGTGATCGAGCGCCTGGACGCGCCGGCCGACACGGACGAAAGCACCGACGATGACGAGGAAGACGTCGCCGGCCCGCTCGCCATTGCAGTGGACGTCGACGAAGAGGGCGCCGGCGACACGGCGCCTGCCGACGCCGCCGCGCCGGCCGCCACCCGCTAATCCGCTGCCGCCCGCACTCCTGCGCCAACCCGACGATGATGAAGCTGCGCCACCTCAGTACCTTGCAGATCGCCCTGGGCATCTCGTTGCTGGCGCATGCCGCGCTGCTGGCGGTGCGCTTCGTGGATCCCGAGGCCTTCAACCGCGTGTTCGAGGACACCGCCCTGGAGGTGATCCTGGTCAATGCCAGGAGCAACGACGCGCCGCAACAGGCCAAGGCCATTGCCCAGGCCTCGCTGGCCGGCGGCGGCGATCTGGACAAGGGCCGCGCCACCAGCCCGCTGCCGCCTTCGGCGTTCACCGCGGTGGGCGATTCGATCGAAGACGCCCAGCGACAGATCGAAGCCATGCAGGCCCAGCAGATGCTGTTGCTGGCGCAGATCAAGCAGCAGCTGGCCGCCATGCCGCTGCCGGATCCGCGCAGCCCCGGCGCGCCCAACGAGAACACGGCCCAGGAGGAAAAGCGCAAGCAGCTGCTGGACCTGCTGGCGGAGATCGAGCGCCGCGTGAACGAGGAGAACGCCAGGCCGCGCAAGCGCTACGTGAGCCCGGCCACGCGCGAAGCGGCCTACGCGGTCTACGTCGACACCCTGCGCCGGCGCATCGAGGCGCGCGGCACGGAGAACTTTCCCACCCTCAACGGCAAGAAGCTCTACGGCGAGCTGACGATGCTGGTCACCGTCAATTTCGACGGGACCCTCCTGGGCACCGAGGTGGTCGAGACCTCCGGCGACGCCCAGCTGGACCGGCGTGCCCAGGCGATCGTGCGCAGCGCCGGCAACTTCGGCAACTTCACCCCGGACATGCGCAAGACCACGGACCAGATCGTGCTGCCCTCGCGCTTCAAGTTCACCCGTGACCAGACGCTCGAGGCGCAGGTCACATCGACGCGATAGAAAGGAATCGTGCGCATGGACCTCTATTGCGTGATGGGGAACCCGGTCGAGCACAGCCGCTCGCCATGGATCCATGCCCGCTTCGCCGAGCTGACCGGACAGGCGCTGGAGTACGGGCGGCGCCAAGCGCCTGTGGACGGCTTCGCACAGGCGCTGGCGCAGTTCCGCACCAGTACGCAAGGCCAGGCGCGCGGCTGCAACGTCACCGTTCCGTTCAAGTTCGACGCCGCGGCCGCTGCGGAGCACTTGAGCGACCGCGCCGCGCTCGCGCAGGCCGTCAACTGCCTGTCGTTCCGCGAAGACGGCGTCCACGGCGACAACACCGACGGCGTCGGGCTCGTGAACGACATCACGCGCAACGCCGGCCTGTCGCTGGCGGGCCGCGACGTCCTGCTGCTGGGCGCGGGCGGCGCCGCGGCCGGCGTGCTGGGGCCGCTGCTCGCATCGGGCGCGCGCCGGGTGGTCGTGGCCAACCGCACGCTGGGCAAGGCGATCGCCCTGGTGCAGCGGCATGCCGCCGCAGCCCTGCCGCACCATGCCGAGGTCGAGGCGCGCGCGCTGGACGACCTGTCCGGCCAATTCGACGTTCTGGTCAATGCCACGGCTTCCAGCCTGGCCGGCGATGCGGTGCCGGTGAGCGCCGACGTGCTCAAGCCCGGCGCGCTGGCCATCGACATGATGTACGGCCCGGCCGCTGCCGGCTTCCTCGCCTGGGCTGCCCGTCACGGGGCGACACCGCGCGATGGGCTGGGCATGCTGGTCGAACAGGCGGCCGAGGCGTTCGAGATCTGGCGCGGCGTGCGACCACCCGCGGCCCAGGTCCTGGCCGAATTGCGCGCCATCGTCGGCTGAGCGCGGCCCGACCGGAATGCAATCGCTGCTGCGCTGGATCGGCTGCCTGCTGCTTGCGGGCCTGAGTCTTCAACTGTTCTTCGTGGTCCGCATCGCCGCGATGGCCGCGGTCGACCCGCAGTCCACCGCCTTTCAGCGCTCCGAGGCCTGGCAGCTTGCCTTGCACGGACGCCACAACGGGGACAAGGCATGGTCGCAGCAATGGGTGCCCGACGCCCGGATCGCGAGCAACCTCAAGCGTGCGGTGGTGGCCAGCGAGGACGGAGGCTTCATGACGCACCACGGCGTCGAATGGGAAGCCATCGAGCGCGCCCATGAGCGCAACGAGCAGGCCGCGGCGCAGGCTGCCCGGCGTGCCGCGCAGGCCGCGCGCCGGGGCAAGACGGCGCGGCCGGCGCAATTGCGCGGCGGCTCCACCATCACGCAGCAACTGGCCAAGAACCTGTTCCTGTCGAGTGAACGCACGCTGCTGCGCAAGGGCCAGGAACTGGTGCTGACCGCCATGCTCGAGTTGCTGCTGGACAAGCGCCGCATCCTGGAGATCTACCTCAACAGTGTGGAATGGGGCGAAGGCGTCTTCGGCGCCGAAGCGGCCGCGCAGCACTATTTCGGCAAGAGCGCCGCCCGCCTGGGCGCCAGCGAGGCGGCCAGGCTGGCCGTGATGCTGCCGAGCCCCAAGTTCTACGAGAAGCGCCAGGGCTCGGGCTACCTGGCCAGCCGCACCGCGACCATCGTGGCGCGCATGCCGTCGGCGGACATTCCGTGAGGCCGAATCGGCGCAGCTTCGTATCATCGGCGGCATGCTCGCCAAATTGATCAGTGGGTTGCTGCTCGCGCTGGTGCGGCTGCTCACCGGCGCGCAGGCCCGCTGGTGGGGCTGCCCGCCAAAGGCCGAGCAACGCATCTACTTCGCCAACCACCAGAGCCACCTGGACCTGGTCATGATCTGGGCGGCGCTGCCCCAGGAGTTGCGCGCGATCACCCGCCCGATCGCCGCGCGCGACTATTGGGCCAACACGCCGCTCAAGCGATGGATCACCACCGAGGTGTTCAACGCCATCTACGTCGAACGCGGCGGCAGTACCGCGCAGCCGGCCGAGCCCGGCAGCGCCGCGGCAATGGAGCCGTTGCTGCCGCTGATCGAGGCGCTGCGCAGCGGCGACTCGCTCATCATCTTTCCCGAGGGCACGCGCGGCCACACCGGCGAGCCGCAGAAGTTCAAGTCGGGCCTGTACTCGCTGGCCATGCTGTTCCCCGACGTGGTGCTGGTGCCCGCCTGGATCGACAATGTCCAGCGGGTCATGCCCAAGGGAGAGGTGGTGCCGGTGCCGATCCTGTGCTCGGTCACGTTCGGCGCGCCTGTGCGGCTAGAGCCGGGCGAGGAGCGTCGCCCATTTCTCGACCGCGCCCGTGCCGCGGTGATGGCCCTGCGGGACGTATGAGCGGCCGGCCGACATGATCAATTTCCTGCGCCAGCTCAGCCCCACCTGGCAGGTGGCGATGCTTTTCCTGTTCGTCTTCGGCATCCTGGCCGTCGCGAGCGTGACCGTGCTGCTGCTGTCCATGCGCGAGCGGCGCCATCCGGCGCATGGCGAGCGCTGGCAGCAGGAACTCCAGCACGCCAGCGCGTTGCTCGGCACCAGCTGGGTCATGGTGGTGGTGTTCTGGATTGGCTGGGCGCTGGGCGAAACGGTGGCGACGGTGCTGTTCGGCCTGCTGTCGTTCTTTGCCCTTCGGGAATTCATCACGCTCTCGCCGACTCGGCGCGGTGACCACCGCAGCCTCATCCTGGCGTTCTTCGTCGTGCTGCCGCTGCAGTACGTGCTGGTCGGCACGGCGCGTTTCGACCTGTTCACGGTGTTCATTCCGGTCTATGCGTTCCTGGCGATTCCGGTGACGAGCGCCCTGGCCAACGACCCGCACCAGTTCCTGGAGCGCAACGCCAAGCTTCAGTGGGGCATCATGGTCTGCGTCTACGGCCTGAGCCACGTACCGGCGCTGCTGCTGCTGGATTTCCCCGGCTATGAAGGCAAGAGCGCCTTCCTCGTGTTCTTCCTGGTCAGCGTGGTGCAGACGTGCATGCTGGTGCAGCACCTGCTTGCGCGGCGCGCCGAGCGTCCGCCCTTCGCGCCACAGGTCAGCCGCAGCTTCAACTGGGCGACCTGGGCCATCGGACTGGTGCCGGCCGTGCTGCTGGGCGGCCTGTTCTGCTTCATCACGCCTTTCAAGATCGGCCAGTCGATGGCAATGGCACTCATCGCCTGCGTGGCCGGCTCCATGGGGCACCTGGTGATGAAGGCGCTCAAGCGGGACCGCGGCATTCCCACCTGGGGCAAGCGCGGCGTGGGCGTGACCGGCGCCAACGGGCTGCTCGACCGCATCGACGCGCTGTGCTTCGCGGCGCCCATCTTCTTCCACTCGGTCCGCTGGTACTTCGGTGTCTGAACCCATACGCATTCTCGGCATCGACCCCGGCCTTCAGACCACCGGCTTCGGCGTGGTGGACGCCCAGGGCCACACGCTGCACTACGTGGCCAGCGGCACGATCACCACGCGGAACATGGTCGGCCAGCCGCTGGCGCAGCGGCTGAAGGTGCTGTTCGAGGGCATCGGCGAGATCGTCACGCGCTACCAGCCGGACGCGGCCGCGGTCGAGATCGTGTTCGTGAACGTCAACCCGCAGTCGACGCTCATGCTGGGCCAGGCGCGCGGCGCCTGTCTGACGGCGCTGGTCACCCAGCAGCTGGAAGTGGCCGAATACACCGCGCTGCAGATGAAGCAGGCGGTGGCCGGCCATGGCAGCGCCGCCAAGGCGCAGGTACAGGAAATGGTCAAGCGGCTGCTCAAGCTGCCCGGGCTACCGGGCCCGGATGCGGCGGATGCGCTGGGGATCGCGATCACCCATGCCCACGCAGGGCAATCGCTCGCGCGCCTGGGCGATGCGGCAAGACGCGGCGCGGGGAGCGCCTACCGGCAGGGCCGCACGCGCTGACGGCGCGAAGCGTGGCCGCCGACCGTCAGAACCCGCGCTCGGCGATCAGCACGGCAAAGAAGCCCAGCGCCGCGAGCAAGGTCCACTTGAGAACGATCCAGCCGAAACGGCGGTATCTGGGTTGGCCGGTGCCGGCATAGAAGGCGAACGAGACGCCCGCCACCAGCAGCAGCAGGATGATGGCCCAGCGAAAGACGAGCATCCGGGGTCGCGCCTGTCGGGATCGGCCTGCGGGCCTACCAGGCCCGGGCCACCTCGGCGAAGCCGGCCGGCGCGTCTGCCTCGCGGTCGAAGGTCACGACCTCGTACGCGTCTGGCCGGGCCAGCAGCTGGCGCAGGAGCTTGTTGTTGAGCGCATGGCCCGAGCGGAACGCCGTGTACGCAGCCAGCAGGGGCTTGCCGATGATGTACAGGTCGCCCATGGCGTCCAGGATCTTGTGCTTGACGAACTCGTCGTCGTAGCGAAGGCCGTCGGCGTTGAGCACCTTGGTGTCGTCCATCACGATGGCATTGTCCAGCCCGCCGCCCAGCGCCAGCCCCTTGGAACGCATGTACTCGACCTCCTTGGTGAAGCCGAAGGTGCGTGCCCGGGCGATGTCGCGGCTGTACGAGCCGCGCCCCAGGTCGAATTCGACACGCTGGCCGGTGGAGTTGACCACCTTGTGCGCGAAGTCGATCTCGAACGCCAGCTTGAAGCCGTGATAAGGCTCCAGCCGCGCCCACTTGAGCTCGACGCCCTCGCCTTCGCGCACCTCGACCGGCTTGGTGACCCGGATGAAGCGGCGCGGCGCATTCTGCAGCGCGATGCCCGCGCTCTGCAGCAGGAAGACGAACGACGAGGCCGACCCGTCGAGAATCGGAACCTCGTCGGCCGTGATGTCGATGTAGAGGTTGTCCAGCCCCAGTCCGGCGCAGGCGGACATGATGTGCTCGACCGTCTGCACCTTGGCGTTGCCGTTGGACACGGTCGAGGCCAGGCGGGTGTCGGTGACGAACTCCGCCTCCATCGGGATCTCGACCGGCTCGGGCAGGTCCACCCGACGAAACACGATGCCCGTGTCCGGCGGCGCCGGCCGCAGGGTCAGTTCGACCCGTTGCCCGCTGTGCAGCCCCACGCCGACGGCGTGGCTGATCGACCGGAGTGTTCGTTGTTGCAGCACACCGCCGATTTTAGGCCGTCGCGTCTCTTCGCGCGCGATGCGTCTGCCTATCGCTGCAATAGCCGACACGGCACCACCTTCATGACGAGAAGAAGCGCGCGACGCGGATTGATGGTGCGAAAAGCGTAGCGAGCGCCCCGAGCTTGCACCGAGCAGCGCAGCCGTACTCCCGTACGGCGAGCCGCGCAGGCGCGAGATCGGGACGCGCAATAGCTTTGCGCGCCATCAATCGGCTTGGCGGCGGAGGAAAGCGGGAATCTCGAAATCGTCCATGCCGCCCGACGACAGTGCGTCGACCTTGGCCGCGGCCATGGTGCGGTTGGTTCGCCACACGCTTGGCACCGACATGCCGTCGTAGTTCGTCTGCTGCACGCCACCCATGCCGCCGGTGCTCGCACCGCCGAGCGTCGGCACCGTGAACGGCACGTTGTCGGTGCCGGTACGGATCACCTCGAGTTGCGGCTTGCTGCTGGCGGCATTGCGCGACAGCCCCGTGGCCACCACGGTCACACGCATCTCGTCGCCCAGGCGCTCGTCGTATGCCGCGCCGTAGATGACGTGCGCATCCGGCGAAGCGTAGGCGCGGATGGTGTTCATCGCCAGCTTCGATTCCGACAGCTTGAGGGACGCCTTGGACGCGGTGACGAGCACCAGCACGCCCTTGGCGCCGGACAGGTCCACGCCTTCGAGCAGCGGGCAGGCCACGGCCTGCTCGGCGGCGATGCGTGCGCGGTCCGGGCCGCTGGCGGCAGCCGTGCCCATCATGGCCTTGCCGGGCTCGCCCATCACGGTGCGCACGTCCTCGAAGTCGACGTTGACGTTGCCGTACTCGTTGATGATCTCGGCGATACCACCGACCGCGTTCTTGAGGACGTCGTTGGCATGGCCGAAGGCCTCTTCCTGGGTGACGTCGTCGCCCAGCACGTCGAGCAGCTTCTCGTTGAGAATGACGATCAGCGAGTCGACGTTCGCCTCGAGTTCGGCCAGGCCGTTCTCGGCATTGGTCATGCGCTTGCCGCCTTCCCAGTCGAACGGCTTGGTCACCACCCCCACCGTCAGGATGCCCATCTCCTTGGCCACGCGCGCGATCACGGGCGCCGCACCGGTGCCGGTACCGCCGCCCATGCCGGCGGTGATGAACAGCATGTGCGCGCCGTCGATCGCCGCGCGGATGTCGTCGACCGCGACCTCGGCCGACTCGCGGCCGACGTCGGGCTTGCTTCCCGCGCCGCGGCCGGTCAGGCCCAGCTGAATGGTCTTGTGCGCATTGCTGCGCGTGAGCGCCTGCGCGTCCGTGTTGGCGCAGACGAACTCCACGCCTTGCACCTTGCGCTCGATCATGTGGGCCACGGCGTTGCCGCCGCCGCCGCCGACGCCGATCACCTTGATCTGCGTGCCCTGGTTGAATTCCTCGACTTCGATCATTTCGATGGTCATCGTTAGCTCCTAGAAATTTGCAGTTGCCGTTGTGTTCTGAATCTGTTCTTGGTCTGTTCGTGCGCTGCCTCGCGCAATCAGGATCGTGGCGGACCGGTTCGTCGCCATCGCTCGTTGAAATGGCGAGGCGGTCCGCTGCCGCATGCTAGGTAGAACGCGTCGAAGTTCATGTCGGACGACCTCCAGGATGCGGACTTTTGCTTCGCTTCTTCATCAGAAGTTCCCCACGATGAAGTCCTTGAAGCGGCCGAATGCCGACTTCACCGACCCGCTCTTCTGCGCGACCTTGTAGCCGCGCAGCCGGGCGTAGCGCGCCTCTTCGAGCAGCCCCATGACGGTGGCCGCGCGCGGCTGCGCCACCATGTCCGACAGCGCGCTGGAATATTTGGGAATGCCGCGCCGGACCGGCTTGAGGAAGATGTCCTCGCCCAGCTCGATCATTCCGGGCATCACCGCGCTGCCGCCGGTGAGCACCACGCCGGACGACAGCACTTCCTCGTAGCCCGACTCGCGCACCACCTGCTGCACCAGCGAGAAGATCTCCTCGATGCGCGGCTCGATCACGCCGGCCAGGGCCTGCTTGCTCAGCAGGCGCGGACCGCGGTCGCCCAGGCCCGGCACTTCGACCTGCGTCTCGGGATCCGCCAGCAGCTGCTTGGCGAACCCATGCTCGACCTTGATGTCCTCGGCGTCCTTGGTCGGGGTGCGCAAAGCCATCGCGATGTCGCTCGTCACCAGGTCGCCGGCGATCGGAATCACCGCGGTGTGGCGGATCGCGCCGTTGGTGAAGATGGCGACGTCGGTGGTACCCGCGCCGATATCCACGAGCACCACGCCGAGCTCGCGCTCGTCCTCCGTCAGCACCGCCTGGCTCGAGGCGAGCGGGTTCAGCATGAGCTGGTCCACCTCGAGGCCGCAGCGACGCACGCACTTGATGATGTTCTCGGCCGCGCTCTGGGCGCCGGTGACGATGTGCACCTTGGCTTCCAGCCGCATGCCGCTCATGCCGATCGGCTCCTTCACGTCCTGGCCGTCGATCACGAACTCCTGCGGCTCGACCAGCAGCAGGCGCTGGTCGCTGGAGATGTTGATGGCGCGCGCCGTCTCCACCACCCGCGCCACGTCGGCCGGCGTGACCTCCTTGTCCTTGACCGCCACCATGCCGCTGGAATTGATGCCGCGGATGTGGCTGCCGGTGATCCCCGTGTAGACGCGGCCGATCTTGCAGTCCGCCATCAGTTCGGCTTCCTTCAGCGCCTGCTGGATGCTCTGCACCGTGGCGTCGATGTTGACGACCACGCCGCGCTTGAGCCCGTTGCTCGGCGCAATGCCCAGCCCGGCCAGCTTGAGGTCGCCGCTGGGCAGCACCTCGGCCACCACCGCCATCACCTTGGCGGTGCCGATGTCGAGGCCGACGACCAAGTCCTTGTAGTCTTTGGGCATGAATGAATGTCCTCGTGTTCTCTATCTTTTCTTGGTGTCGTCCGGACCGACCGTGCTGACGCCGCGCAAGCGCAACGCATACGCGTCACGGTGGCGCAGGTCGGCACTGGTCACCGATTCGACGGAACGGCCGTAATGCCCTGCGACCTGCCGGACCGAAGTCAGGAATCGCCTGGTGCGGGCCTGCAACTCCTCGGCCGTACCGCGCCCCAGCTCGATGTGCGCACCGGTATCGAGTTCGACCGCCCAGCTACCGCGTGTCGACAGAGACAGCTGCTCCACCGACAGGTCGTAACCGTTGAACATCGGCCCCAGCTCGCGGTACATGCCCAGCACCATGCCGGCCTCGTCGTCCGGGCCCTTCAGGCGCGGCAGCGGCCGGTCCACCTCTGCGACGTTGGCCTCGAATACTTCGCCGAAGCCGTTGATGAGCCGCGACAGCGCGTCGTCGCCCCAGTAGGCCACCGGCTCCTGCTCCGTCAGCGTCACGCGCAGCCGGTTGGGAAACTCGCGCCGGACCACCGCCTTGCGTACCCACGGCACCGATTCAAAGGCCGCACGCGTGCGCGCCAGGTCGACGGTGAAGAAGTTGCCCGCCAGCTGCGGCACCACGTTGGCCCGCAGCAAGGCCGCATTGACGTGCGAGATCTGACCATCGACCTTCAGGCCCGCCAGCGGGAAGAAGGGCTGGCGCAGCACCCACCAGGCGCCGCCGGCAAGCAGCATGAGACCGCACGACGCAAACAGCAGCGTCGCAACGATGTTCATGAGCTTGACGTCGAACGGCATCGGGGTGCTTTCGGCCATGGTCAGTTCGCATCCCCAGCGGCGGCGGGCCGGTCGGCGTCGAGGGCGGCATGCGCCAGCACGCGCAGGCACAGCGTCTCGTAGTCGATGCCGGCCGCGCGTGCGGCCATCGGCACCAGCGAATGACTGGTCATTCCGGGAGACGTGTTCATCTCGAGCAGGAACGGCTTGCGGTCGCTGGCACGGATCATCAGGTCGGCGCGGCCCCAGCCGCGGCAGCCCAGTGTCCGGTAGGCGGCCAGCGAGAGGTGCCGGATCTCGTCTTCGAGCGCGGCGTCCAGGCCGCTCGGGCAGTGGTACTTCACCTCGTCGGTGAAGTACTTGTTCTGGTAGTCGTAGGCGCCGTCGGGAGCGGCGATGCGCACCACCGGCAGCGCCTGCGCGTACTGGCCCGTGCCGAGCACGGCGCAGGTCACTTCCTCGCCCTCGATGAATTCCTCGCACAGGACATCGGCGTCGTAGCGCGCCGCGAGCCGCACCGCGTCCTGCATCTGCGAATACCCCTGGACCTTGGTGACGCCGATGGAAGAGCCTTCGCGCGGGGGCTTGACGATCAGCGGCAGGCCCAGCACGTCCGGCACGGCGCGGACCTGCTCCAGGCTCTGCTGGTCGAACGCCAGCCGGGCATAGCGCGGCGTCGGCAGGCCATCGGCTTGCCACAGTCGCTTGGTCATCACCTTGTCCATCGCCACGCTCGAGGCCATCACGCCCGAACCGGTGTACGGGATGCCGAGCAGTTCCAGCGCCCCCTGCACCGTGCCATCCTCGCCGTGGCGACCGTGCAGCACGATGAAGCAGCGGGCGAAGCCGTCGCGCCGGAGATCGCACAGGTCGCGCTCGGACGGATCGAACGCATGGGCGTCGACGCCGCGTGCACGCAGCGCGCCCAGCACGCCGGCGCCGGACATCAGCGACACCTCGCGCTCGGCCGAACTGCCGCCCATCAGGACGGCGACCTTGCCGAATGAAGAAGAATCGATCGTGCTCACGAAGCCATCCCCTGTTCTTTCCGGGCGGTTGCAGCGCCCAGTTCCACCACCTTGGCGGGCACGCCGCCGACCGATCCGGCGCCCATGCAGATCACGACATCCCCGGCGCGCGCGTTGTCCAGGATCGCCTGCGGCATGGCGGCAATCTCGTCGACGAACACCGGCTCCACCTTCCCGGCCACGCGCAGCGCGCGCGCCAGGGTGCGCCCGTCGGCCGCCACGATGGGTGGCTCGCCGGCGGCATAGACCTCGCCCAGAAGCACCGCGTCGGCACGGCCGATCACCTTGACGAAATCCTCGAAGCAGTCGCGCGTGCGGGTGTAGCGGTGCGGCTGGAAGGCCAGCACCAGGCGCCTGCCCGGGAACGCGCCGCGCGCGGCCTCGATGGTCGCGGCCATCTCCACCGGGTGGTGGCCGTAGTCGTCGATGAGCGTGAAGCTGCCCCCCCGCTCGCCGCCGGGCAGGGGCACGTCGCCGTAGCGCTGGAAGCGCCGGCCGACGCCCTTGAAGTCGGCCAGGCCGCGCTGGACCGCCTCGTCGGGGATGTTGAGCTCGACCGCCATCGCGATCACCGAGAGCGCGTTGCGCACGTTGTGCTCGCCCGGCAGGTTCAACGTGACCGGCAGGTCGGGCAGAACGACGCCGTTGCGCCGCTGCACCGTGAAGTGCATCTGGCCGCCGGAGGCGCGGACGTCCACCGCGCGCACCTGGGCGTCCTCGTTGAAGCCGTAGCTGGTGACCGGACAGGACACTTCCGGCACGATCTCGCGTACCGCCTGGTCATCGGTGCACAGGATGGCAACGCCGTAGAACGGCATGCGGTGCAGGAAGTCGACGAACGCCGCCTTGAGCTTGCCGAAGTCGTGCCCGTAGGTCTCCATGTGGTCGGCGTCGATGTTGGTCACCACCGCCATGATCGGGAGCAGGTTCAGGAACGAGGCGTCCGACTCGTCGGCCTCGACCACGATGTAGTCGCCCTGCCCCAGGCGCGCGTTGGTCCCGGCGCTGTTGAGCCGGCCGCCGATGACGAAGGTCGGATCCAGGCCGGCCGCCGCGAGCACGCTGGCTGCCAGGCTGGTGGTGGTGGTCTTGCCGTGCGTGCCCGCGATGGCGATGCCCTGCTTGAGTCGCATCAGTTCCGCGAGCATCTGCGCGCGCGGCACCACCGGAATCTTCTTCTCGCGCGCGGCCAGTACTTCCGGGTTGTCGGCCCGCACCGCCGTCGACGTGACGACGGCGTCGGCCCCATCGATGTTGGCCCCGTGGTGCCCGACGTGCGTGGCGATGCCCAGTTGCGCCAGGCGGCGCAGCGTGGCGCTGTCGGCCAGGTCGGAGCCGGAGATCTTGTAGCCCAGGTTGAACAGCACCTCGGCGATGCCGCTCATGCCCGAGCCGCCGATACCGACGAAATGGATGTGGCGAATGGCATGCTTCATTTCGCAAGCTCCTCGCAGGCATGGACGACTTCGGCGACCGCTTCGGTCTTTTGCAGGCTCTTGGCCTTGAGGGCGCGCTCGAGCAACGCCTCGCGTGTGGTTTTCTGCAGCAAGTCGGACAACAGTTCAGGAGTCAGCTCGGACTGGGCGACGAGCCAGGCGCCACCGGCGTCGACGAGGAAGCGCGCGTTGGTGGTCTGGTGGTCGTCGACCGCCGAGGGAAAGGGAACGAACAGCGCGGCCGCGCCTACCGCCGCGATCTCGGTGACGGTGCTGGCGCCGGCGCGTGCGATGACGAGGTCGGCCTCGGCGAAGGCGGCGGCTGTGTCCTCGATGAAGGGCGTGAGTTCTGCCTGTACGCCGGCGGCGGCGTAGTTGGCGCGCAGTTCGTCGATCTGGCGCGCGCCGCTCTGGTGCAACACGATCGGCCGCGCCTGCGGCGCGATACGCGCGAGCGCCTGCGGCACGATGGCATTGAGCGCCTTGGCGCCCAGGCTGCCGCCAACCACCAGCAGCTTCAGCGGTCCGCTGCGGCCGAAGAAACGTACGGCCGGATCTGGCTGCGACAGGAACGCCTCGCGCAATGGGTTGCCGACCCAGCGCGCATTCTTGAGCACGTCCGGGAAGGCGCTGAACACGCGGTCGGCGACGCTGGCCATGACCTTGTTGGCCAGGCCGGCGACCGAGTTCTGTTCGTGCAGCACCAGCGGCTTGCCCAGCAGCACGCTCATCATGCCGCCGGGAAACGTGATGTAGCCCCCAAGGCCGACGACGACGTCGGGCTTGACCCGGCGCACGACCTGGATGCTCTGCCAGAAGGCGCGCAGCAGGCGCAGGGGCAGCAGCGCCAGCGTGAGCACACCCTTGCCGCGCACGCCGCCGAACTGCACCGGCTCGAAGTCGAAGCCGCGCGGCG
This sequence comes from Variovorax sp., assembly GCF_035634955.1. Taxonomy (GTDB): domain Bacteria; phylum Pseudomonadota; class Gammaproteobacteria; order Burkholderiales; family Burkholderiaceae_C; genus Variovorax. The sequence goes on along the minus strand of NZ_DASQBZ010000007.1, from coordinate 81,735 downwards.
GCACCAGGTCGTGTTCCATGCCGGTGGGCGCGCCTAGCCAGTGCACCCGCCAGCCGCGCGAGCGCAGCGCCTCGGCCACCGCCAGCCCGGGAAAGATGTGCCCGCCCGTGCCGCCAGCCATGACGAGCGCCGTCCTCATACGCGGCCTCCGCGCATGAGGCGCGCTGGCGCGCGCCGGCGCTTCGCGCCGACACGATTTTGGCTGCGCCCAATCCATGTCCTCATACGCGGCCTCCGCGCATGAGGACACGGTTTTCATAGTCGACTCGCAGCACGATCGCCAGGGCGACCAGGTTCATGATGATTGCCGAGCCGCCATAGCTCATCAGCGGCAGGGTCAGGCCCTTGGTCGGCAGCGCGCCGAGGTTCACGCCCATGTTGATGAACGTCTGGAAGCCGACCCATACGCCCACGCCTTGTGCCACCAGGCCGGAGAAGACGCGGTCGAGCGCGATGGCCTGGCGGCCGATGTGCATGATGCGGCGCGTCATCCACAGGAACAGGACGATCGCGACGAGCACGCCCACCAGGCCGAACTCCTCGCCGATGACGGCCAGCAGGAAGTCGGTGTGCGCCTCGGGCAGCCAGTGCAGCTTCTCGACGCTGCCACCCAGGCCGACGCCGAAGATCTCGCCGCGGCCGATGGCGATCAGTGAATGCGACAGCTGGTAGCCCTTGCCCAGGGCATTGGTCTCGCTCCACGGATCCAGGTAGGCAAAGATGCGCTCGCGCCGCCAGGGCGACGATGCCACCATCATCGAGAACGCCACCACCACCAGCACGGCGATGACGAAGAACATGCGTGCGTTGACCCCGCCGAGGAACAGGATGCCCATGGCGATCACGGCGATCACCATGAACGCGCCCATGTCGGGCTCGGCCAGAAGCAGCATGCCGACCACCACCACGGCGACGCCCATCGGCAGGACGGCACGGAAGAACCGCTCCTTGATCTCCATCTTGCGCACCATGTAGCTGGCCGCATACATGACCATGGCCACCTTCGCCAGCTCGGAGGGCTGGAAGTTGGTCACGCCCAGCGGAATCCAGCGGCGCGCGCCGTTGACGCTGCGGCCGATGTGCGGAATCAGCACCACCACCAGCAATATCAGCGAGGCCACGAACAGCCACGGCGCCACACGCTCCCACGTGCGCATCGGCACCTGGAAGGCCAGCAGCGCAGCCACGAAGGCGGCCACCAGCGCGAAGACGTGGCGCAGCAGGAAATAGGTCTCGTCGTAGTTGGCGCGGGAGAAGCGCGGGTTGTCGCCGATCGCGATCGAGGCCGAATACACCATCACCAGGCCCCAGGCGAGCAACGCCACCGTGACCCACAGCAAGGCCTGGTCGAACCCGAGCACGCGCACCGGCGCAGCGCGCGTCTGCGTGACGCCGGCGCCGCCAAGGTGCACCGGCAGGTGCATCGGCAGCGCGTCGCCGCTGCCGCGCCGGCCGGCGAACAGGCGCCGCCAGCCGGACACGGCTTCGCGGCTCTCGGTCGATTCGCCGGGCGTGGCTGCGCTGGCACTGCTCATTGTTCGTCTCCCATGTCCTGCAGGTCCGCGCCCGGCCCGTCGGGCGATTCGGCCAGGTCCTGCACCGCCGCGCAAAAGACCTCGGCGCGATGCGGATAGTTGCGGAACATGTCGAAGCTGGCGCAAGCCGGCGACAGCAGCACCGCGTCGCCCCGGTGGGCGCGGGCAGCGCCTTCGCGGACCGCTGCGCCCATGTCCACGGCATGGTGCATCGGCACGCCTGCACCGGCGAGCGCCTGCTCGATCAGCGGCGCGTCGCGGCCGATCAGCACGACGGCCCGCGCAAAGCGCGACACCGGCTCGGCCAGCGGCGAGAAGTCCTGGCCCTTGCCATCGCCCCCGAGGATGACAACCACCTTGCGCTCGGCGCCCAGCCCTGCCAGCGCCGCCACGGTGGCGCCGACGTTGGTGCCCTTGCTGTCGTCGAAGTACTCCACCTCGTCGACGATGGCCACCGGCTGCACGCGGTGCGGCTCGCCGTGGTACTCGCGCAGGCCGTAGAGCATGGGCGCGAGCGCGCAGCCGGCGGCCGAGGCCAGGGCCAGGGCGGCCAGCGCGTTCAGCGCGTTGTGCTGGCCGCGGATGCGCAGCGCATCGGCCGGCATCAGCCGCTGCAGGTACAAGTCTTCCTCGACCTGGGCGGCTCCGCGCTTGCGCTTGATGGTCTCGTCGGCCTCGTGCGCGCGCACCAGCCATGCCATGCCGTTGACGCGCTCGATGCCGTAGTCGCCCGGCCGAGTCGGCATGCCGCCACCGAACAGCACGTGCGCGCGCACCTGGGGCCGCTGCAGCTTCACCCGGACCGGCGGCGGCAGCATCTGCATGACCTGCGGGTCGTCACGGTTGAGAATCAGCAAACCCCGCTGGCCGAAGATGCGCGCCTTGGCCGCCACGTACGACGCCATGTCGCCATGCCAGTCCAGGTGGTCCTGGCTGATGTTGAGCACGGCGGCAGCCGTGGGCTCGAAGCCCTGCGCCGTGTCGAGCTGGAAGCTGGAAAGCTCCAGGACCCACACCTCGGGCAGGTCCTGCGCGTCGATGCGCTCGGCCAGGGTGTCCAGGAGTGTCGGGCCGATGTTGCCGGCGACGGCGACCCGCTTGCCGGCGCGCTCGACCAGCAGCCCCGTCAGCGCCGTGACCGTGGTCTTGCCATTGGTGCCGGTGATCGCGAGCACCGCCGGCTCGTAGCCTCTGCGCACGGGAGGCGCCGGCGGCACGACCGGGGTCGGCTCGGCGTCGTCATCAGGTGCGTTGACGATGGCCTGCGCATCGAGCGCAACGTCGGCGTCGGGTGCCGCTTCGGGTTCCTCGCCGGGCGCATCCTCGGCCTCGTCGCCCTGCCCGGGGACGGACGACGGCTCGTCGCCCTCCGCATCAACCGCTTCGTCCTGCGGCGCCTGTGCCAGGTCGGCCAGCGCCTGCGTGAACAGGTCCAGCTCGCCGCCCACCGGCAGGCCCATCGCCCGCGCCGCGTCGACCACCGGCGCCCGCTCGGCCGGCGACAGGCCGGGCGAGCAATAGACGGCGCGGATGGCGGTGCCTTCGACCAGTGCCGCACTGAATGCGCCGGCGACGAAACGCACGTCGGGGCATTGCTCGCGCAGGGCGGGCAGTTGCGGCGGAGCCTCGCGCGTGTCGGCGACCGTCACCACCGCGCCGTGGCGGGCGCACCAGCGCGCCATCGCCAGGCCCGAGGCACCGAGGCCCAGGACCAGCACGTGGAGTTGGTTGAGATGCTTCACCTTGGCCTCGTCCCTATCTCAGCTTCAAGGTGGACAGACCCACCAGGCACAGCAGCATGGTGATGATCCAGAAGCGCACGACCACCTGCGTCTCGCGCCAGCCGCTCTTTTCGAAGTGGTGGTGCAGCGGCGCCATCTTGAGCACGCGCCGGCCTTCTCCGTAGCGGCGCTTGGTGTACTTGAAGTAGGTCACCTGCGCCATGACCGAGATCGCCTCGACCACGAAGATCCCGCCCATGATGAAGAACACGACCTCCTGGCGCACGATGACTGCCACCGTTCCCAGGGCGCCGCCGAGTGCCAGCGCGCCCACGTCGCCCATGAACACCTGGGCCGGATGCGTGTTGAACCAGAGGAAGGCCAGGCCGGCGCCGGCCATGGCCGAGCAGAACACGAGCAGTTCGCCCGAGCCGGGAATGTGCGGGAACAGCAGGTAGCGCGAATACACGGCGCTGCCGGTGACGTAGGCGAACACTCCGAGCGCCGAGCCCACCATGACGACCGGCATGATGGCCAGGCCATCCAGGCCGTCAGTCAGGTTGACTGCATTGCTCGCCCCCACGATCACCAGGTATGTCAGCACCACGAAGCCGACCCCGCCCAGCGGGTAGGTGATCTCCTTGAAGAACGGAACCAGCAGGTGCGTCTTGGGCGGAAAGTCCAGGTCGAACCCCGAGCGCACCCAGGCGTAGAACAGTTCCAGCACGCGCCAGTTCGACACTTCCGAGATCGAGAACAGAAGGTAGAAGGCAGCCATCAGGCCGATGAGCGACTGCCACATGTACTTCTCGCGCGAGCGCATGCCTTCGGGGTCCTTCTTGACCACCTTGCGCCAGTCGTCGACCCAGCCGATGGCGCCGAAGCCGAGCGTCACCCAAAGGACGATCCAGACGAAACGGTTGGACAGGTCGAACCACAGCAGCGTGGCCAGCGCGATCGAGAACAGCACCAGCACGCCGCCCATGGTGGGCGTGCCACTCTTGACCAGATGCGTTTCCATGGCGTAGCCGCGCACGGGCTGGCCGATCTTCAGCGCCGTCAGGCGCCGGATGACCCAGGGACCGGCGAGCAGGCCCACCAGCAGAGCCGTGACCGCGGCCATCAGGGCGCGGAAGGTCAGGTACTGGAAGACGCGCAGAAAGCCTGCTTCGGGAAGCAGGGTCTGCAGCCATTGGGCCAGGCTCAGCAGCATGGGTCGGTCACCGGTAGCGCACTACGCATCGCCGGCCTCCTTGTTGTTGTCGTTCTTGATATCCGCATCGATGGCTTGCACCACCCGCTCCATCTTCATGAAGCGCGATCCCTTGACGAGCACGCTCGCCACCTGCGGCAGGCGTGCCAGCACGGCGGCGTTGAGCGCGTCGATGTCGTCGCTGCCGAAATGCCGGCCGTCCGCGGCTTTCGCAGTCTCCAGGTACGCCGCAACGGCGTGCGCCGTCTGCGCGCCCATGGCGTACACCGACTCGACACCGCGCGCGGCCGCCCACGCGCCCACCTCGGCATGGAACTGCGGACCCTGGTCGCCGACCTCGCCCATGTCGCCCAGCACCAGGAGGCGCGGGCCTGGCAGCGCGGCCAGCACGTCGATGGCGGCGCGGACCGAATCCGGATTGGCGTTGTAGCTGTCGTCGACCACGGTCAGCGGCGAGCCGGCGGCACGCGCCAGCATGCGAGCGTTCGATCGCCCGCTCACCGGGCGGAAGGCCTCGAGACCCTGGGCGATGTGGTCCAGCGACACACCCGCGGCCAGGGCGCAGGCGACTGCGGCCATGGCGTTGTGCAGGTTGTGCCGGCCGGCGATCTGAAGGTGGCAGGAAAGCCGGCCCACCGGCGTGTCCAGCGCCACCGTCCAGGCCTCGCCGTGCCATTCGGCGGCGGCCAGGCGAACGTCCGCACCTTCCTGCTCGCCGAAGCGCAGGCAGCGGCGCCTGCCACCGCAGCCTGCGAGCCCGGACCACAGCGACGTGAACACGTCGCCGTGCGGGAACACCGCGGTGCCGTCAGACGACAGCCCGTCGAACACCTGTGCGTTCTCGCGCGCCACCGCCTCCACGCTCTGCATGAATTCCTGGTGCTCGCGCTGCGCGTTGTTGACCAGCGCGACGGTGGGCCGGGCAATGGCCGTCAGCCGGGCGATCTCGCCCGGGTGGTTCATGCCCAGTTCGACCACGCCGCGCCGGTCGCCGGCGCGCAGCCGCAGCAGCGTCAGCGGCAGGCCGATTTCGTTGTTGAAGTTGCCACGGGTCGCAAGCGACCGGTCGCTGCCGTCGCTCGCGACCAGGATGGCCGCCAGCATCTGCGTGACGGTTGTCTTGCCGTTGCTGCCGGTCACGGCGATGAGCGGCAGTTGGAACTGCGCGCGCCAGGCGGCGGCGAGTTGGCCCAGCGCCGCCAGGGTGTCGGGCACCTCGAGTCCGGCCAGCCCGGCCTGCTGCAGCCCGCCGTGCGCGATGGCGGCAGCCGCGCCGGCCGCCTTCGCCTGGCCGAGGAAGGCATTGGCGTCGAAGCGCTCGCCCTTGAGCGCCACGAACAGGTCTCCGGGCAACAGGCTGCGCGTGTCGGTATGGACCCGTTCGACGACAGTGGCGGGGTCGCCCACCAGCCGGGCGCCGGGGATCCACTGCAGGGCCTGCTGCAAGGTCAGCATCGTCATGTGCTGCTCCTTCGATCCAGGGCCCGGGCCGCATGGAGGCGATCCGAGAACTCGATGCGCTGGCCGTTGGCCAGTTCCTGCCAGGCCTCGTGGCCGCGTCCCGCCAGCAGCACGACGTCCTGGGCCTCGGCCTGGGCAATGGTGTCTGCGATGGCGCGCGCTCGGTCCGGCTCGACCTGCGCGTGCTCCGGGCTGGCCAGGCCGAGCAGGATCTGGCTGATGATGGCGCCCGGCAGTTCGCTGCGCGGGTTGTCGCTGGTGACCATGACGCAGTCGGCCTGCTTCTCGGCCACTGCGCCCATCATCGGCCGCTTGATCGGGTCGCGGTCGCCACCGCAGCCGAACAGGCACCACAGCCGTCCGCCGCGTTGCCGGGCCAGCGGCCGCAGCCCCGCCAACGCCTTGTCCAGCGCGTCCGGCGTGTGGGCATAGTCGACGACCACCAGCGGTGCCGTTGCGCCGCCGCCGTCGACACGCTCCATGCGGCCGGGCACGGGGCTCAGCGCGGCGCAGGCGGCCACCGCCTGCGCCAGGTCCAGGCCGAGCGCCCGCAAGGCGCCAAGCACGCCCAGCAGGTTGGCCACGTTGTATTGGCCGATGAGCCCGGTCACGATGGCCTGCTCGCCCGCGCCGTCCTCGGCCACGGTGAAGCGCAAGCCCTGCGCGTCGTAGCCGACGTCGCGCGCCGAGAGGCGTGCCGGCGCGCCTGCTGCGGAGAAGGTCCACAGCGCCGGGCGCTCGCCCAAGGAACGATCGGCCAGGCTGGCTGCCAGGGTGGCGCCCTGGACGTCGTCCACGTTCACCACTGCCGCCTGCAGGCCGGGCCAGCGGAACAGTTCCGCCTTGGCCTGCCAGTACGCCTGCATGCTGCCGTGGTAATCCAGGTGATCCTGCGTGAAATTGGTGAACACCGCCACGGTGATGCGGGTGCCGTCGAGCCGGCGCTCGGCGATGCCGATGGACGAGGCCTCGATGGCGCAGGCGCGCATGCCCTGGTCGGCGATCTCGCGGAAGTAGCCTTGCAGCATCACCGGGTCGGGCGTGGTCATGCCGGTGTAGCGCAGTTGCGGCGGCACGCCCATGCCAAGGGTGCCGACCACCGCGCACCGGCCGCGCTCTTCCTGGCCTGAAAGGGCCTGCGCCAGCCACCAGGCGGTCGACGTCTTGCCGTTGGTGCCGGTGACCGCCAAGACGTCCAGGCGCCGCGACGGTTCGTCATGGAAGGCCGCGGCGATCGGGCCGGTGGCCGCCTTGAGGCCCGCGTAGCTGGCGACCTCGTCCTGCGCGAAGCCGAACGATTCCATGCCTTCGCGCTCGACAAGGCAGGCCGCCGCGCCCTGCGCCAGCGCCGCCGGCACGTGGCGGCGCCCGTCGGTGGCGGCGCCCGGCCAGGCGACAAAGCCATCGCCAGGCCGCACCGACCGGCTGTCCGCGTGCAGCTGGCCGGTCACGCGGGTGCGCAGCCAGCGCGCGGCTTCCTGGGGGGTGTGGAGGACGGCGTTCATCGTCAGAAGCTCTCGTCCACGCCGTCGGTCACCACCAGCGGCTTGACCGCCAGGTCGGGCGCCACGTTCATCATGCGCAGCGTCTGCTGCACGACTTCGCTGAACACCGGGGCGGCCACCAGGCCGCCGAAGTATTTGCCGGCACTGGGCTCGTCCACCATCACCGCGACGATGATGCGCGGATTGGTGATCGGCGCCATGCCGGTGAACCACGCGCGGTACTTGTTCGACGCGTAGCCCTTGCCGACCTGCTTGTGTGCAGTGCCGGACTTGCCGCCCACCGAATAGCCGATCGTCTGCGCCAGCGGGCCGGTGCCGCCCGGGCCGGCGGCCATCTGCAACATCTTGCGGACCTGCGCCGCCACCGTGGGCGAGAAGATGCGCACGCCGCTGGCGCGCTCGGGATGCTTGAGGATGGTGACCGGGATGATCTCGCCGTCGTGCGCGAAGGAGGTGTACGAGTGCGCCATCTGGAACAGCGAGGCCGACAGGCCGTAGCCGTAGGCCATCGTCGCCTGCTCCACCGGCTTCCAGCTCTTCCACGGCCGAAGGCGACCGGTAACCGCACCCGGAAACTGGACCTGCGGCTTGCTGCCGTAGCCCAGCGCCGTGTAGGTGTCCCACATCTCCTGCGGCGTCATCTTCTGCGCAATCTTCAGCGCGCCGATGTTGCTGGACTTCTGGATGACGCCCTCGACGGTCAGCGCGCCGTAGTTGTGCGTGTCGCTGATGGTGAAGCCGCCCATCTGGTAGCGACCCGGACTGGTGTCGATCACCGTCTGCGGGGTGATGCGCCCGGCCTGCAGCGCCATGCCGATGGTGATCGGTTTCATGGTCGAGCCGGGCTCGAACACGTCTGTGAGTGCGCGGTTGCGCAGCTGCTCGCCGCTCAGCCGCTGCCGGTTGTCGGGCTGGTAGCTGGGATAGTTGGCCAGCGCCAGGATCTCGCCGGTGAGCGAGTCGAGCACCACCACGCTGCCGGCCTTGGCCTTGTTGGCGGTGACCGCGTCGCGCAGCTTCTGGTAGGCAAAGAACTGCACCTTGCTGTCGATCGACAACTGGATGTCGCGCCCGTCCTCCGGCGGTGTCGTCTCGCCCACGCCCTCGACGACGCGCCCGAGGCGGTCCTTGATGACGCGGCGCGAGCCCGGCTTGCCGGCGAGCTGGCTGTCGAAGGACAGCTCGATGCCTTCCTGGCCATGGTTCTCGATGTTGGTGAAGCCGACGATGTGCGCCGCCGATTCGCCTTCCGGGTACTCGCGCCGGTACTCGCGCCGCTCGTAGATGCCCTTGATGCCCAGCGCGGCGATCTGCTTGGCCACCGGCTCGTCCACCTGGCGCTTGATCCACACGAAGCTCTTGTCCTCGTCCTGGAGTTTCTTGTCGAACGCCTGCTGGGGCATGTCGAGCAGCTTGGCCACCTGCTTGAGCTTGGCCTGCACTTTCGGATCGTCCCGCTCGATGTCTTCCGGAATGGCCCAGATGCTGGGCGCCACGACGCTGGAGGCCAGCAGCAGGCCGTTGCGGTCGAGGATGCGGCCGCGGTTGGCCGGCAGGTCGAGCGTGCGGGCGAAGCGCACCTCGCCCTGGCGCAGGAAGAAGTCGTTGCCGATCACCTGCACGTAGGCGGCGCGGCCAGCCAGGACGACGAAGCCCAGCGCGATGCCGGCCACGATGAACTTGCTGCGCCAGACCGGCGTCTTGCTGGCCAGCAGGGGGCTGTGCGTGTAGCGGACGCTGCGGCTCACCGTGCGCTCCTTGCGGGCGTCGCGCCCGGCTTCGTCTTGGCGGGCGCGGGCGGCGGCTCGATGGCGGGGATGACGCTGCCGTCCGGCCGCACGTACAGCGTGATGGCCGGCGTGGCGGTCCGCATCTTCAGTTGCTCGCGTGCCAGCTTCTCTACCCGCAGGGGCGTGGCCTGGGCACGTTTCTCGACCTGCAGGCGCCCCGTTTCCAGCTCGAGCCGGCGCGACTCGAGCTCGAGCCGATGCATCTCGCTGTAGAGCTGGCGCGCGGTGTACTGGATGTGCACCAGATACAGCGCCGAGCCGACGACGGCCATCAGCAGCAGGAGATTGAGCCGCGTCATCATGCCGGCGCCTCCGTTCGCTCGGCCACGCGCAGGATGGCGCTGCGCGCCCGCGGATTGGCCCGCACCTCTGCCTCGCCGGGCCGGATGCGGCCGATCGAATGCAGCAGCGTGGGCGGCGGTTCGGCGAAGGGGGCGCGGCGATCCACCACCGCGCGCGAATGCGCGGCGATGAACTGCTTGACGATGCGGTCCTCCAGCGAATGGAAGCTGATCACCGCCAGTCGCCCCCCGGGTTTGAGCACGGCAAGGCTGGCCTCTAGCGCCTGTTGCAGCTCTTCAAGCTCGGCGTTGACGAAAATCCGAAGAGCCTGAAATGTGCGCGTTGCAGGGTTCTGGCCCGGCTCGCGGGTTTTGACCGAGCCAGCCACGAGTTCGGCCAGCTCGGCGGTGGTTGAAAGCGGGCCCCGCTCTTGTCGGCGAGCAACAATCGCCTTTGCAATCTGAACAGCAAACCGTTCTTCGCCATAGTCACGGATGACCTCCGCAATCTGCTTGGTGTCGGCTGTCGCCAGCCAGTCGGCAGCGCTCTGGCCGCGCGTGGGATCCATGCGCATGTCGAGCGGGCCGTCGAAACGAAAAGAAAAACCCCGTGCGGGGTTGTCGATCTGGGGAGAGCTGATGCCGAGGTCCATCAGAAGGCCACCCACACTGGCGGGCGGCAATTCCCCCAGGTCCGCGAAGCCCTGGTGCCGGATGCCGAAGCGAGCGTCCTCTATCCGGCCGGCCTCGGCCACCGCCTCCGGATCCTTGTCGAACGCGATCAACCGGCCCTGCGGCGCCAGTTGCGCCAGGATCGCCCGGGAATGGCCGCCGCGGCCGAAGGTCGCATCCACGAAAGTGTCGCGCGAGCCCGCCACCTGGAGGGCGGCAACCGCTTCTTCCAGGAGGACGGTGGTGTGGGTCCATGCAGTGTCCAACGCCGGCTCTTCTTCGGTCAGAAAGCAAGGTCCTGCAAGGCCTCGGACGCCAGCCCGGCCGCGATGGCCTCGGCTTCCTTGGCGTCGTGCGTGGCCTTGTCCCACAGCTCGAAGTGGCTGCCCATGCCGAGCAGCAGCGTCTCGCGCGAGATATTGGTGGCGGCGCGCAACTCGGGCGAAATCAGGATACGCCCCGTCGAATCCAACTCCACGTCCATGGCATTGCCCAGGAACAGGCGCTTGAGCCACTGGTCCTTGAGCGGCATGGCCGCGATGCGCTCACGGAACTGCTCCCATGCCGGACGCGGGAAAATCATCAGGCAGCCGTGCGGATGGCGCGTGACGGTGAGTTGGCCGCCCGCGGTCGCGCTCAGCACGTCACGATGCCGGGTCGGCACGGACAGCCGCCCCTTGGCATCCAGACTCAGCGATGAAGCGCCCTGAAACACGACCTGAAGAACCTTGTTGAAGCCGGAATACACCATCACGAGGCATACGCCGACACTTTTTCCCACTTAAATGCACTTTTTTCCACTGTAGCAGGAAACACCTACCGCGCAATGGCCGGCGAACGGTATTTTTTGTAATGGAATCAACGACTTAGCGTGACAACTGCAGACGGGGAGTACAGAAATCCCCTTTGTCGCTAAGCACTTACAGAGGGCAGTGAATGTTCTTTGTGAAAAAACGCCTCGGTACCTTGGTCACAAAAGGCGCACAGCCCCCCGCACAGACAAGGTAGCGGTCCGCGCAAAACCGCACGCGAAAAAGACGCGCGGCGCCCGAAGGCGCCGCGTGGCAGAAAGGCCCGGCAAGTCCGGCTGCTAGAGGATGTAGCGCGACAGGTCCTCGTCGTGGCTGAGGACCTTGAGACGATCGTCGACGTAGGCGGCGTCGATGCGCAGCGTCTGGCCCGCGAAGCGCGTGGCCTCGAAGCTCACGTCGTCCAGCAGGCGCTCCATCACGGTCGACAGCCGGCGCGCGCCAATGTTCTCGGTGCGCTCGTTCACCTCGTAGGCAATGGTGGCCAGGCGCGTGATGCCGTCGGGCGTGAACTCCAGCGTCACGCCCTCGGTCGCCAGCAGCGCCTGGTATTGCTTGACCAGCGATGCGCGCGTGGCGGTCAGGATGGACTCGAAGTCGGCCACCGACAGCGATTGCAGCTCCACCCGGATCGGGAAGCGCCCCTGCAGTTCGGGAATCAGATCGCTCGGCTTGGCCAGGTGGAAGGCACCGCTCGCCACGAAAAGGATGTGGTCTGTCCGCACGACACCGTACTTGGTGCTGACGGCCGTTCCCTCCACCAGCGGCAGCAGGTCGCGCTGCACACCCTGGCGCGACACGTCGGTCCCCTGGCCTTCGCTGCGCACCGCCACCTTGTCGATCTCGTCGATGAAGACGATGCCGTTCTGCTCGGCATTGGCGATGGCCTGGCTGCGGATCTCGTCCTCGTTGAGCAGCTTGGTCGCTTCCTCGTCGATCAGCAGCCCCATGGCTTCGCCGATCTTGATCCTTCGGGTCTTGCGCTTGGCCTGCCCGATCTGGCCGAACATGCCGCGCAACTGCTCGGCCATCTCCTCCATGCCGGCCGGCCCCATGATTTCGAGGGGTTGCCGCGCCTCGGCCAGGTCGATCTCGATTTCCTTGTCGTCGAGCTGGTGCTCGCGCAACTTCTTGCGAAAGGCCTGGCGGGTGGCATTGCCGCCGCCGCTGTCGCCTTCGGCCGCGCCCGTGCTGTCGGGCAGGCGCGCCGGCGGCAGCAGGACGTCGAGAATGCGCTCTTCCGCCGCGTCCTCGGCACGCATGCGCACCTTGGCCGCCTCGGCCTCGCGCGTCTGCTTGACGGCCACTTCGGCCAGGTCGCGGATGATCGCGTCGACGTCCTTGCCGACGTAGCCCACCTCGGTGAACTTGGTTGCCTCCACTTTCATGAAAGGCGCATCGGCCAGGCGCGCCAAGCGGCGGGCGATCTCGGTCTTGCCCACGCCGGTGGGGCCGATCATCAGGATGTTCTTCGGCGTGATCTCGGCGCGCAGCTTTTCATCGACCTGCTGGCGCCGCCAGCGGTTGCGCAGCGCGATCGCCACCGCGCGCTTGGCGTCGACCTGGCCGACGATGTGGTTGTCGAGTTCGGAGACGATCTCCTGCGGGGTCATCGTCATGGGTCAGAGCGTTTCGATGGTGTGGGTCATGTTGGTATAGATGCACAGCTCGCCGGCAATGGCCAGCGACTTGCGCACGATCTCTTCGGCGGTGAGCTCGGTGTTCTCCAGCAGCGCCTTGGCGGCCGACTGCGCGTACACGCCGCCAGAACCGATCGCGACGATGCCCTGCTCGGGCTCGAGAACGTCGCCGTTGCCGGTGATGATCAGCGAGGTGTGGGCGTCGGCCACCGCAAGCATCGCCTCGAGCCGGCGCAGGACGCGGTCGGTGCGCCAGTCCTTGGTGAGTTCGATGGCGGCACGCGCCAGTTGTCCCTGGTGCTTCTCGAGCTTGGCCTCGAATCGCTCGAACAGCGTGAATGCGTCGGCGGTGGCGCCGGCAAAGCCCGCCAGCACCTTGCCGCCGTACAGACGGCGCACCTTGCGGGCCGAGCCCTTGATGACGACGTTGCCCAGCGTGACCTGACCGTCGCCGCCGATGGCGACCTGGTCTCCGGCGGCCGTCTTGCGGCGCACGCTGACAATTGTGGTTCCGTGAAATTGCTCCATCGGAGCAATTTGGGGCTAGCCTGGCCGGAATTCAAGGGCGCTTTCGCCCTGATACCTATTTGCCGCGCGCAGACACGCCAGCGTGGTCGGTGATACCGACGACCTGGAAGAAGATCGCCACCAGCCGATGCGCGTCGACGAACTCGACGCGCCGGCCAAGCGCCTCCTGCCGGGCAACCCAGTCGATCAGCGTGCGCGCCGCCTCCAGGTCCAGCCGCACCAGCGCACCGCAGGCCACCGCCGGAGCATGCGCGCCGGCCAGGTCGGATTCGAGTCGCCGCAGCTCGGCCTGGCAGTCGCCGGCCAGGGTACCGACCAGCGCGGGGCCTCCGGGCGACACCGATGCCGACAGGGGCGCGCCCTCGGGCGCGGCTGCCGCGGCGAAGGTGCCGCGCGGATCCGCCCAGGGCGGCGGCGAGACCTCGTAGGTGATGCAGTAGTTGAGCGCGGTGAGCTCGTACTGGTCGCTCTCGTGCACGCACCGCAGCACCGCCAGGCGCAGCTGCCACCACACGACGTCGATGTTGCGGTTGGCGATGGGCGTCGCCTGCGCCAGGACCTCCAGCAGTCGCGCAGTGCCCTGGAACCGCAGCTGCACCGGCGATTCCGCCCAATGATTGAACAGCGCACGCAGCGGCGGCGCGGCGTCCGGCTCGATGCCGGTCAGGGCGCGCCAGTCCATCGTCCAGACCGGGCCGGCCAGCGCCAGCGAGCGGGTGAGCTCGGCCAGGCTCTCGCGCGTCAGGCGCGCCGGACTGGTCCAGTCGGCCACGCGGCCGGCCGCGGGCGGCATCGGCTGCACAGGCGCGGTCTCGGCGCGCCGCGCCTGCGCGTCGTGCGCCAGCTGGCGCAGCGACACCCATTCCGGGCCGGGTCGCCGCAGCCGCTGCGCATAGCGGGTGCTGGTAGCGCTGAATTTTTCGGCGTCCCCGGTGGCCCGGTAGAAATCGAACAGCGTGCGCCAGACTTCCGGGTCGTCGGCCTCGGGGCTGTCGGCGCTCGTCATCTGCAGGAGCACGGCCTCGGCGCCGGCGTCGTCGCCCTGCGCGAAGCGGATGGCGGCGTCCTCGAGGCCGACGGGCGGCGCACCGACGGGCTCGGCGGCTTCGGCAGGCCGGGCGGACATGCCGGCTTCGGACGGCTGCGTCCGCGCCTGGCCGTCTCCCGGCGGCGCCACGCCGGGCACGGTGTCCGCATAGGCACGTGCACGTTGGTCCGGGCCCTGCCCGGCCGGCCCGGCGACGGCAGCCGGCTCGTCCGATGCGGCCGGTTCAGCGCCGGTGGCAGGTGCCGCGCCGTCGGGCGGGCGGCCCTTCCACCATTGCTGCGACATCTGCTCTTCGATCTCGTCGATCTTCTTGAGCGTCAGCGCCCGGCCTTCCGTCTTGCCGGTAGCGCCTCCGTCGAACGAGGAGGACACCGCCGCCACGCCTTCGGCGCTGGCGCCCGCCGCCTCGCGCTGGCGCAGCTTGCGCAGCATGTCGAACTCGCGCCGGCGCACGAAGTCGTTGCGCTGGCGCCGCTCGATCATCTCCTTGAGCATCTCGCGGCTGTAGCCGCCCTCTGCGGCAGCGGCATCGTTGGCGTCCAGCTCGGACCAGTCCTTGAGCGGATTGCGCACGAACTTGGCGACCTTGGCCAACAATCGCCCGGAGTCTTCCTTGCCCATGCGGATGCGCCGAACCGAAGTGAAGTGAAGTGCCTGAGTGAGCCGGGGAGCGACGACCTCAGTCGCCGAACATCTTCTGCTTGAGCTCGCGGCGCTGCTGCGCCTCCAGCGAGAGCGTCGCGGTCGGGCGGGCCAGCAGGCGGCCGACGCCGATCGGCTCGCCGGTCTCGTCGCAATAGCCGTAGTCGCCGGCGTCAATCCGGGCAATCGACTGCTCGATCTTCTTGAGCAGCTTGCGTTCGCGGTCGCGCGTGCGCAGTTCCAGCGCATGCTCTTCCTCGATGGTGGCCCGGTCGGCCGGATCGGGCACGACCACGGTGTCTTCGCGCAGGTGTTCGGTGGTTTCGCCGGCGTTGTCGAGGATGCCGCGCTTGAGGCCGACCAGCTTCAGGCGGAAGAACGCCATCTGCTTGTCGTTCATGTATTCCGACTCGGGCATCGCGATGACTTCTTCGTCGGTGAGTTCCTCGGCGGTCTTGGTCTTCCAGGCGTTGGCGAGCTTGGGATCTTTCTTGGTCACGGGGGCGGAGGCGAGGACTGAGGACATGTTCTGTGAGGGGCTCGGCTTGGCGGCGGGGGCCGCCGGTGGGGGCATGGAGGCGGGCGCGGCAGACGCGGCCCGGCGGCCGGACGACGTCTTGGCGACTTCCGGTTTGGCGGCAGGCTTGGCCTTGGCGGCTACTTTGCTCAAGGTGACAGCTCCTTCATGCCATGGGCATATGACGCGCTTTCCACCAGCCTCCGCCCGGCGCCGTGCGGCAGTCCCGAAAGGGCCGACCGTACCGTCGCGAAGCGGAAAAACCGCCAGTGGCAAGCGTGGGGTTATACCCCCGAATGCAACAAGCACACGCGTCTTCTTCTATGCCGGAAGTCACACATCGCGCCATATATGGCGGTGCATGGCCCCCGAACAGGGGCGCGATTGTATAGACAACTGAAACCGGCCCCGCCGCGGCGGCCGGGCAGGTGGTCAGCCGTCGTCCCGGATTCCAGAACCAGGCGTCAGACCAGGCACTGCTCCAGGCCCTGCTCCAGGATGTCGCGCGGCAGGTCGATGCCGATGAACACCATGCGGCTCTGGCGCGGCTCGCCCTCGGCCCACTGGGGACCGAGGTCGCTGCCCATGAGCTGGTGCACACCCTGGAAGATCACCTTGCGCTCGGTGCCCTGCATGTGCAGCACGCCCTTGTAGCGCAGCATCCGCGGGCCGTAGATATTGACGATCGCGCCCAGGAAATCCTCGAGGCGCGCCGGGTCGAACGGCCGGTCGGCCTTGTAGACGAAGCTCTTGACATCGTCGTCCACGTGGTGGTGGTGGCCATGGCCTTCGTGCGCATGCGACGGGTGGTCGCAGTGCTCGCCGTGCTCATGGTCGTGATCGTGGTGGTGGTGCTCGTGATCGTCTTCCTTGAGGAAGTCCGGGTCGATGTCCAGCTTGGCGTTGAGGTTGAAGCCGCGCAGGTCGAACACGTCGGCGATGGGCACCTCGCCGAAGTGCACCTTGTGCTGCGGCGCGCGCGGGTTCATGTGCTTGAGCCGGTGCATCAGTGCCTCGGTCTCGCCCTCCGCGACCAGGTCGGTCTTGCTGATGAAGATCTGGTCGGCAAAGCCCACCTGGCGGCGCGCCTCCTGGCGGTCATTGAGCTGCTGCGCAGCATGCTTGGCGTCCACCAGCGTCAGGATCGAGTCGAGCAGGTAGGTCTCGGCGATCTCGTCGTCCATGAAGAAGGTCTGCGCCACGGGGCCGGGGTCGGCCAGCCCGGTGGTCTCGATCACCACGCGGTCGAAATCGAGCAGCCCCTTGCGCTTCTTGGCGGCCAGCAGTTGCAGCGTCTCGCGCAGGTCCTCGCGGATGGTGCAGCAGATGCAGCCGTTGCTCATCTGCACGATCTGCTCCTTGGATTCGGTCACCAGGATGTCGCTGTCGATGTTCTCTTCGCCGAATTCGTTCTCGATGACGGCGATTTTCTGGCCGTGCGTCTCGCCGAGCACCCGCTTGAGCAGGGTCGTCTTGCCCGAGCCGAGGAAGCCGGTGAGGATGGTGGCGGGGATGAGGGCCATGGAATGCTCCGAACCAGGGGGAAACCCCAAAGTTTAGCCAGCACGTCAAGGCCCTGCCCGTCCGGGCCCATGGCGCGCCTGCCGGCCTGCCCTTACTTGCGGATGACGACCAGTCCCTTGAGGTATTCGCCCTCGGGGAACTCGATTGTCATGGGATGGTCCGGCGCGCCGCCCAGGCGCTCGCTGATGTAGCCGTCCACCCCGGCGTCGATGCCGGCCGAGGCCACGATCTTGTGGAACAGCTCGGCGCCGATGCCACCCGAGCAGGAAAAGGTCAGCAACGCCCCGCCCGGGGCCAGCAGCTTGAACGCCAGGCGGTTGATGTCCTTGTAGGCGCGCGCGGCGCGTTCGGCGTGCGCCACGGTCGGCGCGAACTTGGGGGGATCCAGCACGATGGCGTCGAACACCCGGCCCTCGTCGATGAAGCGGCGCAGCGTGGCATTGACGTCGGCGTCCAGGTAGCGGCAGTCGGCCGCCTCGAAGCCGTTCAGCGCCACGTGGGCGCGGGCGCGCTCGAGCGCCGGCAGCGAGGAATCCACCGACGTCAGTTCCGCCCCCGCCAGAGCGCCGGCCGCCTGCAGCCCAGCCAGCGCCGCCACCGTGAACCCGCCGGTGTAGCAGTAACAGTTGAGCACGCGCCGGAAGCGCCGGTGGCGCGCCAGTTCGGCAAAGCGCTGGCGGCTGTCGCGCTGGTCGAGATAGAAGCCGGTCTTGTGCCCGGTGGCCACGTCCAGCGTCAGGCGCCAGTCGTGCTCGGTGATGGTGCGCTCGGTCGGCTGCCCCTTGCCGCCTGCCAGCCAGCCGGTGACCGGCGCGAGGCCCTCGCGCTCGCGCCCGCTGGCATCGGAGCGCTCGTAGAAATGCGACAGGCCGGTTTCCGCCAGCAGCGCCTCGACCAGCGCGCTCTTCCAGTGTTCGGCACCAGACGAGAGGAACTGGCCGACGAGCAGGTCGCCGTAGCGGTCGACGATCAGCCCCGGCAGGCCATCGGCCTCGCCGTGCACCAGCCGCAGGCCGTCGCTGCGGATGTCGAACAACGCGCGCGCCTGCACCGCTCGCGCGACCCGGCGGCGGAAGAACTGGGCGTCGATGCGCTCGTTCTCGTCGAAGCTCCAGACCCGGGCGCGGATCTTGGAGGCGGGGCTGAACGCCGCCCAGGCCAGGAACCGGCCGTCGTCGGCCTGCACCCGCACCAGCTCGCCAGGATCGGCGCCGCCCTTGGCGATGGCGGATTCGAATATCCACGGATGGCGCCGCTGCAGCGAACGCTCCTTGCCCGGACGCAGGCGCAATGTCTTCATGGTTTGGCCTTGGCGGCGCGAACGGGCGCCGCCGGATGGGATGCGGGGGAATCGGATGGCGCAGGCGTCGGCCGGGCGCCGTCGTCGCCGCGCAGCTGCGCACGCGGATGGGCCGCATCGTAGGCCCGCGCCAGGTGCTGGAAATCCAGTCGCGTATAGATCTGCGTCGTGCCGATGTTGGCGTGGCCCAGCAGTTCCTGCACGGCGCGCAGGTCGCCGCTCGACTGGAGCACGTGGCTGGCAAAAGAGTGCCGCAGCATGTGCGGATGCACTGGCGCCGACAGTCCGGCTTGAAGACTGCGCCGACGCAGCAGGCCCCAGACGGCCTGCGGCGTCAGGCGGATGCCGCGCTGGCCGATGAAGAGCGCGGCAGCGCCGGCCGGGTCGCGCGCGAGCGCCGCCGGCCATGCGGGGCAGATCTCGCGCAGCGCGCACCAGGCCCGCAGCGCCTCCATGGCCTTGCGGCCGATCGGCACCGATCGGCGCTTGTCGCCCTTGCCCAGCACGTGGGCCTCGGCGCCGTCCAGGTCGAGCCAGCCGCGGGCGTCCTTGCCGGCGTGCAGGTCGAGGCCGACCAGCTCGCCCACGCGCAGTCCGCAGCCATAGAGCAGTTCGACCACGGCACGGTCGCGCGCCTCGGTCCACGGGTCGGCTTCGTCGCGCCGCAGGTCGGCCAGCTGCACGGCGTCGTCCACCGACAGCGCTTTCGGCAGTGGCCGGCCCGCCTTGGGCGCATGCACGTCCTGGACCGGATTGGCCGGCACCGCCCCCTGTTGGCCCAGCCATCGATAGAAGCTGCGCCAGCACGACAGCACCAGCGCGATACCGCGTGGCTCGCGCCCGGCGCCGTGCATCTGCGCCATCCAGCGGCGGATGTGCGCGACGTCGACCCTGGCCAGGGCCAGGTTCGACGCGCCGGCTCGCTCGGACAACGTGGCCAGGTGCGTCGCGTACAACTCGAGCGTGCGCGGCGCGAGCCGCCGCTCGACGCGCACGTATTCGAGGTAGCGCTCGATCCAGGAGGCGTCCGGTGGCGCGGGCGCCGGTGCACCGGCCGCCCGGGCGGCGCTAGAGGTAGCCATGGAAGGCATTGTTGATGATCGCCAGCGGCTCGCGCAATGCGGCGCGCCATTGGCGCAGGGCCGAATTGCTGCAGTCCGTGCGCGAGGCGGCGTACTGCACGTCGAGCGCGCTGTCGAAGCCGCTGGCACGCGCCAGCAGGCGAACCCGCCACAGGTGCCGCGCGTCCGTGACGATGATGACGCTGCGCGCGCCGTTGGTGCGCAACACGGGCAGCGACAGCAGCAGGTTCTCGCGGGTCGAGCGCGAGTTGCGCTCGAGCAGTACCGTGCCGCCGAACCCCGCGGCGCGCGCATGCGCGGCCATCACCTCGGCCTCGATGCGGCCGTCCTCGTCGTCCATGCCGCCCGACATCAGCAGGCCGCCGGCCAGCCCGGCGTGCGCCAGCACCAGCGCGCGATCGACCCGGCTGGTCAGGCAGGGATTGGGCTGCCCGTCGATGTAGGCGCGGTTGCCAAGCACCAGGGCGAACTGGGCCGGGCGCGCCGGCGCCTGTGCCAGCGCCAGGGCCTGCTCGCGCGCGAGCAGAAGCATGAGCCCGACCACCGGCAGCGCGCAGGCGCCGACGGCGGCGATCGCCATCCGTCGACGGGCCTTGCCGCGCAGCTTCACGGACGCTGCCTCAGGGGCGCAGGCGCGACAGCGCCGCCGAGGCCAGGTCGGCGATGCGCTCGAGGAAGTCGGTGCCCATGTCGGGATGGAAGCGCTGCGAATCGGGCGAAGCCAGGATCAGCAAACCGAAGGCCGGCGCGTCCGGTTCGGGACGCAGCGGGATCATCGCCACCGAGACCGCGGCGCGCGCGTCGCCCAGCCAGTTGACCGCGTCGAAGCCGGCATTGGCGCCGCAGTAGGGCGTGGTCAGCGAGGTGGCGAGCGCGCGCACGTCCTCGATCACGCCTTGCGTGTAGCCCTCGCCGGCGTAGTCGGCGTGCACGTCCCAGACCTTGATGGCGGCCTGCGGAATCATGAACAGCGTCTGCAGGTCGGCCGCGATCTGCCAGGGCAGCCCGCGGGCGTCGCGCGTGGTCAGCAGTCCGCGCGTCCAGCGTTGCAGGCGGTCGGCGGTGACGACGTTCTCGGTGCCGTGGCGCACCATGTCCATCAGCCGGTGCTCGAGCGCCTTGATCTTCTCGCGCAGCATCTCCGCCTGGCGCTCCTGCAGGCTGACGGCGCGGTTGCCGTGCGGGCTCGTCAGCTGCACCTGGGCCAGCAGCTGGGCGTGGCGCTCGAAGAAGTCGGGCGTGTTGGCCAGGTAGTTGGCAATGTCGTCTTCGGTGATCGGATTCATCGGGTGGGAAGTGGAAGTAGGGCTCATGGCAGTTCGATCTCGCCTGCGAAGACGGTGACGGCGGGGCCGGTCATCAGGACCGGTTGTCCGGGCCCGCCCCATTCGATGGTCAGCAGCCCGCCGCGGGTTTCGACGTCGACGCGCGCATCCAGCAGGCCCAGGCGGATGCCGGCGACGACCGCGGCGCAGGCGCCGGTACCGCAGGCCAGCGTCTCGCCGGCCCCGCGTTCATACACGCGCAGGCGGATGCGACCGCGGTCGACCACCTGCATGAAGCCGGCATTCACTCGCTGCGGGAAGCGCGGGTGGTGCTCGATCAGCGGGCCCTGGCGCTCGACCGGCGCGGTGTCGACGTTCTCGACGACTTGCACCGCATGCGGATTGCCCATGGAAAGCACGGCCACCGACACCACGTCGCCGTCGGCGCGCGAGCCCAGCACCAGGTGCCACTGCTCCCACTGGCCGCGCGCCACCGGACGCAGGCCTTCGGCGTCGAACGGCACGCGGGCCGTCTCGAAGACCGGCGGGCCCATGTCGACGGTCACCCGGCCGTCGGTATTCAGGCGCGGCTCAATCACGCCGGACAGCGTCTGCACCCGCACCGTGTCGCGCGTGGTCAGGCCGCGCTCGTGCACGAAGCGCATGAAGCAGCGCGCGCCATTGCCGCATTGCTCCACTTCGCCGCCGTCGGCGTTGTGGATCACGTACTGGAAGTCGATGCCGGGGGCCGGCGATGGGCGCACGCTCAGGATCTGGTCGGCACCCACGCCGAAGTGCCGATCGGCCAGGAACCGGTACTGTTGCGGCGACAGGCCGAGGTTGCCGGCAGTTTCGTCCAGCACGACGAAATCGTTGCCGGCGCCCTGCATCTTGGTGAAGTGCACTCGCATGGAGCGCGATTATCCGCGCGCCCTGCCGCCCGCCCGCGGGCCGACGTCACAAGCCCTTCTCGACCATGTCCAGCAGCCGCTCGCCCAACGCGTCGGCGCGCGCCGCCGGCATGTCGCGCAAGGGCCCCTCGACCTGCAGCAGCGCCAGCCCGTGCACTGCCGACCAGGCCAGGAACTCGGCGCCGGGCCGGCGCTCCGGCGGCAGCAGGCCCGCCTGCAGCATCTGGTCGAGCGCCGCTCCGAGCAACTGGAACGGATTGAGCCCGCTGTCGCCCGCCTTGGCCGGGTCGGCGTCGACTTCCTCCACCGGCTCCGGCGGCGCGAACGCGGCCCGGAACAGCCCGGTGTGCTCGCGAGCGAAGCGCATGTAGCCACGCCCCACCGCGCGCAGGCAGTTGCGCGCATGCGCCGCCGCGTCCCGCCCCGGGCGCAGCGCCGTCAATTGCGCCTCCATGGCGCGCGCCACCGCCGCCAGTCCGGCCTTGCGCACCGCCTCGAGCAGCGCCTGCCGGCTCTCGAAATGACGGTAGGCGGCATTGGGCGCGACGCCGGCGCGCCGGGTGGCCTCGCGCAGCACGACGGCCTCGGGCCCGCCTTCGCTGGCCAGCGCAATGCCGGCGTCGAGCAGCGCGCGCCGCAGGTCGCCGTGGCGGTAGGTCTCGCGCGCGGGTGGCGGCATGCGGGTGGCGGGATTCTTCATCTGGCCTTCATTCTTCATCTGGATGTGGACAGCGTCCATTTTATCGGCTATCGTTTGTGGACGGTGTACACAAATACCGTAACCAACCCCCGAAGGAGTGATCCACATGCAAGTTCAGCCCTACCTCATGTTCGATGGCCGCACGGATGAAGCGCTCGCCTTCTACAAGAAGACGCTCGGCGCCGAGGTGAAGATGCTCATGCGCTTCAAGGACAACCCGGACGCCGGCAAGCCGAGCCCCGAAGGCTGCGCCCCGGGCGACATCGATCCGGAGAAAGTGATGCACTGCGAGTTCAGCGTCGGCACGACCCGGCTGCTCGCCTCCGACGGCATGTGCACCGGCAAGCCGCAGTTCCAGGGCGTGTCGTTCGCCCTTTCGGCGCCGGACGTGTCCCGGGCCGAGCAACTCTTCGCAGCGCTGTCCGAAGGCGGACAGGTGCAGATGCCGATGACCCAGACCTTCTTTTCCGAGCGCTTCGGCATGGTGGCCGACAAGTTCGGCGTCAGCTGGATGGTGCTGGTCGACAGCCCGCGCTGACGCGCGGCGGCGCGCCGGCTGCTCCGGCCTTCGCATGCCGGGTGCGAAGCCAAGGCGTTGGTGAATTGCGACGCCGACGCGGCCGGCCCCCAATCGGGCGGCTTTCACGGGTATAAAAGCCCGCCCGATAATCCACTCATGGTTCGCCCCTCCCAACAGCTGCATCCTCATCGCGAGCCGGCACCGACGCGCCCGGCCGCAACCGTGCTGCTGCTGCGCGACGGGCCGGACGGCCTCGAGGTGCTGATGACGCGCCGCTCGGAACAGGCGAGCTTCGCCCCGGGCGCATACGTCTTCCCCGGCGGGGCCATCGACGATGCCGACCTGCAAGGCCGCGCCATCGCGACCCGCCGCCGCACCCAGAGCAGGGTGCAGCTGATCCAGGCCATCGCGGCGGTGCGCGAGACCTTCGAGGAACTCGGCGTGCTGCTGGCCCACGGGGCCGAAGGCGGCAGCCCGGTCACCGCGGCCGAAGTGGCCGCCATGGATCGCACCGGCGAAAACGCCTTCTCCTTCTTCGAGCAGTGCGCCGCCCGCGGCTTGCGGCTGTCGACCGACCAGGTCTACACGCTGGCGCACTGGATCACCGACCGCGACCTGCCCCGGCGCTTCGACGTTCCCTTCCTGGTGGCACGCATGCCGGCCGACCAGGTCCCCGTGGCGGACGACGGCGAGCAGTTCGAGCCGATCTGGGTGCGGCCGGCCGATGCCCTGGCGCGGCACGCCAAGGGCCGTTTCTTCATGATCTTCCCGACGGTGCGCACGCTCAAGCGGCTCACCGTGTTTTCCGACGTGGAGTCCGTGCTCAAGGTCTGCGCCCAGGAAAAGCCCTTGTGGACGAGCTGCCCGCGCGGCGGCCGGCAAGGCGGCGAGGAAGTGCGCTTCATGGAGCACGAGGCGCCTTTCGGCGAGCTGGCGCTGGTGTGTCCGGACGGCCAGCTGCTGCACGCGCTCGACTGGCAATACGCCGAGCCGGTGCCGCTGCTCAGGAACGTGCAACGGCTCACCGCCCCGAATGCGTCCGTCATGACCGGCCCGGGCACCAACAGCTACGTGGTGGGCGACCGCCGCACCGGCTACATCGTCATCGACCCGGGGCCGGCGGATTTCGAGCACGTGGGCCGCCTGTGGCGCGCCACCCATGGCGACATCCGGATGATCGTGTGCACCCACTCGCATGCCGACCATTCGCCCGGCGCGCAGCCGCTGCAGGCGCTGTGCCCGCACAAGCCGCCGATCCTGGGACTGCCCTCCGCGCCCACGGCGCGGCCGCAAGCCCGGTTCACCCCCGAGCGCGCGCTGGCCGACGGCGAAAGGCTGGTGCTCGACGGCATCGACCCCGATTCCGGCGAAGCGATCAGGCACACGCTGCGCGTGATCCATACGCCGGGGCACGCGGCCAACCACCTGTGCCTGGTCCTCGAGGAGGATGGCCTGCTCTTCTCGGGCGACCACATCCTCAACGGCAGCACCACCGTCGTCGACCCGCCCGACGGCAACATGACCGAGTACCTCGACTCGCTCGACGCGCTCGACGAAGCCTGCAGCGACGGCGGCATCGAGTTCATCCTGCCGGCGCACGGCCACGTGCTCGGCGACGCGCGCGGCGCCATCGGGCGCCTGAAGTCGCACCGACTGCAGCGCGAGTCGAAGATCGCGCGTGCCATGCGCAAGATGCCGGCCGGCAGCCTGGACGACTGGCTGGCCATCGCCTACGACGACGTGCCGCAGCAGCTGTGGCCGGTGGCGGCGCGCTCGCTGGCAGCGCACGTCGAGCGCATCCGCGACCTGGCCTCGCGCCCCGGCGCCCTGCCCTCCGCCCTCTCCACCTTATGACCACCGACGACCCGCAGGGGGTGCGCCTCGCCAAGCGCGTGGCGGCCCTGGCGGGCTGCTCCCGCCGCGAAGCCGAGCTGCTGATCGAGGGCGGCGCGGTGCGCGTGGACGGCACCGTCACGCTGCTGCCGCAAGCACGGGTGCTGCCGGCGCAGGAGGTCGGCATCGAGCCGGGCGCCCGTCCGGTGGCGGTTGCGCCGATCACCTTGCTGCTGCACAAGCCGGCCGGCCTGCGCGGCGAGGATGCCGCCGCCCTGCTGGTGCCGGCCAACCAGTTCGCCCCGTCCGACGACCCGCGCCGGGCCGCCTCGCTGCGCCGCCAGTTGGTCGGACAGCGCACCTTCACCCCGCTGGACGCAGCCGCCAGCGGACTGATGATCTACACGCAGGAATGGCGCGTGGAGCGAAAGCTACGCGAGGACGCCGCCTTCATCGAGCACGAGCTGATGGTAGACGTGGCCGGCGACGTCGCCCCGGCCGTGCTGGCCGGCCTGAAGCGCCTGCAGTCGACCCGCGTGAGCATCAGCCGCCAGGCGGCAGACGGCACGGGGCTGCGCTTCGCGGTCAAGGGGTTGCAGCCGGGACAGGTCGAAGCCGCGTGCGCGCGCGCCGGCCTGCAGATCCAGGCCATGCGGCGCATCCGCATCGGCCCGCTGGCCCTGGCCGGGCTGCCGGCGGGGCAGTGGCGGTTGCTGCGCTCGGACGAGCGCGTCTGAAGCCGCCCGGCGGCAGTCGCCGCAAGAGCGCGCCGGATGGCGGCGAATAAAGTGTGAAGCACGCCTGTACGCCGGATTCTGTGCACCGGGGTCGCCCCCGGCGTGACCGCCATTACTCTGGGCCGCCGGTCGCCCGGACGGCTCGATGCCACCTACCCGCCAGCTCGGCGGAACCACCTCGACGCTGGCCTACTTGGTGTTGCTGCGCGCAGAGATTGCCCGTTTCACCCAACCCGCCGCTGAACGACGGGCTGACTCGTCTCTGTTGCTCTGATCCTCACCTCACGGTGGAGAGCCGTTAGCTCCTGCGCTGTCCTGTGCAGTCCGGACGTTCCTCCAGTGCGGCCTTTCGGCCCGGCCCGAGGGCCGGCATTGCTGCTTGCACCAGCGGCGGTCCGGCGTGCTTCACGGGGCCGATTATCGCCGTGCGGCCGTCGGGCGTGCCGGGCTCGCCCACAATGGCGTCTGATTCCACCGTCGAAGGAGTTTTGACATGAAAGCCGACACCATCCTGCAAACCATCGGCAACACGCCGCACGTGCGCATCCAGCGCCTGTTCTCGCCGGCCACCCAGAAGGTGTGGATCAAGTCCGAGCGCGCCAACCCGGGCGGCTCCATCAAGGACCGCATCGCGCTGTCGATGGTCGAGGACGCCGAGCGCTCGGGCAAGCTCAAGCCGGGCGGCACCATCGTCGAGCCGACCTCGGGCAACACCGGCGTCGGCCTGGCCATGGTGGCGGCCGTCAAGGGCTACAAGCTGGTGCTGGTCATGCCCGACAGCATGTCCGTCGAGCGCCGCCGCCTGATGCTGGCGTATGGCGCCACCTTCGAGCTGACCCCGCGCGAGAAGGGCATGAAGGGCTCCATTGCCCGCGCCGAGGAGATCGTGGCCGGCACGCCCGGCGCCTGGATGCCCCAGCAGTTCAACAACCCGGCCAACGTCGAGGTGCACGTGCGCACGACCGCCGAGGAGATCGCGGCGGACTTCCCCGACGGGCTGGACGTGCTGATCACCGGCGTCGGCACCGGCGGGCACATCACGGGCTGCGCCCGCGTGCTCAAGAAGAAATGGCCCCGCCTCAAGGTGTTCGCGGTGGAGCCGACGGCTTCGCCGGTCATCTCCGGCGGCGCGCCCGCGCCGCACCCGATCCAGGGCATCGGCGCCGGCTTCGTCCCCGACAACCTGGACACCGCGCTGCTCGACGGCGTGATCCAGGTCGATGCCGAGGCCGCGCGCGAAATGGCGCGCCGCTGCGCGCGCGAAGAGGGCATGCTGGTGGGCATCTCCTCGGGCGCCACGCTGCAGGCGATCGCGCAGAAACTGCCCGAACTCGCGGCCGACGCGGTGGTGCTGGGCTTCAACTACGACACGGGCGAGCGCTACCTGTCGGTGGACGGCTTCCTGCCGTCGTAGCGGCCGCAACCGGCGCGCCCGGTAAAATCGGTGTTTTGCCCGATCAACACGGGCCGCCCCGCCATGATCCGAATCTCCGAACTCAAGCTCCCGCTGGAGCACGCCCCCGACGCCGTGCTGCAGGCCATCGCCGGCGCGCTCGGGCTGGCGCCGGCCGACATTGCCGGCCACACTGTCTTCAAGCGCAGCTTCGACGCGCGCAAGGCCGATCTGCTGCAGGTCTACATCGTCGACGTCACGCTGACCGACCCCGCGCGCGAGGCCGCGGTGCTGGCCTCGGCGGCCGGCCCGCACGTGCAGCCCGCGCCCGACATGACCTACCGGCCGGTGCTGTGCGCACCGGCCGACGCCGGCCTGCCCCGCCCGGTGGTGGTGGGCTTCGGGCCCTGCGGAATCTTCGCGGCGCTGCTGCTGGCGCAGATGGGCCTCAGGCCGATCGTGCTCGAGCGCGGCAAGCCGGTGCGCGAGCGCACGCGCGACACCTGGGGCCTGTGGCGCCGCAAGGAACTGCAGCCGGAATCGAACGTGCAGTTCGGCGAAGGCGGCGCAGGCACGTTCTCGGACGGCAAGCTCTACAGCCAGATCAAGGACCCTCGATTCCTCAGCCGCAAGGTGATGAGCGAGCTGGTCCGGGCCGGCGCGCCGGAAGAAATCCTGTGGGAATCGCACCCGCACATCGGCACCTTCAAGCTGGTCAAGGTGGTGGAGAACATCCGCGCGCAGATCCTGGCGCTGGGCGGCGAGGTCCGCTTCCAGCAGCGCGTGACCGACGTCCGGGTCGAGGATGGCCATGTCCGCGGGCTGGCGGTGCTGGACCAGGCCACCGGCCAGTCGCACGAACTGCGCGCCGACCATGTGGTGATGGCCCTCGGGCACAGCGCACGCGACACCTTCGCCATGCTGCACACGCGCGGCGCGCCGATCGAGGCCAAGCCCTTTTCCATCGGCTTTCGCGTCGAGCATCCGCAAGGGCTGATCGACCGCGCACGGTGGGGCCGTCACGCCGGGCATCCGCTGCTGGGCGCGGCCGAGTACCGACTGGTGCACCACGCCAGCAACGGCCGCTCGGTGTACAGCTTCTGCATGTGCCCCGGCGGCACGGTGGTGGCCGCCACCAGCGAGCCGAACCGCGTGGTCACGAACGGCATGAGCCAGTACTCGCGCAACGAGCGCAACGCCAATGCCGGCATCGTGGTGGCCATCGAGCCGGCGGACTACCCGACCGACTACCGCCACCTGGACCTGCCGCCCGAACTGCTCGCGCAGGCGCAGGGCAAGCCGCACCCGCTGGCCGGCATCGAGCTGCAGCGCCGGCTCGAATCGAACGCCTTCGTGCTCGGCGGCAGCGACTACTGCGCGCCCGGCCAACTGGTGGGCGACTTCGTTGCCGGCCGGCCGTCCAGCGCCTTCGGCGAGGTGCAACCGAGCTACAAGCCCGGCGTGCGCCTGACGGACCTGCAGGCCGCCCTTCCCCACTACGCCATCGCCGCCATGCGGGAGGCGTTCCCGGCGTTCGGGCGCAAGCTCCGAGGCTTCGACCGGCACGACGCGGTGCTGACCGGCGTCGAGACGCGCACGTCGTCGCCGATCCGCATTGCCCGCGACGCCTGCACCCTCCAGTGCCCGGGACTGGCCGGCCTGTACCCGGCGGGCGAAGGCGCCGGCTATGCCGGCGGCATCCTGTCGGCCGGCGTCGACGGCATCAAGGTGGCCGAGGCGGTGGCGCGCCAGATCGCGCCGCTGTCGACGCTCGACACCATCGCCGCGCATGCGGCCTGAGCCATTCTTCCTCCTCTTTCATGACGACGACTCGCAACGACAGCAATGCCTTCGCGCGCCCGACCCGGCTGCAGTTCAGCCAGGGCGTCGCGGCCATGGTGGCCGTGGTGCTGGCTTCCAACTACCTGGTCCAGTTCCCCCTCAACGACTGGTTGACCTGGGGCGCCTTCAGCTATCCGGCCGCCTACCTGGTGAGCGACCTGATCAATCGCCGCTTCGGCCCCGGCCAGGCGCGCCGCGTCGCGTGGCTGGGCTTCGCGGTGGCGGTCGCGGCCTCGCTGATGCTGGCACCGGCGCGCATCGCCGCCGCCTCCGGCCTGGCATTCATTGCCTCGCAGCTGCTGGACATCGGCGTGTTCCACCGCCTGCGCCAAGGCCGCTGGTGGCGCGCTCCGCTGGTGGCCACGGTGATCGCCGCCGTGCTGGACAGCATCGTGTTCTGGGGCATCGCCTTCGCAGGCACCGACGGCCCCTGGCTCACGTGGGCCCTGGGCGACCTGGCCGTCAAGCTCGCCGTCGGCGTGTTCATGCTGCTGCCGTTCCGCCTTCTGATCGGGCGCTCGCTGGCACGCACCGCGCCGGCGCCCTCCGGCACGGCCTGACGCGCCGGAAGCCGCCTTTCGCCCTCTTCCTTTCTCGAACCCGCTCTCAGCGACCCCGACCATGAACGACGTCAACGACAACGCCGCCCTGCCTGCAGACACCCAGACCCCGGCGCCCGTCCCGCCCGCCGATGCGCCGGCAGTCGTGCAGGCTGCCGAAGGCGCAGAGCCGGCCCAGCGCCGCCGCTCCCGCCGCGGCGGCAAGGGCAGGAACCGCCCTGCGCCTGCCGCGGCCGACGGCGCCGCCGCCAAGGACAACGCCGCCGCGCCGCAGGACGGCGGGGCGCGGCAGGGCGCAGCAGCCCCGGCCGCCAAGGCGCGCGGCCAGCGTGGTCAACGCGGCAACGGCAAGCCGAACCCGGTGCTCGAGCGCCTGTTCCAGCTCTACCCGGCGCTGTTCGGCGCGCGCTTCCTGCCGCTCAAGCGGGGCGTCTACGAGGACATCGTGGCCCGTCACGGCAGCGAATTCGAGCCCGAGGCGTTGAAGGCCGCGATGGGCATGCATGCCCGCTCCACCCGCTACCTCGAATGCGTAGCCAACGGACTGCCGCGGCACGACCTCGACGGCCAGGTGGTCGAGCCGATGGCGCCCGAGCATGTCCACCACGCACTGATCGAAGTGTTCAAACGGCGCCAGCAGCGCAGCGGGCAGGACCTGGGCGTGGAACTGCGCGCGCGGCTGGCCAAGGCGAT
Source organism: Variovorax sp. (assembly GCF_035634955.1). Taxonomy (GTDB): domain Bacteria; phylum Pseudomonadota; class Gammaproteobacteria; order Burkholderiales; family Burkholderiaceae_C; genus Variovorax. The sequence goes on along the minus strand of NZ_DASQBZ010000007.1, from coordinate 52,013 downwards.
CGAGGCCTCGGGCCTGTCGCGCGAGGACTACCAGTTGCGCATGCGCACCCGCGACGAGGCGGCCAACGCCGCGCTCGACGACGCCGTGGTTGAACTGGGCCGCCAGGCCGCCCGGCGCGAAGCCCTGCTGCGCGCGTTCGAGGCCAGCGGCAAGAGCGAGGCCGAATTCGCCGACATGTACGGCATGGCGCCGGCCGAGGTCGCGCGCACGCTCAAGCGGGTGCGCCAGGACCAGGCACTGGCGGAGGCGGCCCGCATCGCTGCCGCGGCGGTGGACACGGCAGAGGCGGCCCAGGCGGCAGACGCCGCGGACGCGGCGCCGGCCCCTTCGCCTTCCGCCCCCGAATAGCCAGCCGCTCGTTTCCCGGCGTCGATGCCGGGAAAGCGCGGCCGGCGGTGCGCCTACAGTGCGCCGTCGCCCAGCACGATGCCTTCGCGGCGCGGGTCGACGCCGCCCTCGAGCTTGGCCGCCCCGTCCTTGTTGGCGCGCATGATGGTCGAGATGCCGCTCGACTGCGAACTGGTCGAGACCGTGTGTCCCATGGCCTTGAGTTCGCTCACCAGTGTCGACAGGTCGAGCGTGCCGGTGGGGTTGCTCGCGGACATGAAGTTGGAGCCGTCCACGCTCGTGGTCTTGCTGTTGCTGGCGCCGAAATCGATCAGCGAAGTCGCCTGCTGGGCATCGAGGCCCCAGTCCAGCGCACCGACCAGGGTCTTGACCACGTACTGGATGATGGTGCCGCCGCCCGGCGAGCCGGTCGCCATCAGGAAGTCCCCGGGCTCGGTGCCCTTGAACACCAGCGTGGGCGCCATCGTGCTGCGCGGCCGCTTGCCCGGGGCCACGCGGTTGGCCACCAGCTCGCCGCTGGTGCTGTCGGTCGGCGATGCCGCGAAGTCGGTCAGCTGGTTGGTCAGCAGGAAGCCGTCGACCATGTGGTACGAGCCCATGCTCGATTCGACCGTCGTCGTCATCGATACAGCGTTGCCGTAGGCATCGACGATGGAGAAGTGGGTCGTGCCATGCTCGACCGTGGTGTCAGTGCCGAGCGGGACGGACCCCAGGTTTCCGGGAGAGGCCACGCCCATCGACCTGGTGGGATCGATCAGGGCCGCGCGCTGCTTCAGGTAGGCCTTGTCGACCATGGTCGACACGCCGTCGCCGGGCAGCGGCACGTAGTCGGCGTCGGCCACGTACTTGTCGCGGTCGGCGTAGGCCAGGCGCTCGGCCTCGGACACCAGGTGCACCCCCATGGTGCTGGGCACGCCGCCTTCGTTGGCGGGATTGACCGGCGGATACTGCGACAGGTCGAAGTTCTCCAGGATGCCCAGCGCCTGCGCCACGCCCAGGCCGCCGGACGAAGGCGGAGGCATGCCGCAGACGTAGTACTTGTCGCGATAGGTGGTGCAGACCGCCTTGCGCTTCTTGGCCTGGTAGCCGGCCAGGTCGTCGAGCGTCATCAGGCTCGGGGTGATCGGTGTCCTGGCCGCGTCGTCACCGACGCTCTGGCCGGCCTTGGCGACGATGTCCTGCGCGATGGTGCCGGTGTACAGGGCATTGGCGCCGCCTTCGGCGATCGCCTTGAGCGTCTTGCCGTAGGCGACGTTGGTCATGACTTCGCCGGAGACGTACGGCGTGCCGTCGGCGTGGTAGTAGGTCGCCATGGCATTGGCGTCGAGCGCGAAGCTGCTGGCCGCGCCCGCGATGGCGTCGGCCATGCGCGTGGGCACCTTGAAGCCGTTGTTGGCCAGGCCGATGCCGTGGTCGAACAACTGGTTCCACTTGAGCTTGCCGTGTTCGCCATGGGCCAGTTCCAGCATGCGCGTCACGCCGGGCACGCCGATGGAGCGGCCGCTGCGGCGGGCACTGGGCACCGGTGTCGGCGAGCTGGGGTTGGCCTGGTCCTGGCGCGCCAGGTAGTAGTTGGTGGCTGCCGCCGGCGCCGACTCGCGGCCGTCGTAGGCCGAGACGGTCTTGGTCGCGGCGTCGTAGTACAGCATGAAGGCGCTGCCCGCGATGGTGCTGGACTGCGGCTCGACCAGACCCAGAACGGCCTGCACGGCCACGGCGGCGTCGGCCGCGGTACCCCCGGCTTTCAGGATGTCGCAGCCGGCCTTCGTTGCCAACGGCGTATTGGCCACCACCATGTACTTGCTCGAGTACTTGGCCTTGTAGCCCAGGCGATAGCCCGACGAGGGCTCCGGCGCCGACGGGTCGCCGGCCAGGCCGGAGCCGACGATGACGGCCGATCCATCGTTCGAGAGCACCGAGCAGCTGTTGGGGTCATTGTCGACCGCCAGCGCGGGCTCCGATCCACCGCTGTCGGTGACGGGCGTATCGGTGACCGGCGGCGTCGAGCCGTTGTGGTCCGGGTGCGAATCGCCCCCGCAACTGGCCAGGGCAAGGGCCAGTGCAATGGGTGTCAATGCCAGCAGGCTTTGGTTCAAGCTGTTCTTCTTCATCTGTTGTTGTCGCTTTCCAGGCGGGTGGGAAAAGGAATGTGGCCGGGGCCACGATCCGACAAGGCAGCTATCGTGCCAACAGGTGTAACCCGCGATCGTCGGCAATTCGCCTGCACTTCGCCGTGGCTCGCATGCCTTAGGCTCGGGGGCGAGCGCCGGGCGGTTCCCGGCCGAGGGGAATGCGGCAATGGCAGACAAGATCCTGGTTTTCTACGGCTCCTACCGCGCCGACCGGATGGGCATCCGGCTGGCGGACTATCTCGTGGCACGCCTGGCGGCGCGCGGCGCCCAGCCTGAATTGATCGACGCCAAGGCGATCGGCCTGCCCATGCTGGACCGCATGTACAAGGAATATCCGAAGGGCACGGCGCCGCAGCCTCTGGAAGAACTGGCCGGCAAGATCCGCGCGGCCGACGGCTTCGTGTTCGTCACCGGCGAATACAACTGGGGCCCGCAGCCCGGCCTGAAGAATCTCACCGACCACTTCCTGGAGGAATGGTTCTGGCGTCCCGCCGCCATTGCCAGCTACTCGGCCGGGCGCTTCTCCGGCGTTCGCTCGGGCACCATCTGGCATTCGATCCTGTCGGAGATGGGAATGGTGGTCGTGTCCAGCACGCTGGCGGTCGGCCCGATCTCGCAGACGCTCGACGCCGCCGGCGAGCCGACCGGCCCAGCCGGCGACGCGCTCGAGCGCAGCTTCGGCCGCTTTGCCGACGACCTGGCCTGGTGGACGGAGGCTGCGCGCGCGCAGAGGGCGCGGCAGGCGCCTCCTTTCTGACCGACCATGGAAAAAGGGGCAGCCGCCGCAGCGACTGCCCCTTGATCGGCAGGTGGCCTGTCAGGCGCGCTGCTGCAGCGCGGCGATGCGCTCCTCGATCGGCGGGTGCGTGGCGAACAGCTTGCCGATGCTGCCCGTGATGCCCATGGCCTCGACCGCCTTGGGCAATTCGCCCGCGGGCAGTCCGCCGAGGCGGGCCAGCGCGTTCATCATCGGCTGCTTGCGGCCCATCAGTTCGGCCGCGCCGGCGTCGGCACGGAACTCGCGCTGGCGCGAGAACCAGGCCACCACGATGGCGGCGGCGAAGCCCAGCACGATGTCCAGCACGATGGTGCTGACGTAGTAGCCGATGCCCGGGCCGGAGTTGTTGTCGCTGCCGCGGCGCAGGAACGAGTCGACCGCGTAGCCGATGACGCGCGAGAGGAACACGACGAAGGTGTTCATCACGCCCTGGATCAGCGTCATGGTGACCATGTCGCCGTTGGCGATGTGCGCCACCTCGTGGCCGATGACGGCCTCGACCTCTTCGCGCGTCATGTTCTGCAGCAGGCCGGTGGAGACCGCCACCAGCGAGGAGTTCTTGAAGGCGCCGGTGGCGAAGGCATTGGGGTCACCCTCGAAGATGCCGACCTCGGGCATGCCGATGCCGGCCTTGTCGGCGAACTTGCGCACGGTGTCGACGATCCAGGCCTCGTCCGCCGACTGCGGGTTCTCGTGGATCATGTGCAGCCGCGTGGTCCACTTGGCCATGGGCTTGCTGATGAGCAGCGAGATGATCGCCCCGCCGAAGCCCATGATCAGCGCGAATCCGAGCAGGGCGCCCAGGTTGAGCCCGTTGGCGGTGAGGTACCGGTTGACGCCCAGCAGGCTGGCGACGATGCCCAGCACCGCCACCACCAGGACGTTGGTCAGGACAAACAGGATGATGCGTTTCAAGTTGGGTTCTCCGTGGGAGGAATCTGCCCCGCTCAGATGGGGGCCGGGCGGCCCGCTTCAAGCTGTGCGGGGTCGTGCAGGCCCATGGGTTGTTCTTCGTTCTGGCGGCCTGCGCGGACGGAACACGTCGGAGTCATCATAAAAGCAAAAGTTCTGGTTTTCGGCGCACCAGCCTGGCGCGCCGAGCACCGGCAGCGGGGCGAACGGCTTGGTCGCCAGCCAGGCCGGATCGAGCGCCGCGGCCAGCGCCGCGTCGTCGCCGGCGGGCAGTGACGGGCCGCCCGGCGCAGGCGCCAGCAGCACGTGCGCCGTGAGCGGCTTGCGCGGCGCCAGCACCAGTTGTTCCAGCAGCGCGTGGCCGACGATCTGCAGGCGTGCATCCCGCCACAGCGCGCGCCGCTCGACGAACAGGCTGCGCCAGTCGCGCGCCTGCAGCGCCCGCCACAACGGCGGCGGCGCCTGCAGCACGGCGCCGTTCTCGTCGAGCAGCGTCAGCGCATCGCGCAGCGGGCCGCGGCGCGACCCGACACCCATACGCCGGATCTCGGCCGCCTGCAGAACGTTCATGCGGCGCTTGGCCTGCGGCAGATGCACCCACACCAGCGCATTGAAGAAATCGTGCGGGTTCTCGCGGGTGGGAACGGCGCCGTGGTCATCGATGAACAACTCGTACGCCTGGCCGGCGGGCAGCGCCTGCTGCGCAACGAAGCGGCGACCAGCGGGACGCTCGCCCGCCAGCGCGGCCGTCACGCCCAGGACTGCCGCGCGCCGGGCCAGCGGTTCGCCGGCGACGGCGTAGGGCGCGAGCCAGGGGCGTGTCCAGTCGATGCACGCGAGCCAGCCGGCAGGGCCCGCCGCGCCGCCGACCGAAGGTTCAGCGGCCAGTCGCTCAGCGGGTGGCGGCACGCGTGAGGCGCTTGTCCCGCACCGCCACGCGGGAGCTGCCTTCGTCGCGCATCTCGAAGGCCTGGGTGGCAGCCAGCAGCTTGGTAAGCGTGGCGTAGCCGTAGTTGCGCGGGTCGAACGAGGCCTTGTTGGCAATCTGAGACCCGACCGCGCCGACCATGGCCCAGCCCGTCTCGTCCTGCACCGCCTGTGCGGCGTCGCGCAGCAGCGTCATCAGACGCGAGTCCTGCCGCAATTCGGCGCTGGGCACCCGTAGCCGTGCGGGCCGGCCGGGCACGCCCGGGGCGGCGGACTCGGCGTCCTCGCGAGCCGAGGCGGCCGCTTCGCCGCCCAGTGCGGCGGCCTCGGCCTCGGCCTCCGGCTCGGTCGAGCCGAGCGCCTCCAGGTACAGGAAGCGCGAGCAGGCGTTGACGAAAGGCTTGGGCGTCTGCGCCGCGCCGAAGCCGAACACCGCCGCGCCCTTGGCGCGCAGATGCATCACCAGCGGTGTGAAGTCTGCGTCGGACGAGACGATGCCGAAGGCGTCCGGACGGTCGTTGTAGAGCAGCTCCATCGCGTCCACGGTCATCGCCATGTCGCTGGCGTTCTTGCGCTTGGAATAGTCGAACTGCTGCACCGGCCTGATCGCGAACTCGAGCAGCCGGTCCTGCCAGCCCGACAGCGCGCCCTTGGTCCAGTTGCCGTAGGCGCGCCGAACGTTGATCACGCCCAGGGTCGACAGCTCGGTGAGCACCTCGTCGATTTTGTCGGCCGGCGCGTTGTCGGCGTCGATGATCAGCGCGATGCGCATCTGCTTCTCGGCGATCAGGGGCATGGGTCTGTCCTTCGGATGCTTTGGTTGAATGTCAGGCGGCCTGCAGCTTCCAGTGGACCGCCTCGCCACCGCGCAACGGCTTGAGGGTGGTTTCGCCGTAGGGCACGGTCTCGGGCACGGTCCAGGACTCGCGCACCAGCGTGACGTTGCCGGCATTGCGCGGCAGGCCGTAGAAGTCGGCGCCATGGAAGCTGGCAAAGCCTTCGAGCCGGTCCAGCCGGCCGACGCTGTCGAAGGCTTCGGCGTACAGCTCCAGCGCGGTCAGCCCGGTGTAGCACCCGGCGCAGCCGAGCGCGTGCTCCTTCAGATGGGCCGGGTGCGGTGCACTGTCGGTGCCGGCGAAGAAGCGGTCGCTGCCGCCGGTGGCGGCCTCCACCAGCGCCAGCCGGTGCGTCTCGCGCTTGAGCACGGGCAGGCAGTAATAGTGCGGCCGGATACCGCCGGTGAAGATCGCGTTGCGGTTGTACAGCAGGTGGTGCGCGGTGATGGTGGCGCCGGTGAACCGGTCGGCCTGCTGCACGTATTGGGCGCCCTCCTTCGTGGTCAGGTGTTCGAACACGATCTTCAGCTCGGGGAAGTCGCGCCGCAGCGGGATCAGCACCCGGTCGATGAACACCGCCTCGCGGTCGAACAGGTCCACCGTCGGGTCGGTCACCTCGCCGTGCACCAGCAGCAGCAGGCCGTGCTTCTGCATGGCCTCCAGCGTCGGGTAGGTGTTGCGGATGTCGGTGACACCCGCGTCGCTGTTGGTGGTGGCGCCGGCCGGGTACAGCTTGAGGGCGCGTATGCCGGCAGCGGCGGCGCGGGCGATCTCGTCCGGCGGCAGGCGGTCGGTCAGGTACAGCGACATGACCGGCTCGAAGGCGCTGCCGGGCGGCAACGCGGCCAGGATGCGGTCGCGGTAGTCCTGCGCCTGCAGCGCGGTGGTCACCGGCGGGCGCAGGTTGGGCATGATCAGCGCGCGGCCGAACTGGGCCGCGCTGTGCGGGACCACGGCCTGCAATGCGGCCCCGTCGCGCACGTGCAGGTGCCAGTCGTCGGGGCGGGTGATGGTGATCTGGTCGGGGCTGGTCGTCATGGGGCCGGATTGTCCCATTCCCGGCCGGGCGGATACGACGGCCCAAGGGCCATCGGGTTGCAACTGGCGCGCCCCGCCGGGGCTGGACTTCGGTTGCGCATCAGGAAAGACCCGATGGGGCAAATAGTTATCGACCGTTACCATCGCCCCGGGCCGAATCCCGGCCGCAGTGCCTTGTCGTTCGATGTCCCCTCCCCAAAAATCCGGCCGCGCCGCGCCGGATGACGCTTCGGCGCCACCGCCGCACAGCACGAGTTCATCTCCCGAGTTGCCAATGGACGGGCCGGACGAGCCCACCCGCGTGCCCTTGGCGGTGGAGGACTGGGCCACGGTGGTGATCATGGCGCTGCTTGCCTGCATCACCTTCGCCAACGTGCTGGTGCGCTACTTCACGGATTCGTCCTTCGCCTGGACGGAAGAGTTCTCCGTCTTCCTCATGATCCTGCTGGCGATGGTGGCTGGCTCGGCCGCCGTGGCGCGCGACCGCAACATCCGCATCGAGTATTTCTCCGAAGCCGGCTCCATGACCCGCCGCCGGCGGCTGGCGCAGTTCGGGGCGCTGATGGTGGCGCTGCTGTTCTTCCTCATGGCCGCGCTGAGCCTGCGCGTGGTCTGGGACGACTACCGCTTCGAGGAGACCTCGCCGGGCATCGGCGTGCCGCAGTGGTGGTACTCGGTCTGGCTGCCGATCGTCTCGACGGCCATCGCGCTGCGCGCGGTCGGCCTGTTCGTGCGGCGCGGCCGCGAAGCGCACCGCGTCGAAGGCGACCAGCAATGATCGCCACGCTCCTGTTCGTCGCCTTCGTGGCGATGATGCTTGCCGGCGTGCCGATCGGCGCAGCGCTGGGCCTGGCGGGCGCGGCCTGCATCGCGCTGGCCAACGGCGACGCCCAATGGTTCGGCCTGCTGGCCGTGCCGCAGAACTTCTACGCCGGGCTGGGCAAATACCCGCTGCTGGCCATTCCGATGTTCGTGCTGGTGGGCTCGATCTTCGACCGCTCCGGCGTCGCCTCGCGGCTGGTGAACTTCGCCATTGCCATTGTCGGCCGCGGCCCGGGCATGCTGCCGCTGGTGACGATCGCGGTGGCGATGTTCATGGGCGGCATCTCGGGTTCGGGCCCGGCCACGGCGGCCGCGGTGGGCGGCGTGATGATCGCCGCCATGAACCGCGCGGGGTATCCGCCCTCGTTCGCCGCCAGCGTGGTCGGCGCGGCGGCGGCCACCGACATCCTGATCCCGCCGTCGGTGGCCTTCATCGTGTATTCGGTGCTGGTGCCCAACGCGTCGGTGCCGGCGCTGTTCGCCGCCGGCATGATCCCGGGCATCCTGGCCGGCTTTGCGCTGATCGTGCCGGCGGTGTGGATCGCCCGCAAGCACAAGATGGGCGCGCTGGAATCCACGCTGCCCCGACCGGCCTTCTGGAAGAGCCTGCGCGAAGCCAGCTGGGGCCTGGCGGCGCCGGTGCTCATCCTCGGCGGCATGCGCCTGGGCTGGTTCACCCCGACCGAGGCGGCGGTGGTGGCGGTGTTCTACGGCCTGTTCGTCGGCATGATCGTCTACCGCACCATCCGGCTGCGCGACCTGTTCGAGATCCTGCGTGAATCTGGCGAACTGTCGGCGGTGATCCTGCTGGTGGTGTCGCTGGCCGGCATCTTCGCCTACTCGCTGTCCACGCTGGGGGTGATCGATCCGGTCGCCCGTGCGATCGTCAACTCGGGGCTGGGCGAATACGGCGTGCTGTCGCTGTTGATCCTGCTGCTCATCACGGTGGGCATGTTCCTCGACGGGGTGTCGATCTTCCTGATCTTCGTACCGCTGCTGTGGCCCATCGTGCAGTACTACAAGTGGGACCCGGTGTGGTTCGGCGTGCTGCTCACGCTCAAGGTAGCGCTGGGCCAGTTCACGCCGCCGCTGGCGGTGAACCTGATGGTGTCCTGCCGCATCGCCGGGGTGCGCATGGAGGAAACCGTGCGCTGGGTCGGCTGGCTGCTGTTCGCCATGTTCCTGGTGATGGTGGCGGTGATCGCCTGGCCGCAGATCGCGCTGTGGCTGCCGCACAAACTTGGCTATTGACGCTCGCCCCTAGTCTTCGCGCACCTCGAAACACCTGCTGAACCCGATATTTCACCCAAGGAGACTTTCAGAATGAAACTGCGTCGCACCCTGCTCGGCCTGGCCGCCGTTGCCACCGCCCTGGCCACCTTCTCCGGCGCCGCGCTGGCGCAGGCCAACTACAAGGCCGAATACAAGATGTCGCTGGTGCTCGGCCCGCCCACGCCGTGGGGCATGGCCGGAAAGATCTGGGCCGACCTGGTCAAGGAACGCACCCAGGGCCGCATCAACATCAAGCTCTACCCCGGCGTTTCGCTGATCCAGGGCGACCAGACGCGCGAGTTCAGCGCGCTGCGCCAGGGCGTGATCGACATGGCGGTGGGCTCGACCATCAACTGGTCGCCGCAGGTCAAGGAGCTGAACCTCTTCTCCATGCCCTTCCTCATGCCCGACTACGCGGCCATCGACGCGCTGACGCAGGGCGAAGTGGGCAAGGACATCTTCGCGCGGCTGGACAAGGCCGGCGTGGTGCCGCTGGCGTGGGGCGAGAACGGCTTTCGCGAAGTCACCAACTCCAAGCATCCCATCAAGACGCCGGACGACCTCAAGGGCATGAAGCTGCGGGTCGTGGGCTCGCCGATCTATTCCGACATGTTCAGCGCGATGGGCGCCAACCCGACGCAGATGAGCTGGGCCGATGCCCAGCCGGCGCTGGCCAGCGGAGCGGTTGACGGCCAGGAGAACCCGCTGTTCCTGTTCACGGTGCTGAAGATGCAGAACGTCGGCCAGAAGTTCGTGACCACCTGGGGCTACGTGGCCGATCCGCTGGTGTTCGTGGTCAACAAGGAGATCTGGGCATCCTGGACCCCTGCCGACCAGGCCATCGTGCGCCAGGCCGCCATCGACGCGGGCAAGCAGGAAATCGTGCTGGCCCGCAAGGGCCTGGTCGAGGCCGACAAGCCGGTGCTCAAGGAGATCGCCGGCATGGGCGTGACCGTCACGCAGCTGACGCCGGCCGAGCGCGAGGCCTTCGTGAAGATCACGCGGCCGGTCTACGCCAAGTGGAAGCCCACCGTCGGCAACGACCTGGTCAACAAGGCCGAGAAGGCCATCGCCGCCCGCAAGTAGCTGCCCGCCGCTACACTGGCAACCATGCAGCGCCACGCCGCCCGTCCCACGGACACCGCCTCGCCCAACGTGGACGAGGCGCGGGCGTGCCGCGCCTGCCGAACGCCTGGCCACTCCTGAGCCCGGCGATCAACCACCCTCTCTTCCCCCCTGTTTCGCGCAGTTCCTGATCGCCGGGCCCCCACAGCCCGCGCATTCGGCACGTCCACCCCACCCGCGCTGCGCGCAGGCGGCCGTGCCCTCTTTGCTTGTCAGGAGCATCCGATGATCGAAACCAACAGCCCGGCCACTACCGTCGCCGAGCGAACCCTCACCCTGCTGGACCATGCGCGGCTGCGCAAGCTGGCCACCACGGCGCCCGCGCTGCAGGACCTGCTGGACCAGGTCGACCTGGTGGAATCGCACGACGTCGCGCCCGACGTGGTCACCATGAACTCGCGCGTGCTGCTCGCCGACGACGCCTCGCGCGCACCGCGCGCGCTGACGCTGTGCTATCCGCAGGACGCGCAGCAGGCGCCCGACTGCATCTCGGTGCTGTCGCCGGCGGGCACCAGCCTGCTGGGCGCGCGCGTGGGCACCACGGTGCGGTGGCATTCGCCGGCGGGCACGCGCGCGGCCCGCATCGTCGGCCTGCCGTTCCAGCCCGAGGCCGCCGGCGAATACACGCGCTGACGCCGCACGCCCGCCGGCGCGCCAGGCGTCAGATGACGCCCTGCGCCAGCATCGCGTCCGCCACCTTGACGAAGCCGGCCACGTTGGCACCCTGCACGTAGCTGACGCGGCCGCCGGCCGTCTCGCCGTGGTGCAGGCATGCGGCATGGATGCTCTTCATGATCTGCTGCAGCCGCGCGTCGACCTCCTCGCGCGGCCAGGACAGGCGCAGCGCGTTCTGGCTCATCTCCAGGCCGGAAGTGGCCACGCCGCCGGCATTGCTGGCCTTGCCCGGCGCATAGAGCACGTCATGCGCCTCGAACACCTTGATCGCGTCGAGCGTGCTGGGCATGTTGGCGCCCTCGGCCACGCAACGCACGCCGTTCTTGACCAGGGCCAGCGCGTCGTCGCCGTCCAGCTCGTTCTGGGTGGCGCTCGGCAGCGCCACCTGCACCGGCAGCAGTTGCCAGGGCCGCGCGCCCTCGACGTAGCGCAGGCCGGCCTGGGCCGCGTACTCGCTGACGCGGCCATGGCGGTCGTTGCGGATGTGCATGAGCAGTTGCAGCTTGTCCGGGGTGAAGCCGTCCTCGTCGACGGCGCAGCCGCCGGAGTCGGACACGGTGACCACCTTCGCGCCGAGCGCCATCGCCTTCTCGATGGTGTATTGCGCCACGTTGCCGGAGCCGGAGACGGCCACGCGCAGGCCGTCGAAGGACATGCCCTTGCGCTCGAGCATCTGCTGGGCGAAGTAGACGTTGCCGTAGCCAGTGGCCTCCGGCCGGATGAGCGACCCGCCGAACGACAGCCCCTTGCCGGTGAACACGCAGTCGGCGCGGTTGGTGAGCTTCTTGACCATGCCGGCCAGGAAGCCGACCTCGCGCGCACCGACCCCGATGTCGCCGGCCGGCACGTCGGTGTCCGCACCCACGTGGCGGAACAGTTCGGCGGCGAAGGCCTGGCAGAAGCGCATCACCTCGGCGGTGCTGCGGCCCTTGGGGTCGAAATCGCTGCCGCCCTTGCCGCCGCCCATGGGCAGCGTGGTCAGCGCATTCTTGAAGGTCTGCTCGAAGGCCAGGAATTTAAGGATCGACAGGTTCACCGACGGGTGCAGCCGCAAGCCACCCTTGTACGGCCCGATCGCCATGCTGTGCTGAACGCGGTAGCCGCGATTGACCTGCACCTCGCCGGCGTCGTCGGTCCAGCAGACGCGGAACATGACGACGCGTTCCGGCTCGGCCAGGCGCTCGAGCAGGCTGTAGGCCTGGTACTTCGGATGACGCTCGATGAATGGCCAGAGGCTGTGCATCACCTCGGTGACGGCCTGCAGGTACTCCGGCTGCCCTGGATTGCGTTGCGCGACATGCGCGAGAAAGTCGTCGGCACTGTGGTACTTCATGGGTTGCAGCTCCTCCTGGATGCACTTAAACCGTGCATTCTCGCCTTTGCTGCAGCGTCTTCAGCACCACGTTGGTGCCACGGGCGCCCCGGTGGCTCGGAAACTCGCCGCCCAGGGCAACCGACTCAGAAGGCGCGCGCCACCGCCGCAGTCGGCAGTGGCCCCTTCGCCTGCGCCTGCGCGTCGCTCCAGCCGCCACCCAGCGCCCGGACCAGCGCCACCGTGGCCTGGTACTGCTGGGCCTTGATGAGCAGCGCCTGCCGGCTGTTGCGCAACTCGCTGCGGCGAGCATCGAGCAGGTCGATCTGGCTGATGGCACCGTTGCGGTAGCGCACGTCGGACAGGCGGGTGGCGCGGCGCGCCGAATCAACCGCCCGCGCCTGTACCGTCGACTGCTGGGCCAGCAGCCTCAGTGACGAGAGCTGGTCCTCCACTTCCTTGAAGGCCGACAGCACCTGCGCCCGGTAGTCCGCCATGGCGCCGTCGAACTCGGCCTGCGCACTCTGCACCCCGGCTTCGCGCCGGCCGCCGTCGAGCAGCGGCAGCGACAGCAATGCGCCCACGCCCCAGGAGCGCGCCGACCACTTGAGCAGGTCGCCCAGGTCGGTCGAGGCATAGCCACCGTCGGCCGTCAGCGCGATCGAGGGGAACCAGGCGCTCTGCGCCACGCCTACGCGCGCCTGCGCCGCCTCCACCCGCCATTGCGCCGCCCCGATGTCGGGCCGTCGCGCCAGCATGTCGGACGGCAGTCCGGCCGGGATGGCCGGCAGCGCGGTCGACCAGGCGTCTCGCTCGAGCGCAAAGGCGGTGGGCAGCTCGCCCAGCACCACCGCCAGCGCGTGCTCGACCTGCGCGCGCTGGCGCTGCACCGCCAGCGCGTCGGATTCGGTGGCCGCCAGTTCGGTGCGCACGCGCTCGACGTCCAGTTCGCCGAGGTCGCCGGCGCGCTGGCGCCGCTCGGTCAAATCCAGCGTGTCGCGGTAGGCCTCCACGGTGTCGGCCATGATGCGGCTCTCGTCGTCCAGCGCACGCACGGCCAGATAGAGCTGCGCGGTTTCGGACTGCACCGCCAGCCGCGTGCCCTGCAGCAGCGCCTCGCGCGAACGCGCATCCAGCGCGGCCGCCTGGCTTGCGCCGGCCAGCCGCCCGAACAGGTCGAGCTCCCACGAAGCGCCCAGCCCGGCCGTGAACAGGCTGGCCGGTTGCCGGCCCTGCGCCTTGTCGACGCCGGCGCCGCGCACGGCGGCCGCGCCCAGTCCCACCTGCGGCGCACGGTCCGCATCGACCTCGCGCGCCAGGGCCCGTGCCTGGGCCAGGCGAGCGGCCGCCTGCTGTACGTCGGTATTGCGCTCGGCCGCGCGGGCCACCAGCGCCTCGAGCCGCGGATCGCGAAACACGGTCCACCACCGTCCATCGGCCGGGGCCGCCTCGGCGTCGGGCGCATTGGCGCGGTCGCCGGTCGGCTTGACGTCTTCCTTGTATCGCGCCGGCGTCTCGAGGTTCAACTCGATCGGCGGCGGCGTCGCGCAGCCGGCCAGCACCAGCGCGGCCAGCAAGGCGGTCAGCGGCGCGGCAAAGCGCGCGGCCCGCGCACGCCACGGGGTGGGTCTCTGGTTCAGGGTCGCGTTCATGCTTCTTCTCCTTGACGCGGTGCGGCCGGCTGGGGCCGCAGGTTGTTGCCGCCGCTGCCGCTGCCGTGCGCCGCCAGGTCGCCGGCCGGAGCGAAGGCTTCTGCGCCGTGCACTTCGCGCCCATGCAGCTTCAACGGGCGATTGCCGGCCAGCCGGCGCAGCAGCACGTAGAACACCGGGGTGAGGAACAGGCCGAAGGCCGTCACGCCGATCATTCCGGCGAACACCGCCACGCCCATGGCGCTGCGCATCTCGGCGCCGGCGCCGGTCGCCATGGCCAGCGGCAGCACGCCCATGACGAAGGCCATCGACGTCATCAGGATCGGGCGCAGGCGCAGGCGGCTGGCTTCGATGGCCGCCTGCAGCGGCGTGCGTCCGGCAAACTCCAGCTCGCGCGCAAACTCAACGATCAGGATGGCGTTCTTGGCCGACAGGCCGACCAGCACCACCAGCCCGATCTGCGTGAACACGTTGCTGTCGCCGCCGCTGAGCCACACGCCCGTCATCGCGGCCAGGATGCCCATGGGCACGATCAGGATGATGGCCAGCGGCAGCGTCAGGCTCTCGTATTGCGCCGCCAGCACCAGGAACACCAGCAGGATGGCCAGCGGGAAGACGATCACCGCCGAGTTGCCGGCCAGGATTTCCTGGTAGGTCAGGTCGGTCCACTCGAAGTCGATGCCCGGCGGCAGCGTTTCGGCGGCAATGCGCTTGATCGCGTCCTGGGCCTGGCCGGTGGAATAGCCCGGCGCCGGGCCGCCGTTGATGTCGGCCGTCAGGTAGCCGTTGTAGCGCATGGCACGCTCGGGCCCGTAGCTCGAATCGACCTTCATGAGGGCCGACAGGGGCACCATCTCGCCGCTGCCGGCGCGCACCTTGAGCAGGCCGACGTCCTCGGCACGCGCGCGGTAAGGCGCATCGGCCTGCACGCGCACGCTGTAGGTGCGACCGAACTTGTTGAAGTCGTTCGCATACAGGCTGCCCAGGTAGATCTGCATGGTGTCGAAGATGTCCTGCACCGGCACGCCGAGCTGGCGCGCCTTGGTGCGGTCGATGTCGGCCCACAGCTGCGGCACGTTGACCTGCCAGCTGGTGAACATGCCGGTCAGCTCGGGCGTCTGCATGGCCTTGGCCATGAACGCCTTCACCGCCGCATCCATTGCGCCGTAGCCGACCGAGCCGCGGTCTTCGAGCTGCAGCTTGAAGCCGCCAGTCGTGCCCAGCCCTTCCACGGGCGGCGGCGGGAACATCACGATGAACGCGTCCTGGATCTTGGCGAACTCGGCATTGAGCTGCTGCGCCACCGCGCCGCCGCTCTGGTCTGCCCGCTTGCGCTGGTCGAAGGGCTTGAGCATGGCGAAGGCAATGCCGGCGTTGGAGCTGTTGGTGAAGCCGTTGATCGACAGGCCCGGGAACGCCAGCGTGGTCTCGATGTTGGGGTTCTTCGCCATCACGTCGCCCATGCGTCGCACCACCTCTTCGGTGCGGTCGAGCGTGGCGCCGTCGGGCAGTTGCGCAAAGCCGATCAGGTACTGCTTGTCCTGCGCCGGCACGAAGCCGGCCGGCACCGCCTTGAAGAGGCCGGCCGTCAGCGCGATCAGCGCCAGGTAGACCACGACCATCAACGCCTTGTGCGAGAGCACGCGGCGCACGCCGCCACCGTATTGCTGCGAGCCGCGGTGGAACAGGCGGTTGAAGCCGCGGAACAGCCAGCCGAACGCGCGGTCCATGCCGCGCGTCAGCGCGTCCTTGGGCGCGTCGTGGCTCTTGAGCAGCAGCGCCGCCAATGCTGGCGACAGAGTCAGCGAATTGATCGCCGAGATGACGGTGGAGATGGCGATCGTCACCGCGAACTGCCGGTAGAACTGCCCGGTCAGCCCGGTGATGAATGCCAGCGGCACGAACACCGCGACCAGCGTCAACGCAATGGCGATGATCGGCCCCGACACCTCGCGCATGGCGCGGTAGGTCGCCTCGCGCGGGCTGGCGCCGGCCTCGATGTTGCGCTCCACGTTCTCCACCACCACGATCGCGTCGTCCACCACGATGCCGATCGCCAGCACGAGGCCGAACAGCGTGAGCGCGTTGATGGAAAAGCCCAGCATGTGCAGCACGGCGAAGGTGCCGATGACCGACACTGGCACGGCCAGCAGCGGAATGATGGACGCGCGCCAGGTCTGGAGGAACAGGATCACCACCAGCACTACCAGCGCGATGGCCTCCAGCAGCGTGTGGATCACCGAGTCGATCGAGGCGCGCACGAACTGCGTCGGGTCGTAGGCGATGCGGTATTCCAGCCCCTCGGGCATGTAGCGCGCCAGCTCGGCCATGGTGCTGCGCACGTCGGCCGATATCTGCAGGGAGTTGGAGCCCGGCGCCTGGAACACGCCGATGCCGATCGCCGGCTTGTTGTCCAGCAGCGAGCGCAGCGCGTACTCGGAAGCGCCCAGCTCGATGCGGCCGAGGTCGCGCAGGCGCGTCACCGCGCCGTCGGCACCGGTCTTGACGATGATGTCGCCGAACTCCTCCTCGCTCGACAGCCGGCCCTGCGCATTGATGGACATCTGCGTGTCCACGCCCTGCAGGCCGGGCGAGGCGCCGACCACGCCGGCGGCGGCCTGGATGTTCTGGCCGCGGATGGCGGTCACCACGTCCGTGGCCGACAGGCCGCGCTGCGCCACCTTCTGCGGATCGAGCCAGACGCGCATGGCGTATTCACCGCCGCCCCAGGCCTGGACCTGGCCGACGCCGTCGATGCGCGCCAGCCGGTCCTTGACGTTGAGCACCGCGTAGTTGCGCAGGTAGTCGATGTCGTAGCGGCCGTTGGGCGACACCAGGTGCACCACCATCGTGATGTTCGGTGCGCTCTTGACGGTCGTGATGCCCAGCCGGCGGACTTCCTCGGGCAGGCGCGGCTCGGCCTGCGAGACGCGGTTCTGCACCTGCTGCTGCGCCTTGTCCGGATCGGTGCCCAGCTTGAAGGTCACGGTCAGCGTCATCACGCCGTCCGTGGTGGCCTGGCTGCCCATGTAGAGCATGCCCTCGACGCCGTTGATCGATTCTTCCAGCGGCGCCGCGACGGTCTCGGCAATGACCTTCGGGTTGGCGCCCGGGTACTGGGCGCGCACCACCACCGACGGCGGCGCCACTTCCGGATACTCGGAGATCGGCAGGCCGCGCAAGGCGATCAGGCCGGCCAGGAAGATGAGCAGCGACAGCACGCCGGCAAAGATCGGCCGGTCGATGAAGAACTTCGACAGGTTCATGGCGATTCCCTCCAGCCGGCGCATGGCGCCGGCACGGATCTATGAATTGAATGGGGATGGGAGAAGCGGCGGCTTCAGTTGGAGGCCACGCGGGCCGCGCCGGTGGCGGCCCCGGCCGCCAGGGCATCCATGGCCACCAGCTGCGGCGCCACCTGCATGCCCGGGCGCACGTGCTGCAGGCCGTTGACGACGACCCGCTCGCCCGGCGCCAGGCCGCTTTGCACCACGCGCAGGCCACGCACCGAGGCGCCCACCTTCACTTCGCGGTACTCGGCCTTGTCACCGGCGCCGATCACCAGCACGAACTTCTTGTCCTGGTCGGTGCCGATGGCGCGCTCGCTCACCAGCAGCAGGTCGCTGTTGCTGGCCTGGCCCATGCGGATGCGGGCGAACTGGCCGGGGATCAGCACGCCGTCCTTGTTTTCGAAGGCCGCGCGCACGCGCACCGTGCCGCTCCGTGCGTCGACCTGGTTGTCGATCAGCTGGAGATGGCCCTCGAACGGCGTGCCATCGCTGGCCACGGTACCCATCTGCACCGGAATGCGGCCGATGGCGGCGCGCCGGTCGAGCGTCTGGGGCAGCTCCCGCAGGGCCTTGCCGACGGCCCGCTCGTCCACGTCGAAGCTGGCGTAGATGGGGCTGACCGAGACCAGGTTGGCCAACACCGGCGCGGCGGCGCCGGCGCCGACCAGGTTGCCCACGGTCACTTCCAGCCGCCCGATGCGCCCTGCCACCGGCGCCCGCACCTGGGTGTAGTCCAGGTTCAGCCGCGCGCTGTTCAAGGCCGCCTGGGCGGCGCGCAGGTTGGCGTCGGCTTCGCGCAACGCATTGCTGCGCTCGTCCAGGTCGCGCTGGGCGATGGCGCGCTCGTCCCACAGGCGGCTGGCACGGGCCTGTTCGCTGCGGGCGTAGCCCTGCCGGGCGCGGGCGGCGGCCACCTGGGCTTCTGCCCGCTCCACCTCGGCGGCGTAGGGGGCCGGGTCGATGGTCACCAGCAGGTCGCCCTGGCGCACCAGCGCACCCTCCTGGAAGTGGACCGACAGCACGGCGCCGGCGACGCGCGGGCGCACCTCCACCCGCTGGACCGCTTCGAGCCGGCCGGAAAACTCGTCCCAAGTCCGCACCGATTCGGCCTGCACCGCGGCAACGGAAACCGGCACGGCCGGGGCCTGCGCCGGCGCGCTGCTCGCCTCCGCCTTGCGGGCATCGAGCCCGACCAGCGCGGCGGCCAGGGCGGCGATTGCGGTCAGGGCGGTCAGGGTGGGCCACAGGCCCTTGCGAGCCGAGAGAGAGATCTTTTGCCTGGTCATGTCGAAGGTCCTTGTGGGGTCCAGAGGGATGCAACGAGCCGTCCCGGTGCGGATCGCGCGCCGGGAAAGCGGAAAACGGAACGGGAAATCGGGTCGCCGCGGACTGCGGCGCGGCTCAGTCGGCCGGTGGCGGCGCGGCGCTGAGGAAGTCGCCGAAGTGCTGCTTGACCATCAGCTCGCAGGGACACTGCCCGCTCGCACCCTGGGCCAGCGAGTCTTCCCAGCCGGCGGTGCTGGGCAGGACGATCTCGGTCACCGCATTGCCGGCGTCGCGCAGGCGGCGGGCGTAGGCCAGGCCTTCGTCGCGCAATGCGTCATCCTGGCCCACCAGCACGAGCGTGGGCGCCAGGCGCGACAGCCGCAACGACGTGCCCGGCACCGCGTAAGGGTGCATGGAATCGGACAGGCGGCTGAGGTACTTGGCCCAGCCCGCCGCCCATTTGCACGGCGAGTCGTCCTGCGCCTGCGCATCCCGCAGCGAGGCCGAGCCGGTGCAGGGGTCGAGCATCGGGGACAGCAGCAGTTGCCCGGCCAGCGGCGGGTGGTCGCGGTCGCGCGCGATCATCGCCACGGCGGCGGCCAGGTTGCCGCCGGCCTCTTCGCCGGCCAGGTAGATGCGCGCGGCCTTCCCGGCGAGCTTGACCCGGTGCTTGTGCAGCCACGACAGCACGTCGTAGCCCACCTCGATCGGCTCGGGAAACGGCTTGTGCGGATACGCCAGCGAGGCGACCACGGCGCCGCAGCCGGCCAGCAGCCGCGCCACCATGCGCCCGTCGTCCAGGTCGCCGCAGGCGAAGGTGCCGCCGTGGAAGTGCAGCACCAGCGGGCCGCCGGCGGCCCGGCGCTCGCCGTACAGGCGCACCAGCACCGGCTCGCGCCCGGCCAGCTCCACCGGCACTTCACGCTCGGTGGCTTGCGCCGGGGCGCCGGCAGCGGCTGGAGATGGGCTTGTGGGCGACATGGTCGGAGGTGGGTTGGCGCAGGGGATGCAGTGGATCGACGGTTTGGATATTAGGCCCTGCGCGTCATCCGGGAAGTCCCTGTGCGCGGCCAACTCTGTTTCTTTTCGGCGAACAATCGCGAAAGCGGTGCGTGTGAGAATCCGCTCCCCTGGCGCAGGCCAGGCAATGAGGAGAACGAGAAGCATGGATCCCATCCTCGCCATGCGCACATTCGTGCGCGTCGTCGAATCCGGAAATTTCACCCGCGCGGCGGAGTCGCTGCGCCTGCCCAAGGGAACCGTCACCAAGCAGATCCAGTCGCTGGAGGAGCGCGTCCAGTCCAAGCTGCTCAACCGCACCACGCGGCGGGTGAGCGTCACGCCCGACGGTGCCGCCTATTACGAGCGGGTCGCGCGGCTGCTGGGCGAATTCGACGAGCTGGAATCGAGCATGACCAACGCCCAGGCCAGCCCGAAGGGGGTGCTGCGCATCGACGTCGGGTCGTCGACGGCGCAGCTGCTGATCATCCCGCGGCTCAAGGAGTTCTGCGACCAGTACCCCGAGATCCAGGTGGACCTGGGCGTGACCGACCGGCCGGTCGATCTGCTCAGCGAGAACGTCGACTGCGTGATCCGGGTCGGCCAGCTGCGCGACCAGTCGCTGGTGGCGCGGCGCATCGGCATGCTGCCGTTCGTCACCGTGGCCGCACCGGACTACATCCGGCGCTACGGCGTGCCCGGGCACCCGTCGGACCTGGAGAAGCGCCACCACGCGGTGGCCTTCTTCTCGCAGCGCTCGCGCGGGCAGCACTCGATGCAGTTCAAGAAGGACGGCGAGGAAGTCGAGGTGACGGTGCCTTACCGCGTGGCCGTGAACGAGGCCAACGCGCACTTCCGGTCGGTGCTCGAAGGCTTCGGCATCTCGCAGTGCGTCACCTTCCAGGCCGCGCCGCATCTCGACAAAGGCGAGCTGGTGGAGGTGCTGCCGGAGTGGACACGCGACCCGCTGCCGATCTACGTGGTCTATCCGCCCAACCGCCACCTCAGCCCCAAGGTGCGCGCCTTCGTCGACTGGGCGGCGGAGCTGTTCTCGCAGCATCCGCACCTGCAGGCGCGCTGAGCCTCAGCGGCGGCAGATGCCGAGCACCAGTTCCTGCTCGGTGCATGGCCGCAGCGGCGCGCCGGTGACGCCTGCGGCCGCGCGCGGCTGGGCCGCGATGCAGGCACGCAGGCGCTTTTCCACCGGCGGGAAGTAGCGCCAGCCCTGCCCCAGCGGCGGCAGTTCGAGCTTGACCTGCTTCCACTTGGGGTGGCCGTTGGCCTGCAGCTTGTCGAAGTTCTCGCACAGGGACTGGGCAAAGCGCCCGAGATTGCCCACGGTCGACTGCAGGCCGTAGTCGTAGGTCACGAGATAGGCCTTCACCGTCCAGGTGGGCACGTCGCTGCCGAGCCAGGATGAATAGTTCGCCCCGCGGATGAGCGCCGGAAAGTAAGTCTTCCTGGCCCGCGCCGTCTCCGGCGCGTTCTCGTCGAGCTTGAGAAGCTTGATGAACTTGCGGGCGTCCGGCTGCATGTCGGTGAACAGCTTGGCCGGTTGCCCGGCAACGATGATCGCCACGTCGATGGTCTTGTCCACGGTGAGCTTGGCCAGGGCCTCCTCGTTGGTCAGGTACTGCGCGCTGTCCGGCGGCATGGGCTCCTGGAACATCAGCTGGTAGAGCGTGCGCGAGGTCAGCGCCGTGCCGCTGCCCAGCGGGCCGACGCCGATCTTCTTGTTCTTGATCTCGTGGATCGCGTTGAGCGGCGAATCCGCGCGCGCCACGAAATAGATTTCCTCGTCGTACAACGGCATGATCAGGCGCAGCGGCCGGATGATGTTGCCCGCCTCGGCGTTGCCCGCCTTGGCTTCGTCCAGGTAGGCCTGGAACACGTCCGACTGCACCAGCGCCAGCTTGACGCCGGGCTCGAAGCGCATGCGCCGCACGTTCTCGGCCGACCCCAGCGATTCCAGCACCTCGAGCTCGATGCCCGCCGGCTCGGCCACCCACTTGGCCAGGTCGCGCCCGATCTGGATGTAGGTGCCGCTCCTGGAGGCCGTGACGATCTTGTATTGCGCAGGCGGCGATGCCGCGCCGGCCAGGGAAGCGAGGATGGCCAGGCCAAGGCCGGCCAGGATGGTTCGGATCGGCATGGTCGCTCCTTCTTCAAGAGGTCGGGCACAAGGCCATGGCGGCCAGCGCCGCATTGCAGCCGGCAGGTACGTTGGACGGCGCGTCCACGGGCGGAGCCAGGCCCGTCGCCGGGACGGACACGGCGGCAGGCGGCGGTGCCACGGCCGCTGCGGGTGCCACTGCCGCTGCCGGCAGCGCTACGGGCTCGGGTGGGGGCGCGGGCTCCGGCGCAGTGGCCGCCACCGGCGCCTCCGGCGGCCGGCTTTCGGCCGCCGTGCTGGTAGCCGGGGCCGGCAACGCGACCACCGGCTCGCCGGATGGAGAAGGCAAGGCCGCGTCGGCGACCGGCACTGCCGCCGGCTCGTGACGAGCGGGTTCGCCGCTGGCGAACCGCGTCGCGTCCGTGGGCTGGGGCGGGACCGGCGCAGGCGCAGGCGCCGCAGCTTGTGGCGAGGGCGACGGCATCGGCTGAGCAAGCGCCTGCACTGGCGCCGGCGCCGGATCCGGCGCCGGCTCGGTCGCAGGGCGCTGGCGCTGCCGTTCCACCGATTGCCGCAATGCCTGGATGCGGGGGTCCGCGCTGGCGTCATCATCCAGGCGCCCCAGCGCATCTTCCACTGCCCCGAGTTCGCCGCGGTCCAACGATTGCTGCATCCGGTCGAGGGTGACGCTCAGCTGCTGCAACCGATCGGCTTCGCGCCGGTGCTCGGCGTAGAGGTCGTGTACCAGCACGCCGCCGAACAGCAGCAGCACCACCACCGCGGTGCCGAGCACCATCGTGCCGGGTTCGCGCGGGGCGGGCGCCCATGACTGGGCCACGTCAGCCGCCGACTGGCGGCCGCCAGCGCTGCGCCGGGCCGGCCAGTAGCGGGCGCGACGTCCCGGCCGATCGATCGCGGCCGCCGCCGGACCCGCGATGACGGCAAGCGCCTTGCGCTCGCCGGCGACATCCAGCCGCATGCCGGCGGCGTCGGCGCCGTCCCATTGCACCTCGCCGCAAAAGCGGCAAAAGCGATCCCCGTCCTGCAGCAACTCGGCGCAACGTCTGCAGGGCACCAGGAACTGCGTGTCAGAAAAATCCGAAAGATTCACTGCTCGACGCCCAGCACATGCCTGCGTCGACAGGCACAGGCTCCCGATGCATTGTGAACCGATCGACAGGGCCCGGATATCGCCTTTCGGGGGACGCCAAAAGCAATAAGCCTGCCGCGCCGCCCCCATCGGGGCGGGCTCGGCAGGCTTCGGCCTTCAACTCACACTCAAAGCGCCTCGGCCGACTTCGAGGCCATCAGACGCTCGGCGTCCTTGCGTCCGAAGAGCCAGAACATGGCCGGGGTCAGGAACGTGTCCAGAAGGGTCGAGCTGACGAGGCCCGAGAAAATCACCACGGCCACGGGGTGCAGCACCTCCGTACCCGGCTGCTCTGCCTCGAACAGCAGCGGCGCCAGCGCAAACGCCGTGACGAGTGCTGTCATCAACACCGGTGCCAGGCGCTCGATCGAGCCACGCAGGATCATCCTGTGGTCGAACTCCTCACCTTCGAACCGCATCAGGTTGATGTAGTGGCTGACCTTCAGGATTCCGTTGCGCACGGAGATGCCCGCCAGCGTGATGAAGCCCACGAGCGCGGCCACCGACAACGGTTGTCCCGAGACCCACAGGCCGATGACTGCTCCGACGAGCGCCAGCGGGATGTTTGCCATGATCAGCAGCGACAGGCGACCGGACTGGTAGCGGCTGTAGAGGACGACGAACATCAGCGCCAGCGAGACCAGCGAAAGGAGGCCGACGAGGCGCGAGGCCTCTTCCTGCGCCTGGAACTGGCCTCCGAGGGTCACGAAGTACCCTTCGGGCAGCTTCAGATCGGCCACGACGCGCCGCATGTCCTCGACAATGTCGGACAGGGGCCGGCCTTCGGCGTTGGCGGACAGCACGATACGGCGCTTGCCATCGTCCCGGCTGATCTGGTTCGGGCCGTCGCCATCCTCGATCGATGCGAGCTTCGACAATGGCACGCGGCCCGAAGGCGTCTCGATGAGGATGTTCCGGAGGCCATCGGCCGAGCGCGCCTCCTCCGCAAGCTTGACCACCAGGGCAAAGCGACGCCCGCCCTCGACGATCTGCGTGACCTTCTCGCCTTCGACCAGGCCCTGCAGCGTCGCCAGCACCTGGGGCGTTGGCACGCCATACCGCGCCGCCGCCGCATGGTCGATGCGCACCTTGATCTGCGGTGCGAGGACCTGCTTCTCGATCTCAAGATCGGCCACGCCGGCAATCGTGGCAAGCCTTGCCCGCAGCGCGTCGGCCTGGCCGCGCAGCGTGTCCAGGTCTTCCCCGTGAATCTTGACGGCGATCTGCGACCGCACTCCGCTGAGCATGTGGTCGATGCGATGGGAGATGGGCTGGCCGATGGAGATGGCCGCGGGCAGGTTGACCAGCCTGGCGCGAATGTCCGCCGAGATCTCGCTCATCGAGCGTGTCAGCTCGCCGGACGGCTTCAGGCCCACGTCCAGCTCGCTGACGTGCACCCCTTCGGCATGCTCGTCCAGCTCCGCGCGCCCACTGCGGCGCCCGACGTGCGTGACTTCCGGCACCTGCTTGACGAGGACCTCGGCCTGGCGCGCCAGTGCGGCAGAGTCCGCGAGCGTGACGCCCGGGTTGAGCCGCATGCCGATCAGCAAGGTGCCTTCGTTGAAGGGCGGCAGGAACGTCGTGGGAAAGAATGGCACGGCAGCCAGGGCCACCAGCACGGCGAGGCCGCCGGCGGCCAGTGCCGCCCTCGGACGGTCGAGCACCTTTTCCAGCCCGCTTGCATAGTGCCTCTTGAGCCAGGCCAGCAGCCGGGTGTCCCCGTGGTCCAGGGACTTCATCCGCGGCAGCAGGTAGTACGAGAGCACGGGCGTGACCGTGACCGAAACGACGAGGCTGGCGAGCGTGGAGACGATGAAGGCGATGCCCAGGGGGATGAACAGGCGCCCTTCCATGCCGGGCAATGCGAACAGCGGCACGAAGACCAGGACGATGATGATGGTGGCGTACAGAATGGCGGAGCGCACCTCCATCGTTGCCTGCGCCACCAGCTCGGCGGGGTGCAGGCGGTGGCTGGGGTGCCTTGCCCGGTTCTCCTTGAGCCGGCGCAGCACGTTCTCCACGCCGACCACCGCATCGTCGACAAGCCCCCCTATGGCGATCGCCAGGCCGCCCAGGGTCATGGTGTTGATGGACAACCCGAAGTACTTGAACACCAGCGCGGTCATGAAGACGGACACCGGAATGGCCGTCAGAGCGATGACTGTGGGGCGCAGCGTTCCCAGGAAGAAGAACAGGATGGCAGCCACGAACAGCGACGCGCCGATGAGCTTCGTCTGCAGATTGTCGATCGACGCCTCGATGAAGCTCGCCTGGCGAAACGTGACACGCGGCGCCTCCATCCCGGCCGGCAGCGAAGCCTTCATCGACGCCAGGGCGTCCTCGATGGCGCGCGTCAGGCCGATGGTGTCGGCCGTCGGCTGCTTCTGTATGCCGAGAATGACCGCCGGCTTGCCTTCGAATCCGGCATCGCCGCGCCTGAGTGCGGGCGCGAACGTGACGTCCGCGACCTGGCGCAGCAGTATGGGCTGCCCGTCCCTCGCGGTGAGCGCGAGATTCTTGAGGTCTTCGAGCAACGATGTCCGTCCGATGTTCCGGATGAGGTACTCGCGGCCGTTGAGCTCGAGAAACCCGCCGGAGGTGTTGGAGGAATAGCCCTTGAGCGCGGCCTCGAGCTGTTCGTGCGTGATTCCGAGGTCCGACATGCGGGTGGTGCTCGGTTGCACCTGGAACTGGCGCACTTCGCCGCCGATGGGAATGACCTGAGCCACGCCGGGCACCGACATCAGGCGCGGTCGGAGCACCCAGTCGGCGTATTCCCTGACCGCCATCGGCGAGATGCTGGCGGTGTCGACCGGAATGGCGATCTGCATGATCTCGCCCATGATGGAGCTGATCGGTCCCATGCGCGGGACGACGCCGTCGGCCAGCCCCTCCTCCATCGACGTCAATCGCTCGGAAACCATCTGCCGTGCCCGGAATATGTCCGTGCTCCAGTCGAAGGTCACGTAGACGAACGACAGGCCGGCGGAGGATACGGAGCGTATCGTCTCGACGCCCGGAAGCCCGTTCATCGTCGTCTCGAGCGGAAAGGTGATGAGCTGCTCCACCTCTTCGGCGGCCATCCCTCCAGCCTCGGTCATGACCGTGACCGTGGGCTTGTTGAGATCCGGGAACACGTCGACGGGCATGCGCGAGAGCGTCCACGCCCCGTAGGCCATCAATACCGCGCTGACGATGAGAACCAGCAGGCGGTTGGCCAGGCTGTTGCCGAGTAGCCACTTGAACATGCGTGCTCCTCCTCAGCGAACCTGGTTGATGAGGGCCGCGCCCCGGGTGGCGACCCGGTCGCCGGCCTTCAGGCCCGAGGTAACCGCGACGTTCACGCCGTCCAGTGGTTCGGTTGTGACGACCCGTGGCTCGAAGGTCTCGGGCGAAGACTTGATCCACACCACGGTTTGATTGGAGGGATTCCTCATCAGGGACGCGGCCGGCAGCGGGACGCCACGGACCGTCGAGCGGGTCTGCACGAACACGCGCACGGCTTGCCCGACGGCCAGCCGCTCCGGCGCGGCCTGCTGTGGCCGGAACAGCAGCGGCAACGCCTGCTCGCGCAGCGCACCCGCGGCTCCGATGAACTGCAACGGCACGCGCGCATTGCCGATTGCCAGGCTGGCCTGGCCGACGTCCGCAGCGAGTTCCGTGTCGAACGCCACGGCTTCGATGTTCAGGCGACCCGGGTCGACGATCTCGAAGACGAGCTCCCTGGCGTCGACCACCTGGCCGGCGACGGCCCGTGCGGCCGCGATGACGCCGGATACGGGGGCAACCAGCGCCTCGCGGCTCGACAGGCCGCGGCCGATGGCCGATCCGCGCGCCGAGAGACTCGACACCTCCGACTCGGCCGCGTCGATCTCCTTGCGCGGCACCGTATCGCTCAGTTCCCTCAGCCGGGCCAGGCGCTTCTGCGCGAGTTGCTGCGACGCACGAATTTCGGCAAGCTGCGCCGCCTGGTTGGATCGCTCGACCGGCGCAGAGGAAGGAACGACGAATGCCAGCACGTCGCCTTTCTCGACCGTCTGGCCCAATGTCGGCAAGCCTTTGGGGCCGGCCTGCAAGCGGCCGGCAACGGTCGCCTGGACCTTGCCGCCCGCGTTCGGATCCGTCACCACCTTGCCGGAGAGCTCCGCCGTGCGGGGCAGATCGCCTTCTTCGACGACGACGGTTCTCACGACGAGCTGTCGTTGCGAGGCCTTGGGCAGGAAGACGCTGCCGTCGGGCAGGCGGGCCGGGCCGTCGAGGTTCGGGACCGGCCCGGCGCCACCATGGTCGTGGCCGGGTTCTCCGCCCGCCCAGGCGGCGCAAGCAATGCTCGCTGCGAGCGCAATGAGGAATTCGCGCATCATGCCGCTCCTCCCAGGCGGGCACGCTGCATGCCGGCGCGCCGGCCGACCCAGGCGGCGCACAAGGCCAGGAGGGTGGCCAGGGCCGTCCATGTCGCGTAGCGCTGCCATCCGATCGGGCTTGCGGCTTGCTGCGGCGATTCCTCGTGCACGTCGAGTTCGGCGCCGACGGTGCGGACTTCGCTTCCGACCGTGATGGTCGCCCTGACCTGCGTCGTCCCGGACTCGAGTTCGTGCGCCAGCGTTCCTTCGAACTCGCCTTCGGCATGTTCCTCGAGCGAGACCGGAGCGCCGCCGACCTCCAGCTCGATGCTCGCGCCCTCGACCGGCGAGTTGTCGTCGAACCGGTCCAGGTAGACGGTCAGTTGCCTGGCGTTGACGAGTCCCACCAGCTCGAACCGGCCCGCGGCGGCAGCGAAGCGCGGCAAGGCAGGTCCCGCAGCGGCAGCGGGCGCAGCGTCATGGTTGTGGCCGTCGTCCGCGACCGCGGGCACAGCCCAAAGGGCGGCGCAAAGCGCCAGCCCGGCATGAATTCTTGTGAACATCGGTGATCCTTGAAAAATCAGTCGGGCAACAGGCCCAGCGCCTGTCGCAAGCTCGAGACCGCAGCGTCGGCGTCCAGGCGGCTGCGCGCGGCCTGGCGCTCTGCTTCGTAGGCTTCGAGATCCGCTCGAAGGCGGGTGGGAAGGTCTGTCTCCCCCAGTTGAAAGGACTTCGCGAAAAACCCCCTCGACTCGCGTGCCAGATCGGCACGCCGCTTCGCGGCGTCGCGAGTGAGTTCGAGGGCGTGCAGGGTCGCGCGCGCCGCATCGGCCTGGCCGGCAATGCGTGCCTCCTCCAGCGACAGTTCTGATTCCGCTTCCGTCAGATCGGCACTGGCCGCTGCGAGCCTTGCCGCGCTGCCGCTGGTGCTGCCCAGGGGCACCCGTATGCCGACCACGATGCTGTCCTGGTACCGCTCGCCGAAGGCGTCGCGCTCGCGAACCGCGCCCAGCGTCAGTTCCGGATTCAGACGCGTCTGAACACCGGCCAGCGCCTGCTGCGCGCGGGCGCGTTCGACCCGTGCGGTCAGGTCGAGCAGGGCCGGGTGCTGACCGTCCGCCAACGCTTCCGGGGGCCGGGACTCCGGCGAGGACGACTCTGCGACGCGCGCCGCGTCCAGACCGGTCAACGCCTTCCAGGCTGTCGCAGCCTGGATCCGGCCGATGCCGGCCTGCGCGACGGCGGCTTGCGCGGCGGCAACGCCGGCCTGAGCCTGATGACTGTCTGCCCTGGCCAGGTCTCCGGCGCTGACGCGCCGCGCCACATCCTGCGCCAGTCGGGTGGCGTTTGCCAGGCGGCGCTCAGCAATCTGCTGCTCGATGTCCGCGCGCCGAACCGTCCAGAACGCCTCGCGCACCTGCGCCGCCAGCCGCCACCGGGCCGCCAGCAGCCGCGCGTCCACGGCCGACATGTCCGAAGAGGCGCTGGCCTGGGCCGAGGCGCGCTCCCCGGGCAGCCAGAGCGGGATCGCAATCCCGCCCGCGTACTCGCGGCCCCCGTCGTTTCGCGCGTACCGGTCGGTCTTCGCGCCCAGCTCCAGCGAGGGTGGCTCGGGCGACCATCGCCCGGCCGCGGCGAGGCCGGCAGCCGCCGAGTCGCGGCGAAGCGCGGCCGACCGCTGCTCGGGCTGTCGCGCCCAGGCCGCGTCGAAGCCTTGTTTGATGGGCGAACCCTCTGCGAATCCCGTCGACGCGCACGCCATCAGCACGGCCGCCAGCACGCCGGAGAACCCCCAGTGTCTTTCTCTCATGAAATATCTCGTCGTAAGGGCGCGCGCGCAGGCGCCCGCCCGGTTCGGGAACCTGACGAGGGGTGCGTCCGGCAGGACGCAATGAAGGGAAAACCGCCTCGTCAGCCGTCTAGGCGACGAGACTCAGTGGAGGCCGCAGAAGGCTCTGGACGGGCGGCTCGGGGAGGAACCGTCCGTAGCCGGGGAGTGGCCCGCGCTCTGCCCACAGACGTTCGGGACAGGTCGGCGATGTCAGGCAGACCGCGCCCATGCCGTGGCAGGCCTGGCAGTCCGGATGTTTGCCCGGCGGCTGGCCATCGCCGTCGTCCGCGGGGATCTTCTGCGCTTCGTCGGCACCACCGTGCTTGTGTTCGTGGTGGCCGAGGTGCGTCGCGTCCCGCTCGTGCTCGCAGACGCTCGCCGCCGCCGCCCAGCTCCATTGGAGCGGCAGCAGCAACATCATGAAGACGAGGACGAAGCGGCGCATGCGCGGGCGAGTCTACCAGCCCGTCGTCGGCCGCCCGGCGCAGCGCTCAGTGCTGCAGGATCTTGTTCAGGAAGTCCTTGGTGCGTGCCTGGCGGTTCTCGGGGTGGCCGAAGAACTCGTCCTTGGAGCAGTCTTCCAGGATGCGGCCGCCCACGTCGATGAAGATGACCCGGTTGGCCACCTTGCGGGCGAAGCCCATCTCGTGCGTGACCACCATCATGGTCATGCCCTCGTTGGCCAGGCCGACCATGACGTCGAGCACCTCGCCCACCATCTCTGGGTCGAGCGCAGAGGTGGGCTCGTCGAACAGCATGACGATCGGGTCCATGCTCAGCGCGCGGGCGATGGCCACGCGCTGCTGCTGGCCGCCCGACAGCTGGCCGGGAAACTTGTCCTTGTGCGCCATCAGGCCGACGCGGTCGAGCATCTTCAGCCCGCGCGTCTTGGCTTCGTCCAGGCCGCGGCCCAGCACCTTGATCTGCGCGATGGTGAGGTTTTCCGTCACCGACAGGTGCGGGAACAGCTCGAAGTGCTGGAACACCATGCCGACCCTGGAACGCAGCTTCGGCAGGTCGGTCTTGGGGTCGTTGACGTGCACGCCGTTGACGATGATGTCGCCCTTCTGGATCGGCTCGAGCGCGTTGACGGTCTTGATGAGCGTGGACTTGCCGGAGCCGGACGGCCCGCACACCACGACGACGTCGCCCTTGTTGATGCTGACGTTGCAGTCGCTCAGCACCTGCACCTGGCCATACCACTTGGATACGTTCTTGATGTCGATCATCGGTTCAGACATGACTATTCCTCGATTCGGGTCAACGGATGATGGCGATCTTCTTGTGCAGGCGCTTGACCAGCCACGAGAGCGCAAAGCAGATGATGAAGTAGAGCACGGCCGCCAGCAGGTAGGACTCCACCGGCCGGCCCATGTTCTTGCCCGCGGTCTCGAAGCCCTTGAGCAGGTCATAGGCACCGATGGCATACACCAGCGACGTGTCCTGGAACAGGATGATGGTCTGCGTCAGCAGCACCGGCAGCATGTTGCGGAAGGCCTGGGGCAGGATCACCAGCGTCATGTTCTGCTTGTAGGTCATTCCCATGGCCTGGCCGGCGAAGACCTGCCCGCGCGGAATGGACTGGATGCCCGCGCGCATGATCTCGCTGAAATAGGCGGCCTCGAAGGCGACGAACGTGATGACGGCCGAGTATTCGGCCCCGATCGGCCGCCCGATGGCATAGGGCACCAGGAGGAAGAAGCCCAGGATCACCATCACCAGCGGAATCGACCGCATGCCGTTGACATAGATCGCGGCCGGCACGTCCAGCCACTTCCTGCCCGACAGGCGCATCAGCGCCAGCAAGGTGCCGAAGAAGATGCCGCCCAGCGTCGCGACCACCGTCAGGAAGATGCTGAAGTAGAAGCCCTTGAGGATGAAGCCGGTGACGACGTCCCAGTTGAAAAGGGAAAAGTCCAGATGGGTCATCTCAGTGGCCTCCCCCGGTGCCACCGGCGACGACGAAGCCCGGCACGCGCGATTTCTTCTCGATGAAGGCCATG
Organism: Variovorax sp.; assembly: GCF_035634955.1. Lineage (GTDB taxonomy): Bacteria > Pseudomonadota > Gammaproteobacteria > Burkholderiales > Burkholderiaceae_C > Variovorax. The sequence goes on along the minus strand of NZ_DASQBZ010000007.1, from coordinate 21,188 downwards.
ATCCGGTTGATCACCAGTGCCGAGAAGATGTACAGCAGCACCACGCCGATGTAGATCTCCATGTTGCGCGAGGTTTCCTCGCCGGCTTGCAGATAGAACTGCGTCAGTTCGGCGATCGACACGGCGAACGCCACCGACGAGTTCTTGAAGATGTTCATCGACTCCGACGTCAGCGGCGGAAGGATGATGCGATAGGCCATCGGCAGGATGACGTAGCGGTAGTACTGCACCGTGGTAAAGCCCATGGCCATGCCGGCATAGCGCTGGCCCTTGGGCAGCGCCTGGATGCCCGCGCGCACCTGTTCGGCGATCCGCGCCGAGGTGAACAGCCCCAGGGCGAGCACCACCAGCAGGAACGGCGGGAAGTCGCGCATGAACGGCACCAGCGACGGCAGCACGTGGTACCAGAGGAAGATCTGGACCAGCAGCGGGATGTTGCGGAACAGTTCCACCCACGCATTGCCCAGGCGCACCACCCATGGCTTGTCGGGCAGCGTGCGGATAATGCCGATGACCGAGCCGACCACGAGCGCGATGGCCAGTGCGCACAGCGATACCGAGACGGTCCAGCCCCAGGCCGAGATCATCCAGTTGAGATAGGTATAGGCGTCGCCGGTGCCGAAGCAGCCGGGCACCAGTTCGCCGTCGATGGTGTCCTTGCAGAAGACCTGCCAATCCCATGCCATAGGCTTGTTCCTCGCCGCGTTGTTTTTCGCAATGTAGACCGGATAAACAAACGCCCGCCACCGGGGCGGGCGTTTGCGTCACTCAACCAGACCGCCTCACTTGACGGCGAAGTCTTCCGCGGGCTTGTTGTTCGGGTGAGCCCAGGCTTCCTTGGTCGCGGCCGACAGCGGCAAGTTCAGCGCCACGTTGTTCGGCGGCACCGGCTGCACCATCCACTTGTTGTACAGCTTGGCCAGCGAGCCGTCCTTCATCTGGCGCGCGATGCTTTCGTTGACGACCTTGCCGAAGGCGGTGTCATCCTTGCGCATCATGCAGGCGATCGGCTCGACCGACAATTCGGGGCCGACGATCTTGAAGTCCTTCGGGTTCTTGGCCGTCGAGATGTTCTTGGCCAGGATCGAGGCGTCCATCACGAAGGCATCGGCACGGCCGGACTCGAGCAGCAGGAAGCTGTCGGAGTGGTCCTTGCCCATGACTTCGTTGAAATTGACGCCCTGGGCGCGCTTGTTCTTGCGCAGGATCTGCACCGAGGTGGTGCCAGTCGTGGTGGCCACGGTCTTGCCGTTGAGGTCCTTCAGGTCCTTGATGCCCGAGTTGGCCTTGACGGCCACGCGCACCACTTCCATGTAGGTGTTGTAGGCGAAGTCGACGTCCTTGGCGCGGGTGGCGTTGTTGGTGGTCGAGCCGCACTCCAGGTCCACGGTGCCGTTCTGCACCAGCGGGATGCGGTTCTGCGAAGTCACCAGCACGTAGTTGATGTTGAGCTTCTTGCCGACCTTCTTGCTCAGGTCGTCGACGATGCGCTCGGCCATCTCGGTGTGGAAGCCTACGTACTTGCCGTTGCCGATGGTGTACGACAGCGCGGACGAGTCGCGCACGCCCAGGGAAATGCTGCCGCTGGCCTTGATCTTGGCCAGCGTGTCGTTCGCCTGCGCCATGGCGCCGCTCACGGCCAGCGCGGTCACAGCGAGTGCGACGAGTTGTTTCTTCATGCGGATGACTCCTAGGTTACGTATGGAAACGAGACTGCAAATTCTAGACAAGGTCGCGCGCACCGCCACAGGGCCAACCCGGTAAGCAATGGTGCCACGTTGGTGCGCAGCCGTGGGACGCGGCTTTTGTCGACGCCACCGTGCTCAAGCACCCTTTGTGCCCGCTTCCGGCCCAGGCGCCGCCGCCGGCGCCAGCCGGACCGGGCGGGTCAGCGTCTCGGGCACCAGCAGCGCCTCCATCTGCGCCCGCGTCATGATGCCCAGCGATTCGGCCACCAGGTCGATCGGCCCGCCGGTGGCCAGCGCCGTCTTGGCGATGAGCGCGGCCTTCTCGTAGCCGATGATCGGATTGAGCGCGGTGACCAGGGTGACCGACTCGCGCACCCGCTGGGCCAGGAATTCCCGGTTGGCCTCGATGCCCTCGACGCAATTGACCTGCAGCGTGCGGCAGGCCCGCGCCAGGTGCTGGATGCTCTTGAAGAGACTCCAACCCATGATCGGCTCGAAGGCATTGAGCTGCAGCTGGCCCGCCTCGGACGCCATGGTCACGGTCACGTCGTTGCCGATCACCTCGAAGGCGACCTGGTTCATCACCTCGGGGATCACCGGGTTGACCTTGCCCGGCATGATGGACGAGCCGGCCTGCCGCGCCGGCAGCCGGATCTCGCCGAAACCGGCCTGCGGCCCGCTCGACAGCAGTCGAAGATCGTTGCAGGTCTTGCTGAGCTTGGCCGCCACTCGCTTGAGCACCCCCGACAGCTGGACGAAGGCGCCGGTGTCCTGGGTAGCCTCGACCAGGTTGGCCGCCGGCTTGAGCGGCACGCCGCTGTCCTCGGCCAGGTACCGGCAGGCCAGCGCGGCATAGCCTTCGGGCGCGTTGATGCCGGTGCCGATGGCGGTGGCGCCGAGGTTGATCTCCTCGATCAGCGCCCGCGCCTCGGACAGGCGGGCCTCGTCCTCGCCGATCATCACGGCGTAGGTCAGGAACTCCTGGCCCAGCGTCATCGGGACGGCGTCCTGCAACTGGGTGCGGCCGATCTTCAGGACGTCGGCGAACTCCGCGGCCTTGGCCTCGAAGGCGCCGCGCAGTTGCGCCATGGCCTCGAGCAGGCGGCCGATGGCGAACCACAGGGCCAGCCGCACGGCGGTCGGGTAGACGTCGTTGGTGCTCTGCGACGCGTTGACATGGTCGTTGGGGTGCAGCACGTCGTAGCGCGCCTTCGCATGGCCCAGTTTTTCCAGCGCGACGTTGCAGATCACCTCGTTGGCGTTCATGTTGGTGGAGGTGCCGGCGCCGCCCTGGATCACGTCGACCACGAACTGGTCGGCGAAGTGCCCGCCGATCAGCTCGTCGCAGGCCGCCTTGATCGCCTGCGCCCGCTGCGCGTCGATGACGCCCAGTTCTGCATTGGCGCGGGCGGCCGCCTTCTTGACGAAGGCCAGTGCCCGCACCAGGTCGGGCATGGCGGACACGCGGGTGCCGGAGATGGGAAAGTTCTCGACGGCGCGTGCGGTGTGGACGCCCCAGTAGGCGTCCAGTGGAATCCTGCGCTCGCCCAGGAAATCGTGTTCGGTCCGGAAATGGGTGTCCATGTAGGGTGTGCTCGATTGGAAGGAAGCGAAGCCAAGCGCACGTCTCGCGACGTGCCCGGCCGGCGTCAGGCCGGGCCTGGTCGCGAACCGGGCGCGACTGTAGACGCGCCGCGGCGCGAGCGCCAATGCCCTTTGCAGGCTGCGTCATGCATGCCACGCATAGTTTTGTGCGCCGCACAATCCGGACCTTCGGTCCGGCGCGTTCAGGCCGATTGCGGGGTGGCCCGGAGGTAGTCCCAAAGAGCCGCGGCCGCGTGCTTGGGATGTCCGCCGTCGCCCGCCTGCGCCGCCGTGGGGCGCTGGCGGTAGGCCCGGATCTCCATGGTCGCCTCCAGCCGGTCGATCTCCGGCGGCAAGGCGCTCACCAGCCGGCGCGACTTCGTCTCCTTGCGCACCGCGCTCTGCGGGAGGAAGGCGATGCCGTGGCCTTCCATTGCCATGGCCTTCAGGCTCTCGGACATGTCCGTCTCGTACACCCGGTCGAGGTGCATCGGCACGGGCGCGTCACGCAACAACTGGTCGACGATGCGGCTGAGATAGGCGTCCGGCGCATAGGCCAGGTAGGGCAGCGGATGGCCGGGCTGGCCCGGCAGGCAATAGCGCGGTGCGCCTTCGGCGTCCGGGCGGACCCACGGCGCGACGACCTCCTGCCCGAGGCTGACCATCTCGTAGCGGTTGGCATCGAGTTCCAGCGGAAGCGCCGGGTGGTGGTACACGATCAGGAGGTCGCAGCCGCCTTCGGTCAGGCGGTGCACCGCGTCATGCACGTTGAGCGCCAGCAACCGGCTTTTCATGGGGCCGAAGCCCTGGCGCAGGCGGGTGACCCAAGCCGGAAAGAAGGTCAGCGCGAGCGTGTGAGGCACGGCGAACTCGATCACGTCCTGCCCTGCGGAGGCATGGCCGCGCAGCATTGCGCGCGCGGTGTGCAGGCCCTGCAGGATCTCCGTCGCCTGGGCATACAGCGTCTGCCCGGCCGCGGTCAGGCGCGTGGGATACGAGCTGCGGTCGACCAGGTCGGTGCCGGCCCAGGCTTCCAGCGCCTGGATGCGGCGCGAAAAGGCAGGCTGGGTGACATGCCGCATCTGCGCCGAGCGGCTGAAGCTGTGCGTCTCCGCCAGACTGACGAAATCCTCCAGCCACTTGGTTTCCATGGCCGGATTATGGAAGCTGGCTCAGCCCCTGGTCCCTGTCGCGGCCTTGGACTTCGGTTTGGGCTTCGGCGCGGCCTGGTTGCGCGCCTTGCGGCCGCGCGACGGCGCAAGGCCGTCTTCCTCGACCTTGGCGGTGAGGATGGCCAGCGTGCGCTCCAGATGCTCGATGTCGGCCGGCTGCAGGACGGACAGCAAGGATTTTTCCATCTGCCGCCCCATCCGGTTGCACCGCTGGACCGCCTCGCGGCCTTCGTCGGTCAGGTACAGGCGCACCCAGCGCGCGTCTTCCTCGCCGATCTGGCGGCGGATCAGCCCGCGCCGCGCCAGCGACGTGACGAGCTTGGAGACGAGCGTCTTCTCGAGGTAGCCGCCGGCCACCACCTCGGTCTGGGTGATGCCGGGCCTGGCATAGGCCTGGCGCAGCACCCGAAGGTCGCGCAGGCTGACGTTGCACGCGGCCTCGTAGGCTTGAGAGGCCCTGCGCTTGGCTTGTTCGTTCAGGACGTCGAGCCGGAAGGTCAGAAAATCGATCGCCGGACGCAGCACGTGGAACTCCGCAGCAGTGGGCCGGCCCGGTCTCCGCCGACCGGGTCCGGCGATGGGGGTTATCGCAGGTAGGTTTCCGCCAGCATCGCCCAGTAGGCGGCCCCGATGGGCAGGTTGCTGTCGTTGAAATCGTAACCGGGGTTGTGGACCATGCAGGCGCCATGCTCTTCGCCCCTGCCGTTGCCGATGTTCAGGTAGCAACCCGGCCGCTTCTCGAGCATGAAGGCAAAGTCCTCGCTGGCCGGCACCGCGGGCGCCTGCGCCACGACGTGCTGGTCGCCGACCAGCGCACGCGCCACGCCACGGGCGAATTCGGTTTCCTCGGGCGTGTTGACCAGCACCGCGTAGCCGGGGCGGAAGTCGATCTCGGCGCGCACGCCGTAGCTCTCGGCCTGCGCCTTGACCACCGCCTTGAGGCGCTGCTCGAGCAGGACGCGCGTTTCGCGCTGCAGCGCCCGCATGCTGATCTCCAGCGTGCAGGTCTGGGGAATCACGTTGTTGGCCTGGCCGGCGTGGATGGCGCCGACGGTGATGATGGCCATCTCCTGCGGATCGACGTTGCGCGCGACGATGGTCTGCAGCGCCATGACGATGCTGGCCGCGGCAACGATCGGGTCCTTGGTCGAATGCGGCATGGCGCCATGGCCGCCGACGCCGTGCAGGGTGACGGTGGCGTAGTCCGACGAAGCCATGGCCGCGCCGGTCCGGAAGATCAACTCGCCCTGCGGACGCCCGGGCGCGTTGTGCATGGCATAGATGCTGTCGCACGGGTACTTCTCGAACAAGCCGTCGTCCATCATCCGCACGGCGCCGCCCATGCCTTCCTCTGCCGGCTGGAAGATCAGGTTCAGCGTGCCGGAGAAGTCGCCCTCCTCGGCCAGGTACTTCGCCGCGCCCAGCAGCATGGCCGTGTGCCCGTCGTGGCCGCAGGCATGCATGATGCCCGGACGGTTGCTGCGGTAGGCCAGGCCGGTCTTCTCCTCGATCGGCAGCGCATCCATGTCGGCGCGAATGCCGACCTTGCGCGACCCGTCGCCACGCCGCAGCTGGCCCACCACGCCAGTGCCGCCCAGGCCGCGCTCGACCTGGTAGCCCCAGCTCTGGAGGCGCTCGGCCACCAGTGCGCTGGTCTGGTGCTCCTCGAAGCCGAGCTCCGGGTGCTGGTGGATGGCATGGCGCACGGTCACGAACTCGTCGGCATGCGCGCGCATGTAGCTCAGGTAGGTTTCTGCACTCTTGGTCATGTGAGGTATCGGACGGTAGAAGTGGGAGACGGAGGATTCAGGGGCGTCGCGCCATGGTGTCGGGCAGGCGCGTCCAGGGCAGGTCTACCGGGTCCACCGCCATCGGGCCGGGCGCCTTGGCCACCAGGATGTGGCTGGCAATGGGGGCGAAGTCGGCGCGAAAGTGCACCGAGCTCTTGTTGACCAGCACCTTCATCTGTTCGGGCTCGATGCCGACGAAGCGGTAGAACTCGCGATCGAGCATCTGGGTCTTGAGCGAAGACACGGAAACCAGCACGCCGTCGATGTCCAGGCAGGCGCTGGGCCCGAGGGTGACGGTGCCGCCCATGCCCATCGGGCCCTTGAGCGTGACCTTGCCGTCGGACAGGCGGCGCACGACGGCGCTGGCCCGCACCGGCGCGTCGCTCACCTGCCCGCCCCAGGTCGGCACCGATTCGCCCAGCGTGACCTCGATGCGGGCGCCGACGCCGGCGGCATGGGCCTGCGCCGCGCTGCGCGGGTCGGCAAGCACGCCCAGCGCCACCTGCCCCGGAAACCGTGCGCCTGCCTCGAGCGCGAGGAGCGCCCGCAGCATGCCGGTGGTGTTGCCGTCGCCGCCGGCGCCGGGATTGTCCTGGGTGTCGGCGATGACCACGGGCTTGCCGGCGTCGGCCGCGAGAGCCAGCGCTTCGCGCACCGCGTCTTCCGGGCTGCGCAGGTCCAATTGCCACTGGCTGCGCGGCTGGTCGATGCGCGCGAACAGCGTGGCAACCGCGGCCTCGGCCTCGTCGCCGTAGCCCCAGACGACCGGGCCGCATTCGGCGATGTCGGCCGCCGGAAAGCCCATGGCGAAGCTCAGCACGACGTCATGCGCGGCGTCCAGCGCCTCGAGCTGCGCGTACACCGCGTCGGCCGGCGCCATCATGGTGCACTGCGCGTTGAGCGACAGCAGGAAGGACAGTCGGCGCACGGCCAGCGGTTCGCGCTCGCCGCGCTCGAGGCGCCGCTCGAGCAGCCGGCCGGCGAGGCGGCCGGTATCGGCCATGTCGATGTGCGGATAGGTGCGGTAGGCCGCCAGCGCGTCGGCCTCGGCCAGCATCCGCGCGGTGACGTTGGCATGCAGGTCGAGGCTGGCGACGATGGGCGTGAGCGGGCCGACCTCGGCGCGGATGCGCGCCAGCAGTTCGCCTTCGGGGTCTTCCAGGTGTTCCGTCACGGCCGCGCCGTGCAGGTCGAGATAGACCGCGTCGACCCCGCCATCGGCCTGCGCGGCGCGCAGGTCCTCGACCATCTCGGACGCGATGCGCTCGAAGGCGTCCTGCGTGACGTGCGCCGATGGGTTGGCCCCCGCCCAGACCGAGCCGACGAGCGACCAGCCGCGCGCATCCGCCAGGTCGATGAAGCCGCCGACCGGGATCGCCCGGCCACGGTAGGCCTCGATGATGGCGGCGCCGCGCCGATACGGCGGGAAGCCCGAGCCGGCCTCGAAGGCGGCCCAGTCGGCCTTGCTCGGCGCGAAGGTGTTGGTTTCGTGCTGGAAGCCGGCGATGAAGACTCTCATGGAATTCCTGTTCCGTTGATGGACGCGGCGGCCCGATTCTCAGCCCCGCGCGAAATGGAAGCCCTGGCCCGGCGCGGCGGCCAGCAGGCGGCGCGTGTAGTCCTCGCGCGGCGCGAAGAAGACCTCGGACACAGGCCCTTCCTCGACGATGCTGCCCTGGTGCATGACCACGACACGATCGCATATCTGGCTGGCCACGCGCAGGTCGTGGGTGATGAAGACGATGCCGATCGACGTGGCGCGCTGGATCTCGTCGAGCAGCTTGAGGATCTGCGCCTGCACCGAGACGTCCAGCGCGGAGACCGCCTCGTCGGCGATCAGCACCTTGGGCTCGCATGCCAGTGCGCGGGCGATGGAGATGCGCTGGCGCTGCCCGCCTGAGAATTCGCTGGGATAGCGCTGCAGCGCCTCGGGCTTGAGGCGCACGAGGTGCATCAGCTCCTCGGCCCGGCGCCAGGCATCGGCGCGGCTGACGCCGAAATTGAGCGGCCCCTCGATGATCGACGCCCCCACGGTCTGGCGCGGATTGAGCGACCGGTACGGGTCCTGGAAGATCACCTGGACCTCTCGCCGGAACGGCGACAGCGCCCGCCCCCGCAGGCGCGCCACCGACCGGCCGCCGGACAGGATGTCGCCCGAGGTGGTGTCGATCAGCCGCGCGACGCAGCGCGCCAGCGTCGACTTGCCCGACCCCGACTCGCCGACGATGCCCACGGTTTCCATCGGCCGCACCGTCAGCGACGCGTTGCGCACCGCATGCACCTCGCGCCGCTTGCCGGGCCACGAACCGGTGCGATAGACCTTCTCGACATGGCGCGCGGCCAGCAGCGGCTCGGCATCCTTCGGGCCGGGGCGGTCGGGTATCGACAGCTCGGGCACCGCCGCCAGCAGCATCTTGGTGTAGGGCTGGCGCGGGCGCGTGAGCACTTCGTGCTTGTCGCCCTTCTCGATCATCTGGCCCAGCTCCAGCACCACCACTTCGTCGGCGATCTCGGCCACCACGCCGAAGTCGTGCGTGATGAACAGCACCGCGGTGCCGTTCTCGCGCTGCAGTTCGAGGATGAGCCGCAGGATCTCTGCCTGCGTGGTCACGTCCAGGGCAGTGGTCGGCTCGTCGCAGATCAGCAGCGCCGGCTTGAGAATGAGCGCAATGGCGATCACGATGCGCTGGCGCTGGCCGCCCGAGAGCTGGTGCGGGTACGAGGCGAAGATGCGCTCGGGCTCCGGCAGCCGCACGTGCGCCATGATCTCGAGGATCCTGCGGCGGCGCTCGGCGCGATCGAGCGCGACGTGCTGGGCCAGCATCTCGTCGATCTGCTCGCCGCAGGTCATGACCGGGTTGAGCGCGGTCATCGGCTCCTGGAACACCATCGACATGGCCGGTCCGCGCAACGCGCGGAACTCGGTCTGCGGCGCACCCACCAGTTCGCGGCCGAGCAGGCGGATCGACCCCGCGGTCGGCACCAGCCCCGAAGGCAGCAGGCCCATCACGGCGTTGGCGATCACGGACTTGCCCGAACCCGATTCGCCCAGCAGGCAGACGATCTGCCCGGGCCGCACGTCGAAAGTGATCCGCTGCACCGCATGCGAACGGTCGCCGCCGCGCGGCAGCGAGATGGCCAGGTCTTCCACGGCGAGCACCGGGTCGTGCACTTGCGTGGCGGCTGTGTCGGGGGCGTTCATCGGATTCCTCACTCGCCGCGCTTGTTGAACTTGGGGTCGAGCGCGTCGCGCAGCCCATCGCCCAGCATGTTGATCGACAGCACCGTCAACGCCAGCAGCGCGCCGGGGAACAACACGTTGTGCGGGTACTGGTTGAACTGCGCCCGGCCCTCGGCCATGATGTTTCCCCAGGTGGCGGTCTCGGCCGGCAGGCCCACGCCCAGGAACGACAGGATGGCTTCGACCAGGATGGCCGCGGCGCAGACGTAGGTGGCCTGGATCACCAGCGGCGCCACCGCGTTTGGCAGGATGTGCCTGAGCATCACCTTCCAGGTCGGCGTGTCCAGCGCGACGGCGGCTTCCACGTACGGCTCTTCGCGCACGCTCAGCACCACCGAGCGCACGAGCCGCGCCACGCGGGGGATTTCGGGCACGGCGATCGCCAGGACCACCGTGGTCATGGTGCCGCCGAACATCGCCACCAGGCTGACCGCGAACAGGATGCCGGGAATGGCCATCACGCCGTCCATGACGCGCATGATGATCCCGTCGAGCCGGCGGAAGTAGCCTGCCAGCAACCCGATGGCCAGCCCGAACACCAGCGTGATGGCCGCCACTGCGACGCCCACGACCAGCGAGACGCGGGCGCCGAAGACCACGCGGCTCCAGATGTCGCGCCCCAGGCTGTCGGTGCCCATCACGAACCAGTGGCGGAAGGACTCGCCGCTGAGGCTGTTGAACTCGGCCACCGTCCCCGGCAGCAGGTTGCCGCTGCCCGGATCCATCTCGGTCGGATCGATGGTGCCCAGCCAGGGCGCCGCCAGCGCCATCAACAGCAGCAGGCAGAGAAACCCGCCCCCGAGCCGCACCGACCAGTTGGCCAGCACCTTGCGTCCCAGCGAGCGCCGCCGGCGCGGCGCGGGGTCGGCCACCTCGGCCGCAGTCAGAACCGTCGAATCAACCATGTCGTCACCGCTCTCACAATCATCAAGGCACGCCCCTGGCGTGCGCGCATGCAGCCGGTCAATACCGGATACGGGGGTCGAAGACCAAGTAGCTGACGTCCACCAGCAGGTTGATCAGCACGTAGATCACCGAAAAGAACAGCGTGATGCCCTGGATGAGCGGGAAGTCGCGCGACAACACCGCATCCACCGTGAGGCTGCCCAGCCCGGGGATGTTGAACACCGATTCGGTGACGACGACGCCGCCGATCAGCAACGCGATGCCGATGCCGATCACGGTGACGATGGGCACCGCCGCATTGGCCAGCGCATGGCGGATGAGCACCTGCTTCTCGCCGATACCCTTGGCCCGCGCGGTGCGGATGTAGTCCTCGGTCATGGCCTCGGCCACGGAGGCGCGGGTGACGCGGGCGATCAGCGCGATGTAGATCACCGACAGCGCCAGCGCCGGCAGCAGCAGGTGCGACAGCCATGGCAGCACGCCTTCGGCGATGCGGTCGTAACCCTGCACCGGCAGCCATTTGAGCTTGAGCGCGAAGGCCCAGATCAGCAGATAGCCGATGACGAAGATGGGAATGGAGAAGCCGAGCGACGAGAAGCCCATGAGCAGGCGGTCGAGCCAGCCGCCGTGGCGCCACGCGGCCACCACGCCGAGCGGGATCGCCAGCGCCAGCGTGAACACCAGCGTCAGCGCGGCCAGCGACACGGTCGGCTCGATGCGCTGGGCGATCAGTTCGCTGACCGGGATCCGCATGAAGTAGGACTCGCCCAGGTTCCCGTGCAGGACACGCCAGCCCCAACGCGCGAACTGCACCGGCACCGAATCGTCCAGCCCGAGGTCGGCGCGCACCTTGGCCACGTTTTCGGCCGTGGCGTTGTCGCCCAGGATGACGGCAGCCGGATCGCCGGGCGCCAGCCGCGTCATCAGGAACACGATGAGCGCGACCACCACCAGCACCGGCAGCGTGGCGACGATGCGTCGCAGCAGGAAAGCCAGCATCGCCGAAGCCTCAGTTCTTCTTGGCCAGGCCCCAGTACACCTGCACCGGCGACTTGATCAGGCCGGTGACCGCCTCCTTGCGGTAGGCCGTCAGCGGCTTGTATTCGCCGATCGGGGCGAAGACGGCGGCGTCGTACACGCGCTCCTGGATCGCGGCGGCGGCCTTCTGGCGCTCGTCGTCGGTGCCGGCGTTCATGAAATCCGTCTTGAGCTGCTCGAGCTTGTCGTCCGTGGTCCAGCCGAACCAGCCCTTCTCGCCGTTGCCGGTCATCGGCGCGTAGTACGCCGGGTTGAAATTGTCGGCATAGAACCAGCCGGTGATGAAGGCGTTCCAGCCGCCCTGGTCGGCCGGGGTCTTCATGGCGCGCCGGGTGACCAGCGTGGGCCAGTCCATCGACTGCAGATCCACCGTGAACCCGGCCTGGCGCAGCAGCGCGGCCATGACCGACGGGAACTTGTTGAGCACCGGGAAGGTGCTCGGGTTCATCAGCACGATCGGCTCGCCCTTGTAGCCGGCCTCCTTGAGCAGGGCCTTGGCCTTCTCGAACTGCGGCTTGCCCGTGAAATACGACGTGCCCTTGGTCGAGTGGTACAGCGAGCCGGTCGGGTAGATCGAGGTGTTGGTGTTGTACAGCTCCTTGTGGTTCAACCCGGCGCGCATGAGCGCCTCCTGGTTGATGGCCATGAAGGCGGCCTGCGCGATCTTGGTGTTGTTGAACGGCGGCACCAGCCGATTCAGGTGCAACGCATAGGAGCCGGCGGGCACCTGCGTGTCGAGCACGATCTTGGGGTTGTCCTGCAAGGCCTTGTACTGCTCGGGCGGCATGAACTCGATCATGTCGACCTCGCCGGCGGCCAGCGCATTGGCCGCCGTCTGCGGGTCGTTCTGCACCACCCACTCCATGCGGTCGACCTTCACCACCTTGCCGCCGGCGGTGCCGTCGGCCGGCTCCTGGCGCGGCACGTACTTGGTGTTCTTGACGAAGACGATGCGCTCGCCCGGACGATATTCGTCAGCCTTGAAGATGAACGGGCCCGAGCCGATGGTTCCCTTGATCTGCTGGTCGGCCGGCGTCTCGGCCACCGCCTTGGGCATGATGAACGGCGGATTGGACGACGGCTTGGACAGCGCCTCCAGCACCATGCGGAAGGGCGTGCGGAAGGTCATGACGAAGGTCTTGTCGTCCTTGGCAGTGAAGGTGTCGAGCGCCGCCATCATCCGCTGGCCCAGGGCGTCGCGCTGGCCCCAGCGCTTGACCGACTGGATGACGTCTTCGGACGTGACCGGCTTGCCGTCGTGGAAGGCCAGTCCGTCGCGCAGCGTGAAGGTCCAGACCTTGCCGTCCTCGCTGGACTTGTAGTCGCCCACCATCTGCGGGTGCACCTTGCCCTTGACGTCCACGCCGAACAGGGTGTCGTACACCGCGTAGCCGTAGTCGCGGGTGATGAAGGCCGTGGTCCAGATCGGATCGAGGATCTTCAGATCGCTCTGCGGCACGACGCGCAGCACCGATTCGGCCTGCGCGCATGCACCGAATGCGAGCGCACCGCCCACCAGCATGGCCGTCAGGGTCTTCTTGAACAGCATGGACACTCCTTGAGTAGATGTTTGACGACAGCAAAAAACAGTCAATCGTTGCGAAGTAATCACACGCAGGTAGATTCCTTCGGCAACGATTGCTGTTTGCAACCAGTTTGCGGCAATGTGGCCCCGATTCCCAATGGGAAGAACCCGAACGGCACGCGCACACGGGCTTTGCCCGACGCAACATGCGTGCCAAGAAGCGCTCAAGGTGCCCCGGGCAAGGGCCGGCGGCGCTGCCGCCCGCCGTCCGGGCGCGGCGTCGTCAGATGGGCGAGACGACGCCCAGGCCGCTGAAATGCCCGGCCGCGTTGGCCAGGAAGCGGTCCACGCTGGCCTGGGTGGCTTCGGGCGACCAGCCGGCCATGTGCGGCGTCAGCAGCACGTTGTCGAGCCCCACCAGCGGCTCGGGGCGGTTGGGCTCGCTTTCGTAGACGTCGAGGCCCGCACCGGCCAGGCGCCCCTCGCGCAGGGCGGCGGCCAGTGCCTCGGTATCGACCACGGTGCCGCGCGAGATGTTGACGAGAAACCCGCGCGGTCCGAGGGCGTCGAGCACGCGCGCGTCGATCGCGTGGCGGGTGGCAGGCCCGCCGGGCGTGGCGCACACCAGGACGTCGCACCATCGCGCAAGGTTCTCGAGGCTGTCGAAATAGCGGTGCGCGACGCCTTCGCGCGGCTTGCGGTTGTGATAGCCCACCGGCATGCCGAACCCGGCAGCGCGCTTGGCGATCTTCTGGCCGATGGTGCCCAGGCCGAAGATGCCCAGCTTCTTGCCCGAGACATTGGGCGGCTGCGCGATCGATTCGCGCCAGACGCCGTCCCTGCACTGCCGGTCCAGCATGCGCATGCCGCGCACGATGCCGATGAGCAACCCGAATGCGTGGTCGGCCACGCAGTCGTCGTTGGTGCCGGCGCCATTGGCGGTGACGATGCCGCGCGCCCTGAGTTGCTCCATGGGCAGGCACTCGTAACCCGCTCCGAGGCAGCACACCAGTTCCAGTGCGGGCATGGCCGCCAGCTCGGCCGGGGTGAGGCCGATCACCCCGATGGTGAGCACCGCGCGAAAGCGCGCGCCATGGCGGGCCACGGCCTCGGCCCGGGTCTCGGCCGTGGGCGCATAGACGAGGTCGTAGGCCTCGGCGATCTGGGCCTGGTGCGCGGGCAGCAGGCTGTTGAGTACGAGCAGGGGAATGCGTTCGTTCATGGTGTCTTCGAAGATTGACTAGGCGCCGCCATTGCGGCGCACCTCCATCACCCCGTCCTGGGTGACGCTTTCATAGACCTTGGCATCGCGCAGCGCCAGTTGCACCACGATGTTGCCGGCCTGGAACATCAGCACGCGGTTCAGGATCACGCCGAACGCAACGATCGCGCCGCCAGCCCATACCTGGCCGGACATCGCGACGACGACCCCGACGCCGATCAGCGGGATCAGGAAGATCATCAGCATCAGCCGCTGCGTGACGAAGCGCCGCGCCAGCTTGGGATTGACCACCACGCGCATGCGTCCGGCGGCAAGGCCGGTGCAAAAGTCCGCGTGGCTGACGTATTCGGCATATTCCTGTGCAGCCATGGCGCTCGCTTCTATTTTCCGATGAACTGGACTGACTGCTCGACGTCGGCGCTGCGCTGCAGCGCCCACATCTGCGCATAGCGGCCGTTGCGGGCCAGCAATTGGGCATGCGTGCCGCGCTCGACGATCACGCCGGCGTCCAGCACCAGGATCTCGTGGGCGTCGACCACGGTCGACAGGCGGTGGGCGATGACCAGCGTGGTCTTGCCCTGGGCGGCGCCGCGCAGTTCGTGCTGGATGGCGCGCTCGTTGGCCGAGTCCAGCGCCGAAGTGGCTTCGTCGAAGATGAGAACGGGCGGGTTCTTGAGCAACGTGCGGGCGATGGCCACGCGCTGCTTCTCGCCACCGGACAGCTTCAGGCCGCGCTCGCCGACCATGGTCTCGTAGCCGCCCGGGGTGGCCATGATGAAGTCGTGGATCCGCGCGGCCTTGGCGGCCGCCACCACCTCATCGTGGCTGGCGCCGGCCCGACCATACGCAATGTTGTATTCGATGGTGTCGTTGAACAGCACCGTGTCCTGCGGCACGATGCCGATGGCGCGGCGCAGGCTCGACTGCGTCACCTCCCGGATGTCCTGCCCGCCAATGGTGATCCGGCCCTGCTGCAGGTCGTAGAAGCGGTACAGCAGGCGCGCCAGCGTCGACTTGCCGGAGCCGGACGGCCCGACCACCGCCACCGTCTTGCCGCTCGGGATCTCGAAGCTCACTCCGTGCAGGATGGTGCGCGCCGGCTCGTAGGCGAAGGCCACGTGCTCGAAACGCACGGTGGCGTCGCCGCCGGCCAGCGCCAGCGGCTGCGCGCCGGCCGCGTCGGCCACTTCGCGCTCGCGCTCGAGCAGGGCGAACATGCGGTCGAGATCGGTCAGGTTCTGCTTGATCTCGCGGTACAGCACGCCCAGGAAATTCAGCGGGATGTACAGCTGGATCATGAAGGCGTTGACCATGACCAGATCGCCCAGCGTCATGCGGCCGTCGACCACGCCCTGGGTGGCGCGCCACAGCATGGCCACCAGGCTCAGCGCGATCAGCAGCTGCTGGCCGGTGTTGAGCATCGACAGCGTCGTCTGGCTCTTGACGGCGATCTGGCGGTAGCGCTCCAGGTTCTCGTCGTAGCGCCGGGCCTCGAAGTCCTCGTTGTTGAAGTACTTGACGGTTTCGTAGTTCAGCAGCGAATCGATGGCCCGGCTCTGGGCGCGGGCGCCCAGCTCGTTCATGGTGCGCCGGAACTGGGTGCGCCACTCGGTCACCGCCACCGTGAAGAAGATGTACAGCACCAGCGCCACGCCGGTGATGACCGCGAACCACGGGTCGAACCGCACCGCCAGGATCGACAGCACCAGCGTCAGCTCGATCAGCGTCGGCACGATGCTGTAGAGCGAATACGAGATGAGCGAATGCACCGCCTGCGTGCCGCGCTCGATGTCGCGCGTCATGCCGCCGGTCTGGCGCTCGAGATGAAAGCGCAGGCTCAGGCTGTGCAAGTGGCGGAAAACCTCCAGCGCGATCCGGCGCGACGCGCCCTCGGTCGCCTTGGCAAAGACCAGTTCGCGCAGTTCGGTGAACAGCGACGTCGAGAACCTCAGCAGTCCGTAGCCCAGAAGCAACGCCGCCGGCACCACCAGCAGCGCGCGCGGGTCGCCCGGCTGGATCGTCATGGCGTCCACCAGGTGCTTGAGCAGGATCGGAACGCCCACGTTGGCCACCTTGGCGCCGACCATGAAGCCCAGTGCCAGCAGCACCCGCCACTTGTAGTGCCACAGGTAGGGAAACAGGCGGGCCAGCGTGGCGCCGTCCGAGCGGGAGCGCCGCCCGGGCTCGCCCGGGCCGGCGCGGTGGTGGGGAGAAGAGGAAGCCAGGGCTTCGCCGCTGCGACGCATGGGGGACAATCGTGGAAACTTGTTTGTCAAGGATTGTGCCCATGTCCACCCGTTCAGGCGCCGAAGCTCCGTCAACGCCCCCACTGCGCAGCCTGCCAGCCGACATGGAGCTGGTGCTCAAGGTGATTCCGATGCCGGCGGACACCAACGGCAACGGCGACATCTTCGGGGGCTGGGTCATGGCCCAGGTGGACCTGGCCGGCTCGGTGATCCCGGCGCGCTACACAAAGGGCCGCATGGCCACGGTGGCGGTTAACGAGTTCGTCTTCAAGCAGGCGGTCAAGGTGGGCGACCTGCTGTCCTTCTACGCCGCCGTCACCCGGGTCGGCCGTACTTCGGTCACGGTGAAAGTCGAGGTATTCGCCGAGCGCGTGCGCGCGCAGGGCGAGTACGTGAAAGTGACCGAGGCGACGCTGACGTACGTGGCGATCGACGACAACGGCAGGCCGAGGCCGCTGCCGACCGACTGACGGTCGGGGTGACCGACTGAAGACGGGGTGACCGGCGGCCGGTAAGGCCCCGTCCATGCGTCAACTGGGTGGCAATTGCTACCGGACCATTGCCGGATTGAACCTGCACGCCCGCTATCCTTTCGCCAGCAAGAAATGACGAAGGGAGGGCAAGCATGGGAACGCTTGCAAGGAGCGGGCTCGCGCTGGCGATGCTGTTCGTCGCACTCGTGGCTGGGGCGTATCTGTCGGGCTATCTGACGCTTGTGCTGCTGAACCTGCAGCTGCCGCTAGAGCCCACCACCCATTGGCGCTACTTCCGGGCCATCGAACTGCCCCAGTTGCAGCCTTTTGCGACGAGGATCCGGCTCGCCGGAGCCGCAGGCATGGGCCTGCCACTGCTGGCGTGGCTGTTCCTGCTCGTTCCTCTCTTCAGGCCGAAGGAGCGTGCGCTCTATGGCGAAGCCCGGTTTGCCACCCGCGCGGATCTCGCCAGGCACAAGGCCCTGGGCGACCATCCAGCGGGCATCATCGCCGCGTGTCGCGTCGACGGCAGGTTCGTCAGCATCAAGGACAAGCACATGCTGCTGGCCAGTCCAACGCGCAGCGGCAAGGGCGTCAGCACGGCCATACCCAATGGCCTGCATTGGCGGCAATCGATCGTGTTCCTGGACGTCAAGCGCGAGGCCTACGAGAAGACGGCCGGGCAGCGCTCGACGTACGGCCAGGTCTTCCTGTTCGACCCATTCACCGAGGACAGGCGCTCTCATCGCTGGAACCCGTTCGGCTACGTCAGCCTCGACCCCCACCAGCGCAGCGCCGATATCGAAGCCATCGCCAGCAGCCTGTACAAGGAGACGCCGGGGCACGATCCGTTCTGGACGCACGCCAGCCGCGGAGCTTTCCAGGCCGTCTGCGAATGGCTGTTCGACCGGATGCTGGACATCCGGCAGCGGCAACCCCCGACCGAAGAGCCAGCCTGGCCGACACTCGGCGACGTCTACCGCTTTCTGTCGGCGGTTGGCGCGCCGGGCGAGAGCAAGCAGGACGTTTTCAGGCGGCACATGACCGCACCATTTGCCGGCGACAAGGCCCGGATGGGGCTGGGCAATCTGGTCGAGCTGGCTGACCAGACATTCAGCTCGATCATCGCGACCACGCAGGCGCCGTTGCGCATATTTGGCAACCCGGTCGTGGACGCAGCCACGAGCGGGAACGATTTCGACCTGCGCGACCTTCGCCGCAGGGTGCAAAGCATCTACGTCGGGGTTGCGCCGGCCAGGCTGGTCGAGGCCAGGGGCATCCTGAATCTCTTCTTCGAGCAGGCGATCAAGCTCAACGGCACGACGCTGCCCGAGCACGACGAGACGCTGAAGTACCAATGCCTGTTCATGCTCGATGAGTTCACGGCACTCGGCAAGGTGGACATCATCCCGACTGCCACCAGTTGGCTGGCCGGCTACGGCGTGCGCATCGTGGTGATCATCCAGTCGGTGGCGCAGCTCGAAGCCGTCTACGGCGCCGAAACCGCGCGCGGCATGGTCACCAACCTGGGCTGCCAGGTGATCTTTGCACCGCGCGAACAGCGCGACGCGGACGAGTTTTCCAAGATGCTGGGCGAGACCACCGTGCGCCGCAAGCAGCGCACGCGCTCATACGGGCAAGGCGGCAGCTACAGCGTCACCGAAGTGATCGATCGCCGGCCACTCATGAATCCCGACGAGATCAAGGCCCTCGATCCGGAGAAGGCCATCGTGCTCATCGAAGGCGTCGGCCGCCCGATCATGGGCGACAAGATCTTCTACTACAGGGATCCGTACTTCAAGAAGTTGCTCCGCGGCGCGCCGCAAGTTCCGGTGTTGGAACTTCCGCACCCGGCTGATGGCGGCCCAATGCCTTTGGGACACGGGAGCAGCGAATGAGCGCAACGCAAGCGCCTCGAAGCAGGAAGCTTCGTGCGTGGCTGGTCCTGCTGCTGGCGCTGCTGGCGCTGCTGGCGCCGGTAGTGTCTGTGGGCGGCTACGTCGCATTTGAATGCCACCCGGACGATCCTCCGCGCCTCGACCTGCCGCCGTTCGACAGCGCCAAGGCTGCGCAGTTGTCGCCGCAGAAGCGCGCAGCTTATGAGCAGGAACTGTTCGTTGAGATTCCCAGGTGGAGTCGCGGCACTCGTCGCTATCCGAACCCGGCCGATTCCGTCAAGCGCGAGCAGCGCTGGATGCAGCTGGCTAACGACGGCTTCGAACTCGCCTACATCACGCTGCGCGTGCTGTCGCCTGCAACCCTGGAAGAGTACTCGATGCGAGGCCCCATGAAGCGCCTGGAGGCGTTGGCCGAGCAAGGGGATACGGGAGCCATGTGCCTGATGACTGCCTTGGCCAGTGGTGGGGAAGAGTACGTCCAGCTCTACAAGAAGTGGCTCGAACGCGGTGCGGCGTTGGGGCACCCCGAATGCATGATCCGACTCGGTGGCAAGCTGCTCAGCGGAGACGACGGCTACTCAAAGGACGTTCAACGCGGTTTGGCCCTGGAGTTTGCTGCGCGCCGCAAGTCAGGATATGTCCATCTGGTCGGATCGCTGACGCAGCATTTCGAGAAGCCCATTCGCAGATTGCAGCCGCAAAGCGGCCTCAGAATGCCGGATGGCACATTGGTCGTTGATCTGGGATATGGGAAGCGGGCCGATATACGGCGTCTCTATTGTTGGCGTCAGGTTCAAAGTCAAACCTGGGACATAGATACCGCCGCCGCAATACTACGCCGCTTGCGCGTCGGCGCGAGTTTGGACGATCGCCCCGAGTTGCGGGTGATCTACGAGGATCTCCGGGACAAGCACTACACCTTGGAAGATTGTCTGAACATGGGAATGGGGGAGCAAAGCGAATGAGCGCATCGCGAGCACATCAAAGCAAGCCACTTCGTACATGGCTCGTCCTGCTGCTAGCGCTGCTGGCGCCGGTACTGTCTGTCGGCGGCTACGTCGCATTTGAACGCCATCCGGAGTACTTCCCGCGCCTCGACCTGCCGCCGTTCGACAGCGCCAAGGCTGCGCAGTTATCACCGCAAAAGCGCGCTGCCTACGAGCAGGAACTGTTCAGCGAGATTCCCTCTTGGAGTCTTGGTAGCCGTCGCTATCTGAACCCGGCCGATTCCGTCAAGCGCGAGCAGCGCTGGATGCAGATGGCCAATGATGGATTCGAACTCGCCTACATCACGCTGCGCGTGCTGTCGCCTGCAACCCTGGAGGAGTACTCGATGCGAGGCCCCATGAAGCGCCTGGAAGCGTTGGCCGAGCAAGGCGATACAGGAGCCATGTGCCTCATGACCGCCTTGGCCAGTGGTGGGGAAGAATACGTCCAGCTCTACAAGAAGTGGCTCGAACGCGGTGCGGCATTGGGCCACCCCGAATGCATGATCCGGCTCGGCGGCAAGCTGCTCAGCGGAGACGACGGCTATCCAAAGGATGTTCACCGCGGGCTGGCTCTTGAGTTTGCTGCGCGCCGCAAGTCAGGATATGTGCATCTGGCGGGATCCCTGGTCCGGCACTTCGAAAAGCCCATTCGCAGACTACAACCTCAAACCGGCCTTAGAAGGTCGGATGGCATATTGGTCCTTGACCTGGGTTATGGGAAGCGGGCCGATATACGGCGTCTGTATTGCTGGAATCAAGTTGAAGCCCAAACCTGGGATAGAGATCCCGCCGCTGGCGTATTGCGTCGCTTGCGCGTCGGCGCGGCCCTAGACGATCGCCCCGAGTTGCGGGTGATCTACGAGGATCTTCGGGACAAGCATTACACCTTGGAGGATTGTTTGAACATGGGAACGGGGGAATGAAGCAATGGACGAATCAGCACTGGAAAGTTCGCGCTGGAAAGGTTTGCAGGAGCGATGGGCCGAGGAAGGCAAAGCGTTGCGTGACGGGTATATAGCGGCGGAAGAAGCCAGAAGCGAGGCGACCCGTGTCTGGCGCATGGATCGCAACTCAGCCGAAAAGCAGGAAGCCCTCACCCAAACCAGCCTCGCCGAATTCGCCGCGGCCAAGGCACTCAACGAGTTCCTTGATACCGACCGCCGTGGCCTCAAGCGCGTCACGGTCATCGAGAATCAACTGCGGAACAACGACAGCCTCAGTCTCCTGGATCGACACGCCCTGCAGGTCGAGAAGCGGAACCTGATACGCACCGTTTCCGAGTTCCTCGACTTCAAGGAAAGCGAGGATCTGTCACCGGTCTATCCTCCTCCCGCCCGTGTCGAGGGCAAGATCCACTACTCGGACGGATCGGTGCAATGGGACCCGGCCACCAAGCAAGGCCGGGCCGGCATGGAG
>NZ_DASQBZ010000006.1:0-2358 GCF_035634955.1 Variovorax sp. | reverse complement strand
AGGTGGTAGGCGCTGTAGTGGAACAGGTCGCGGAAGGTCGCCCACAGGAACTGCGCCTGCGGGTGCTGGCTTTCGCGCAGCTTGGCGAACTTCTCGGCCGGGTTCTTGATCTTCAGGATCTCGACCACTTCCGGTGCGGCGACGCGGTCAGCCGGACGGTAGTCCTGCTTCTCCAGATCGAGGACGACGATGTCCTTGCCGACCTTGCGGAAGATGCCGGCACCGGTCTTCTGGCCGAGCGCGCCCTTGGCGATCAGCGCGTCCAGCCACTTCGGCGACGTGAAGAATTCATGCCACGGATCGTTGGGCAGGGTGTCGCCCATGGTCTTGATCACGTGGGCCATGGTGTCCAGGCCGACCACGTCGGAGGTGCGGTAGGTCGCCGACTTCGGGCGGCCGACCAGCGGACCGGTCAGGCCGTCCACTTCATCGAAGCCCAGGCCGAATTCCTGCGTGTGGTGGATGGTGGACAGGATCGAGAACACACCGATGCGGTTGCCGATGAAGTTCGGGGTGTCCTTGGCGTACACCACGCCCTTGCCCAGCGTGGTGACCAGGAAGGCTTCCAGGCCTTCCAGCACGGCGGCGTCGGTGGTGCTGGCCGGGATCAGCTCGGCCAGGTGCATGTAGCGCGGCGGGTTGAAGAAGTGCACGCCGCAGAAGCGGTGGCGCAGCTGCTCGGGCAGCACGTCGGCGAGCTTGTTGATGCCCAGGCCCGAGGTGTTGGAGGCCAGCACGGCGTGGTCGGCCACGAACGGGGCAATCTTCTTGTACAGGTCCTGCTTCCAGTCCATCCGTTCGGCGATGGCCTCGATGATCAGGTCGCAGTCCTTGAGCTGCTCCAGGCCGGTCTCGTAGTTGGCCGGGGTGATCGCCTCGGCGTAGGACTTGCTGGCCAGCGGGGCAGGGCTGAGCTTGCCCAGGTTGGCGATTGCCTTGAGCACGATGCCATCGGCCGGACCTTCCTTGGCGGGAAGGTCGAACAGCACGGTGTCGACGCCGGCGTTGGTCAGGTGGGCCGCGATCTGGGCACCCATGACGCCGGCACCCAGAACGGCGGCGCGGCGGACTAGCAGGGAATTGGACATGTCGATAAGCCTTTGTTGGTCTGGCAGCCGGGCGGGACCCGGCTCTACGGAGGGTTCAATGGGCAGAGCCCGGCTCTACGGGGTGGAAAGTGGGGTCGACGCAGCGTCGGTGACCGCGCTGGCGCGGAAACCGGCTTCGGCGAAGTGGATCAATTCGCGGGCGGCATGGGCACGATGCGCCGCTTCGGTGACACCGGCGGGTCGCTTGATCAGGCCGAAGTCGGCCATCGCATAGGTCAGCGAGCCGGCCAGGAAGTCCAGCCGCCAATACAGCTCTTCCTTGCTGAGCTCCGGCACGCAGGCCGCGATGGCCTTGCCGAAGTCGCGCAGCACGTGGCCGTAGTGGTCGGACAGGAACTTGCGCAGGTTGTCGTTCTTCTCCGCGTAGGCGCGGGCGATGACGCGGACGAAGGCGCCCCCGGTCTGGCGGTCCTGGGCCATCGCCAGGGCCGGCTCGACGAAGGCGGCCAGCACCGGGCGCAGCTGGCCGGGGTGCTCGCGGCGGGCCGCGTCCAGCTGCGCCAGGCGGGCGGTGGTCATCTCGTCCATGCGCCGGCGGAACACCTCGTTGACCAGGTTTTCCTTGGAGCCGAAGTGGTAGTTGACCGCCGCGATGTTCACATCGGCCTGGCTGGTGACCTGGCGAAGCGAGGTGCCGGCGAAGCCATGCTGCGCGAACAGCTCCTCGGCGGCGCCGAGAATGCGGTCCTTGGTGGAGAAATGAGCGGGCTTGGCCATGGGTCGGGCAGGGTTCAATCAAACGATTGTTTGATATTAGACCCGGGGCTGCGCGGGCGCATTGTGCGGCGCACAAAAGCGCCGGATCCGTTCATCGTCGTGCCGGGCTCTGCCCGGCGATCCCCGCACCGCCTGAACGGGGGGCGTCGCTTGGCATTCATGGGGTTGCCGCCCAGCGGTCGGCACTACCGCATGGGCGGGTTACACGTTAGAATTGCCTCACGTATATCAGGCTAAGCCCGCGTTTCGACGCGGGTTTTTTTCATGTTACTCTCGGGCCGATCAGTGGCCCGCCCAACGGAGAATTCCCATGGCGCTGGAGCGCACCCTTTCCATCATCAAGCCGGACGCCGTCGCCAAGAACGTCATCGGTGAAATCTACGCCCGCTTCGAAAAGGCCGGCCTGAAGGTCGTCGCCGCCAAGTACAAGCAGCTGTCGCGCCGTGAAGCCGAAGGCTTCTACGCCGTGCACCGCGAGCGTCCGTTCTTCAACGCGCTGGTCGAGTTCATGATCTCCGGCCCGGTGATGATC
>NZ_DASQBZ010000005.1:0-62084 GCF_035634955.1 Variovorax sp. | reverse complement strand
GCCGTCATGGCCGGCTCCTGCTTGAGCACGTTGTCGGCGCCGACCACGCGGGCCATGACCTGGCGCGCGAAGTTCGCCTCCGGCTCCGTGTTGATGGTGGGCGGGTAGGTGCGCACGAACTCGAAGTCGCAGCCGGCGCCGTGCGCCGCGCAGATGCCCTCGGCGATTTCGCGCATGCGCCGCTCGATCAGGTCGAGCACCTCCAGCGTGAAGGTGCGCACGGTGCCCTTGAGTTCGCAGTTGTCGGGGGTGATGGTCGGGCCTTCGCCGGCATGGAACATGGCCACCGAGATCACCCCGGCGTCGATCGGCTTCATGTTGCGCGTGAGGATGGTCTGGAAGGCCAGCACCATCTCGGCACCGATCGGCACCGGGTCGATGCTGGTGTGGGGCAGCGCCGCATGGCCTCCCTTGCCGCGGATGGTGACGTGGAACTGGTTGGACGAGGCCATCACCGGGCCCGGGCTGACGGCAAATTGGCCGGCCTTCATGCCGGGCCAGTTGTGCATGCCGAACACGGCGTCCATCGGGAACCGGTCGAACAGCCCTTCCTTGATCATCTCGCGCGCCCCGCCGCCGCCTTCTTCGGCCGGCTGGAAGATCAGGTAGACGGTGCCGTCGAAGTTGCGGTGCCGGGCCAGATGCTGCGCCGCAGCGAGCAGCATGGCGGTGTGGCCGTCGTGGCCGCAGGCGTGCATCTTTCCGGGGATCGTGCTGGCGTGGGCGAAGGTATTGAGCTCGGTGACGGGCAGGGCGTCCATGTCGGCGCGCAGGCCGACGGCCCGGTCGCTGCTGCCGTTCTTCACGATGCCCACCACCCCGGTGGTGCCCAGGCCACGGTGAATGGGAATGCCCCACTCGGTGAGCTTGCGCGCGACCAGGTCGGCGGTGCGCACCTCTTCGAAACACAGTTCGGGATGGGAATGGATTTCACGTCGCAACGCGGCGATGCCCGGCGCCTGCTCGACGAGGGTGTCAATGAGTTTCATGGGCGCAGTCTACGCAGAGTCGGCCGCATGTGCGCTGACGGCCGGGCGGGCGCCGTACCGACGTTCGGGACGCCCAAGTTGACCGACAATCGGCGCCATGCCCCACGCCCTTTCGAGTCGCGCCCTGGAGATGGCCCAGACACTGGTGCGGATGAACACGGTCAGTGCCAACAGCAACCTGGAGCTGATCGATTTCGCGCGCGACCATTTGCGCGGCCTGGGCGTGCGCAGCCGCCTGACCTGGAACGCCGACAAGACCAAGGCCAACCTGTTCGCCACGCTGGGCGAGGGCAAGCCGGCCGGCGTCATCCTCTCCGGCCACACCGACACCGTGCCGTGGGACAACCAGGACTGGAGCGCAGACCCGCTGTCGGGCAGCGTGCAGGACTGGCCCGGCGATCCGGACGATGCGAGCGGCGCGCGGCTGTACGGGCGCGGCAGCGCGGACATGAAGGGGTTCATCGCCGTGGCACTGGCCAATGCGCAGCATTTCGTCGAGAGCGCGTCGCCGTTTGCCGTGCACCTGGCGCTGAGCTTCGACGAGGAGACCGGCTGCATCGGCGTGCGCGAACTGATCGCCGACATGAAGGAATCGGGCATCCAGCCGATGGCCTGCATCATCGGGGAGCCGACCAACATGGTGCCGGCCATCGCCCACAAGGGGGTCTACCGGTGGCGCTGCTGCGTGCGCGGCAAGGAGGCGCATTCGTCGTTGACGCCCGAGTCGGTCAATGCGATCGAGATGGCGGCGCGGCTGGTGGGCAAGGTGCGCGACATGGCCGAGGGCTTCGAGGCGTCCGAGCCGCGATTCGACGGTTTCGACGTGCCCTTCAGCACCGCCAGCGTGGGGCAGTTCCACGGCGGCATCGCCGACAACGTGGTGCCGCGGGACGCCGAGTTCCGCTACGAATTCCGCAACCTGCCCACGGCCGATGCGATGGTCATGCAGGAGGAACTGATTGCCTACGCCCGCCAGCTCGAGAGCGGCATGCGCCGGGTGGCGCCGGACGCGGGCGTGAGCTTCGAAACGATCTGCGAGGTGCCCAGCTTCCTGGCTTCGGCCACCGACCCCGTGACGCGCCTGGCGCAGCGGCTGGCCGGGCGCAGCGAGACGACGCTCGTGGCCTTCGGCACCGAGGCCGGCCTGTTCAAGGGGGCGGGCATTCCCACCGTGGTGTGCGGTCCGGGCAGCATCACCCAGGCGCACCAGCCGGACGAATACGTCACGCTGGAACAGTTGGCGCGATGCGAACTCTTCATGCGCGGGTTGGCCATGGCCCGCTCGGTGGGCTGAGCCCGCCGCGCCGCCGGACCTGCCGCGCCAAAATGGCCGCGCCGCGCGACTTGCCCGAGCGCCGGCTGGCCCACATGAAGCGGCTGGCCCTGGCGCTGCTGGGCGCGGCGGCGCTGACCTACGCCCTGGCCACGGCGCTGGGCGACCGCCATCCGGCCTGGGGCTACCTGGCTGCCTTCGCGGAGGCGGCCATGGTCGGCGCGATTGCCGACTGGTTCGCGGTGGTGGCGCTGTTCCGGCACCCGCTGGGCCTGCCGATTCCACATACCGCGATCATTCCTGAAAACAAGTCGCGCATCGGGGCCAACCTGGCGGGCTTCATCTGCAACAACTTCCTGGCCACGCCGCAAGTGCTGGCCAAGCTGGCGCAATTCGACCCAGCGTCGCGGCTGGCCGGCTGGCTGGCCCGGGCGGAGCACGGGCAGCAACTGGGCCGCATTGGCGTGTTGGCGGCGCGCTACGGCCTGAACGCGTTCGACGACGAGCGGGTGCGCGCCTTTCTCGGCCGGGCCGCCGCCGCCGGCCTGGCGCGCCTGGACCTGTCGCGCGCCGCCGGCCAGGTGCTCGATGCGCTGACCGAGGGTGGGCGCCACCAGGCCCTGCTTGACGACGTGCTGCAGCACGTGTCGGCGCTGGTGGAGGGCGAGCAGGTGCAGGAGCACATCACCGAGGCCATTGCGCGCGAGATCAAGGCGCTGCGCTATGTCGGCCTCGACCAGATGGCGGCGCGCTTGGCCACGCGCAAGGTGGTGGCGGTGGTGGCGCACACGCTGGCCGACCTGGCGGCCCAACCGGATCACCCGCTGAGGCAGCGCTTCGACGCCTTCACCGCCGAGTTCGTCGATCGGTTGCGGCACGACCCGGATTTCCAGGCGCGCGGCGAGCAGCTGCGTGCCGACCTGCTGGCGCACCCGGCCCTGGGCGGCTACCTGCACGGCCTTTGGGACGAGGTGCTGGACTGGCTGCATGCCGACCTGGACCGGCCGGACTCGACCATCGCCGCGCGCATCGCGCACCTGGCGGCAGCGCTGGGCCAGCGCCTGCAGGCCGACGCGCCCATGCGCCGCTGGATCAACGAGCAGATCACCGATGCGGCGCCGCTGGCCATCGAACGCTATCGCGAGGACATCCGTCGCTACATCGTCGAGCGGGTCGACGCCTGGCCGACGGCGGACATGACACGGGAGCTGGAGCGCAACGTGGGCCGGGACCTGCAGTTCATCCGCATCAACGGGACGCTGGTCGGTGGGCTGGTGGGGCTGGTCATCCATGCGCTGACGCACTGGCTGCATGGCTGAGCGCGGCCAGGCAAGGCCTGCGGGGCAGGGCAAAGCCCGAGCGCTGCAGTCGAAGGCGCGGCGAGCGAAAATCGCCCCCGACCTCCGGGTGCCCCGATGCAGCCGAACCACCGCCCGCGCCGATGGCGCGTGCGCCCCGAGCAAACCTGATCCGCACGACCATGGCCGCCACCTCGCCTGATGCGAAATCCACCCTCGTCGTGCGCGGCGCCTGCCCGCACGACTGCCCGGACACCTGCGCGCTGCTCACGACGGTCCAGGACGGCGTGGCGGTCAAGCTGCAGGGAAACCCGGACCACAGCCACACCGCGGGCGTTCTGTGCACCAAGGTGTCGCGCTACATCGAGCGCAACGATCACGCCGGCCGCCTGCTCACGCCGATGCGCCGCGCCGGCCCCAAGGGCAGCGGCAGGTTCGAGCCGGTGAGCTGGGACAGCGCGCTGGACGACATCGCCGGGCGGCTCGGCGAGATCGCCAGAACCGATGCGCAGGCGATCCTTCCCTACAGCTATGCCGGAACCATGGGCCTGGTGCAGGGCGAGTCGATGGACCGGCGCTTCTTCCACAAGCTCGGCGCGTCGCTGCTGGACCGGACGATCTGCTCCACCGCGGGCGGCGAGGCTTTCGGCTACACGCTGGGCGGCAAGGTAGGCATGCGGGTCGAGCACTTCGCGCAGGCCCGTCTCATCCTGATCTGGGGCAGCAACTCGATCGCCAGCAACCTGCACTTCTGGCGCCACGCCCAGGCGGCGAGGCGTGCCGGCGCCAGGCTGGTGTGCATCGACCCGCGCCGGACCGAGACGGCCGACAAGTGCGACGAGCACGTGGCGCTGCTGCCGGGCACCGACGCGGCCCTGGCGCTGGCGCTGATGCACGAGCTGATCGTCCATGACTGGCTGGACCACGACTACATCGCCCGGCACACCGTGGGCTGGCCGCAGTTGCGCGAGCGCGCATTGCAATGGCCGCCTTCGCGCGCGGCGGCGGTGTGCGGCGTGCCGCAGGCGCAGATCGAGGAGCTGGCGCGCGCCTACGGCACCACGCGGCCGGCCGCGATCCGGCTGAACTACGGCATGCAGCGCGTGCGCGGCGGCGGCAACGCGGCGCGTGCGGTGGCCTGCCTGCCGGCGCTGGTCGGCGCCTGGCGCGACGCCGCCGGCGGCGTGCTGCTGAGCAGTTCGGGCCTGTTCCCGGTCGACCGGGCTGCACTGCAGCGGCCGGACCTGCTGGCCGGCCGGCGGCCGCGTACTGTCAACATGGTCACCATCGGCGATGCCTTGCTCGACACCGCGCACCCGATCCGCGCGCTGGTGGTCTACAACAGCAATCCGGTGGCGGTGGCGCCGGAGTCGGGCAAGGTGGTGGCGGGCTTCGCGCGCGAGGACCTGTTCACGGTGGTGATGGAGCAGTTCCAGACGGACACGGCCGACTATGCCGACTACCTGCTGCCGGCGACGACCCAGCTCGAGCACTGGGACATCCACGCGAGCTACGGCCATACCGACGTCCTGCTCAACACGCCGGCGCTGGCGCCGCGCGGGCAGGCGCGCTCCAACGCCTGGGTGTTCCGCGAACTGGCGCGGCGCATGGGCCTGGACGAACCATGCTTCTCGGACACGGACGAGCAGCTGTGCCACCAGGCTTTCGCGCCCGGCGCCATCGACCGGGAGGCCTTGGCCGCTCAGGGCTTTGCCTCGCTGCGTCTGCCCGATGCCCCATTCGCCGAAGGCGGGTTTCCCACGCCGTCGGGCAAGTGCGAGTTCTTCAGCCAGCGCCTGGCCGACATGGGGGAGGACGGCCTGCCCGACTACCTGCCCAATCACGAGCCGGCCGGCAGTTCGAGCGACTATCCGCTGGCCATGATCTCGCCGCCCGCACGCAATTTCCTCAACTCGAGCTTCGTCAACGTGACCAGCCTGCGCGCCATCGAGGGCGAGCCGCTGCTGGAGATCCATGCGTCCGATGCGGCGGCGCGCGGCATCGCCAGCGGACAGATGGTGCGGGTGTTCAACAGCCGCGGCGAGCATCGCTGCCGCGCCGAGGTCTCGCGCCGGGCCCGCCCCGGCGTGGTGCACGGCCTGGGCATCTGGTGGCGCAAGCTGGGCTTCGACGGCACCAACGTCAACCAGCTGACCAGTCAACGGCTGACCGACATCGGCCGGGGGCCGACTTTCTACGACTGCCTGGTGCAGGTGGAGGCGGCGCAGGACGTGGCCACGCCGGCCGCCACGGTGGCCGCAGCGTGACGAGACGGGCGCGCCTGCCGCTGGTGCTGCTGCTAGGCGCGGTGCTGGCCGGCTGCAGCGGTTATTCCGGCCTGGGCTACTACTGGCAGGCGGCTGCGGGCCACGTCCGGCTGATGCGCGACGCGCGGCCGGTGGCCGAGGTGATGGCCGACCCGGCCACGCCGGCGCCGCTCAAGCAGAAGCTCGAGCTGACGCAGCGCATCCGCCGCTACGCCAGCGATGAGCTCGGGCTGCCGGACAACAGCAGCTATACCCGCTATGCCGACCTGCACCGCCCCGCGGCGCTGTGGAACGTGGTGGCGGCGCCGACCGATTCGCTCACCCTCAAGACCTGGTGCTTTCCGGTGGCGGGCTGCGTCGGCTACCGCGGCTACTACGCCCTGGCGGACGCCCAGCAGGAAGCGACGGCGCTGCGCGAACAAGGGCTGGAAGTGGCGGTCTACCCGGTGCCGGCCTATTCGACGCTCGGCTGGCTGGACTGGGCCGGTGGCGATCCGCTGCTGTCGTCCTTCATCGGCTACCCCGAGGGCGAATTGGCGCGCCTGATCTTCCACGAACTCGCACACCAGGTGGTCTACGTCGCGGGCGACACCATGTTCAACGAGTCGTTCGCGACCAGTGTCGAGCGGCTGGGCGGATCGAGCTGGCTGCGCACGCATGCCGGCGCCCAGGCGCGCGAGACCTACGCCGCGTTCGATGCCCAGCGGCAGCAGTTCCGCGCGCTGGCGCTGGATACGCGAAGGCGCCTGGCGGCCGTCTACGCGCAAAAGGCAGACACGGATGAAGCGCGCGCGAGCATGACGGCCAACAAGCTGGCGGTGATGGCCGATTTCCGCGAGCGCTATGCCGCGCTGCGCGCCGGCTGGGCCGGGCCGCGCCAGCGGGCCTACGACGGCTGGGTGGAGCGGGCCAACAATGCGTTGTTTGCCACCCAGGCGGCGTACGACGAACTGGTGCCCGGCTTCGAGGCGCTGTTCGAGCAGGAAAGCCGGAAGACGAGCGCGCCCTGGCCGGCCTTTTTCGCACGCGTCAGGCAACTGGCGGACTTGCCCAAGGACGAGCGCGACCGGGCGCTGCGCGAGGCGGCGCGCGGCCTGTCGGCGCCGATGCAGTCGGCGTCCTTCGATTCGGCCAGGTAGGCCGCGCTTTCAGGCGTCGCGCAGCGAGTCGATCAGATCGATGTATTGCTGCTTGGCATCGTCGGAAGACAGGCCCTTTCGCGTTGTCCAGGCGTCCCATTTGGCCCGGGCGACGATGTCGCTGAAGGCAGGCTTCTTCTCGGTGTTGTCGCCCTGGGTTGCTTGCTTGTACAGGCCGTAGATCTTCAGCAGGGTCGGGTTGTCCGGCCGCGCGGGCAGGAGCTTGGAGTTGGCCTCGGCGGCTTCGAAGCGGGCTTGCAGATCGGACATGGGCGGATCTCCTTGGAGGTGGCAACGTGGAAGCTGGATGCTGATGCCGCCATTGTGCTTCATGTCTCAAGGAGTATGCAGATGCCTGCTGGGCCGTGCTCACCGATTGCCGAGCGCCTCCCGGGCGAACTCGACGTCGAGCCGTTCTCGAGCGTCCGCGGGCGTGCAGGCGGCGGCGCGCTCGAGCAGGCGCATGGCCTCGTCGTGGCGCGACTCGCCGAACAGCATGCGCAGGGCCTGTGCGTATTCGATCGGGCCGATCGGCGAATGGGGATTGAGCGCCAGGGCGCGCTCGAAGCAGGCGACCGCGATCTCGGGGCGCGCGCCGTACGTCATGCGTCCCACCAGCGCGCCCACCTTGTCGATCACTTCGGCATGGAACGAGCCCAGCGCCAGATGCGCGTCCGCATGATCCGGATCGAGTGCGAGCACCCGCTCCAACGCACTCTTGACGCGCTCGCCCAGTCCCTGCGCCAGGGCGCGCGTCACGCTCACGCGCTGGCTGTAGCGGCCGAGGGCATAGGCATGCCAGTAGTGCGCCTGCACGTCGTCCGGCGTGGCGCGGGCCCGCGCCGCCGCCCGTTCCGCCACCACGCGGAACATCGACAGGCGCATCGCTTCGCGTGGCTCGAGGTAGTTGGCATAGATGGCGGCGGCGCGGTCGGCCAGTGCCAGTCCGCAGGCGCCGCCGTGTGCCAGCCCGACCGTGGCGGCGCGTTCGAAATCGCCGGCGTGGTAGGCGGCCCAGCCCTCGGCGAGGCTGTCCTCGGGCAGCGCGAATCGGCCTTGGCCGGCGTGCAGCCGCTGCCATTGCGTGAGGACGGTCGGGGCATCGAGGGTGGGGATGTCCTCGAAAGGCGGGCGCTTCCAGGGGGCGCCGTGGGCGGCGTCAGCGCTTGGAGTGGTTTTGGACGGGGACATGTGAGGTTGCCTTCCACTTCGTCGTCGGGCTACTCGTCATCCTTCGTAGGAGCCCGGCGCTAACCTGGCCCACCGCTCCTTTCGACCCGTTCTGCGCAACCGCGACGTCGAGGTGGGTAACGTTCCCCGCACCGATCGGGCAAGTTCGATGCGGCACAAAGAATGGGTTGCACGGTAAGGTGTGGCGCCTTCTTGATGCTGGCCATGGGTTGCGGCCCCTTTTCTTGATATCGTTTGGCTGTCTCCTGAGAAGACTCTAGCGCAAGGTGAGGCAGTCGTTGCGCGTTCTGCAACTTGACCGAAGAGGACCACGAAAGAATCGTGAAAGGCGACGGTCGCGCGCATGTTCCGCTCTGAATCGGGCGCCGCGCTTTGTGATCTCTCACGGACAATAAGCCCCATCGCATGTGGTCTAAATCGACTCGACCACAATGAAGATTGCTGCAATGGAAGACTTGGATCTGCATTTTGACACTGACGCATCCGTCAATTGCTTCGCTATCTTCCTGCAGGTCTCGTTGTGGACAGCAGGCTGATGTTCCTTTGATCGAAATACTCAAGTGATTGTCTGATCGTTGTTCGCTAGTCTCAATTCAAGATCCGTTGTGAGCAAGAATCGCTTTGAAGAAGTCGTCTTCATGGACGACTTTTTTCGTACGACCGACAATGGTCTGCCGTCATACCCGGCCAATCGCCGCTTCCTCTCCGCCTTCTTCGGGGATGGACTGCGTCGACTCGGCCTAAAGGTTCGCGATGAATACGCATGTTCCGACGGCGGCGGCATCCCCGTAGGGGCCATCATGCGTTCCTTGGAACTGGAACCGTCGGTGTCCGGCTGGGCAGCAGCGGGGATCGCCGATCTAACGTCAGCACTTGCTCGCGAATACCCGCTGCGCATCGGCCCAAAGACATTGGTAATCGGGTGGGGCCTCCCCCCCTCACTGCTAAGGTATATAGACGAACAAGGCGCGGGCGTCATGGACGTCGAAGTAGACCCGATGCGGTTCGCTCCTCACCTGCATTTGTGCATACGAACAAATGACGAAGGCATTAGACGTGAGCTTGCGAAATGCCACGTATCGAAAGAAGTCTTCTCGAACGCCGCAACCACGATCAGAGCGTACTTCGCGCGTCGGGGCAACGATACCCTCGTCCATCCGTCGCTGGTCGTAGGATTGTTTGCCGGTCAAACCGAAATTGACCTCGCCCTAGTACACGATGGACAGTTGATCAAGCCAAGCTCAGCCGCGGCCCAGATTGCTTCGTGGGCCTCCGAGGTTGATGTCTTGCTGGTGAAGCAGCACCCCTACGCCTCAAACAACGACGATCTGGCGGCGTTGTTGAGTACGCTTCCGAATGCGTTGCCCATCGACCACAATATCTACGGCATGTTCTGCGCGAGGAATCTGCGATTCGTCGGTGCCTTGTCGTCAGGCGCCGTGAAGGAGGCGCAGTGCTTTGGCATACAGGGACGAACGGCCATTGTTCCCGATCGATCAAACCCGACCAGGCTTCCCTCCACGTGCTCACCCTGGTTCACTGTCACCGCAGAAATCGGGAGTGGCGAAAACCTTCGGAAATTGGTGCGTATGCCCGGCTTCCTGGACATGTTGAACTTGCGGAGTCGTCCGACGCCGTCATCCTTTGCAGCGGGAACCTTGGATACGATTTTCGGCGCGCGGTGGGGATTGGATGCGGGCGCCGCAGGGCTGCCTAGCACTTTTCTCATGCAGCTCGGCACCACGTACGCATTCGAGGAGTCTGCACAGACGTTGAACTGGCTTGGTCCGGGGTGGCACGAGGCCGAGAGTTGGGGGGTTTGGAGCAACGGCCCAGTTTCCCGGATCTTGGTTCCGCTCGCTCCGGAGCAGAGTTTCGGGGACGGCGCGCTGCGTCTCACGCTTCGAGGCCGCTTCTATGTGGACGCGTCCATCGTCTCGATCGATATCGATGGTCAGACCTGCTTGCCGTCCATGGAAGCATTTGATGACCTTGCAAACCTCCACGTTGATATCGATGCTAGCCTCCTGAAGAGACGTCGCCTCTCGATAATCACGATCAACATTGCGGATGCCAAGAGGCCGTCCGATGTCCATGGCCGCGCGGACCGGCGCGAACTCGGTTTTGGCCTCGTTTCCATGACCTTGTCAGTCGTCACTGAGTAGTTGAGTCTTGTTCCCGGGTTAGGCCGCTTCGCGATGGAGGCCCGCGCAGATGGGATAATTTTTTCCTCCAGGTCTCCAACTTGGAAAGACATCGGAGGTATGCAATGATTTTGGTCACTGGCGGCGCCGGCTTCATCGGTGGCAATTTTGTGCTCGACTGGTTTTCCCGAGGCGACGAGCCTGTCGTCAACTTGGACAAGCTGACCTACGCCGGCAATCTTCAGACCCTCGAGTCGCTCAAGCACAATCCCGCGCACGTGTTCGTGCAGGGCGACATCGGCGACAGTGCGCAGGTGAACCGCCTGCTCGCCGAGTACCAGCCGCGCGCTGTCGTCAATTTCGCGGCCGAGTCTCATGTCGATCGATCGATCCATGGCCCTGAGGATTTCATCCAAACCAATGTCCTGGGCACGTTCAGGCTCCTGGAGTCGGTGCGTCGCTACTGGAACGGTCTCACGGATGACAAGAAGGCGACCTTCCGCTTCCTGCACGTGTCCACCGACGAAGTGTATGGAACGCTGTCCCCCACCGACCCGGCTTTTACCGAGCAGAACGCATACGTACCCAACAGTCCTTACTCGGCCAGCAAGGCCGCCAGCGATCACTTGGTGCGGGCCTGGCACCACACCTACGGGTTGCCGGTGCTGACGACCAACTGTTCCAACAACTACGGGCCGTACCACTTTCCAGAAAAACTGATTCCGCTGGTGATCGTCAACGCGCTCGCCGGCAAGCCCCTGCCCGTGTATGGCGACGGTATGCAGGTGCGAGATTGGTTGTACGTGAAGGATCACTGCAGTGCCATCCGTCGAGTGCTCGAAGCAGGCCGCGTTGGCGACACATACAACGTGGGCGGTTGGAACGAAATGGCCAACATCGACATCGTGAGGACGATCTGCGCGCTGCTCGACGAACAGCGTCCCCGAGCCGACGGCAAGCCGTATGCCGAGCAGATCACGTATGTGACCGACCGCCCCGGCCATGATCGCCGCTACGCGATAGACGCCCGCAAACTCGAGCGGGAACTGGGTTGGAAACCGGCAGAGACCTTCGACACCGGTATCCGCAAGACCGTCGAGTGGTACCTGGTAAACACTGGGTGGGTGCGCAACGTCCAAAGCGGTGCTTATCGTGAATGGATGTCCAAGCAGTACGAAGCGGCGGCCGAGCAATGAAGGTGTTGTTGTTCGGCAAGGACGGCCAGGTTGGCTGGGAACTGCAGCGCAGCCTGGCGCCCTTGGGAGATGTGGTCGCACTCGACCGTACTAGCACGGAATATGCGGCCGACTTCAGTCGGCCGGAGCGGTTGGCGGACACCGTGACTCGGCTGCGCCCCAACGTGATCGTCAACGCCGCGGCGCACACGGCAGTCGACAAGGCCGAGAGCGAGCCCGAGTTGGCGCGGGCTCTCAATGCTGCTGCGCCTGGCGTGCTGGCGCAAGCCGCGCAAGACGTTGGCGCCCTGCTGGTGCACTACTCCACGGACTATGTGTTCGATGGGGGGGGCGACAGGCCTTGGCGCGAGTTCGATGCAACTGGGCCACTGAGCGTGTATGGACAGACGAAGCTGGAGGGCGAGCAACTCGTGGCCCGTCATTGCGAGCGACACTTGGTTCTGCGCACCAGCTGGGTCTACGCCGTGCGCGGCGGAAACTTCGCCAAGACCATGCTCCGCTTGGCCAAGGAGCGCGAGCGCCTGACGGTGATTGACGATCAGTTTGGTGCCCCTACGGGGGCTGACCTCATCGCTGACGTGACAGCCCATGCGATTCGCTCGCTGATGCATGAGCCGTCCAAGGCAGGGTTGTACCACCTGGTGGCGGCTGGCGAGACGACGTGGCATGGCTACGCGCGTTTCGTGCTGGCACAAGCGCAGGCACTCGGCGAGGTGCTCAAGGCTGGCCCGGATGGCGTGGACGCCGTGCCCGCGTCGGCATTTCCGGCAGTGGCGACCCGCCCGCACAACTCGAGATTGGATACGAGCAGGCTGCGCGAAGTCTTTGGCTTGAACCTGCCTCATTGGCAAGAAGGCGTGGCTCGCATGCTCAATGAAGCGCTGCGATCCTAAGGAGCACAAGAAATGGCGAACCCACGCAAGGGCATCATCCTGGCCGGTGGATCCGGCACTCGGCTGCATCCGGCCACCCTGGCCCTCAGCAAGCAGTTGCTGCCCATCTACGACAAACCGATGATCTACTACCCGCTCAGCACCCTGATGCTGGCGGGCATCCGAGATATGCTGATCATCAGCACGCCGTTGGACACGCCCCGATTTCAGCAACTGCTAGGCGATGGTAGCCAGTGGGGACTCAACCTGCAGTACGCGGTGCAACCCAGTCCTGACGGGCTGGCGCAGGCCTTTGTCATCGGCGACAGGTTTGTAGGCAACAGCACGAGTGCGCTGGTTCTGGGTGACAACATCTTCTATGGGCATGACCTGGAGTCCTTGCTTAAGGCGGCCGATGAGCAGCCATCTGGTGCAACCGTATTTGCCTACCATGTGCATGATCCAGAGCGCTATGGCGTGGTCGCGTTCGACGACCAAGGCCAAGCCAGGAGCATCGAGGAGAAGCCAGCCAATCCGAAGAGCAGCTACGCTGTCACAGGCCTGTATTTCTACGACGATCAGGTGGTTGAGATCGCAAAGTCGGTCAAACCCAGCGCGCGCGGTGAACTGGAAATCACCGCTGTCAACCAAGCCTACCTAGATCAAGGCCAGTTGCAGGTGCAGATCATGCGACGAGGCTTTGCCTGGCTTGACACTGGCACGCACGAGAGCCTGTTGGAAGCCGGGCAGTTCATCGCCACGCTCGAACACCGACAAGGACTCAAGATCGCCTGTCCCGAGGAGATTGCGTGGCGAAATGCCTATATCGACTCCGAGCAGTTGACGAGGCTTGCGCAACCATTGCAGAAAAACGAATATGGGAAGTACCTGCTACGCTTGCTGAAGGACGAAAGGCACCGATGAAAGTCACGCCAACCGCCATTCCAGAAGTGTTGATTCTCGAGCCGAACGTATTCGGCGACGAGCGAGGCTTCTTCATGGAGAGCTACAACCAGAAGGTCTTCGACCAAGCGGTCGGTCGACACGTCGAGTTCGTGCAGGACAACCATTCGCGATCTGCAAAAGGAGTGTTGCGCGGCTTGCACTACCAAGTTCTGCAACCCCAAGGCAAACTCGTGCGCGTGACGTTCGGCGCCGTTTTCGATGTGGCTGTCGATCTGCGCCGATCATCCCCAACCTTCGGCAAATGGGTGGGTGTGGACCTCAGCGCCGCCAACCATCGACAACTCTGGGTGCCGGAGGGCTTTGCGCATGGATTCCTGGTGGTGTCGGAAACTGCAGAATTCTTGTACAAAACAACCGATTTCTATGCGCCGGCGCATGAGCGAGTGGTCGCGTGGAATGATCCCCGCATCTCGATTGCATGGCCTGAAGTGGGCCAGCATCCACTGGTTTCAGCCAAAGATTCGGCAGGCGTCGGACTCGACCAAGCCGATGTGTTCGTGTGAGTCGCAAGTCTGAGGGCTAACCGAGCATCGCCGCCTTGAGTTGCCGTAGGGCTTGGCGAACGGTGGGGCGAGTTTGCGTGGGCGCCGGCAGAGCGCGCTGCCCGTCGTTGATCAGACGCCGGTCAGCGGATACGTGCCCGAGCAGGTAAAACGGCATCTCTCGGAGAATTCGGCCTTCCTCGCTGGTCTCGAGTTCGCGGATCACCTGCTCACGCGGCATCCCTGCCTGTACCTCGCGGACGTAATGGGTGAGTCCATCGGGGTCGGCAGCCCGGCCAAGCACGCGGAAATAGCTGCTGTACACGTACTCGCAGGGATCGGTGAGCTCCTCGGTCTTTCGCGCATAGACGTTGAAACACCAGCCGTGCGCGATGTCCGCGCGGCAGATCTGAAGGCCCACATCATTGAGATGCTTCTCGAGTACGGGCGCAGTGAAACCCGAAAGGTGGTAGTCCCCCGTATAGGCTTGAGTTCCGTACATAAGGTGGATCACCTTTGCTGCTTCGTCGGCCTGTCTGTTGTTCGGGTGCGCAAGCATACGAAACATCAACTCAAGACTGGGTACCTGAACCTGGAGGATCCCCTCTGGTGCGAGAAGCCTCGCCCATTCCTTGAGCGCAACATGTACTTTGTGCCGCTCCACGTGCTCAAGCACATCTTGGGCAACGATTTCAACGAATTCGCCGTCTGGCAGCATGTCCAGACTCGTCACGTCTGCAACGAGATCCGGACCGTGCCGCTCATGCAAATCAACATTCAAATAGCCTGGCCGAACATCGTAGCCGCATCCGAGATTCAGGCGCTTAGGATATTTCTCGTAGTCAAATTTCACTAGTTTTGCAACGTTTGGCGCCAGAGACGAGCGCGATGGCTCGTCGCCGCGCACTGTTCGAAGTTCGCTCTCGACTGCGGCTGCCTCAACGCGCACGGGAGCATCGGTCACCGCCGTAGTGGATACAGGCACATCCATCGCGACGATGTCCCAGCCGCAAAATCGCACAGACTCCTTGGCGACAAAAGGGGAATCGCGAAAGAGATCGCCGTATCGTTTTGCGTAGCTGAGGTTACACAGGAAGAGCTTGTTGTGTCCAATTGCGAAAGGGACGAGGGTGGTCCTTGAGTGGAGGAAATGCATGCACCCTTCGATAACGCCCAACCAGTGAGCGTTGGTGATGTCATCAAGGATCACCACGCCCTCGGGATGCAGGACGCTTTGCGCCGCGTGGAGGTCGGATACCGTGTGCTCGACGGTGTGTCCGCCATCTATCGAGAAGATCCGGATCGGGGACGTGACCAAGTCTCTCAAGCGGACGGTCGTCGAATCACATTCCAAGACGCGGACATTGCGACCGTTGTGACGGTCGAATCTTTCGAGGTTTCTGGTGAACGCTTCTCTTGAGCCGCGACCGGATTGATCGACGTTCAGTGCTTGGTTCTCGAAGACGTCGATGGCCCACGAAGTGACATCTTCCTCGCACAAACTGTTCAGCAAGATAAAGAACAGGCCATGATGAATGCCGATTTCCGCGACTCCAGCTTGGAGATGGACCGAGTGGGTTCGCTGGCTTGTGTCGATCAGCTTACATATCTCGGCAAGCCCGGAACTGCACCATCCCTCAACCTCGTTGAAGCCGGACGAGATATATCGATCGAGATGCGCGTAGCAGAACGATCCCACTTGAAGTTCCTCACAAGAGTTTGACAAAAGCTATGCTCTTATTGATTCACTCTGTCTTGCGGAGCGCCATGCAATGCATGAGCTGCAAGTTTAGCCTCAACGCTGCAGATACGGGCAACGCTCGCTAGGATTACCTGATCCCCTTTGTCAGCAGCGTTGGCGCGTTTGCCTCGGCATACTCAATACGTCTATATCGGTCAGCCGCGTGGTATTGCCACGCTGTCAAGGACGCTGGTCAGGGTTTCCGTCAGGCTTGGCAAGCGCCAGGGGAGGCCGGCATTGGCCATGAGATTCTTCAGTTTGCCCGGATTGCCGCACAGCTGATGCACTTCGTTGGGCCGGACAAAGTGAGGGTCCACTCGAACGTCCATAGTGTGGCCAGCAATGCGCTCAAACTCCTGGATGATCTCCTGCAGGTTGTGCATCCGGCCGGAGCAGACGTTGTAGATTTCGCCGGCGACACCTTTCTGAAGCAGGAACAGGTAGGCGGCGCAAACGCTTCGCACGTCGTTGAACTCGCGCTCGACGTGCAGGTTACCCAACGCAACCGATGGGGCGCGCTCGGCAAAGTGCTTGGCCAACTTGGGGATGACGAAGGCCTCGTCCTGCCCCGGTCCCGTGTAGTTGAAGGGCCGCGTCACTACCAACTGCAAGCGATGCATATACGCGCGCGCCATATACTCCATCGCCAGTTTGCTCATAGCGTAGTGATTGACTGGCGCTGGTGGTTGGTCCTCTGAGATCGGTGACTGTGCACAGTTGCCATACACATTGGCACTGCTCGCCAGCAGGGTCATGGACGGTGGCGACGGTAGGCTCGCCAGCGCGTCGAGCAGGTTGGTGGTGCCGAGCACGTTGACCCCGTAGAAAGCCTCCTCCCGAGAGTGCCCGACAAACGCGATACCAGCCAAATGAACCACATAGTCAGGTTGGACGGACTGCACTTCCCGAGTCAGCGCGTCGGTATCAAGCAGGTCGGCATGGAGGGGAAGCACCTCATAGCCGGCCACCTGCGCGTGGTGCCGGAAGGGCCGACCGGTGAAACCGTTGGAGCCCGTCAGCAGAAGCTTCAAAACGAGAACCCTTGCTTGTTTCGCCGCAAGTCCGCCTCCACCATCATCTGGCAGAGTTGCTCCAGGGTTGTATGCGGTTTCCAGCCAAGCTTTTCGGTGGCTTTGGCCGGACTTCCGATCAGGAGGTCAACCTCGGCCGGACGATAAAACTTTTGGTTGATGCGCATCACCGTCTTGCCGGTGGAGGTGTCGACGGCGATTTCGGACTCGCCGGATCCCCTGAATTCCACTGTAATGTCGGCTGCCTTGAATGCCATCTGAACGAAGTCGCGAACCGTCTCTGTGCGCATCGTTGCCAGGACGTAGGTGTCTGGCTCCTCGGCCTGAAGCATGCGCCACATGCCTTCCACGTACTCCTTGGCGTAGCCCCAGTCGCGCTTGGCGTCCAGGTTGCCGAGTTCCAGGACGTTCATCTTGCCTAGCTTGATCTTGGCCACACTGTCTGTGATCTTGCGAGTGACAAACTCGCGCCCGCGAAGTGGGCTTTCGTGATTGAACAAGATACCGCTGCATCCGAAGATATCGTAGCTCTCGCGGTAGTTCACTGTCATCCAGTGCGCATACAGCTTTGCAACGCCGTAGGGGCTACGCGGATAGAAGGGTGTGTCTTCAACTTGCGGGACGGCCTGGACCTTGCCGAACATCTCGGACGTGCTGGCTTGGTAGAAGCGGATCTTTGGGTTGATCAGCCGAATCGCCTCCAAAAGGTGCAGCGCACCGATGGCGGTGATCTGCGCAGTGGTCGTCGGCTGATCAAAGCTGACCCCGACGAAGCTTTGGGCTGCCAGGTTATAAACCTCGTCCGGCGCGGCCTCCCGGATGAGATTGAGGGAGCTTCCGAGATCTGTAAGGTCGTATTCGACGAGGTTCAGGTTGGGATGGTTCTGGATGCCTAGTTCTTCTATCCGCCAGAAGTTGACCGAGCTGGTGCGGCGATAGGTTCCAAATACTTCGTAACCTTTGTTCAATAGAAGCTCGGCCAAATAGGCTCCATCCTGCCCTGAAATCCCTGTCACTACTGCGCGTTTGTTCATTTGGTCCTCTGACTTGGTTCCTGGATCGGTATGGGGCGCGGCCGCAATCGCCATGGAGCAGCATTTTGCCAGTGTCGAGTGCCCCCTTCCCGTTCGTGCCTGGGCTGCGGGCGCTCTCCTGAGTTTCGGACTATAAGATTTGTTGTCTCAAAATTGCCCATGGCGATCATCTCCTACGCACAAAATTTCGAAGACGTGATGCTCTGGCGGGCCCTGCAGCATGTCGAAAGGGGCTTCTACATCGATGTGGGTGCCCAGTCGCCCGACGTCGATTCGGTCACGCGAACTTTCAGTGACGCTGGATGGAGCGGTATCAATGTCGAGCCACACCCGACCTACCACGCGCAACTTGTCGAGAGACGACCGCGCGACATCAATCTTCGATGTGCCTTGGGAGATAGCCGCGGCGTCGCGACGATTCACCTGGTCGGCGCAACCGGCTTGTCGACGCTGGATACCGCGATCGCCGACCGGCACAAAGGTATTGGTCATCCCATCGAACAGATCGAGGTCGCGGTCGAAACCTTGAGTACGGTCTGGGCGCGGCATGTGCCCGTCGGTCAGGCGGTCCATTTTCTGAAGATTGACGTCGAGGGCTTCGAAGCCCGGGTTCTGCGTGGCCACGATTGGCGCCGGCATCGCCCCTGGGTGGTCGTTGTCGAATCCACCCTGCCAAACTCCCAGGAGGAAACCCACTCCGAGTGGGAGCCGCAAATGATGGGGGCGCACTACGATTTCGTCTACGCAGACGGCCTCAACCGTTACTACCTGGCGCAGGAGATGTCCATGCTCAGAGGCGCATTTCGCTATCCGCCCAATGTGCATGACGACTTCGTGATGGCGCCGCTCGCTAGCGCGCGCCAAGAACTTGCGCAAACGCGCGTCAGCCTTTCCGACGCCGAAGCAGGGTTGGATTTGCTTCGTGCGCAACTGGCGCAGACCGAGGTGAGGCTCAAGTCTGAGCTGGACAACGAGCGAGACTGCCGGACGCAGGTCGAATCAAGACTGGCGTCCGAGGCTGCCCGCGCTTCCGGGCTCGAGGCTGCACTGCGCGGTAGCCAGGACCAACTGGCATTGTGCGAGTCATCGTTGGCGTCCAAGAATGCGCAACTGGGTCAGCTATCCGAGCATCGCGATGAGCTCCTACGTGATCTCGCCCATGGCGCCCAGGCGCTTGATGAGAAGGCCAGGCAATTGGACGTCATGTCGGTCGCCCTGGAGGAGTCCAGGGCCCGTGAGCTCGAAACTGGCTCGCGCGCCGCGGCGGCCGAGGCGAGCTTGCTCGTCGCGCGCAACGATGTCGGCCGGCTGGGCAATGAACTGGCGGCGCTCTACCGCTCGAGATCGTGGCGACTCACGGCGCCTGCGCGCTTCGTTGGCCGGCTCTGGCGGCGGAAGCGGACCTAAGGAGGGCCAGAGCTGTCCTCATCGGGAGGGATGGAGATGCTCTGGATGGCCGCGATCATCTGTTCGGCAGTCGACTCCCACGAGGTGTGTTCATACCGGTCGGCAATGGTTTCCTCGCGCCGGCCCAATGCATCGGCGTCGCTGCAGTACAGGCGGATCTTTGCGGCCCACTGCGGCACATCCCAAGGCTCTACGTAGTCGATGATGTCGCCGGCAATTTCCGGGATGGATGCGGCGTTTGAAGCCAAGCAAAATTTTCCGTATGAGAGACTCTCCGCGACTGGCAGTCCCCATCCTTCATACAGCGACGGATAGAGCGTGAACAAGCAGTTGCGATAA
This sequence comes from Variovorax sp., assembly GCF_035634955.1. Taxonomy (GTDB): domain Bacteria; phylum Pseudomonadota; class Gammaproteobacteria; order Burkholderiales; family Burkholderiaceae_C; genus Variovorax. Next base: position 42,715 of record NZ_DASQBZ010000005.1, on the reverse strand, counting down.
AGAAATGCCAGTTCGGAATCGGTGACGTGATTGAGAACGACAATCTTCCCGGCAACCCGGGGGTCGTTGCCCAGCGAGTGCATAAAGTCGTCGACGTGCCAACCGAGCATTCCAACAACGACCAGCATCGGAACGTCGAAGCCGGATTCGATCAGTTCGACGTAAGCCTTGTATAGAGATTCGTGGTTCTTCCTTATCTCAATGGTGGACACCGTCAAGAGGAAAGGCGCCGCGCGCAGCGCCGCGATCTCCGCGCAAGGCTCGCTCGCTTCAGTCGCCGGAAGTGCGTCACCCAGGCGCACCACCGACATCGGCGGGCGAGGTGCGCCTACACGCTTGAGAAACGCGTCCAGATCGCGCGCGGTGCATTCCGAAATGCACATGATCCGGTCGGCCGTCCAGCCCATGTTGGCAAAATAAACCGAGAACAGGTCGAACTTGCCGCTTGGGAAGTAGTGCGGAAACTTCACTGGGATGATGTCGTAGGCGAAATTGAGTATCCTGAGCCCATTGACTGTTTTCTCGCGATACAGCGCCTCCATCTTTCCGCCGTAATCCCAGTCCAACCCGAGGGTGATGTAAACGTCGCCACGCCGGAAGCTGGCTGGACGGCTGCCCATCGCGGGGCCAGCGCTCGCTTGGTCGGGCGTCGCGGCGTTCACCTGTGGGGGCGAGGGAGTGCCGGCCGCCCGTACCGCCACGAATTCCTTGTATGCATACGCAAGGATTCGGTGAGCGGCGACCAAGTAGCTGCGAGTTCTGGGCTGATAGGCCGATGGCATTCGCGCCAGGGCAGCGCGGGCGATCTTGCGAAGGAACTTCTCAATGCGCCTGGCTCGCCCGACGGGCGGGGATGGCGCAGGGGATACAGGTGCGGCCGCAGGATATGTCGCCTGGGCCGTGGCGGCGTCCGGGGCGCGCCAGCCCTGTTCGAGTACTCGCCATGCCTCTCGGACATCCAGTTCTTGGAACTGCCCGGTCGAAGCGTCGAATACGCACAGACGCAGGCGATTCTCCAGCTTTCTCAAGAGCCACCGGCAGATTTCCTGCTCGGCACGGACGATGCCGACGGCCGGGCGCGTCCACTGCAATGAGGTGGTGAAATCAAACCAGACCAGCTGTTCCTTGCGCATTGGGCGACGATTCTTCTAGTGAGAGGAGTTTGGAGATCATTGGCGACAAAGTCGATTCCCACAGCAGGCGCTTGCGCACCGCCTGTTCGGCTTCGGTCAGCTGTGCGCGTTCGCCTTCCAGCAGTGCCACAAGTTTCTTTCGGAAACGGTCGGGGTCGGCCTCGACATGCACGGCCGGTTCGTCGATGTACTCCTCGAACCCGCGGAAGGCAGTGGGCGTCGCCAACACATGCGCGCCGGTCAAGAGTGCTTCAGCTGTCTTGATGTTGGACCCGCCACCGGCGGTGATGGGTAGTACGAACACGTGCGCGAACCGGCGCATCGCCGCGATACCAATGTCGTCGACGACGCCGAGACGCAACGTGCGAGAGTTGTTGATCGCCGCCCACCGTCGGTAAGGCTCGGTTCGTTCGATGACGGGCGTCACGCCGCCTGCGATGACCAGCTTTCTGTCCGGCGGCAGGAATGCCAGCGAGTCGCCCAATGCGGCAGAAAACCCGACGGCATTGGGCAAGTGGCCGCTGCTGATGAAGACTGCGAAGGGATCCCGCGGCAGCACAGGCCGCCAGTCTTCGGTCGCGATTTCAGGCACAGTGGAGTAGGCGGTGCCGTTCTTGGCTTGCACGCAATCATTGCGGCGTCCGACACTGTTGATGAAATTGCGGTCGACCGTTGACACTGCGAACGCGTGCGTTGCTCGAGTGGCCACCTCACGCTCAAGAGCAAGCACGGCGTCTCCGTACTGTTCGATTGCCGCGGACGGCGCGCGCAATTCTCTGAGAACCTGGCGTCTCATTTCGTGCTCGATGTTGTGCGCCGAGTAGATGATGCGCGGTTTGGCTTCCCCCGGTCTCAGGATTGACAGGCACTCGCGGGCCAACGGCCAGGCGCAGATGTGGTCGATTTGGATGAAGTCGTAGGTGGCCTGGCGAATGCGTGCCAAGAGGGCATCGCGTGCGACCGGGAGTGACGCAATGTGCGTGCCCCATATGTAGTCGTAGACAGGGTGTTCGTATTCCCGCAGAACCCTTCCCGCCAAGTCCCCTGGAAGCTGCAGATCCGAACTTGCGTGCTGCGAATAGGCGCCCTGAGGGAAGATGCCAACGAAATCGACATCTATCCCCGCCTTTCTGTATTCGTCGTAGATGTGGCGCGTCCTGAGCTGACCACCATGTCGAGGCTCGACGATCGGAAAGGTTGCCAGTTGGAGGATCTTCATCGGCTCGTATCAGTATGTTTCGCGCGTGGATGCAATGATGGAAGTATTGGCATTCTACGGACGCGTCGTGCCCTTCCGTCTGCGCGAAGGGGGCGCAGTGCGGTGGCGCCACAGCTAAGTTTTCGCGGTCTCCCGGGTAGTGTTGTAAGGAATTTCTTACGAAGGGCTCACGTAGAATCTGCAGAGACTGAAGACGCCTTTTGCGTCGGAGCGCGCCAAGTAATGAATGGATACAAGCCTCGAGTGATGTTGAACATGGATGCGCTAGCGCATCCGCATCGGACCGAGGTGGCCGCCGAATGCGAACGGGTGTATGCAGAGCTCATGCGCGCAGGCTTGTTCGACCTGCAATTGGTGGCAGGCGTCGGGCGCGGGGATCAGGTTGACAACGAGCTGCGCCAACGAGGAATCGATCAGCGATCGATGCCGGTGGACGCGGGACCGGGGGGACAGCCGGCCATCCTGGTGCAACCGGCGGGGCACGTTCCGCCTGGTTGGCGGAATGATTTGTTCGCGATCGTTGCCCACATCATTGTGCCGCCGGTGGTGTCGCCTGCGTCCCTAGGATCTGATACGCCGACGGGCGAGTGCGACCTGCTCGCAGCGATCGACAGGAGGTCAGTGCTTTTCGTGCCCACGCCGCAGGCAAAGGAGGATGTGTTGCGTGCGAGGCCCGATCTGAGCCCCGCACAAGTCACAGTGTTGGCCTCGCAAAACAGGCGAGACGCCGGCAAAGGCCGCTCTGCGCTCGTGGAGGCGCTGCTTGACACCGATCGACGTATGCGAGCCCAGCCGATGTCGATGCTATGGCAGTATCCCGGCGCGGAGCCCGAGAGCCCTCTGGCTCCAGCGACGTTCCTGGGTTACCGCAATGGCGCTGCTGGACCTTTCTTCGATATGAAGGTTCAGGCGCGGCCCAGCCAATGGCCCATGTGGTCCGACGCGCTGACCGCCTCGGATTCGCCCCTTCGGCGTGCTGGCGGATTGCGCGCGGACGGTGTTGTTAAGCGTGGCACCGACGAGTTGCCGTTGGTGAGCTACGTTACGGTCGTGCGCAACAACGCTGCCACGCTAGAGCGTGCAATCGAGAGTGTGCAGCAACAAACTTATCCCAACGTGGAGCACATCGTGCTCGATGGAGCGTCGACCGACGGAACGGTGGACGTGATTCTCCGAAATGCCGCGCGGCTCGACTATTTCGTTTCGGAGCCTGATAGCGGACTTTACGACGCCATTAACAAAGCGGTGCCACTCGCGCACGGCCAGTTGATCTGCATCCTCAACTCAGATGACTGGCTGGAGCCCCATGCGGCGGAGATCGCGGTGCGACGTATGCGTGGCAGGGTCGACACAGCGGCGCTGTTGGCAACGGGGGCAGTCATCTACACGCAGGCGGGCGAGGTGGCGGCCGAATGGCCTCCCATGTTCGTGCATCCTGGCAGCTACTTTGCTTGCGCCAACGTCTGCCACAACGGGGTATACGCCACGCGCGGTGCGTATGAGCGTTCCGGGCCTTACGATGCCACTTTTCGCATCGCCGCAGATTTCAAGTGGGTGATGAGCTGTTTGGACGCCGGCGTGCAGTTCGCATATACCCGCGAAGTGACGGTTAACTATTCGTTAGGCGGCACGTCGGGGGACGCGCAAGGGCACAGCCGGGAATGCCAGCGCGTGATTGCAGAGCGCTTCCCGTTTCTCTCGAGACAGGAAGTCTTGGGCTTGTATGACGGCTACTTCTTGTTTGCGCATCAACCGCATGAGGAGGTCGAGCGCCCGCACGAGGCCGCGACCTCGTTGCTCCGGCGCTTGTTCGCCGAGAATTTGCATCGGCCGGATTTCCAACTGGCGCTCACCTGGGCGGCAATGACGAAGCTGGAGCATCCCTCAGACCGGCCCGCGCTGACCGCGTCGACCGACGGATCTGCCGTGCCGCCTCTGAGCCGCTCGGCTAAAGATCTAGGCAAGGGTCTTCTATGCCGTTTTCCGCGCCTGTACAAGGCGGCGCAAATCGGCTATGCCTGGATGCGGAGGTAAGCGCGCATGGCCAGGATCGCCTACGTCGATCATTCCTATCATCGCACTACGCAGTCAACCAATTTTCTGCGCGACATGTTGCGCCGACGTGGTCACGAAGTAGAGGACTTCTGGGACGAAGCCTGGCGCGGCGGGAAGGCTGTGGAATGGAGTGCCGTGCAGGGGCACGACATAGTCATTATGTTCCAGTCGTATTGCCCGCCGGGCACCGCCGCCTTCAGGCAGGTGCATCCGAACGTCATCTACATTCCCATGCTGGATCAGTTCGGCATTTGGCAGGGGCCGATGCAGATGCAAGCCCAGTTCTGGGCGCCTTTCCAGGGTTCCAAGGTGCTGAATTTCTCGAGTGCCTTGCATTGTCTGGCGACCGGATTTGGCATCGTTAGCCATTGGGCGCGCTACTACCAGTCGGCCGAGCCCTCTGTGCCTTCTTCGGCGCCTGGACTGCGAGGTTTTCTGTGGCTGCGACGCGAGGACCAAATCAACTGGACCTTGGTGCGACGGCTAATCGAGGGCACCCGCTTCGACGGTTTCCATCTACATATTGCCGGCGACCCTGGGGCGCCAGAGCCGCGACTGCCCGACGCGGCCGATGTGGCGTTTCACAACATCACCACTTCGACCTGGTTCAAGGATCGGAGCGAACTGACAGCGCTGATCGATCGCGCCAATGTGTACTTCGCCCCGCGAATGGAGGAAGGGATCGGCCAGTCATTTCTCGAGGCGATGGCGCGTGGAAAATGTGTGGTTGCTCCCAATCACGGCACGATGAACGAATACATCCTTCCAGGGGTCAATGGTTTGCTGTACGACCGCGATGCGCCTCGTCCGCTGGACTTTTCCAACGTCTCGGGAATGGGAGTGCTGGCGAGGGAGAGCGTTGTTGCTGGCCATGGTCAGTGGCTTGCGGCTGAGGAGGGAATTCTGGATTTCGTTTTGACGCCCAGCGAGCGCCTCTATGTCGGCAAGTATCAGCACGCGTTCGCCGCCGAATCACCGATTGCTCCGGCCGCTCGGCCGGCATCTGCGCCGATCGAATCGGCGAACCTGACTGAGGTCCTGCGAGCCATTGCGCGTCGCTACACTTGGCTGCAGGCCGCCCGGCCGCTTTGGTACCCCATACTGAAGGTCGCGCGTCGCGTACGTCACACTCTCAGCCGACCCTGAGCGGTCGATCAGGCGCTCCCGCCCTCACTGGAAGCACTCGAATGACATCAAGAAAGATTTTTGTCGCAGGTCACCGTGGGCTGGTCGGCACCGCCGTCAGCAAAGCACTGAAGGGCGATCCAGCCAACACGCTCATCAACCGCACACATGCCGAACTCGACCTCGAGGACTTTCGAGCCACGCGCCAGTTTTTCCTGGAACAGCGCCCCGACATGGTCGTGATGTGTGCAGCCAAGGTCGGCGGAATTCTCGCCAACAATAATTTGCCTGTTGATTTCCTGCACAAGAACCTGCGCATTCAATTGAGCGTGTTCGACGCCGCGTATGAGGCGGGCGTGCGCCGAATGATCTTTCTCGGCTCTTCGTGCATCTATCCCCGTGAATGCCCCCAGCCAATCAAGGAAGAGTATCTCCTGACCGGCCCACTCGAGGCTACGAATCGGCCATATGCGCTGGCCAAGATTTCCGGCGTGGAGTCGTGTTGGTCATTTAATCGACAGTACGGCACCCAGTATCTGGCCGTGATGCCGACCAACATGTATGGCCCTGGGGACAACTACCATCCCGAGCATTCACATGTGCTACCGGCTCTCATCCGCCGGTTTCACGAGGCAAAGCTGCGTGGTGATCGCGAGGTAGTCGTCTGGGGATCAGGTCAGCCACGGCGCGAGTTCATGTACTCAGCCGATTTGGGCCGCGCCATCCAGTTTCTCGTCGAACTGCCAGATGAGCAATTCGCCCCGCTTACCGATCCGTCTGCGGCGCCTCTCATCAATGTGGGCGTGGGTGAGGACGTGACCATTCGTGAAGCTGCAATGGCCGTCAAGACGGCAGTGGGTTTCGAAGGTGTCCTTACCTTTGACGCCAGCAAGCCCGACGGAACACCGCGCAAGTTGCTCGATGTAAGTCGACTGCATGCGCTGGGTTGGCGCGCCCGTATGGGTCTTGTCGAAGGATTGAAGAATACCTACGAGGACTTCATCGCTCATCACGCCTGACCTTTGGTGTCGGCGCTTCCTTCGCCGCATGCAGGAGCGGGCGGGCGGACTTCGAAGTGTCCGCCTAGCCCGTCTTCCTGCGACTCCGGATCTCTTCGAGCCGTTCCGCAAACTTCCGTCCCGCAGTCTCCAGGGAAAGAGCACCTTCCGCGCTTGCCTTGCCGCGAAGGCCAATCTCGCGTGCCCACGCCTGATCTTCGTAGAGGCGCCTCATGTGTCGGGCCGCGTGTTCGATGGAAGGCTCGGCCCATTCCAGCTCGGCGTCGTAAGGCGGTATCGGCCGACCAAGCTTAACCAGTTCGTAGGGAACGAGCAGGCTGTTGTCCTCGCTCATGAAGTCCACGTTGCCCGAGAAGTTCGTCGCGATCACGGGTTTGCCCATCAGCATCGCCTCGGCCATGGTCAGGCCGAGTCCCTCGCTCCGATGCAGCGACACGTAGGCGTCGCATGCATCCATCAGAGACAGCACTTCGTCGGGCGTGTAGACCTGATCGATCACCGTGATGTTGGCGCCTTTTGCAGCCGCGCGCAGTCTTTGCAATTGGGTCGGATGCCGGTCGCCAAATGATGTCTTGAGCACCAGGCGGACCGGTTCATCACCAGGAAATGCTGTCTTGAACGCCCGGATCAGCCCCAGCGGATTTTTGCGCTCCATCACACTCATCATGTGGAACGTGAACAAGAAGGTGAACTGCACCTCGGAGAGGCCGAAGTACGACTTGCCGCGTCGCTCGAAGGGCGCCAGCTTCACGCCAGGAAACATCGTGCGAACGGGGATGGCAAGCTTTTCCCGCAATCCCTTGGCAACGAAGTCGGTCGCCGTCCATACCTCGTCCAGCCCCTTGGCGTGCGCCATCCACGCGTCGGGAATAGAGTCGAATTCCCAATACCAGTACCCCACGCGATACGTGCGGGGATCGCGTTCAGCGAGGTTGGCAAGGCGGTACGCGTGGTCGAAGAATGGCTCGGGCTGCGTGTGGATGATCGTGACGTCGTGATACTCCATTCCCCTGAAATCCACATGGTGCGGCTCATCCTTGGCGTCGGTGCGCAAGTCGCGCAGCGACGTCGTCACTCCCACGGATTGCATGGCCTCGACCATGCACTCGGCCGAGACTCGAAGGCCGGATGCAAAGCAGAAGTGGCCGATCACATTGGCACCAAGGCCTGTCAACTCGGCTGCAACCGACTGCACGTCGAGGGCGGCGCACCACTGCGCTACATCGCTCGGCAAGGGGCCAGTAGCCGATGACAACCACGTCAGCAGCGCGCGTGCTGCAGCGTCATCCGAGAGCGCGTTCGGGTGCGCTTCCCGCCACCGCTCACGGCTCCAGTAGCTCAACCGGATCTGCTGCGACGGCGATCCCTGGGGTGGCCACGCCGACGCGTCGAGCCACTCGCCGGATGCACCGTACTCCGCGGAAAACCAGTTCGCAAACGCGTCGCGTCCGAACACGGTCAGTCCGTCGGGGTGGCGTTGCTGCCATTCCGGTGCGAAACAGTACGCCAGCGAAAGCTCGCGAGCAGGATCCTCCGCTGCTTCGAGAAAGAGCCACCAGACCTCTTCCAGCCGAAGGTGCGCATCGCTCATCCCGCAGCGCATGAACCAACGAAACAACGGCCTCATGCCGACGGGGGTCAGCCCGTGCGGCATCAAAGAGTCGAGCAACTCGCTCGCCAGAAAGGCCTGGCGCGCACGATCGGACAGCCGTGCCTCCAGAGCCTGCAGCAGGTGAACGACAGCCACTTCGTCGACCCCCAACTCGTCGCCACCTTCGCCTTGGAGCCATGCACCGAATTCACTCTTGCCGTCCGTGAAGGCACGGGGGAAGCGCATTCGAAGGTCGCTGCGCCTGCGCCTCAGGTCGATCAGGAATCCCGCGGCGGACCAACGGTCTGTGACGGCGCCCGGAGCCACAGGCAGCGGCAGAACCTGGCTCGGCGGGACTCCGGCGACCTGCGATAGTTCGCTATCGTCAAAGAGGTCGAGAAGAGGGGCTGGTGGGACCGGGGCGCCTTGCCGACGCAACGCCATGCGCTGTCGTTCACTCTCCACGAAGGGAGCGAGTACCGCCTCGCGCGCACGGACGGCCGAGCGCTCGCGCAAGAACTTCATGCGCTGCGGCATGCGCCAGGGGGTGACAAGCCACCACGCGGCTTTAGCCGCCCTTCTTGCGAAGTGTTTGAACTGACTATGGGGCATCTCGCCGGTCGCATTCATGGTTCCGGCTCCGTAGATGGGCTACGGCTACCCTGCTCATGCGCTCGACGATTGCTCGACAATACGCCCATGTTCGAGATGGAGAACCCGGTTGCACTCGTTGGCGATCAGTGTGGGCGAATGCGACGCCAGCACCAGGATGCCGGCGCCAGACACCACGTCCTTCATGCGCTGTTCGGCTTTCTCGGTGAACTCGGCGTCACCGACTGAAAGCCATTCGTCCATCAGGAGGATATCGGCCCTGATGCTGGTTGAGATGGAGAAGGCCAGGCGCATCAACATGCCGGTGGAATAGGTGCGCACCGGCATGTCGACATATTCGCCCAAGCCGCTGAATTCGCAGATTTCGGGAGTCAATTCGTCGATCTGCTTCTTGCTCAAGCCCATGACCAGTCCCCGCAGCATGATGTTCTCGATGCCGGTGGCATCCGGCTCGATTCCCAGCGAGGGATCGATCAGGCTCGCGACGGTGCCCCGCCGCTCGAAGTCCCCGGAAGAAGGCTCGTAGACACCTGCCAACGCGCGCAACAGGGTCGACTTGCCTGCGCCGTTGTGGCCAATCAGGCCCAAGCGGTCCCCGGCCTTGAGCTCGAGGTTGATATTGCTGAGCGCCTGGACCACCTTGACGCCGGTCTCCTGGCCGAATCTGCCGCCGGTTACGGAGGCGGCCAGCGTTTTCTTCAGTGAGTTGGCGCCGGCGCCATAGATCGGGAAATTGACGGAGACGTTCTTGAGGGAGATATAAGGCATCGGGTTTACAGCCAGTAAACCACCCGGCGGCGGTAACGGGAAAATAGCCAACTCGAAGCGGCCAGGTTGAATGCTGTCCACATCAGGATGCCGTGCCAATTGTGGGCCTCGGACACGCCGCCCATGAGCGGCGCGCGCAGGAGATCCAGCATTTGCGCCAACGGGTTCCAAAGGATGTAGCGGGCGCGGCCAGGCAAGCTTTCGGGAAGCCAGAACACCGGCGTCAGGAACATCGCCATCTGCATCACGCTTGTGACAATCTGGGCGACATCCCGGTAGCGTGTACAGATCAGCCCGAGGACAAGCCCCAGGGCGTGCGCGTTGATAAGAAACAGGGCAAAGGCTGGAATGAACAGCAGGGCATGGGCTTTGAGCGTGATGCCCGCCCACAATGCCACCGGGATGTACAGCACGATCTGATGGCCGAACTGGATCAGGTTGCGCGACATGCTGCGCCAGACGAACAGGCTGATGGGAAAGTAGCCTTGTTTGAGGTAGTTCCCTGACGCGATGAACGCGTTGCACGAGTCTGTCACCATGCTGCTGAAGAACGTCCAGAAGATGATCCCCAGCGCCAGGTGCGGAAAGAACTTGCTCAACTCGGTGCCGAACAGCGAACTGTAAAGCGGGCCCATGCCGCCGATCATCGCGCCCATGCTGAGCGTGAGCCACAGCGGGCCGAGCATCGAACGGCGATAGCGCAGAACGATGTCGAACCAGGCCAGCGTCCACCATATGTCGGTGCGACGCGTGCCTTCCCACCAGTCGCCCCAGGCGCTTCGATGCAGATTGGAATGTGCCTGACTCATGCGCGTCCGTAGGAGTCGGCAAGCCGGACGATGTCGTCTTCGCCAAGATAGTTGCCGCACTGCACTTCGATCAGTACCAAAGTTTCTTCACCTATGTTCGTCAAGCGATGCTTCTCTTTGAGGGGGATATAGCGATATTGTCCAGGAATCGTCTCGTGCTCGGTGTCGCCGATCTGCACAATCGCCTTCCCTTGCACCACGACCCAGTGCTCGGCGCGCTGATGGTGATACTGGAGCGAGAGCGATTGACCTGGCTTGACGGTGATGCGCTTGACCTTGTAGCCCTCTTCTTCCTTGAGCGACGCGTAGGTTCCCCACGGGCGGTGCACGGTGGCGGGCAACTCTGTCAGTTCCGCGTGACGTGTCTTGAGCGCGCTGACTACCTGCTTGATGGATTGCGCCGCGTCCTTGTGGCACACGAGCAGGGCATCGGGGGTATCAACGATCACCGTGTCGTGTATGCCGACTGTCGCAACGACTTTCGGGCCATGGCTTTCAACCTGCACGTGCGTGCCGGTGGTGTCAATGGCGACTACCTCACGATCGAAGGTGTTGCCGCTCGAGTCCGCGACTTGCGCATGTGCCACGGCCGGCCACGATCCGACGTCGCTCCAGGAGAACTTGGCCGGCACGACATGCACGTTGTCCGCCCGCTCCATGACGGCGTAGTCGATGCTGATGTCTGGTTGCAGGCCAAATGCATGCGCATCGAAGTGCACGCATTGGTCCTTGCTCTGGGCGCTTGTCAATGCGGCCTTTGCGGCGCGCATGACTTCCGGGGCGTGATGCTCCAGCGCATCGAGAATGGCCCGCGCCGTGAAGGCGAACATGCCGCTGTTCCAGTAGTAACGACCGGTGGCCAGAAACCCTTGCGCGGTTGCCAGGTCGGGCTTTTCGACGAAGCGTCGCACGGCCTGGGGTTCGCGCGCCGCGCGTGCCACCTCTACGTAGCCGAAGCCGGTTTCCGGTGTTGTCGGACTGATTCCGAAAAGCACCAACTTGCCTTGCTCGGCCAAGCGAAAGGCTTCACTGGCGCTGGCGACAAAAGCCTCGACGTCGGGAATCAATTGGTCCGCCGCCAGTACCAGCATTACGGTACTGTCGCCGTACTCTCGTTCGCACTGCAGGGCCGCCAAAGCGATGGCCGGAGCAGTATTGCGCCCTTTCGGTTCCAGCAGGAACGTCGCGCGCGGGGCGTCAGGCATCTGATCGAGCACGTCCTGCGTGAGGAACTGATGGTCCTTGTTGGTCACGATGAGCACTTCACCGCTGCCGCAAGCCTGGCCGCGCTCGATGGCCTGCCGAAGCAGGCTGCTACCGCCAATTTTCATGAACGGTTTGGGGTAGGTCTGGCGCGATGCTGGCCATAGCCGAGTTCCGGATCCGCCAGATAGCACTACGGGTAGCAGACGCATTCGTTTATCCTCGTTTCATTGTCTGAGAAGATTCTACGGGCGCCACCTGCAACAGAAGGTCACAAGCGGTCGCGGGTAACATTCGCGATCTCCTCGCGACGCCCCATCAGCCTGAATCTCGCGTCGGCGTCCGGCCGCGGTCGCCGCAAAGTGCCCGGCGCTGCGCTCCTCCATGACGATTTACCTTGATATTTCAACCAGCTACGCGTGGCGGCGCAACCCCGTGGGCGTTGTCCGCGTCGAGCGGGAGTTCGCGAAGAATCTGCGCAACCAGCTTCCGGGCATGCGTTTTTGCCGCTTCGATGCCAACACAAGTATGCGCATACTTATGCGTGACAGCGAGGTGGACCTTGTGCTGGGCGACTCCTGGTGCGCGCAGACGGTCGAGCCCGAGCGGGTTTCGGCTCGAACTGAGCTTGCGTCCCGCCTGACCGCCGCGGCTCGGCACGTCCTGCCGCGCGCCCTGTTCCAGGGCGCCAAGATGCTCCTTGGTGGGTTGGGGCATGAAACGACCGATCCGAAGGGGCGCGCTCAGGCGAGCGGCGCCAATGTCCCCGCAGCGCCGCCCGGGCTGAGCGTCGGCGATGTCTTCGTTTCGGTGGGCGCCGACTGGGATCATCTTCCGCCCGAACAGGTACGTGCCATCAAGCAGGAGACCGGGTGCAAGGTGGTTCTGGCCTGCTATGACACGATTGTCGTGGACTTTCCCGAGTACTCCATCTCTGATGAATTCGCCTCGAGACTGCGAGAACATCTGCTTGGACTTGGAACGAACGCCGATCTCGTGGTCACGATTTCGGAATCCACCAAACGAGATGTCCTGAGGCTTTGGGACAAGGAACGCACGGATAGCCCGGTCTGTGCGGTGTCGGCCGTTCCGCTGGCGTCGGCGTTGCCACCTGTGGGGGGGGCGGACCCATCCAGATCCGCCCGCTTGGAGGAGTTTCGCCGGGGTGGCCCCTACGTCATCTACGTCAGTACATTGGAGGCGAGGAAGAACCACAGGTTGCTCTTCAATCTGTGGCGGGAGTTCCATGCCGCGTTCCGGGGGGAGGTTCCGAGACTGCTTCTGGTGGGCGCCAGGGGATGGGGCGTGGACGACCTGTTGGCGGAACTGGCACGCTCGCAGGCTGGGCGCGATGGCTACATACAGGTCTGGAGCGACGTCGATGATGAATTGCTTCAGAGTCTCTACGCCGGCTGCGAGTTCGGCGTGTTCCCCAGTTTCTATGAAGGTTGGGGGTTGGCTGCCGCCGAGTTGCTGGCTTTCGGCAAGACCTGCGTTGTGTCCACCGGCTCGTCACTGCAGGAAGCGACACAGAATCTCTGCCCCTCGTACCACCCGTGCGACCACCTCGGCTGGCGAGACGAGATTCTTCGCCTGAGCCGAGACCAGGCCTATCGGCTGCAACATGAGCGCGCGATCGCAAGTTCTTTTCGCCCTCGAACGTGGGCTGATTGTTCGGCAGAATTCGCAGCCAAGCTGCGCGCTGTGGCCGATGAGTCTGCCTTGGCCCTGCGGGGCTGAGCGGCGCCCAAGCGTCCGTTTACTTCAGGTAGGCTCCAGGATCCATTCGGTTCGTCGGTAGCCGCGGCGTTCCAACTTCAGGCTTTCAAGTCCGGCGAAGGCGCCGAAGAATTCTTTCATGCGTGAATACATCAGCTCTCGCGTCGTGCGTTGGGCCCGTCAGGCCTACAAGGACCTGCCAGTGTCCCGAAAGACGAAGCAGCGTTTGGCTTCGGCCGCCTACAGGGTGGTGGGCCCGATGTTCAAGGGGGTGCCCCATTACGAGGTGTGGAAGCGCCAGCAAGCGGGGATCGCACTTGCGCCGGTCGGTCGAGGCCCCGTACCCCCGTCGGATGTCGACCGCGTACTCACGCTGCTCAGCTTCGAGGTTGTGGAGCGGCCGTTGGTTTCCATCGTCATTCCTGCTTACGGAAATTTGGGGCATACGCTCAATTGCGTGCGCTCCATCGCAGAGCAACTGCCTCAAGCAAGCGTGGAAGTGATCGTGGCCGAAGATGCATCGGGCGACACGGACATCCTGCGGATCGGGGAGATTCCCGGCCTGCGCCTGATCGTGCATCCGCAGAACCTCGGGTTCCTGCGCTCATGCAACGCGGCTTGCCGGCAGGCTCGGGGCGAATTCATCTATCTGCTGAACAACGACACGGAAGTCACGCCGGGTTGGCTCGACAGCATGCTCGCCTTGTTCGGCAGTCGACCGGATTGCGGCATGGTCGGCTCCAAACTGATCTACCCCAATGGAAGCCTGCAAGAAGCGGGTGGCATTGTCTGGCGCGACGGTTCGGCATACAACGATGGTCGGCTGGACGATCCGACGCTTGCCGCATACAGCTACGTCAAGGAAGTCGACTATTGCTCCGGCGCATCGCTGCTGATCCCGAAGGCCCTGTGGGACGAACTCGGCGGGTTCGACGAGTACTACCTGCCCGCATATTACGAGGACACCGACCTGGCCTTCCGCGTCCGTGCGGCCGGCAAGCGCCTGTACTACCAGCCCGACTCGGTCGTCATCCACTACGAGGGCATCTCTCACGGCACCGACACTGGATCGGGGGTCAAGGCGCACCAGGTCACCAACCAGCACAAGTTCCGTGAACGCTGGGCGACGGTGCTGGACCGTGATCACATGCAGCACGGAAAGCTGACGTTTCTCGCACGCGACCGTTCGACCCATCGCAAGACCATTCTCATCGTCGACCACTACGTCCCCCAGCCGGACCGCGACGCCGGCTCGCGCAGCATGTGGTGCATCCTGCGCGAGCTGCAGGCCATGGGCCTGAACACCAAGTTCTGGCCTGCCAACCTCTGGCGCGACCCCGACTACACGCGCCTGCTGCAACAGGAAGGCATCGAGGTCTTCTACGGCGACTACGACTTCGCCGAATGGGTGGAAGAATTTGCCGGCCAGCTCGACTATGTACTGCTCAGCCGCCCGGAGGTCGCGCAGGAATGCCTGCCCGCCGTGCGCAAGCATGCGCCCCGCGCCAAGGTCATCTTCTACGGCCACGACCTGCACTACCAGCGCCTGCTGGGCGAGCATGCGCACACGCGAGACGACCGCCTGCTCGGCCAGTCCGCCAAGCTGCGCGTGGTGGAGGAGTCGCTGTGGAAGGCGGTCGACGTCGTCTATTACCCGTCCGCCTCCGAGACCGCCACGGTCAAGGCGCTGCTGCCCGAAGCCCGCGCGCACACGGTCCCCCTGTTCTTCTTCGACGACGAGATCAAGCCCGTCGGCCTGGCGGGACGTCGCCGCCACCAGCTCATGTTCGTGGCCGGTTTCGGCCATCCGCCCAACGTGGATGCGGCCAAATGGCTGGTGCGCGAGATCTTCCCCAAGGTCCGCGAGCAGGTGCCTGATGCAGAACTCGTCCTGGTCGGATCGAATCCCACGCCCGAGGTCCAGGCGCTGGCCGGCGACTGCGTGCGCCTGACCGGCTACGTGTCCGACCAGGTGCTGATCGACTTCTACCGCACCGTCGGCGTGGCCGTCGTGCCGCTGCGCTTCGGCGCCGGCGTCAAGGGCAAGGTGATCGAGGCCTTGCACCATGGCCTGCCGCTGGTGACCACCCCGGTCGGCATGCAGGGGCTCGACGGGCTGGACGCGGTCGTGCCGGTGCATGACGAGGCGCAGGCCATGGCCGATGCAATCGTCCGCATCATGCAGGACGACGGCTTCTGGGAAAGGCTCGCCGTGGGCGAGCGCCGGTTCTCCGACGAGCGCTTTTCGCGCGACATGCTGCGCCAGGTGTTGGCGCAGGACATTCATCCCTGAGGCGAACGCCTGGCGCTCGCGCCGACGCGTCAGGCCTGCCCGCCGCCGCCTCTGAGTCGCCAGAACGGCCCCGACGTCCACACCTTCAGCAGGCTCGTCACATGCCACCACAGATGCCGCCAGCTCCTGCGGCTGGCCCGCTGCGCCTCGTGGCGGGCGCGCAGGTCCTCGGCGATCTGGATGCGCCATCCGGCCAGGCGCAGGCGCGCGCAGATGTCGAAGTCCTCGCCGTACATGAAGTAACGCTTTGCATCGAAGCCGCCGATTTCCCGGTAGGCGGCGCTTCGCAGCAGCATGAAAAGTCCCGGAATCCAGTCCGGCACGGCCGGAATCGGGTAGCCGGGCTTGCGCCGGGTCAGGATCTCGCGTGGCGTGATGATGCGCCGGTGCTGCTCCGGCTCGGTCCTGCCTGGCTCCAGGATGCGCGGGGCCAGCAGGCCCGCGTCGGGCTCGGCCCTGGCCACCAGGGGCGCAAGGACGTCCGCGTCCAGCCGGATGTCGGGATTGAGCACCAGGTACCACGCGCTGGCGCAGCGGCCGAACGCCGCGTTGTGGTTGGCCCCGAAACCCAGCGGCGCCGGGTTGTGGATGCGTTCGAGCGCGAAGCCCCATTGCCGGCTGGCCAGCAGATCAGGCTCGGGTATGTTGTGGGTCAGCAGCACCCGCTCGATGCTGCCCGCGCAATGGGCATCGAGCTGCTCCAGCAGCGGCACGATCATCGCCAGCTGGCCGTGGCTGACGATCGACACGGTGACGGGGCGACTGGCGGATTGTTCGGTGGATGTGGGACTGCGCATGGTCTAATTTCGCCCGGGAATTCTAGGGTTCCGCAACTTCACGTCCCATGCTTGCCCTGATCGTCATCAGTTTCCTGGTTTCGGCCGTCGCCGTCCTGTATTTCATGCGGCGCGCGCGACGCCATGCCCGTCGCTACGGGACCGACATGCCGCAACGCTTTCATGCCGGCCACGTGCCGCGCCTGGGCGGCGCCGGCGTGTTCCTTGGCATGGGCGCCGGCTGGTTCGCGGCGGGGTTGCTCACCGACGTGGTCAATGTGCCCGCCAGCATCAAGGACGCGGCGATCATGCTGGCCTGCCTCGCACCCGCCGTGCTCGGCGGGATCGTAGAAGACGTGACCCAGCGCGTGTCGGTGCGCTATCGCCTGGGCCTGACCATCGGCTCGGCGCTGCTCTTGTGCTTCGTCTTCGGGCTCAAGCTCGACCACGTGGGCATCGACGTGATCGACGTGTGGGTTCTGACCCTGCCGTTCGCCGGCCTGGCGCTGGCCGCCATCGCCATCGGCGGGCTGCCGCATGCCTTCAACATCATCGACGGCTACAACGGCCTGGCCGGCACGGTGGCGGTGCTGGTGTGCCTGGCCATCTCGCACGTGTCGCTGCAGCTGGGCGACCGGCAACTGGCGGGCATGGTGCTGTGCCTGCTGGGCGCCACCGCCGGCTTCCTGCTTTGGAACTACCCGCGCGGCAAGATTTTCGCCGGCGACGGCGGGGCCTACGTCTGGGGCATGGTGATCGCGGTGGCCAGCGTGATGCTGGTGCAGCGGCACCCGCTGGTGTCGCCCTGGTTTCCCATGTTGCTGCTGATCTACCCGGTCTGGGAGACCATGTTCTCCATCTACCGCAAGCTGGCGCGCGGGCAGTCGCCCGGCACGGCGGATGCGCTTCATTTCCACCAGCTGGTGTTCCGCCGCATCGTGCGCCAGGTGGTGCACGACAACGAGGCCAAGCAATTGCTCTCGCGCAACAACCGGACGTCGCCGTACCTGTGGACACTCGCCGCGCTGTCGGTGGTGCCGGCGGTGCTGTTCTGGAACCGCACCGGCATCCTGATGATCTTCACGCTGGTGTTCATCGCCACCTATGTGGCGGCCTACCTCATGATCGTGCGCTTCAAGGTGCCGCGCTGGCTGCGCGACCTGGCCGGGCACGACTGACTCCCGCCCCATCCATCCTCGCTCATCCCACACGCTCATGACCGACACCGTCCTGAACATTCCGCCGCGCGACAAGGCCGAGATCCTGGCCCAGGCGCTGCCCTACATCCGCAAGTTCCACGGCAAGACCATCGTCATCAAGTACGGCGGCAACGCCATGACCGATCCGGCCCTGCAAGCCGACTTCGCCGAGGACGTGGTGCTGCTCAAGCTGGTCGGCATGAACCCCGTTGTGGTCCACGGCGGCGGGCCGCAGATCGAATCCGCGCTCAACCGGCTCGGGAAGAAGGGGCACTTCATCCAGGGCATGCGCGTGACCGACGCCGAAACCATGGAAGTGGTCGAGTGGGTGCTCGCCGGGGAGGTGCAGCAGGACATCGTCGGCCTGATCAACCAGGCGGGCGGCAAGGCGGTGGGGCTGACCGGCCGCGACGGTGGCCTGATCCGGGCACGCAAGCTCAAGCTGGCCGACCGCGGCGATCCGAGCATCGAGCATGACGTCGGCCAGGTCGGGGACATCGTGGCAATCGACCCCGGCGTGGTCAAGGCGCTGCAGGACGACGCGTTCATCCCGGTGGTCAGCCCGATCGGCTTCGGCGAGGAAAACGAGAGCTACAACATCAATGCGGACGTGGTGGCGGGCAAGCTGGCAACCGTGCTCAAGGCAGAGAAGCTCATGCTGCTGACCAACACCCCCGGGGTGCTGGACAAGGACGGCAAGCTGCTGACCAACCTGTCGGCGCGCGAAATCGACGACCTGTTCGCCGACGGCACCATCTCCGGCGGCATGCTGCCGAAGATCGAGGGCGCGCTCGACGCGGCCAAGAGCGGCGTCAACGCGGTGCACATCATCGATGGGCGGGTGCCGCACGCCATGCTGCTCGAAATCCTGAGCGACCAGGCCTACGGCACCATGATCAGGGCGAGGTAGGCTCACCCCCAGGCTACCCTGCTTCGCAGGTCCGCCAACCCCCTTCGAGGGGGCACACCCGATGGCCCGGCCAAGCCGGTTCCATGGGTGTTCCCGAAGGGGCTTCGCTTTGCTTGCCAGCCTTTGGGGCCGCGCCGCTCCTGCCGCTGCGGTCAATACCCCTCTGGATTCCCCGACTGCCAGCGCCAGCTGTCTGCGCACATCTGGTCCAACGTGCGGCGGGCCTGCCAGCCCAGTACCTCCGCGGCCGCAGCCGGGTCGCCCCAGTAGGCGGGCACGTCCCCGGGCCGGCGCGGGCCGATGGTGCGCGGCACCGGCCGCCCGCTGGCGCGCTCGAACGCCTGCACCACTTCCAGCACCGAGCATCCGCGGCCGGTGCCCAGGTTCACCGTCAGCAGCGCCTGCGGCTGGGCGAGTGCATGGCGCAGGGCGGCCACATGGCCTTCGGCCAGGTCCATCACGTGCACATAGTCGCGCACACCGGTGCCGTCCGGTGTCGGGTAGTCGCCGCCGTGCACGACCAGTTCCGGCCGGGTGCCGACCGCCACCTGGCTGACGAACGGCATCAGGTTGTTGGGCTTGCCCTGCGGGTGTTCGCCGATCAGGCCGCTCTCGTGCGCACCGACCGGGTTGAAGTAGCGCAGCAGCGCAATGCGCCAGCCCGGCTCGGACCGGTACAGGTCGCCCAGGCACTCTTCGACCATCAGCTTGGAGCGGCCATACGGGTTGGCCGGGCGGGTCGGCGCGCTTTCCGGGATGGGCGACTCGTCCGGCTCGCCGTAGACCGTGGCGGACGACGAGAAGATCAGGGTGCGGACCCCGGCGGCGCGCATCGCGGCGGCCAGCACCAGGCTTCCATTGACGTTGTTGTCGTAATAGAGCAACGGATCGACCACCGAGTCGCCCACTGCTTTCAGCCCGGCGAAATGGATCACGGCCTGCACGGGCTCCTGCGCGAACACGCGGTCGAGCAGGGCGCGATCGCGTACGTCGCCTTCGATCAGGCGCGGCGCCGCGCCGCTGATGGTTGCCAGCCGATCCAGCACCTTGGCGCTGCTGTTGCACAGGTTGTCGAGGATGAGCGGGGTGTATCCGGCGGCGGCGAGCGCGACGCAGGTGTGGCTGCCGATGTAGCCCGCGCCACCGGTCACGAGTACGTAATTTTTCATCTTTGAGCCTCCGCTGCAGGGCTGGAAAGTGGATGATTCTGCGCGAAATCACGGGGTTGACCCGGAAGGCGCGTGCTCACTGCGGCGTGCGAGAATCAATTAATTACACTTTCTGTGGTCTCCCATGAACGATGAGTCGCGCGATCCCGGACTTGTGGCCTCGGCGGAGGACCGCACACCAGCGCCCGTGCGCAAGCGCCCCAAGCCCGGCGAACGCCGCGTCCAGATCCTGCAGACGCTGGCCGCCATGCTGGAGCAGCCCGGTGCCGAGCGTGTGACCACCGCTGCGCTGGCCGCGCGGCTCGAGGTGAGCGAGGCCGCGCTCTACCGTCACTTCGCCAGCAAGGCGCAGATGTTCGAAGGCCTGATCGACTTCATCGAGCAGAGCGTCTTCACTTTGATCAATCAGATCATCGAGCAGGGGCCTGCGGCTGTCGGGGACGAACGGCAGGCCAGTGCCCATCAGGCGGCTCGCATTGTCACGATGCTGATGCAGTTCGCCGAGAAGAACCCCGGTATGACCCGCGTCATGGTCGGTGACGCGCTGGTGTTCGAGAACGACCGGCTGCAGCAGCGCATGAACAACTTCTTCGACAAGCTCGAATCGACCCTGCGCCAGACGCTGCGCCCGGCAGCCCTCGCCGAGGGCTCGGACACGCCCACGGTCGACGCGCAGGTGCGTGCCTCGGCGCTGACCGCCTTCGCAGTGGGGCGCCTGCAGCGCTATGCGCGCTCGGGCTTTCGGCGGCTGCCGTCCGAGCACCTGGACGCTGCCGTCGCGCTGCTCGTCTGAACGACCTCGGCGTCGCGCGTCAAAGGCGGCGCGCGCGTCTATGCCGCGCATAGTCAAATGCCATTCCCCGCGGCGGCACGCGCCAGCAGAATGGGGCCTCTATTCCGAGACGCAGGAAACCAGAGGAGCCCCGCATGAGCGACACCAAGACGGCCGACGGCCAATGCCCTTTCCACCACGCCGGCACCGGCGGCACCACCAATCGCGACTGGTGGCCGGACCAGCTGAGGCTGGACCTTCTCCACCAGCATTCGCACAAGTCCAACCCGATGGGCGAGGACTTCGACTACGCCAAGGCCTTCGCAAGCCTGGACCTGGCGGCGCTCAAGAAAGACCTGCACGCCCTCATGACGGACTCGCAGGACTGGTGGCCGGCTGACTTCGGCCACTACGGACCGCTGTTCATCCGCATGGCCTGGCACAGCGCCGGCACCTACCGAGTGGGTGACGGCCGGGGTGGCGCCGGCCGCGGGCAGCAGCGCTTCGCGCCGCTCAACAGCTGGCCCGACAACGTCAGCCTGGACAAGGCGCGCCGGCTCCTGTGGCCCATCAAGCAGAAGTACGGCAACAAGATCTCGTGGGCCGACCTGATGATCCTGACCGGCAACGTCGCGCTCGAGTCGATGGGTTTCAAGACCTTCGGCTTCGGCGGCGGCCGTGAAGATACGTGGGAGCCCGACCAGGACGTCTACTGGGGCCGCGAGACCAAGTGGCTGGGCGGCGACGTGCGGTACGCCCACGGCGACGAAGGCGTGGCCAAGCCGGATGACGAGGCGGTGCTGGTCTCGGACGACCCTGCCGACGGCGACGTCCACTCGCGCAAGCTGGAGAACCCGCTCGCGGCCGTGCAGATGGGCCTGATCTACGTCAACCCGGAAGGCCCGGACGGCAACCCCGACCCCATTGCTGCCGCCCGCGACATCCGCGACACCTTCGGCCGCATGGCCATGGACGACGAGGAAACCGTGGCGCTCATCGCCGGCGGACACACCTTCGGCAAGACCCACGGCGCAGGCCCGGCGGACAACGTGGGCGCCGAGCCCGAGGCGGCCGACCTCGAGCAGATGGGGCTGGGCTGGTCGAACAAGTTCGGCAGCGGCAAGGGCGCGGACACCATCACCAGCGGCCTGGAGGTCACGTGGACCACCACGCCGACCCGGTGGAGCGGCAATTTCTTCTGGAACCTGTTCGGCTACGAGTGGGAGCTCACCAAGAGCCCGGCCGGCGCGCACCAGTGGGTGGCCAAGGGTGCGGGCGCGACCATCCCGCATGCGCACGACCCTTCGAAGAAGCTGGTGCCCACCATGCTGACGACCGACCTGTCGCTGCGCTTCGACCCGGCCTACGAGAAGATCTCGCGCCGCTTCATGGAGAACCCCGACCAGTTCGCCGACGCCTTCGCGCGCGCCTGGTTTAAGCTGACGCATCGCGACATGGGTCCGCGCGCCCGTTACCTCGGCCCGGAAGTGCCGGCCGAGGAATTGCTGTGGCAGGACCCGGTTCCTGCAGTCGACCATCCCCTGGTCGACGAAAAGGACTTGGCCGCACTCAAGGCCAAGGTGCTGGCCTCGGGCCTGACGTTGTCGCAGCTGGTCACCACCGCCTGGGCGTCGGCCTCCACCTTCCGCGGCTCGGACAAGCGTGGCGGCGCGAACGGCGCACGCATCCGGCTGGCGCCGCAGAAGGACTGGGCCGTCAATCAGCCCGAGCAATTGGCCAAGGTGCTCGAGGCGCTCGAAGGCATCCAGGCCGAATTCAATGCATCCGCCGACGCCGGCAAGAAGATTTCCCTGGCGGACCTGATCGTGCTGGCCGGCGACGCCGCCGTGGAGCAGGCGGCGAAGAATGCGGGCCATGCGCTGGCCCTGCCGTTCTCGCCCGGCCGCACCGACGCGTCACAGGCGCAGACGGACGTACAGGCCATGGCGGTGCTCGAGCCGCTGGCGGACGGGTTCCGCAACTTCCTGAAGGCCGACTACGGCGTCCGCGCCGAGACGCTGCTGATCGACAAGGCGCAACTGCTGACGCTCAGCGCGCCCGAGATGACGGTGCTGGTCGGCGGCATGCGCGCACTGGGCGCCAATTTCGGCGGCAGCGCGCACGGCGTCTTCGGCGGCAGGAAGGACCATCTGGGCAACGACTTCTTCATGCAGCTGCTCGACATGGGCACCGAGTGGAAGCCGGTGGCCGGCGCGCGCGGCCAGTACGAGGCGAGCGACCGCAAGACCGGCGAGACCAAGTGGACGGCCACGCGCGTCGACCTGGTGTTCGGCGCCCATGCGCAACTGCGTGCGCTGGCCGAGGTCTATGCGAGCGACGAAGGGAAGTTCGTGCGTGACTTTGCCGCGGCGTGGACCAAGGTCATGAACCTCGACCGCTTCGATCTGCCGCGGCGCTGAGGCCGGCCACGCACGAAGACGGCGTGCCTCCTGGGCGCGCCGTTTGCGTCAGAGCAGCGACTTGCCCTGCTTGAGGACGAAGTCGCAGGCCTGCTGCGTCACCTGCTTCTGGAGGCCGCTGCCGCTGAGGTCCATGGTCTTGCCATCGCCGCCCTTGAGCAGGCCCTTGGCGCCGTCCATGTAGCCGCTGTCGGACTGAGCGGCCGACGTGCCGCCCATCTTGCCCATCAGGCCGTCCTTGACGGCCGAGACGCTGTCGCCGCTGAGGTAGTTGTTCTTGAAGCAATACTCCAGCACGCCGGCGGCGTTGCCCATGGTGCCGGCGCTCATCCCGCCCATGCCTGCACCGCCCATGCCGGCCATTCCTGCAAGGCCGCCGGTACTGCTGCCGCCGCTGCTGCCGCCCAGCGCGCTGCTGGCAGCCCCCTTGAGCGAATCCAGGCTCTGCGCTTGCGCGCCGGCCAGGCCGGTTGACAACAGTGCCGCCAGGAAGGCGGCCCGCCCGGTGATGCGCCACGGTGTCATGGTCTTCATGTGTTGCTCCTTGATTGGTGGATGAAGGGCAACCTTAGCGCATCGGCATCAGGATCGTTGGCGCAACTTTTTGCAATGGTTGCGCATGTCTGCGTCAATCCGTCACTGCCACGCCGACCTTGGCGCCGGCCGCGACCAGTTCCGCCCACGTCGCATCGTCCACCACGATGCCGTCGCGCTCGCGCGCTGCGCGGGCACGCCGCTCCGGATCGCCGGCGACCTGCACGCCCTCGAAGCCGGCGCCCGGCGGGCCCTGGCGCAGCCAGTCGACGAAGGCGCGGGCCTCGGCCTCGAAGGCGTCCTGTGTGCCCAGCCGGGCCGGGTCGATCAGCACCGTCAGCATGCCGTTGTAGACCGAGCGGGCCTGGTCTGCCGGCCGGTGCCAGGTGCCGCCGCCGCTGAGCGCGCCGCCGAGCAGTTCGCACGCCACGGCCATCCCGTACCCCTTGTGCTCGCCGAAGGTCATCAAGGCGCCGAAGAGCCCGTTCGATTGCGGCACCACCACCACGCCCGGGTCGTCGGTGGGCCGGCCGTGTTCGTCGATCAGGTGGCCGGGCGGGACGCGCTCGCCCTTGTTGTGCGCAACGCGCATCTTCCCTTGCGCCACGCGGCTGGTGGCGAAGTCGAGCAGGAAGGGCGGCTGTCCCGCCAGCGGCACGCCGATGCAGCACGGGTTCGTGCCGAAGCGGCCGTCGCCGCCGCCCCAGGGCGCGACCACCGGGCGCGACAGCACGTTGACGAAATGGATCGACACCAGGCCCTGCGCGGTTGCTGCTTCGGCGAAATGTCCGATGCGCCCGAGGTGGTGTGCGTGAGCCAGCGTCATGATGCAGCTGCCCAGTTCGCGCGCGCGCGCGATCGCCAGTTCCATGGCCTGCATGCCCACCACCTGGCCGTAGCCGCGCCGGCCGTCCAGCGCCAGCAAAGTGCCGGCGTCCAGTTGCACGCGCATTGCGGTGTTGGGCTGGAGCCCGCCCTCGGCCACGGCGTCCACGTAGCGCGGCACCATGCCGATGCCGTGCGAATCGTGTCCGCTCAGATTGGCCAGAACCAGGTTGTCGGCCACGGTGCGCGCCTCTTCGGCGGCGCTGCCGGCACCTTGCAGGATGGCGGCAACCTGTTCACGCAGGCGCGCGGCCTGCAACGTCTTCGACATGAAATCCCTTTCGCGGAAAAAGTGCGGGCGAATGCCCGGCGGCTACATCACGGCACCGACCTGCCAGGGCACGAATTCGTTCTGCCCGTAGCCGTGCTGCTCGCTCTTGCTGCGCTGGCCCGAGGCGGTGGCCAGCACCAGCTCGAAGATGCGGCGGCCCATGCCGGCGATGTCGGCACTGCCATCGACGATCTCGCCGCAGTTGATGTCCATGTCGTCCTCCTGGCGCTGCCACAGGGCGCTGTTGGTCGCCAGCTTGAGCGAGGGCGAGGGCGCGCAGCCGTAGGCCGAGCCGCGGCCGGTGGTGAAGCAGATCATGTTGGCGCCGCCTGCCACCTGCCCGGTCGCACTCACCGGGTCGTAGCCCGGCGTGTCCATGTAGACGAAGCCATGCGCATCCACCGGCTCGGCATACTCGTACACCGCTTCAAGGTTGCTGGTGCCGCCCTTGGCCACCGCGCCCAGCGACTTTTCCAGGATGGTCGTCAGCCCGCCGGCCTTGTTGCCCGGCGACGGGTTGTTGTTCATCTCGCCCTGGTTGACGGCGGTGTAGTGCTCCCACCACTTGATGCGCTGCACCAGCTTCTCGCCCACCTCGCGCCGCACCGCGCGGCGCGTCAGCAGGTGCTCTGCGCCGTAGATCTCGGGCGTCTCGCTGAGGATGGCGGTGCCGCCATGCGCCACCAGCAGGTCCACGGCCGCGCCCAGCGCAGGGTTGGCGCTGATGCCGGAGTAGCCGTCGGAGCCGCCGCACTGCAGGCCGATGGTGATGTGCGCTGCCGAGCAGGGCTCGCGCCTGACGGCGTTGGCCTGAGGCAGCATTTCGTTGATCAGCGCAATGCCGCGCTCCACCGTCTTGCGGGTGCCACCACTGTCCTGGATGTTGAACACGCGCAGGTTGTCGCCCTCGCGCAGGTTGCCGGTGGACAGCCAGGCGTTGATCTGGTTGGCCTCGCAGCCCAGCCCGACCACCAGCACGCCGGCGAAGTTGGCATGCGTGGCATAGCCGGTCAGCGTGCGGTTGAGGATCTGCATGCCCAGGCCTTGCGTGTCCATGCCGCAGCCGGTGCCGTGCGTCAGCGCCACCACGCCGTCCACGTTCGGAAAGTCGGCCAGGGCCGCCGGGTTGGTCTGGCGCGAGAAGTGGTCGGCGATGGCACGCGCCGCCGTGGCCGAGCAGTTCACGCTGGTCAGCACGCCGATGTAGTTGCGCGTGGCCACGCGTCCGCCCGGCCGCCGGATGCCCATGAAGGTGGCTTCGCGGGGCGCCGGCGCCGGCTTGACGTCCGCGCCGAAGGCATAGTCGCGGGCAAAGTCGCCCTTGTCCGGGCCCATGTCGAGGTTGTGCGTGTGCACGTGCTCGCCCGGCTCGATCGGCCGGCTGGCAAAGCCGATGATCTGGTTGTAGCGCCGCACCGGTGCGCCTGCGGCAATGGCTCGGGTGGCCATCTTGTGGCCTGCCGGGATGAGGCCGCGGGCGGTCACGCCCTCGACCGGTGTGCCGCCAAGCAGCTGGCTGCGCGCGATGACGACGTCATCGCCGGGATGCAATCGGATGTACGGGTTCATGGCGGATCTCGCGGGTCTGTCGTTCTGATGTGCGCATCTTGCGCCGGTGTCAGTAGAACTGCTTGGGCAGCCACAGCACCAGGGCTGGCCAGTAGGTGATCAGCACCAGGCTGGCCAGCAGCGGAAGCAGCCACGGCAGGATGGCCATGGTGGTGCGCTCGAAGCTCAGGTTGGCCACCCGCGCGAGGACGAACAGCACCAGCCCCATGGGTGGATGCAGCAGGCCGATCATCAGGTTGAGCACCATCACCAGGCCGAAGTGCACCGGATCCACCCCGAGCTGCGTGGCGATCGGCAACAGGATCGGCACCAGGATGGTGATGGCCGCGGTGGGCTCCAGGAAGCATCCGACGAACAGCATCAGCAGGTTGGCCAGCAGCAGGAACACCCAGGCCTGCTTGGTGAAACCGAGCACCCAGTTGGCGATGCCGGTGGTCACGCCGGTGGCGGTCAGCATCCAGCCGAAGATCGACGCGGCCGCCACGATGAACAGCACGGTGGACGTCGTCTCGATGGTCTCCAGGCACACCTTGACGAAGCGCTTCCAGGTGAGCGTGCCGTACCAGGCGAAGCCGAGCACCATCGCCCAGGCGCAGGCCGCGATGGCGCCTTCGGTGGGGGTGAACAGCCCGGTGGTCATGCCGCCGATGAGCAGCACCGGCGTCATGATCGGCAGCAGGGCCTCGAAGCGGAAGATCTTGTCGAGCACGAACAGCAGCACCAGCCCGGCGATCACCGTGGGCTGCGTCGGCAGGCCCGCCTTCTCCACCGCCAGCCACAGCAGCAGCGGCCAGGCGACCACGAGCGCCAGCTCGACCAGTGCCTTGGCCAGGCGCGAGCCCGAGAACTTGAAGTCCGCGCCCCAGTTGTTCCTGTGGGCGAAGTACGCCACCGTGAGCATCATCAGCACGGCGAGGATCACGCCCGGCAGGATGCCGGCCAGGAACAGCGCGCCGATCGATACGTTGGCCATCATCCCGTAGATGACGAACGGCAGACTGGGCGGAATGATCGGCCCCAGCGTGGCCGAGGCTGCCGTCACGCCCACGGCGAACTCCGGTGAATAGCCGTGCTCCTTCATGGCCTTGATCTCGATCGTGCCCAGGCCGGCCGCGTCGGCGATCGCCGTGCCGCTCATGCCCGCGAACACCACCGAGCCGACGATGTTCACGTGCCCGAGCCCGCCCTTGAGCCAACCCACCAGCGCCAGCGCGAAGTTGTAGATGCGGGTCGTGATGCCGGCGTTGTTCATCAGGTTGCCGGCAAGGATGAAGAAGGGCACCGCCAGCAGCGGAAAGCTGTCGATGCCGCCGACCATCCGGTGAATGACGACGAACGGCGGAAGGTTGCCGGTGCCCAGGATGTAGACCAGCGAGGCGCCGGCCATGGCGATGGCGACCGGAATGCCGCCCATCATGAAGAGGAGGAAGAAGACTTTCAGCATGGGATTGCGGCCTGTGGTGAGCGTGATTGCGCGGCGTTCAGCGGTCCGACATCGTCGTCTCGGGCCGCTCCAGCACGCTGTAGCCGCGCTTCCAGTGCAGCCGCGCCACCTGGATCGATCGCAGCGTCATTGCCGCGAAGCCGAACAGGCACATGCCGTAGACGATGTTCATGGGTGCGTCGACGATGGTCATGCGCGAGGTGTTGCCGACCTTGGCCATCATCTGCGCGGTCATCACCACTGCGGCGCCGAAGAAGCCGATGCGAAGCAGGTCGACCGCGCGCGAGAGCCAGCGGCCCATCGCCGCCGGCATGTGGCGGTAGAAGAAGTCCACCTGGATCTGGGTGTTCTTCGCCACGCCGATTGCCGCGCCGATGAACACCACGCCGATCAGCATGTAGCGCGAGACCTCCTCGGTCCAGGCGGCCGAGTCGTTCATCACGTAGCGGGTGATGAACTGGTAGAACACCGTCAGCCCCAGCAGCCAGAACAGCGCCAGCGCGATCCAGCCCTCCACGATGGTGTCGGACAGGTCCACGGCCTCGTCCTCGGCATGGAAGTGCCCCTCGTCATCAATGATTTTCTGTTCGCTCAGATCGTTCAAAACGCTTTTCCTTCAGTGCATGACTCACGCGCGGCAAGCGCAGCGAAGCCCCTTCGGGGCCATCGCGGAACCGGCTTTGCCGGGCCGCAGATGGCGCCCCCTGGAAGGGGGCTGGCGGACCTGCGAAGCAGGGTAGCCTGGGGGTGAGTTACAGCCCTACGATGCGGTCGTAGTCCTGCTGCCGATACCCGTGGTCCGTCGGCTTGGTGTTCTTCAGCACCGCGTCGCTGAACGCCTTCTTGTCCACCGTGATGACGTTCAGGCCCTTCTTCTTGAACTCGCCGACCAGCCTTTCTTCCGAGGCGATGATCTCGCGGCCGGTCTTCTCGGCTGCTTCCTGCATCACCTCGGTGAAGATCTTCTGCTCGGCGGGCGACAACTTGGCCCACAGCTGGCCCGAGCAGATGGTCAGCAGCGAATCGACGATGTGCCCGGTCAGCGAGATGTTCTTCTGCACCTCGTAGAACTTCTTGGCCTCGATGGTCGGCAGCGGGTTCTCCTGTGCATCCACCGTGTTGTTCTGCAGCGCCAGGTACACCTCGGCGAACGCAATGGGCGTCGGGTTGGCGCCCAGCGACTTGGGGAACGCCAGGTAGGCCGGCGCATCGGGCACCCGGATCTTCAGGCCCTTCATGTCCTCGGGCTTGGCCACGGGGTGGGCGGCGTTCGAGGTCACGTGGCGTGCGCCGTAGTAGTTCAGGGCCGTGATGTGGTTGCCGGTCTTGCCGTCGTAGCCCTTGGCCAGTTCCATGAACACATCGCTCTTGGCGTACTTCAGCTGGTGCTCGGCATCGCGGAAGATGAACGGGAAGTACGACACCGCCAGCGGCGGATAGCTGCGTCCGGCGAAGCTGGCGCCGGTGAGGATGATGTCCACCGTGCCCAGCGTGAGCCCCTGGTTGATGTCGGCCTCCTTGCCGAGCGTGGAGGCCGGAAACACCTCCACCTCGTACTTGCCGTTGGTGCGCTTCTTGATTTCCTCGCCGGCCCACACCGAGTACTTGTGGAAGGGCTCCGACGTCTCGTAGACATGCGCCCACTTGAGCTTGGTCGCCTGTGCCCGCGCCGCGGGCAGCCCGGTGGCGGCCAGGGCGGCGGCGCCGAGGGTCTTGAGGGCATCGCGCTTGTTCATCATTGCCTTGTCTCCTTCTCTGTGGTGGTTGAAAACAAATGGCGGCGGCCCGCCGTGTCAGCCGTTCAGACCTTGCCGGCCCGGCGCCAGCTGGTGTTGAAGCGCCGGTGCGAGTTGTCCATGTGCGCGTGCATGGCCGCGCGGGCGGCCTGCGCGTCGCGCGCGGCGATCGCGTCGCGCACCGCCTCGTGCTCGGCGATCGCCAGCCGCCATGACTGCTCGGTCTCGAAGTAGCCGCCCAGCCGGGTGAAGATCGGGCCCTTGCGAGAATCCCAGAAGCCGATGACCGTCTCGGTCAGCACGGCGTTGGCGCAGGCCTGCACGACGGCCAGGTGGAACGCGCGGTCGCCTTCGAGCGGCATCACCCCGCGGTCGGCCAGTTCGCCCATGGTCTCGATGGCGCGCGTCATGGCGTCGACGTCGCGCGCCTTGCGCTGCAAGGCGGCGATGGCGGCGGTTTCGCCCTCGACCACGCGGCGGGCGCGGATCAGTTCCAGCGGGCCCCATTCGGGCGAGGCCAGTTCCACCGCAGGCGCAGGCGCGGCGGCGGCGCGATCGAGCACATACACACCCGATCCGGTGCGGACCTCGACCCAGCCCTCGACCTCCAGTGCGATCAGGGCCTCGCGCACCGAGGGCCGGCTCACGCCGAGCTGGCGCGATAGGTCGCGCTCGGCGGGCAGCCGCGCGCCCACCGCAAACTCGCCCTGCGCGATCAGGGCGCGCAATTGTTCGGCGATCTGGCGGTACAGGCGCTGCGGTTCGACGGTCTGGATGGGCACGGGCGTTGGGCTTGTGGTCCGGGTCTTAGGGCTTGTCCCGAATTGGACAAGTGGTAAGACCAGTTCAGAATACGCGAGGCGCCGCAGCGCCCCCATCGGGCCAAACCCGGAGCAGCGGGTCCAGGGCACAACCTCCAGGAGACGAAGGCATGAGATTGCAGGGCAAGACGGCGCTGGTGACGGCGGCCGGACAAGGCATCGGGTACGCCAGCGCGCTGGCGCTGGCGAAGGAAGGCGCGCAAGTGTGGGCCACCGACGTCAACGAGCAGTTGCTGGCGCGCTATGCGAACGTGCCCAACATCACGGCCGCCAGGCTCGACGTGCTCGACAAGGCCGCCATCGGCGCGCTGGTGGCGCGCATGCCGGCGGTCGACGTGCTGTTCAACTGCGCCGGCGTAGTGCACAACGGCGCCATCGACCAGGCCACCGATGACGAACTGGAGTTCGCCTTCCACCTCAATGTCCGGGCCCAGTTCCGGGCCATCCAGGCGGTGCTGCCCGGCATGCTGGCACGGGGCGGCGGCAGCATCATCAACATGGCGAGCGTGTGCTCGAGCATCAAGGGATTGCCCAACCGCTGTGTCTACGGCACCACCAAGGCGGCGGTGCTGGGCCTGACCAAGAGCGTGGCGGCCGACTACGTCACCCGCGGCGTCCGCTGCAATGCGGTGTGCCCGGGCACGGTGGACACGCCGTCGCTGGCCGATCGCATCAATGCCAACGCCGACCCGGTCGAGGCGCGCAAGGCCTTCATTGCCCGCCAGCCCATGGGCCGGCTGGCGCAGCCCGAGGAAATCGCGCCGCTGATCGTCTTCCTGGCCAGCGACGAGGCGCAGTTCGTCACCGGCCAGGCCTATGCCGCCGATGGAGGCATCACCATATGAACCAGCTCGACTTCAAGGGCCGCCATGCGGTCGTCACCGGCGGAGCGTCGGGCCTCGGGCTGGGCATTGCCCAGCGCCTGATCGCCTCCGGCGGCAGCGTCACGCTGTGGGACCGCGATGGCGACGCGGCCCAGCGGGCTGCCGCAGCCCTGGGCGAGAGCGCCCATGCGCTGGCGGTGGACGTGTCGCAACAGGCTTCGGTCGCCAAGGCGGTGGCGGGCACCATCGCGCATGCCGGGCGCATCGACGCGCTGGTCAACAGCGCCGGCATCACCGGCCCCAATGCCAAGGTGTGGGACTACCCGGTGGACGCATGGCGCCAGGTGATGGACGTCAATCTCACCGGCCTGTTCATCTGCTGCCGCGAAGTGGTGCCGCAGATGCGGGCGCAGAACGCCGGGCGCATCGTCAACATCGCATCGGTGGCCGGCAAGGAAGGCAACCCCAACGCCAGTGCCTACAGCGCCAGCAAGGCCGGCGTGATCGCGCTGACAAAGTCGCTGGGCAAGGAGCTGGCGGACACCGGCATCCGGGTCAACTGCGTGACCCCCGCGGCCGTCAAGACGGCGATCTTCGACCAGATGAGCGCCGAGCACATCGTCTTCATGCTGTCGAAGATCCCGATGGGCCGCTTCGGCACGGTCGAAGAGGTGGCCGCCACCGTGGCATGGCTGTGCACGGACGACTGCTCCTTCGCGACCGGCGCCACGTTCGACCTGTCCGGCGGCCGCAGCACGTACTGAGCGGCGGGCCTTGCGGTGGCCATGGCTGCCTGAAAATATCGTCACCAGAACCTAGAAAAGGAAACTCATGAAACTCGTCCGCTACGGCAACCCCGGCAAGGAAAAGCCCGGCCTCATCGATGCGAACGGCCAGTTGCGCGACCTCAGCGCCGTGGTCAAGGACATCGGCCCGGCGCAGCTGGGCGACGCGGCCCTCGCCAGGATTGCGAAGGCCAAGACCGACAAGCTGCCGCTGGTGCGTGGCAAGCCGCGCATGGGCTGCCCCGTTGCCGGCGTCGGCAAGTTCATCGCCATCGGCCTGAACTATGCCGACCACGCGGCCGAGTCCGGCCTGCCGATCCCGGCCGAGCCGGTGGTCTTCACCAAGGCCATCTCCTGCATCCAGGGCCCCAACGACCCGGTCATGCTGCCCAAGGGCTCCAAGAAGACCGACTGGGAAGTCGAGCTGGGCGTGGTGATCGGCACGCGCGCCCGCTATGTGTCGCAGAAGGACGCGCTGAACTTCGTCGCCGGCTACTGCACGATCAACGACGTGAGCGAACGCGAGTTCCAGATCGAGCGCGGCGGCACCTGGGACAAGGGCAAGGGTTGCGACACGTTCGGCCCGATCGGCCCGTGGCTCGTCACCCGCGACGAGATCGCCAATCCGCAGAAGCTCTCGATGTGGCTGGACGTGAACGGCCAGCGCATGCAGACCGGCAACACCCGGACGATGATCTTCAACGTTGCCAAGCTGGTCTCCTACCTGAGCCAGTTCATGACGCTCGAGCCCGGCGACGTCATCACCACCGGCACCCCGCCGGGCGTCGGCCTGGGCATGAAGCCGCCGCTGTACCTGAAAAAGGGCGACGTCATGACCCTGGGCATCGAGGGCCTGGGCGAGCAGCGCCAGGAAGTGGTGCCTTTCAAGCTCTGAGCCTTCGGCTCGCATGGCCCGCGCGCGCCGACATGGCGCGCGCCAGCGCCCCGCCCGCATTTCGAGCGGCCGGGGGGCGCCCGCGAATATCCCCTGACGATGGCCGGTCTTTGCACTTGGCGCGGCGACGAAGCTCCTGCAAAATAGAACGATCGTTCGTATTATTTTTCAGACTTCCATGCCCGTCCGCAAAGCCCCCGCCAAGGCTGCACGCGCCCCGCAGAAGGGCCAGCAGACCAAGGCCGTCATCGTCGACGCCGCGCTGAACCTGGCCGCCCAGATCGGGCTGGAAGGACTGTCGATCGGCGCCATTGCCGAGGTCACGCAGATGAGCAAGTCGGGCGTGTTTGCCCATTTCGGCTCGCGCGAGGAACTGCAGATCTCGGTGGTGCGCGAATATCACGCGCGCTTCGAGCAGGAGGTGTTCTACCCGGCGCTGACCGCCCCGCGTGGCCTGCCACGGCTGACGGCGCTGTTCGGCAACTGGATGAAGCGCAGTTCCGCCGAGATCGACTCGGGCTGCATCTACATCAGCGGCGCGGTGGAGTTCGACGATCGGCCCGGGCCGGTGCGTGACGCGCTGGCCGAGTCCGTCAACATCTGGCTGGCCGCCATGCTGCGCGCCGTCGAGCAGGCCAAGGAAGAGGGCCACCTGCGCGCCGAGGCCGATGCACGTCAGATCGCCTTCGAGATCCATGCGCTGATCCTGGCATTGCATTACGAGGCGCGCTTCCTGCGCAGCCCGCAGTCGCTGGCGCGCGCCAACACCGGCTTCGCGAACATCATTGCGCGCAGCGCGGCGCCGGGCGCGCACCTGCCCGCCGAGCAGGCAGCCGAGCCTTCGCCGGCGCGCAACAAGCTCAAGGCGGTGGTCTGACGGTCAGGCCCGCCAACAGTCTTTCTTCTTTCCCCTTGTCACACGCTTCTTAAATCTCCAGGAGAGCCACGCATGCCAGCCTACAACCCGCCCCTTCGCGACATGCAATTCGTGCTGCACGAAGTCCTCAAGGTCACCGACGAATTCAAGGCCATGCCGGCCCACGCCGAGGTCGATGCCGAGACGCTCAACGCGGTGATCGAGGAAGCCGGCAAGTTCGCGGCCGAAGTCACCTTCCCCCTGAACATCACGGGTGACACCGAGGGCTGCACGCTCGACAAGTCGACCCACGAGGTGACCGCTCCCAAGGGCTTCAAGGAGGCCTACGCCAAGTTCGTCGAAGGCGGCTGGCCGGCGCTGTCCTGCGACCCGGCCTACGGCGGCCAGGGCCTGCCGTTCGTCGTCAACCAGTGCCTGTACGAGATGCTCAACAGCGCCAACCAGGCCTGGACCATGTACCCGGGGCTGTCGCACGGCGCCTACGAGGCGCTGCACGCCTACGGCACCGACGAGCAGAAGAAGACATACCTGGGCAAGCTCACCAGCGGCGAATGGACGGGCACCATGTGCCTGACCGAACCGCACTGCGGCACCGACCTGGGCCTGCTGCGGACCAAGGCCGAACCGCAGCCGGACGGCACCTACCGCATCACCGGCAACAAGATCTTCATCTCGGCCGGCGAACACGACATGGCGCCGAACATCGTCCACCTGGTGCTGGCCCGCCTGCCGGACGCACCCAAGGGCAGCAAGGGCATCAGCCTGTTCGTGGTGCCCAAGTTCCACGTGAAGGCCGACGGCTCGCTGGGCGAGCGCAATCCGATCTTCTGCGCCGGCCTGGAGCACAAGATGGGCATCCATGGCAACGCCACCGCCCAGATCGTCATCGAGGGCGCCACCGGGACCTTGGTGGGCGAGCCCAACAAGGGCCTGCAGGCGATGTTCGTCATGATGAACGCGGCGCGCCTGGGCGTGGGCAACCAGTCGCTGGGCCTGACCGAGGTGGCCTTCCAGAACGCGCTGGCCTACGCCAAGGACCGCATCCAGATGCGCTCGCTGTCCGGCCCCAAGGCCAAGGACAAGGAAGCCGATCCGATCATCGTGCACCCGGACGTGCGCAAGATGCTGCTGACGGCCAAGGCGTACGCGGAAGGCGGCCGCGCACTGCAGATCTTCTGCACGCTGCTGCTGGACAAGGCGCACCACCACCCGGACGAGAAGGTGCGCAAGGACAGCGACGACCTGGTCGCGCTGCTCACGCCGATCGTCAAGGCCTTCATCACCGACAACGGCCACATCGCCACCAACGCGTGCATGCAAGTCTTCGGCGGCCATGGCTTCATCAAGGAATGGGGCATGGAGCAGTTCGTGCGCGACAACCGCATCAACATGATCTACGAAGGCACGAACACCGTGCAGTCGCTGGACCTGCTGGGCCGCAAGGTGTTGTCGAACAACGGCGCCACGCTGCGCAAGTTCGGCAAGCTGGTGGCGCAGCTGGTGGAAGAGGAAGGCGTGAACGAGAAGATGGCCGAGTTCATCAACCCGATCGCCGGCCTGGGCGACCAGTTCACCAAGTTCACCACCGAGATCGGCTTCAAGGGCCTGCAGAACCCGGACGAAGTGGGCGCCGCTGCCGTGGACTACCTGCGCGTGGCCGGCCACTTCGTGTTCGGCTACCTGTTCGCCCGCATGGCGCAGGTGGCACTGCGCGAGATCGCCGCCGGCAACACCGATCCGTTCTACAAGGCCAAGTTGCAGACGGCGCGCTTCTACTTTGCCAAGCTGTTCCCCGAGACGGCGACGCTGATGCGCACGGCGCGCGCCGGCGCGCGGTCGCTGATGGACACCGACGCCGCACTGGCCTGAACGACATGACCCCTTCCCAGGCTACCGTGCTTCGCAGGTTTTCCCGGACGGGGCTCGCTGCGCTCGTCGGTGTGTTGCTGCTGGGCGCCGGTAGCGCCTTCGGGCAGACGACGCCCGTCGGAACCTGGCGCAGCGTCGACGACAAGTCGGGCGAGGCCAAGGCCGAGATCCGGATCGTCGAGCGCGGCGGCGCGCTCGAGGGCCGCATCGAGAAGACGCTGCGCCCGGGGGCGGCGACGCGCTGCGACGAATGCACCGACGAGCGCAAGGGCCAGCCGATCGCCGGCCTGGAGATCATCCGCGGCGGCGCGAAGGCCGAAGGCAAGAGCGTCTGGGAGGGCGGAAAGATCCTCGACCCCGAGAACGGCAAGGAGTACCGCGCCAGCTTCACGCCGGTAGACGGCGGGGCGAAGCTGGAGGTGCGTGGCTACCTCGGCCCCTTCTGGCGCACGCAGACCTGGACGCGCGTCCGGTAAATACACGAATTCATTCCTTTCGAAGGAACCCCCATGTCCCGATTCCAAGTCAAGAAAGTCGCCGTGCTCGGCGCCGGCGTGATGGGCGCGCAGATCGCTGCGCACCTGGTCAACGTGCGCGTGCCGGTCGTGCTGTTCGACCTTCCCGCAAAGGAAGGCCCGAAGAACGGCATCGTCAGCCGCGCCATCGACAACCTCAAGAAGCTCAAGCCCGCACCGCTGGGCGTGGCGAAAGATGCAGAGCTGATCGAGCAGGCCAACTACGAGGACGACCTCGCCAGACTGGGCGAGTGCGACCTCCTGATCGAGGCGATTGCCGAGCGCATGGACTGGAAGCTCGACCTCTACAGGAAGATCGCGCCGCACGTGGCGCCGCACGCCATCGTGGCGTCGAACACGTCCGGCCTGTCGATCACCAAGCTGAGCGAGGCCCTGCCCGAGGCGATCAAGCCGCGGTTCTGCGGCATCCACTTCTTCAACCCGCCGCGCTACATGTTCCTGGTCGAGCTGATCGCCACGCCGACCACCGAGCCGAACGTGCTGGACGACCTCGAGACCTTCGTCACCAGCGCCCTGGGCAAGGGCGTGGTACGGGCCAAGGACACGCCCAACTTTATCGCCAACCGGGTGGGCATCGCGGGCATGCTGGCCACTTTGAAGGAAGTGGAAAAGTTCGGGCTCACGCCGGACGTGGTGGACGACCTGACCGGCAAGAAGCTCGGCCGGGCGAGCTCGGGCACCTTCCGCACCGCTGACGTGGTGGGCCTGGACACCATGGCCCACGTCGTGCGGACGCTGCAGGACAACCTGAACGAAGAGACCGACCCCTTCTACCCGAACTTCGCCACGCCGCCGGTGCTGGCGCGCCTGATCGAGAAGGGCAACCTCGGCCAGAAGACGAAGGCGGGCTTCTACAAGAAGGTCGGCCGCGACATCCTGCGCTACGACCTGGCGCAGGACGACTACGTTCCCGGCGGTGCCAAGTCGGACGAGGTCTACGGCCGCATGCTCAGGAAGCCGGCGGCGCAGCGCCTGAAGCTGCTGCGCGAGAGCGAAGGGCCGCAGGGCCAGTTCCTGTGGGCCATCCTGCGCGACAGCTTCCACTATGCCGCGGTTCATCTGGCGACCATTGCCGAGAGCGCGCGCGACGTCGACCTCGCCATGCGCTGGGGCTTCGGCATGCGGCAAGGCCCGTTCGAGCTGTGGCAGCAAGCCGGCTGGACGCAGGTGGCGCAATGGATCCAGGAGGACATCGAGGCCGGCAAGGCATTGTCGAAGGCGCCTCTGCCGCAATGGGTGTTCGAGGGGCCGGTCGCGCGCGCGGGCGGTGTGCACACGCCCGAAGGCTCGTGGAGCGCGAGCGAGCAGCGATTCGTGCCGCAGCGCCGGCTGCCGGTGCATGCACGGCAACTGTTCCCCGAAGGCGTGCTCGGCGACCAGGCGCAGCGCGCCGAAGACGCGGGCACCACCATCAGCGACGAGGGCGACGTGCGTGTCTGGACGCTGGACGGCGAGGTGCTGATCGCCTCGATCCACTCCAAGATGAACGCCATCAGCCCCGACGTGGCCGAGGCGCTGGCCGAGGCGGTGGCGCTCGCAGAACGCGAATACAAGGGCATGGTGATCTGGTCGCCGGACGACAAGTTCTCCGTCGGCGCCGACCTTCAGGCCATGCTGCCGGCCTTCGCGCTGGCCGGCATCAGCGCCGTCGAAGGGGCCGAGCAGGCGCTGCAGGACGTGATGCTGCGCATCCGCTATGCCGGCGTGCCCGTGGTTTCCGCCGTGCGCGGCATGGCGCTGGGCGGCGGCTGCGAGCTGGCCATCCATTCGGCGGCCCGGGTGGCGGCCATGGAAAGCTACATCGGCCTGGTGGAAGTGGGCGTCGGCCTGATTCCGGGCGCGGGCGGCCTGACCTACATTGCCCGCCGCGCCGCCGAGCGCGCCGAGGCTTCCACCGGCAACGACCTGCTGCCGTTCCTCACCGAAGGCTTCACCGCCGCTGCCATGGCCAAGGTCGGCACCAGCGCCCTGGAATCGCGCCAGCTCGGCTACCTGCTCGACAGCGACATCATCGTGCCCAACAAGGACGAGTTGCTCTACGTGGCCCTGCAGCAGGTCAAGGCGATGAGCGAGGCCGGCTGGCGCGCGCCACTCAAGCGCAAGTTCAAGGTGGCCGGCCGCAGCGGTGCCGCGACCATCAAGGGCCAACTGGTCAACATGCGCGACGGCGGCTTCATCAGCGCACACGATTTCCACATCGCCAGCCTGATCGCCGGCGTGGTCACCGGCGGCGACGTCGACGCCGGCACCCTGGTGACCGAGGAATACCTCATGACGCTCGAGCGCAAGGCCTTCTGCTCGCTGATCCTGAACCCCAAGACGCAGGAGCGCATCATGGGCATGCTGAACACCGGCAAGCCCGTGCGCAACTGATCCGGAGCCGACAATGAAACAAGTTCAAGACGCCTACATCGTCGCCGCCACCCGCACGCCGATCGGCCGCTCGCATCGCGGCTATTTCCGCAACACCCGCCCGGACGACCTCCTGGCGACCACGCTCAAGGCCGCGCTGGCGCAGGCCCCGGGCCTGGACCCGAAGGCCATCGAGGACATCATCTGCGGGTGCGCCATTCCGGAGGCGCAGCAGGGCCTGAACGTGGCGCGCATCGGCGCCGTGCTGGCCGGGCTGCCGACCTCCGTCGGCGGCATCACCGTCAATCGGTTCTGCGCCTCCGGCCTGTCGGCGGTGCAGATGGCTGCCGACCGCATCCGCGTGGGCGAAGCCGAGGTGATGATCGCCGCCGGCGTGGAAAGCATGAGCATGGTGCCGATGATGGGCAATTCGCCCTCGCTGTCGCCGGCAATCTTCGAGCGCGAAGGCGACGTGGGCATCGCCTACGGCATGGGGCTGACGGCCGAGAAAGTGGCGCGCCAATGGAACGTCAGCCGCGAGGCGCAGGACGCCTTCGCGCTGCAGTCGCACCAGCGCGCCCTGGCGGCGCAACAGGCCGGCGAGTTCGCCGACGAGATCACGCCCATCGAGGTGACCGACCGCACCGCCAACCTGGAAACCGGCGAGTCCGTCGCCAGCACCCGCACGGTGAGCCTGGACGAGGGCGCGCGCCCCGACACCAGCCTGGAAGGCCTCGCCCGGCTGCGCGCGGTGTTCGCCGCGCGCGGCAGCGTCACCGCCGGCAACAGCTCCCAGACCTCGGACGGCGCCGGTGCGCTGATCCTGGCCAGCGAGGCAGCCGTCAAGCGGTTCGGCCTCAAGCCGCTGGCGCGGTTCGTCAGCTTTGCCAGCAAGGGCGTGCCGCCGGAGATCATGGGCATCGGCCCGATCGAGGCCATTCCCGCAGCGCTGCGCTACGCCGGCCTGAAGCAGCAGGACATCGACTGGTTCGAGCTGAACGAAGCGTTTGCCGCGCAGTCCCTGGCAGTGCTCAACACGCTCGGCCTGGACCCGGCCAAGGTCAACCCGATGGGCGGCGCCATTGCCCTGGGCCACCCGCTGGGCGCCACCGGCGCCATCCGCTCGGCCACCGTGGTGCATGCGCTGCAGCGCAGGAAGCTCAAGTACGGCATGGTGACGATGTGCGTCGGCATGGGGCAGGGCGCAGCCGGCATCTTCGAGCGCGTCTGAACCGACGCTGCCGCCCGGGCCGCTTCCGCGTCGCGTACACGACTGCGCGAGCACGAGGCCCGGGCGCACACTGCCGGCATGACGACCCTTCATCCTTTCGACCAGGCGCTGGCTCTGCAGCACAGCGACCTGCGTTCCGGCCTTTTCACCGGGACGACCAGCCCCGCCTACTGGAACATGGTGGGGCCTTTCGGTGGTGCGACGGCCGCGCTGGCGCTGCAGGCGGTGCTCAAGCATCCGGACCTTCTGGGCGAGCCGGTGTCGCTGACCGTGAACTTCGCCGCCGCCATCGAGGCCGGGGCGTTCGAAATCCTGGCATTGCCGGTGCGCACCAACCGCTCCACGCAGCACTGGACCGTCAGCATCTCGCAGAATGGCCAGGTGAACACGACTGCGACCGTCCTGACCGCGCTGCGTCGCGAGACCTGGAGCGAGAGCGACCTGCCGCCGCCCGAGGTGCCGCGCCCGAGCGACGTCGAGCCGATCCGCATCGGCCCGGAGGGCGTGGCCTGGCTCGCCCAGTACGAGATGCGCCCGATCAGCGGCAAGCCGCCGTCGGTCTGGGACGGCAGCGGCACCGACAGCGAAAGCCGCCTGTGGCTGCGCGAGGCGCCGCAGCGTGCGCTGGACTTCGCCTCGCTGGCGGCCATGAGCGACCTCTTCTTCCCGCGTGTGTGGTTGCGTCGCGCCACGCGCGTGCCGGCCGGCACGGTGTCGATCACCACGTACTTCCATGCCGACGCGAACGTCCTGGCCGGGGTGGGGACCGGATACCTGCTCGGGCGCGCCAGGGCGCAGCGCTTCTTCAACGGCTATTTCGACCAGAGCGCGCAGCTGTGGTCCGAGGCCGGCGCCCTGCTCGCCACGAGCAACCAGATCGTCTACTACAAGGAATGAACCCATGACCGCCGTTCCCGCAGCACTGATCGTCGGCGCCGGAGATGCGACCGGCGGTGCCATCGCGCGCCGCTTCGCCCGCGAGGGCTACGCTGCCTGCGTGACGCGGCGCAGCCTCGACAAGCTGCAGCCGCTGGTGGCGCAGATCGAAGCCGACGGCGGCCGGGCACACGCTTTCGCCAGCGACGCGCGCAAGGAAGAAGAGGTGGTGCAACTGGTGGAGCGGATCGAGCGCGAGGTCGGCCCGATCGAGGTGATGGT
This sequence comes from Variovorax sp., assembly GCF_035634955.1. GTDB lineage: Bacteria > Pseudomonadota > Gammaproteobacteria > Burkholderiales > Burkholderiaceae_C > Variovorax. Next base: position 2,136 of record NZ_DASQBZ010000005.1, on the reverse strand, counting down.
GTTCAACATCGGCGCCAACGTGCCTGAAAGCATCCTCACCGAAACCGCCCGCAAGTACTTCAAGGTGTGGGAGATGGCCTGTTTCGGCGGATTCCTGAACGCGCGCGAGGTGGCCCGGCGCATGGTGGCGCGGCCGATGCCGGCAAGCGGTCACCGCGGCACCATCCTGTTCACCGGCGCCACCGCCTCGCTGCGCGGCGGCGCCAAGTTCGGCGCGTTCTCGGGCGCCAAGATGGCGCTGCGCGCGCTGGCGCAGAGCATGGCACGCGAGCTGGGGCCGCAGGGCATCCATGTGGCGCACGTGGTCGTGGACGGGGCCATCGACACCGAATTCATCCGCAGCAACTTCCCCGAGCGCTACGCACTCAAGGAGCAGGGCGGCATCCTCGATCCCGAGCACATCGCAGACGCCTACGCGATGCTGCACCGCCAGCCGCGCGACGCGTGGACGCACGAGCTCGACCTGCGTCCCTGGTGCGAGAGCTTCTGAGCCGGCACAACATGACAAGGAGACACCCCTGATGAGCAAGACCGTCGAGTTCTTCTTCGACTTCGGCAGCCCTGCCGCCTACCTGGCCTACAGCCAGCTGCCGCGCATCGCCGAGCAGAGCGGCGCCGAACTCGTGTGGCGCCCGTTCCTGTTGGGCGGCGTGTTCCAGGCGACCGGCAACCGCTCGCCGGTGGAGGTGCCGGCCAAGGGCGCCTACATGCTCGCCGACCTGGCGCGCTTTGCCGAGCGCTACGGCGTGACGTACCGGCACAATCCGCACTTTCCCATCAACACGCTGATGCTCATGCGCGGCGCCGTCGCGCTGCAGATGCATCAGCCCGATCGCTTCGGGCCGTACGTGGATGCCGTGTTCAAGGCCATCTGGGTGGACGGCCGCAACATGAACGATCCGTCCGTCGTGGGTGCCGTGCTGCACGAAGCCGGCCTCGACGCCGGGAAGTTGGTGGCGCTGTGCGGGCAGCAGGACGTCAAGGATCGCCTCAAGGCCGTCACGCAAGAGGCAGTGGAGCGAGGCGTGTTCGGCGCGCCCACCATGTTCGTCGCAGGCCGGATGTACTGGGGACAGGACCGCCTCGACTTCGTACGCGAAGCACTTTCCAGCAACTGAATCAACCCGAGAAGCACCAAGCCATGAGCGACATCCTCGTCCACACCGAAGACGGCGTCACCACCGTCACCTTCAACCGCCTGGAGAAGAAGAACTCCATCACGTCCGCCATGTACGGCGCGATGGCCGATGCCGTCGAGCAGGCTGCGGCCGATCCGGCGGTGCGCGTTCTGCTCATCCAGGGCGACGCAACCATCTTCAGTGCCGGCAACGACCTGGGCGACTTTCTCAATGCGCCACCGGCCGGGCAGGATTCGCCCGTGTTCCGCTTCATGAAGGGCTTGTCGGGCTTCGCCAAGCCCGTCGTCGCTGCGGTGTGCGGTCCGGCAGTGGGCATCGGCACCACCTTGCTGTTCCATTGCGACATCGTCGTCGCCGGCGACAACGCCGCCTTCTCGATGCCCTTCGTCAACCTCGGCCTGTGCCCGGAGTTCGGCTCCAGCCTGCTGGTGCCGCAGATGTTCGGTTACCACCGTGCGGCCGAGGCACTGCTGCTGGGCGAGCCCTTCATGGCCGAGGCGGCCCAGGAGGTCGGCCTGGTCAACCGCGTCGTGCCGCCCACTGAGTGCAACGGCGTCGCGCGCGGCATCGCCCGGAAGCTGGCCGCCAAGCCGCTGTCGGCCCTGGTCGAGACCAAGCGGCTTCTTCGCAAGGCGCCGGCGGCCCAGTTGCCCGAGCGCATCGCCGAGGAGGGCGATAGCTTCCGCCGCATGCTGCGCGAGCCGGCCGCCCGTGAGGCGTTCACCGCGTTCATGGAGAAGCGCAAGCCGGATTTCAGCAAGGTCTGAAGCGGAACGCTGCCCGGGTGGAAAGCGCCTCGGGCCGGTCGCTCTGCGTTCAACCGCGGTGCGGTGCGCTGCCCGAGACGCTGGGCATCTGCGCCGGCCTACATCGTCAGGCCGCGCTCGTGTCCCTGCGTCAGGTCGCGCCCCCGGTGGTGTTCGCGCTGTTGCTGCTGCAGCAGCGCCACCTGCTGCTCCACGCCTTGCAGCTGTGTGCTCGTCTGCTCGATCTCCGG
>NZ_DASQBZ010000004.1:0-189288 GCF_035634955.1 Variovorax sp. | reverse complement strand
GCACGGGCTGTACGCGCCCAAGGGCACGCCGGCGCCGGTGCTCAAGAAGATCAACGACGCGCTGAAGCTGGCGCTCAAGGACCCGGACTTCATCAAGAAGGAAGAGGGCCTGGGCGCGGTGGTGGTCAACGACAAGCGGGTCGAGCCGGCCGAACACAAGAAGTTCGTCCAGTCCGAGGTGGCGCGCTTCGGCCCGGTCATCAAGGCCGCCGGCGTCTACGCCGACTGATCGCCGGTGGCGGCGCCGCGCACTGCGCGACGCCGCAGCGGTCTCATTCCAGCGCGGATGCGGGTCCGAAGAATTCCCAGCGCATCTGTGCATCCGGCACGCCCAGTGTGCGAAGTGACGAGCGCACCTGTTTCATGAAGGGCTTGGGGCCGAGGAAGTACGCGTCGACGTCCTCGGGCGCGGCCGGCAGCCAGCCGGCCAGGGTCTGCGAATCGATCTGGCCGACGGCATGCGGCGCGCCGCTCGTGTCGACACCGTCCGGCGCCTGCTCGTAGCAGTAGAAGCGCTTGAGCTGCGCATGCTTTTGCGCCAGCGCGTCGATCTTCTGCCGGAACGCGTGGACGCCGCGCGAGCGTGCGCAGTGGATGAAATGTACCGGGCGCGAGGTGTCCAGCGCCTGTTCGAGCATTGCAAGCGTCGGCGTGATGCCGACGCCGCCGCTGATGAGCACCACCGGCCTCTCGCCCGGTGCAAGGGTGAAGTTGCCCGACGGGGGATACAGCTCGACTCGGCTGCCCACTTGGACGCTGTCGTGCAGGTAGTTGGACGCCAGGCCATTCGGCTCGCGCTTGACGCTGATGCGGTACGTGCTGCCGTTGGGCGCCGCCGACAGCGAATAGTTGCGCCGGATCTCCTGGCCATCGATTTCCAGCCGCATGCCGATGTATTGGCCGGGCTCGAAGGCGAGTACCGGCTGGCCGTCGGCCGGCGCGAAGTAGAAGGACGTGATTTCCTCGCTCTCGGCCTCTCGGCGCACCACCTCGAATGCGCGCGCGCCGCGCCAGCCGCCGGGTGCCGCTGCCCTGGCGTCGTACGCCTGGCGCTCGGCGCCGATGAGCATGTCGGCGAGCTGTCCGTAGGCGGCCGCCCAGGCCGCGATGACCTCGTCGGTGGCGACCTGCGCGCCGAGCACTTCGCGGATGGCGCGCAGCAGGCAGGCACCGACGATCGGATAGTGCTCGGGCAGCACCTGCAGTGCCACGTGCTTGTTCACGATCTGGGACGCTAGCGGCCCCAATGCCTCCAGCCGGTCGATGTTGCGCGCATACACCAGCACGCTGTTGGCCAGCGCACGCGGCTGCTCGCCGCTGGCCTGGTGCGCCTGGTTGAACAGCGGCCGCACCTGCGGATGCTCGCCCAGCATGATTTTGTAGAAGTGGGTGGTCAGCGCCTCGCCGCCGGTCTCGAGCAGCGGCACGGTGGCGGAGATGATCGATTTCTGTTGCGCAGTCAGCATTGGGAAGCCCTCGACGTGAAGTGATGGCCTGCAAGCGCAAGTCCCGTTCCAGGCTGGTTGGCCAAGGGAATCAACGACTTAGCCGCATCGTAGTCATTTCGACCCGCAGAAAATCGGGTCAATTCGACACAATACGAGTCACCATGACTACAAATCCATTGCTCCTGGCGGTCATTCCACTGGTGGCGGATCTCGCGCGCGACCTGCCGAGCGCGGAGCGCTATCGGCGCCTGCTGGCGGCACTGCGGCTGCTGCTGCCATGCGATGCCACGGCATTGCTGAGGCTGGACGACGGTGTCCTCGTGCCACTGGCCATGGACGGCCTGAGCGGTGATGCGCTTGGCCGCCAGTTCCGGGTGGTGGACCATCCCCGACTTGCGGCGCTGCTCGACAGCGAAGCGCCGGTGCGTTTCGCCGCAGACAGCCCGCTGCCCGATCCGTACGACGGCCTGGTCGAAGGCATGCGAGGGCACCTGCCGGTGCACGACTGCATGGGCTGCGCCATCCGTGTCGACGACCGGCCCTGGGGCGTACTCACGCTCGACGCGCTCACGCCCGATCGCTTCTCCGACCTCGACCTGCAGGTGCTCCAGTCTTTCGGCAGCCTGGCCGCGGCCACCGTCAGCGTCGCCGCGCGCATGGAGCAGCTGCAGTCGCGTGCCGAACGCGAGAGCCTGCGCGCGGAGGGCTATCGCCTCGCCGCAGCGCCGCGCGCGCGCACCATGTTCGGCCGCAGCCCGGCGCTGCGCCGGCTGCGCAAGGAAATCGCGCTCGTCGCCGGCGGCGACCTGCCGGTGCTGATCCAGGGCGAGACGGGGGTGGGCAAGGAGCTGGTGGCCGAGGCGCTGCACGCCGGCTCTGCTCGCGCCGCGCGCCCGATGATCAGCGTGAACTGCGCGGCGCTGCCCGACACGCTGGTCGAAAGCGAGCTGTTCGGCCACGTGCGCGGCGCTTTCACCGGTGCGGTCGGCGAGCGGCCCGGCAAGTTCGAACTGGCCGACGGCGGCACCTTGTTTCTCGACGAAGTCGGTGAATTGCCGATGCCGGTGCAGGCCAAGCTGCTGCGGGTGCTGCAGAACGGCCAGCTGCAGCGCCTGGGCTCCGACCGCGAGCACCGCGTCGACGTGAGGCTGATCACCGCCAGCAACCGCAATCTGGCCGACGAGGTGAAGGCGGGCCGCATGCGCGCGGACTTCTACCATCGCCTGAGCGTCTACCCGCTGCACGTGCCGCCGCTGCGCGAGCGCGGGCGCGACGTGCTGCTGCTGGCCGGCTTCTTCCTGGAGGAGAACCGCTCGCGCCTCGGGCTCGGCGGCCTCCGGCTCGAGCCTGCCGCCCAGGCGGCGCTCCTGGCCCACGACTGGCCCGGCAACGTGCGCGAACTCGAGCACCTGCTCGGCCGCGCGGTGCTCAAGGCGCTGGGGCGGCACGCGCAGCGGCCGCGCATCCTCGGCCTTGGCGCGCAGGACTTCGACCTGGTCGACGCCGGCGCCGACGTCCATGCCGGACCCTCGAGCGCCGCCGAGCCGGCGGGCGCGACAGGTGCCGGCGACCTGCCGTTGCGCGAGGCGGTCGCCCGGTTCGAGCGCGAACGCGTCAGCGCCGCGCTGGCCGCGCACGGCAACAATCGCGCGGCAGCGGCGCGCGAACTCGGAATGGATCGCGCCAACCTGGGGCGACTGGCCAGGCGCCTCGGGCTGGCATGACACCCGACTGTCGCGCAGGCGGATGCGCGCAGGCGCGCTAGCGGTCGAGCGCCTTGAGATGGCCGCCGAGCAGGCGCCCCGCGTGCTCGAGCAGCGCGAACTCCTCGTCCGGCAGCGTGTGCGGCTGCATGTCGAAGTGGCTGAGCGTGCCCCACAGCGCGCCGGTGTCGCTGGTCAGCGGGACGCTGTGATAAGAAACGACGACACCCTGGTACGGGTTGCCGTCCAGGCGCCTGTCCTGCCGCGAGTCCTCGGTGCGGAAGGCCTGGTCGCGCAGCACGAACTGGCAGAAGCTGTGCTTGAACGGCACCGCCAGCAGGAACTCCGGCGTCATCAGGCCCCGCTTGTCGCACAGCAGCACGTTGCGAAGGAGGTCGCCGTCGAAGCGGTAGACGGCCGTGTAGCGATGTGCAACGCCGTCGTTCAGGAACGCCAGCAGGGCGGCCGGGCCGCCGCCTGCCAGGGCATCGCGCAAGGCGTCGAGGTCACGCATGGTCTTCACTCCCTGCAAGGGTCGGTGAGCCGATGACCGGTGCGCCGGCTGGACGGGCCTGCGCGCCGGTGCCGCGGCCACTATGGCAGTGGCCCGGCCCCTTGTCCATCGCGAAATTACCTGCTGCCCCGGCGCGCCTTGGCCGCGGTGCCGGCGGCGTTGTGTCGTGCGGCGTCGCGGATGAGCGCCTTGAACGCCGTGGGGTCGACCGATTCGCCCTCGCCGATGTCGATGGCACGCCGGACGTTGCCGTCCAGGCTGGAATTGAACAGGCCGGCCGGGTCGGCCAGCAAGGCGCCCTTGGCGAAGGTCAGCTTCACCTTGGCCTTGTAGGTCTCGCCGGTGCAGAGGATGCCGGCGTGCGACCAGACCGGCGTGCCCATCCACTTGAGCTCCTCGACGACGTCGGGGACGGCCTCGTGGATCAGCCGCCGCATGGCGGCCAAGGTCTCGCCGCGCCAGTCGCCGAGTTCGGCGATCTTCCTGTCGATCGACACCGATGCGTTCGCGGCTTCGGCCGCCTGCGCCTTCTTCATGCGGGGACTCCTGTGCAAAGGGCGAGCATTCTCGCCCACGATCGCCGCACGCGCCCGCGTCACACCGGACGAGCCGCCGCCATCTGTGCGCGCCGGACGTCGCCCTGGCGCGCCAGCATCCAGCCCGGATACTCGGGCGGCAGCGCGCTCACCTTGTCGAGCACGGCCAGTTCGTCGGCGGACAACGACACCTTGGTGGCCGCCAGGTTGTCGTCGAGCTGTTCGAGCCGCTTGGCGCCGATGATGACGGTGCTGACCACCGGCTGGTGCAGCAGCCAGGCCAGCGCCACCTGCGCCACCGAGACGCCCTTGGCCTCCGCGATGCCGCGCATCGCGTCGATGCAGTCGAAGGCGCGATCCCGGTTGACCGGCGGGAAATCGAAGCTGGCACGCCGGCTGCCGGCCTCGGCGCTGCCGGCTTCCTGCGCCCGCGCGTACTTGCCCGACAGCAGCCCGCCGGCCAGCGGGCTCCAGACCATGAGGCCGACGCCTTCGCTTTGCATCATCGGCACCAGTTCGCGCTCGAGCTCGCGTCCGGCGATGGTGTAGTGGGCCTGCAGCGACTGGATCGGCTCGGCGCCGAGCCGCTCGGCGATGCCGCGGGCCTTGACGATCTGCCAGGCCGTCCAGTTGGACACGCCGACGTACCGCACGTGGCCCTGCTGCACCAGCGTGTCCATGGCGCGCACCATCTCCTCGATCGGCGTGGCCGGGTCGAAGCCGTGGATCTGGTAGAGGTCGATGTGGTCGAGCTGCAGGCGCCTGAGGCTGGCCTTGACCGCGTCCATGATGTGGTAGCGCGACATGCCGCGCGAGTTGGCCGCGGCGGTGCCGGTCTCGCCGAACACCTTGGTGGCGACGACGACGTTCTCGCGCGGCACGTTGAGGTTGCGCAACGCCTGCCCGGTGATGACTTCGGACTGGCCCTCGGAATAGACGTTGGCGGTGTCGATGAAGTTGATGCCGGCGTCGAGCGCGCGGCCCACCAGCCGGTCGGCATCGGCCTGCTGGAGTTGGCCGATCTTGCCCCACATCTCGCCCTGACCGCCGAAGGTCATGGTGCCGAGGCAGAGTTCTGAAACGAAAAGGCCGGTACGGCCGAGCGGCTTGAGGCGCATGGTGTGGCTTCTTTCTAAGCGGAACACGGGGATTCGGGCGAGGCGCGGCGGCGTCCTGCCCGCCGGCCAGTGTGCGCCGTCCAGGGTGCGAGACGCTAGCCCGATACGCGCCTGTTCTTGCCCGATCCTGCCGCGCCGGCCCTCAGCGGGCGCCGCCGAGCGCGTCCTGGCGCATGCGCCGCATGTCGCGGGCCGGGGGCGTGCCGAACATCCGGGCGTATTCGCGCGAGAACTGCGACGCGCTCTCGTACCCGACGTGGTAGCCAGCGCTGGTGGCATCGGCGCCTTCGACCAGCATCAGGCGGCGCGCCTCCTGCAGGCGCAGGTGCTTCTGGAACTGCAACGGGCTCATCGCGGTGACGGCGCGGAAGTGCCGGTGCAGCGAGGAGCCGCTCATGTGCACGCTGCCGGCCAGCCGGTCGATCTTCAGCGGCTCCCGGTAGTGCGTGCGCAGCCAGGCGATCGCCTCGGTGATGCGCGGGGCCTGGCCGTCGGGGCGCCCGATCTGGGCCAGGCGCCAACCCTCGGCGCCGGTGAGCAGGCGGTACATGATCTCGCGCACCGCCAGCGGGGCGAGGATGGCGATGTCCTGCGGCGTGTCGAGCAGGCGCACCAGCCGCAGCACCGCGTCGAGCAGGTCCGGCGTCGTCGGCGCGGTGTAGAGCGCCCGCGCGCTCGGCGCGTGGGGAGCGGCGGTGAGCGGCGCAGCCGCGTCGCGCCCGAGTTCCAGCATGAGCTGGGCCACCTCGCCGGGGGAGAAGCACAGCTTGACGCACAGGTAGGGCGCCTGCGGCGAGGCGTCGATCACCTGGCTGGAGATCGGCACGTCCTGCGAGACAACGAGGAATTCCTCGGTGTCGTAGATCGTCAGCTCGTCGCCCAGCAGCACGCGCTTTCGGCCCTGCACCGGCAGGCAGATGGCCGGATCGTGCAGTGTGTGGCTCAACTCACCGCAGGACGAGGCGCGGATCAGCTTCAGGCGCTCGATGGCGGTGGCCTGGGCACCTTCACCCGGCGCCAGGCGCTCGATGCAGGCGGCCAGTTCGGCACGCCGCAGCAGCAGATGGGTGGCGGCGTCGTCGCCAGGCTGCGCGCCAGGCCGGGCTGCGGCGCGCGATTGAGAAGGAGTCTCGTTCATGCCGGCAGGTTAGCGCCGATTGCGCCGCTGCGCAGGCAGGTCAGCGCGCGCTGGCGAGGATGCGGTCGAGCGCCTCGAAGTCGATCGGCTTTTGCAGGTGATAGTCGAACAGCCCCTGTGTCGACTCCGACGCGGCATAGCCGGACACCGCGACCAGCATCGGCCGCCCGCTCTCGGGCTCGGCCCGCAGGCGCCGCGCGACGACCGTGCCGGGCATGTCGGGAAGGGTCAGGTCGACCAGGGCGATGTCGAAGTCGCCGTCGGCGGCCACGTCCAGCGCCTGCTGGCCGGTATAGGCACACCGGGCGGTGTGCTCCTGCAACTGCAGCAACTCCTGCAGCAGGTCCGCCGCAGCGGCGTTGTCGTCGACGATCAGGACATTCAGGCTCATGGATCGAACCAGTGTAGGCGTGTGCGTCCCGCGTCGACGTAGGATGTTGCCTACTCTTGCTGCTCCGGCTGGCGCGCCATTTGGGCGGCTGGCTCGGGTGCAGGCGCGGCGGGGACCGGCGGCGCGCCGACCAGCGGCAGCCGCACCCGGAAGGTGGCGCCGGCGCCGGCCGCGCTCTGCAGGTCGATCTGCCCGCCGTGCGCCAGAACGATCTGGCGCGTGATGTACAGGCCCAGGCCAAGGCCGGCTGCCTTGCCGCGGCTGGCCTCGGTGCGCTCGAACTGCTCGAAGATACGCTGCTGGTCCTCCGGCGCGATGCCCATGCCGTGGTCGCGCACGGACAGCTCGGCCGCGCCGCCGGCGGTGCGCACCTCGATCTTCACCGGCTGCCCGCCCCCATAGCGCAGCGCATTGGTCAGGAGGTTGGTGACGACCTGCTCGATGCGGAATTCGTCCCAGTTGCCCGGCACGTGGGCGGGCGCGTGCAGGCTGACGGTGCATCCGGCGGCTTCGGCCTGCTGGGCCAGGTTCTCGACCACCGCGCGTGCCAATGCCGCCAGGTCGGTCGGCTTGGGCTGGATGGTCAGCGAACCGCTGCGCAGGCGGGTCACGTCGAGCATGTCGTCGATCAGGCGCACCATGCTCTGGATCTGGCGCTGGTCGCGCTCGATCATGGCTGGCAGCCGGTCCGGGCCGAAGTGCACCGTGTTGCCCTTGCTCAGGTGCAGCTTTCGCACCTGCGTCTCCAGGTACAGCGTGTTGAGCGGCGTGCGCAGCTCGTGCGAGACCATGGACATGAAGTCGTCGCGCATGCGCACCGCGCGCTCGAGTTCGCGCTGGGTGCACTGCAGCTGCTCCACCAGCGCCTCCTGCTCGCGGTGCAGCTTGGCCATGGCCTCCATCTCGCGCCGCAGCGCCTTCTTGTGCCGGTACAGCTCGACGAAGACGTTGACCTTGCTGGCCACCACGTGGGGATCGAGCGGCTTTTGCAGGAAATCGACCGCGCCGCTCTCGTAGCCCTTGAAGGCGTAGTCCATCTCGCGCCCGGCCGCGCTCACGAAGATGATGGGGATGTGCCGGGTGCGCTCGGTGCCGCGCATGAGCTCGGCCAGCTCGAAGCCGTTCATGCCGGGCATCTGCACGTCCAGGATGGCCAGCGCGAACTCGTGCGCCAGCATCAGTCCGAGCGCTTCCTCGGCGGATTGGGCCTTGTAGACCAGCCGCCCGTGGCCGCGCACAAGCCCCTCCAGCGCCAGCAGGTTCTCCGGCAGGTCGTCGACGATCAGCAGCTTGCTTTCGACGTCATTGGGCATTTGCATCATCCATGTCCATCAGAAACTCGCGCAGGCCGGCCAGCGGACGCACGATGTCCGGCTGCCGCAGGGCCAGTGCGGCGCGCGGCATGCAGGGCGAGGCGGCGGTGTCGGGGTCCTGCACGGCGGTCAGGCCGCCGGCGCGCCCGATCTGGCGCATGCCCTCGGCGCCGTCCTCGTTGGCCCCGGTCAGCAAAAGGCCGGCCAGGGCAGGGCCATAGGCATCGGCCGCGGAGACCATGAGCACGTCGATCGACGGGCGCGAGAACAGCACCGGCGGCTCGCAGCTGAGCGAAAAGCAGCGCTCGCGCTCGACCGACAGGTGATAACCGGCCGGGGCGAAGTACAACGTGGCCGGTTCGATGGGCAGCTTGTCGCGCGCCTCGTGCACGCTCACCCGCGTGCGGTCGGCGAACAGGGCGGGCAGGCGGCTCTCGTGTCCTTCGGGCAGGTGCAGCACCACGACCACAGGCAGCCGCCAGCGCGCCGGCAGGTCGTCCAGCAGCGTCAGCAGCGCATCCACGCCGCCGGCCGATGCGCCGATCGCCACCAGTTCGATGGCGCGCATGCGCGCCTGCAGGTCTGCGTTCATGACGCCTTGCGAAAGATGCGCTCGGCCCGCGCCAGCGTGTCGAAATGGCCGGACCAGTTGGAGAAGTCGATGCTTTCCTTCGAGCCCAGGCCGAGAAAGCCGCGGTACGACAGCGACTCGTGGAAGAGCCCGAGGGCACGGTCCTGCAGCGCGCGGTTGAAATAGATCAGCACGTTGCGGCAGCTGACCAGCTGGGTCTGCGCGAACACGCTGTCCGTGGCCAGACTGTGGTCGGCGAAGATCACGTCGGCGCACAGGGTGGGGTCGAATCGGGCGGCGTCGTAGGCCGCGGTGTAGTAGTCGGAAAAGGCCCGCTTGCCGCCCGACCGCTGGTAGTTGGCGGTGTAGCGTCGCACTGCGTCGAGCGGGAAGATGCCCTGGCGCGCCTGCGCCAGCGACTCCGGGTTGATGTCGGTGGCATAGATGCGCGTGCGCTCGAGCAGGCCTTCCTCGCGCAGCAGTATGGCCAGCGAATAGACCTCTTCGCCGGTGCTGCAGCCGGCCACCCAGACGGTCACCGACGGGTAGGTGTGCAGGTGCGGCACCACCTGCTGGCGCAACGCCAGGAAATACGCCGGGTCGCGGAACATCTCGCTGACCGGCACCGTCAGGTATTGCAGGAGCCGGGCGAACATCGCCGGCTCGCGCAGCACGCGCTCCTGCAGGGCCGAGATGCTGGGCAGGTCGAGCTGGCCCAGCGCATAGGCCACCCGGCGCTTCTGCGACGCGCCGGTGTAGTCGCGGAAGTCGTAGCTGTAGCGCAGGTAGATGGCCTCCATCAGCAGGCGCAGCTCGATGTCCCCGGCGCTGAGCGCGCCGGGCGTCGCGTCGGGCGCGTGTGCGGCACCCGGCACCAGGCCCGACGCCGGCTCGGCGGCGCCGGCATCGCGGCGGAATCCGCGAGGGTCCTGCGCGGAGGTCATCAGAGGCGCTCCATGCGCGGCATCCACACGCGCAGCAGGGAGAAGAGGCGGTCCAGGTCGACCGGCTTGGCCAGGAAGTCGCTGGCGCCGGCGGCCAGGCACTGCTCCTGGTCGTCCTTCATGGCCTTGGCGGTGACGGTGATCACGGGCAGCTTGGCGAAGCGCGGGTCCGCGCGCAGGCGGCGGGTTGCCTCGAGGCCGTCCATCTCCGGCATCATCACGTCCATCAGCACCAGGTCGATGTCGGGCACCTGGTCGAGCTTCTCGAGCGCCTCGCGGCCGTTGCGGCCGATCTCCACGGCGGCGCCGCGCTGCTCCAGCGCGCTGGTCAGCGCGAAGATGTTGCGCACGTCGTCGTCCACCAGCAGCACGCGCCGGCCCTCGAACACGCGGTCCCGCCCGCGCGCGGCGCGCAGCATGCGCTGGCGTTCGCTCGACAGGTCGGACTCCACCTTGTGCAGGAAGAGGGTGACCTCGTCGAGCAGGCGTTCCGGCGAACGCGCGCCCTTGATGATGATGGAGCGCGAGTAGCGCAGCAGGTCCATTTCCTCGTCGCGCGTGAGGTTGCGGCCGGTGTAGACGATCACCGGCGGGAACGAGACGATCTCCTCGGTCGACATGCGCTTGAGCAGTTCGCTGCCCTGCATGTCGGACAGGCGCAGGTCGGTGACCATGCAGTCGAACACGCGTTCGCGCAGCAGGGCCAGCGCCTCCTCGCCGGATTCGACGGCGGTGATGTGCACGTCCTCGTCGGCGATGAGCTTCATCACCGCTTCGCGCTGGAGCGGGTCGTCTTCCACCACGAGCACCGACTTGACCTTCTGCGCCAGCTTGTCCTCCAGCCGGCGGAAGACGTCGTGCAGCTGCTCGCGCGTGGTGGGCTTGCGCGCGTAGCCGATGGCGCCCATGTGCAGCGCCGCCTCGGAGCTGTCCAGCGCGGAGACGATGTGCACGGGGATATGGCGCGTGCGCGGATCGTTCTTCAGGCGCTCGAGCACGCCCAGGCCGGGGCCGTCGGGCAGGCGCATGTCGAGCAGGATGGCGTCCGGGCGGTGCTCGATGGCCATCGCCATGCCGTCGGCGCCGCCTTGCGCCACCAGGCAGCGGTAGCCGCGTTCGTGCGCCAGGTCGTAGAGGATGTGCGCGAACTGCGGCTCGTCCTCGATCACCAGCACGCGGCGCGTGTCGTCGGCCGGCAGGGCGCGGTCGTCCTCGAAGTCGAGCGGCGCCGGCGCCGCGGGAGGCGCAGCCGCCGCATGATGCGAGGCGGCATGGGACGCGGCGTCGCGCGCGGACTGTGCTTTCGCGGACGGGGCCGCGGCCGGCGCGGAGGTGGCCGGCGTCCGCGCCGGCGGCGGCAGGCCCGTGGCTTCGGGTGCGCGTGCCGGCAGGACGAGGCTGAATGTGCTGCCCTGGCCGGGCGTGCTGGTGACCGTGAGCGTGCCGCCCAGCAACTGCGTCAGGTCGCGCGAGATCGACAGCCCCAGACCGGTGCCGCCGTAGCGCCGGCTGGTGGTGCCGTCGGCCTGGTGGAAGGCCTCGAAGATCGCCTCCTGCTGGTCGGGTGCGATGCCGATGCCCGAATCGGTGACGTCGAAGCGGGCGCCGCCGTCGCCCGCGGCGCTGATGGTGAGCGACACCTCGCCATGCTCGGTGAACTTGACGGCGTTGGACAGCAGGTTGCGCAGCACTTGCTCCAGGCGCTGGCGGTCGCTCTCCAGCGACGCCGGCGCATCCGCGCGACGCTCGATGCGGAACGTCAGGCCGCGCTTTTCCGCCAGCGGCCCGAACGTGCCGCGCAGACGCTGTGCCAGCGCGTCGAGCGGCAACGGCTCGATCGCCAGGTCGAGCTTGCCGGCCTCCACCTTGGCGATGTCCAGGATGTCGTTGATGAGCGTGAGCAGGTCGTTGCCCGAGCCGTAGATCGACTCGGCGTACCTGATCTGCTCCGGGGTGAGCGTGCCGGGCGCGTTGTCCGCCAGCAGTCGCGCCAGGATCAGCGCGCTGTTGAGCGGCGTGCGCAGCTCGTGCGACATGTTGGCCAGGAATTCCGACTTGTAGCGGCTGGCCCGTTGCAGTTCGGTGGCGCGTTCCTCCAGGTCCTGCTGGGCGCGGCGCAGCGCGGCGTTGCGCAGATCCAGGGCTTCGGTGCGTTCGGACAGCTGGTTGTTGGTCTGCTCGAGCTCGGCCTGCTGGTTCTCCAGCTGGGCCTGCGAGGCGCGCAGGGCGCGCGACTGCTCTTCCAGCTCCTCGTTGGCGGTGCGAAGCTCTTCCTGCTGTACCTGCAGTTCCTCGTTGAGCTGCTGGGTTTCGGCCAGGACGCTCTGCAGCTGCTCGCGGTAGATGGCGGCCGACAGCGAGCTGCCGATGGTGCCTTCGACCATGCGCAGCAGGGCTTCCTCGCGCTCGCCCAGGCTGGCGGAAAGGCCCAGCTCGATGACGCCGTTGACCACGCCTTCGTGCGACACCGGCAGCAGCACCACTGCCTTGGGTGACATCTGGCCCAGGCCGGTGTTCACGCGCAGATAGTCGGCGTCTACCGGGTCGATGCTCATCAGCCGCCGCTCGGCCGCAGCGCGCGCCAGCAGGCTGGTGTCGGCGCTGAAGACCTGCGGGCGTGCCTCGGCTTCTTCCGAGAAGCCGTAGCTGGCGCTGCGGCGCAGCATGCCCCCACGCTCGCGAAGATAGAGCGCGCCGACCTGGCTGCCCAGCTGGCGCGAGAAGAAGACCAGGCACTTGCGGCCGATCTCGGCGCCGGCCAGTTCGCCGGCAAGATCGGTGGCCAGCTCGGATTGGGCGCCGCGCATCCAGGCCTGTTGCTGCAATTCCTCGGACTGCTCGGCCTGTTCCCTCAGTGCCGCGTCGTAGCTCTGCGAAAGGGTCAGCAACTGGCGCCGCCCGAACACGGCCAGCAGCCCGGTACTGCCCAGCGTGAGCAGGACGAACAGGCCGACCACCCAGATGGCCGTCCGGTTGGCCTGCTCGCTGCGCAGGCTGCGCAGCGATTGCTCGCTGTCCATGAAGGCGGTGAATTCCTCGCGCAGGTCGTCGGTCAGGCGCTTGCCGCGCCCGCGCCCGACGGCACTGGCGGAATCGCCGCCGGTGCGGCGCAGCTCGATGGTGCTGCGGGCAAACTCCTGCCATGCCTGGGAGATGGCGCGGATGCGCTCGACGCGCTCGGCCTGCTGCACGTTGTCCGAGACCAGTCCGCGCAGCATGCCCAGGTCGGATTCGATCCGCGGCTGCGCGCTTTCGTACGGCTCCAGGTAGGCGACGTCGCCGCTGATCACGTAGCCACGCATGCCCGCTTCCATGTCCGACATGCGCCGCTGGACCTCGGCCGCCGTGCGCGTGACCCGGTCGCTGTGCTCCACCCAGTTGATGAGCGACAGCAAATAGACGATCAGCCCGACGAAAACCACGGCGCCGACGACGCCGCCGACCATCGGCAAGAGGATGTTGCGACGCAGCAGGCGCTGGAAGTCGCGTTGTTCGACGGCGGAATTTTTCTTCATCGGGCAGGGTTGGCGAGCAAAACCCGGCAAGATTGCCCGAAATTCGTGTCAGAACGTGTCGGATAACGCCGCAAGTTCCGTCGCTGCCGGCCTGCCGCAGGGGCTGCGCGGCCACGGGCACCTGCCCCGCGGGCCGGGGACGGGCTATGCTCGGTCGACCTGTTGGAGCCGGAGACACCATGAGACGCATCGCCGCCCTGTTCATCCTCGCCATGCTGCTGGCGGGATGCGCGCAGGACGGCGGCGTGCGCAAGGCCGATGGCGCGCCGGCCGCCACGCCCGCTGCGCCAGCGGCTGCTGCGCCGACGCCTGCCGCACCGGCGCCGGCCGCATCGGACGCGCCCGCGGACGCCTTCTGGAAGGATGGCAGCGGCCGCGCCGTTCCCGACCTGCCCAATCGCAAGAGCGCCGGCGGCTTCGGCAGCTGGCTGCTGGTGACGCCGGACGCCGACTGGAAGCAGAAGTGGGAGAAGCCGTCCGGTGCCGGACCGAGCTTTCGCGAAGCCAGCGTGGTCAAGCGCGGCCAGAAGGTGTTCGTGATGATCGTGCTGGGCAATCCGGCCTTGCGCGATGGGCAGGCCGATGTCGGATGCGCCGTCGAGGTGCTCAAGCCCGATGGCCAGGCGGCCCTGCGCCAGAACGACATCGCCTGCCTGCGCGGCGCCGTGTCTGGCGGGCCGCGCAGCCTGTACCTGGCGACGCCGGTGCTCGGCTTCCAGGGCCAGAAGGGCGACCCGACCGGCGTCTGGACGGTGCGCACGCTGGTGCGCGACAAGATCAGGGGCGCCCAATTGCTGTTGGCGACGCAGTTCACGCTGCAGTAGAGAGAAATATTCCGACCGACCGAGAGGACCCGCGATGATCGATGTCCAGGCAATGCAGGAGCGCCTGCGTCCGTTGTTTCCCGGCCTGATGGGCGTGCAGATCTCGGTGCTGGAGCCGGATCGCGTAGTCGCCAGCCTGCAGGTGCGGCCCGACCTCTGCACCGCCGGCGGCATCCTGCACGGCGGTGCCTACATGGCCTTCGCCGACACCCTGGGCGCGGTCGGCACGGTGATCAACCTGCCGCCGGGCAAGATGACCACCACCACCGATTCGAGCACCAAGTTCATCGCCGGCGCGCCGGCCGGCAGCACGGTCACTGGCGAGAGCGTGGCGTTGCACAAGGGCCGCACCACGCAGGTGTGGCAGACCTTCATCCGCAATGAGCAAGGCCGCCTGTGCGCGGTGGTGACGCAGACCCAGCTGGTGATGGACGCGCGCACCTGAGGCGCCGCACGCCCGTCCCCGCCGCCATGTGCCATGTGGTGCGTGCGAGCCACAGACACGGCCCATGCCCGGGCGCGGCGGTGGGAATCGTCATGCGGTTGACCCGGGCCCGTGGACAATGCGAACACACGCTATGTCCACTGACCTCATCCTGATCCGGCACGGAGAGACCGACTGGAACCGCGAGCTGCGGTTCCAGGGCCACATCGACGTTCCCCTCAACGACATTGGCCACGAGCAGGCGCGCCGCCTGGGCCTTCGCATGGCCCGCGAGCAGGCCCAGCGCCTGGTGTCGAGCGACCTGATGCGCTGCCAGCAGACGGCGGCGCCCACGTCGCTCGAACTTTCGTTGCCGGTGAACACCAGCGCTGCCCTGCGCGAGCAGAGCTTCGGCGCGGTCGAGGGCATGAAGGCCGACGAGATCAGGCTGCAGCATCCGCGCGCGTGGGAAGACTGGCTCAGGTTCGAGGAAGACCTGGCCATGCCGCAGGGCGAGTCCGCGCGCCAGTTCCATGCACGTGTGCTGGCGGCGCTGGGCGACATCGCCCGCGAGAACGCGGGACAGACCGTGCTGGTGTTCACCCACGGCGGCGTGCTCGACATGGTGTGGCGCACCGCGCGCGGCCTGGGCCTGAGCGGCCCGCGGCAAAGCGACATTCCCAACGCGGGCTTCAACCGCATCCGCCTGCCGGACGCCGCGGATCCGGCCCGGATCGAGGTGGTCGAGTGGGCCGACACGCGCCACCTGCTCGACCTGCCGCCGCAGCCGGTCTACGACCAGAAGCGCTACGTACCGCCGCCGCTGGCGGGCAATCCTAAGGCAGCGTAGACCGCGTCGGCCTGGCGCGCCAGCCGGCGCGACTGCGGTTGGCCGTTGAGCTGCTGCTGCAGCGCCGCCTGCGCACTGGCCAGGTCGGACGGCCGCGCGCTGCGCATCAGCGCGTCGAGCCGGATCTGCTCGAACAGGTCGCGCTGGGCATGGCTGCCGCCGATGCTCGCCAGGCGCGGCAGCGCGCGGCCCAGTTCGTCGATGGCGGTGCGCCAGTCGCCACGGGCATGCGCGAGCAGGCCGCGCGCCGCGGGGACGCACACGTCCGTCCAGGTGGGCCGCTGGGACGGCGGCGCGCCGGGCGCGAAGCGCTCGATGTTCGCCATCAGCACGTCGGCCTCGGGCCGCCCGGCGCGCGCCAGGCCGTAGACATACTGCAGGTCGAGAAAGGCCAGCACGTGGTCCTGCTGGCGCGGGGCCAGCCAGTGCGACAGTTCGCGCCAGCGCGCGGCACCCACCGCGACGCCGGCGAGTTCGAGCCGCGCCAGCAGCGACACGGCGCCGATCTGGTCCTGCGAGTAGGCCTTCTCCACGCCCCAGACGCGGCTGTCATGGAGCGCGAGCGCCTCGTCCTCGCGGCCCAGGTCGATGAGGAACAACGCCACGTGCCACCAGTTGTGCGTGAGCATGAAGGAGTTCAGGCCGGTCCAGCTGTCGCTCATCTCCTGCATGAAGGCCAGGCCTTCGTCGAGCCGGCCCTCGGTGAGCATGACGTGCGCCAGCGCGTGGTGCGCCCAGGGCTCCTTGCGGCACATGGCAATGGCGCGAAGGGCGGCCGCCTCCGCCTCGCGCAGGCGATGGCACTGCTCGAAGCCGAAGGCGGCCATGCCGTGCACGTACGGCACGTCGGCCGCCGCGGGCCGCGCGGTCAGCGCCATGCGCAGCATGGCCGGGCCGTCGCCGAGGTTGAAGGCGTGGTACTGGCCCAGCTTGAGCGACGCGAGGTCGCGCGGAAACTCCTCGGCCTGCGCCTGGTGCAGCGTCACCGCCCGCGCCAGGTCGCCCTCGGCCCACGCGGCGACAGCGGCGATGAAGCGCCTCTCGCGCGGTGTGCTGCGCGCCGCGCCGGCCTGTGCCCGTTCGAGGAAAGGCCGGGCGTTGGCGACCGCGTCGGCCGATTCGGCGAACAGGTGCAAGGCGGCGCAGCAGGCCTGCACGATGGGGCTGTCGTCTCCGGCTGCGGCGAGCAGGTTGGCCGCCCGCGCTTCGCTGGCGATGAAACCCTCGACGAAGTCGTTGAGCGGCGCGAGGCTCGCCGGATCGTGCAGCGTGAGCGGGTTGCCGAGGCAGTCCTGGTGCATGGGGGCATTGTGCCGGCCGACGGCGGATCAGTCCTCGCGGCTGCAGGCGCGAAGTGCTTCGACATTGCCCGAGACGATCGCCGCGAGGTGGCGGGTCACCTTGTCGATCGGCCAGTCCCACCAGGCGATCGACTCCAGCACGGCGACCGTCTCCTGCGCGAAGCGCTCCTTCAGCACCCGCGCCGGGTTGCCGCCGACGATGGCGTAGGGCGGCACGTCGCTGACGACGACCGATCGCGACGAGACGATGGCACCGTTGCCGATGCGAACGCCTGGCATGACCAGGGCCTCGTACCCGATCCAGACATCGTTGCCGACGACGGTATCGCCCTTGTACGGCAGGTCGCCCGGCCCCGGCATGACCTTCTGCCACCCGCCGCCGAAGATCTGGAACGGGTAGGTGGAGATGCCGGCCATCTTGTGGTTGGCGCCGTTCATGATGAAGCGCGTGCCGCGCGCGAAGGCGCAGAACTTCCCGATGATCAGCTTGTCGCCGATGAACGGGTAGTGATAGAGCACGTTGCGCTCGAAGTTCTCCGAGTCCTCCGGGTCGTCGTAGTAGCTGTAGTCGCCCACGATGATGTTCGGATTTCGCACCGTGTTCTTGATGAAGCAGACTTGGGCAAACCCCTCCATCGGGTGCGGATTGTTCGGGTCGGGACCGTTCATGCGGCTTCTCCTGCAGGAATATGGCGATCACCTGATGCCTCCGCACATTCTTGCAGTCCTGCGCCGTGGGTGGCTGCGCAGGGGCAACGGTGGCACCATGGCGCTCCCCGTTCATTCACCGAGGACCGAGCCATGCAGAAGATCACGCCGTTTTTCTGGTACGCCAAGGAGGCGGAGGAAGCCGCCAACTTCTACGTCTCCATCTTCCCGGATTCGCGCATCACGCGGGTGGTGACGATGCCGACCGAGTCGCCGAGCGGTCCGGCGGGCAGCGTGAAGGTGGTGGACTTCGTCCTGTTCGGCCAGTCGTTCTCGGCCATGAGCGCGGCGCACCAGGAGCAGTTCAACCATGCCATCTCCATGGTCGTGAACTGCGAGACGCAGGAGGAAATCGACCGCTACTGGGACGCGCTGCTCGCCGGCGGCGGATCGACCGAGGCCTGCGGCTGGCTGCGCGACCGCTACGGCGTGGCCTGGCAGATCACGCCGACGGCCCTCGTGGACATGATGAACGACCCCGATCCGGCCAAGGGCAAGCGCGCCGCCGACGCGATGATGAAGATGATCAAGCTCGACATCGCCGCGCTGCAGGCGGCATACGAAGGCAAGGCCTAGTCTGCCGGCGGCTCCGGCCAGGGCCGCTGGGGCGGACGGATCTGCTCGAACGCCCGGGCCACCCTGAGCACGCCCAGGTCGTCGAAGCGCTGACCGGCGATCTGCAGGCCGATCGGCAATCCGTCGACGTCGTACGCGCAATTGATCGATGCCGCCGGCTGCTCCGACATGTTGAACGGCACGGTGAAGCCGATGTGCTCCAGTGGCCGCAGCGGGTCGTTGGTGGGCGAGGGCAGTTCGGCGGCCGCGGGCATGTTGGGCGACACCGGCGAGATCACGTAGTCGAAGCGCGCGCAGGCCGCCACCGCCGCGACGCGGGTCGCGTGGAACTGGCTGAAGCCGCGGAACACGTGTTCGCCGCTGAACTCTGAGGCGCTCTCGGCCCACTGCCGGATGTAGGGCAGGACCTTGGCGCGTTGCTCGGGGCGCAGGGCGCGCATGTCGATCAGCGAGCGCATGCGCCAGAAGTGGTCCATGCCGTCGAGCATGGCCTGCGACATGAACGGCTGCATCGGCTCGACGATGGCGCCGGCCTGCTCGAGCCAGCGCGCGGCCTGTTCGACGGCGGCGCGCACTTCGGGCTCCACCGCCAGTCCGCAGCCGGCGTCGAGCAGCAGGCCGAAGCGCAATCCGCGCAGGTGCTCGGGCGCGGTGCCGGCGACGCTGCCCCAGTCGATGTCCTGCGGCGGGAGGTTCATGCTGTCGCGCGCATCCGGCCGGGAAAGCACCTGCATGGCCAGCGCGGCGTCGGCCACCGTGCGCGTCATCGGGCCGGCGGCGCGCCCCATGTAGGGCGGGTCGATCGGGATGCGGCCCAGGCTCGGCTTGAGCGTGAAGATGCCGCACCAGCTCGCCGGCAACCGCAGCGAGCCGCCGATGTCGGTGCCCAGGTGCAGCGGGCCGTAGCCGGCCGCGGTGGCGGCGCCGGCGCCGGCGCTCGATCCGCCCGGCGTGCGCGCCAGGTTCCACGGGTTGCGCGCCAGCCGGTGAAAGCTCGACAGGCCCGACGACAGCATGCCGTAGTCGGGCATGGTGGTCTTGCACACGACCACGGCGCCGGACTCCTTGACGCGGGCGGCCGGCGGCGCGTCGGCCGCTGCCGGCTGCAGGTCCACCGCGGCGGTGCCGGCGGGCATCGGGTCGCCGCGGGTGGCGATGTTTTCCTTGATGCTCAGCGGCACGCCGTCCAGCGGGCCCAGCGGCCGGCCGGCGCGCCAGCGCGCCTCGGAGGCCCGCGCCTGCTCGAGCGCGGCATCCGGCCGCAGCAGCCAGGTGGCCTGCACGTGCGGCTCCCAGCGTTCGATGCGGTCGAGCACCGCCTGCGTCACCTCGACCGGCGACAGCCGGCCCTGGCCGTAGCCCGCGACCAGGTCGGTCGCACTCCATGCATGCACGTCGGGCCTCACCAGCTCAATGAGGAGAGGTCGTTGCAGAAGATCGGCCTCGACGTCCACAGGCCCTTGACGCCCTTCTTGGCCACGGTGGGAAACTGCGGCTGGTACAGGAAGGCGTTGACCGAGTCGGTGGCGATCATGCGCTGGGCATCGCCCAGCAGCTTGTTGCGCTCGGCTTCGCTGCTGGAGGTCATGATCTTGTCGTACAGGTCGCGGAACGCCTTGCTGTCGTAGCCCCAGTAGTAGTCGGGCTTGGTGTAGTTGTCCAGGTCGAAGGGCTCGACGTGCGAGACGATGGTCAGGTCGTAGTTGTGGCCGCCGCCGTAGGTGCCGCTCAGCCACTGGGCCCATTCGACGTTCTGCAGCTTCACGTTGATGCCGACCTTGGCCAGCATGGCTGCGATCACCTCGCCGCCCTGGCGCGCGTACGGCGGCGGTGGCAGCGTCATGGTCAGCTCCAGCGGCGCCTTCACGCCGGCCTCGGCGAGCAGCTTCTTCGCCTTCTCGGGATCGAAGGGGTTGATGCCGGTGGTGTCGACGTAGCCGGGCGCATCGGGCACGTAGTGGCTGCCGATGGGCACGCCGAAGCCGTCGGCGGCGCCGGCAATGACCGCCTTGCGGTCGATGGCCGCGGCGATGGCGCGGCGCACCCGGACGTCGTCCAGCGGCTTGTGCTTGTTGTTGATCGACAGGATGGTCTTGGCACGCGAGCCGCCCAGGATCACCTGGTAGCGCGGGTTGCCCTTGAACTGCGCGACCGCGCGGGTGGTGAATTGTGGAAACGCGTCCACGTCGCCGGCGAGCAGCGACGAGGCCTGCGCGGCCGAATCCGAGATGAAGCGGAAGGTGACCCGCTTGAGCTTGATGGCCGCCGGATTGCGAAAGCCCTCCCAGGCGGTGAGCACGAGCGACGAGCCCTTGACCCAGTTCTGCAGCTTGTACGGGCCGGTACCCACCGGCTGGGTGGCGTTGCCGTCGGCGCTCTTGGGCTCGACGATGACCGCCGTGGGCTGCCCCAGCAGGAAGGGCAGGTTGGGGTCTATGTCCTTGTTGATCACGACCACTGTGTAGTCGTCCGTCGCCTGCGTGCTGAGCTTGGCGTAGGTGCGCTTGTCCTTGTTCGTGCTCTTCTCGCCGCCGGCGCGGTCGAAGGAGAACTTGACGGCCTGCGCGTTGAAAGGCTCGCCGTTCTGGAACTTGACGCCGCGGCGCAGCTTGAAGGTGTAGGTCTTCAGGTCGGGCGAGACCTCCCAGCTCTCGGCCAGCAGGGGCGTCACCTTGCCGTCGGGGTTGATCTTGGTGAGCGTCTCCAGCACGTTGTAGAGCACCACTTCGCCGATGGCGGCGGCCGCGTTGACGGTCGGGTCCAGGCCTGGCGGCTCCAGCGTCATGCCCAGCACCATCGCGGTCTTGTCAGATTGCGCGAAGGCCTGCGGAACGGTCAGCGACAGGCTGCCGAGCGCGGCGGTGGAAAGAAGGGTGCGGCGTTTCAACATGGCATGAACTCCGGAAGTCTTCGAATGGAGAGGGAAGTCGGAAGCCCGTGGGCAACCGGGTGAAGTTACAACATATTGCGCGTCGGCGGCGGTTCGGCGCGCGGTACCGCCGCCAGCAGGGCCTGGGTGTACGGATGCTCGGCGTGCGCGAACAGGTCGGCCGGCGCTCCGCGTTCGACCACCAGGCCGCGGTGCAGCACGCACACGTCGTCGCACAGGTGGTTGACGACAGCGAGGTCGTGGCTGATCAGCAGGTAGCTGATGCCGAACTGCTGCTGCAGGTCCTGCATCAGGTTGAGCACCTGGGCCTGGACCGACACGTCGAGCGCGCTCACCGGTTCGTCGGCGACGATCAGCCGTGGCCGCGTGATGAGTGCGCGCGCAATGGCGATGCGCTGGCGCTGCCCGCCGGAGAATTCGTGCGGGTACTTGTGCAGATCGGTGGCGCGCAGGCCGACGGCCGAGAGCGATTCGGCGGCGCGTTCGCGTTGCTCGGCGCGGCTGGCATCCGACAGGGCGGCCAGCGGCTCGGCCACGATGCGCTCGACGGTCTGGCGTGGATCCAGCGAGCCGTACGGGTCCTGGAACACCATCTGGATGTCGCGCCGCGCGGTCCGCAGCGCTTCGCGCGGCAGCCGGTGGAGGTCGCGCCCGAGCAGTTGCACGCTGCCGGACGTGGGGTGGTCCAGGGCCATCACCAGCCGTGCGATGGTGGATTTGCCCGAGCCGGATTCGCCCACGATGCCCAGGCTGCGTCCGGCCTGCAGCACGAAGCTCACGCCGTTGACGGCCTTGACCAGCGGCGCAGGCGAGAACAGGCTTTCGCGCGGCAGCGCGTAGTGGCGCACCAGGTCGCGCACTTCGAGCAGGGCGGCGCTCATTGCGCGACCTCCGCTGCGCGTACCGTGTCCAGGCGTATGCAGCGCGCCACGTGGCCTGGGCCGACCGTCTCCGGCGGCGGCCGCGTGGCATGGCAGGCCTCGATGGTGAAGCCGCAGCGGCCGGCGAAGGGACAGCCCGGCGGCAGGTCGACCAGCTCCGGCACGCTGCCGCGGATGGTGGCCAGGCGCGTGCCGCGCGGTGCGCCGAGCGCGGGCCGTGCGGCGAACAATCCTTGCGTGTAGGGGTGCGAGCGGCGCGCGAACACCTCGGCCGTGGGGCCGCTCTCGACGATGGTGCCGCCGTACATGACCAGCATGTGCGAGACGCTCTGTGCGATCACGCCCAGGTCGTGCGAAATGAGAATGAGCGACATGCCGCGTTCGGCCACCAGGCCCTGGATCAGCTCCAGGATCTGCTTCTGGATGGTGACGTCCAGCGCGGTGGTCGGCTCGTCGGCGATCAGCAGGTCCGGCCCGCAGGCCAGCGCCATCGCGATGCCGATGCGCTGGCGCTGGCCACCCGAGAACTGGTGCGGGTAGGCGTCCAGCCGCGCGGCCGCGTCGGGGATGCCGACCCGCTCGAGCAGCTGCAGCGCCTCGTCGCGCGCAGCGCGCGCCGACAGGCCGCGATGCAGCCGCAGCGGCTCGGCCACCTGGCGTGCGATGGTGTGCACCGGGTTGAGCGCGGTCATCGGCTCCTGGAAGATCATGCCGATGCGGTCGCCGCGCAGCTTGCACATCTCGCGCTCGGGCAGCCCGACCAGCTCCCGGCCGTCGAACCGGATGTTGCCGGTCACGCGCGCGGCCGGCGGCAGCAGGCCCATGAGCGCCTGCACCGTGATCGACTTGCCGCAACCTGACTCGCCCACGATGCCCAGCGTCTGCCCACGCTCGAGCGAGAAGCCGACGCCGCGCACCGCCTCGGCCGGGCCGCGCGGGGTGCGCAGGTGGATGTGCAGATCGTCGACTTCAAGCAATGCCATGCGTCAGCGCTCCCGGGCCAGGCGGGGGTCGAGCAGGTCGCGCAGGCCGTCGCCCAGCAAATTCAGGCCCAGCACGGCCAGTGCGATGGCCACGCCCGGAAACACCGCCAGCAAAGGCGCCTGCCACATCATCGACTGCGCCTCGGACAGCATGCGGCCCCATGAGGGTTGCGGCGGCTGCGTGCCCAGGCCGAGGTACGACAGCGCCGCCTCGGCCAGGATCGCGATGGCGAAGCGGATGGTGCTCTGCACGATCAGCACCGCGGAGATGTTGGGCAGCACGTGGGCCAGCGTGATGGCCAGCGTGCCCTTGCCGCTGGCGCGGGCAGCGGCCACGTACTCGCGCGACCACACGGCGTTGGCCGAGGCGCGGGTGATGCGGGTGAAGGTGGGAATGTTGTAGATGCCGATCGCGACGATGGCATTGACGATGCCCGGGCCGAACACCGCCGTCATCATGATGGCCGACAGGATGGCCGGGAAGGCCAGCGAGAAGTCGGTCAGGCGCATGATGCCTTCCTCGATCCAGCCGCGGCGCGCCGAGGCCAGCAGGCCCAGCGCGGTGCCGACCACCAGCCCGATGCCGACCGCGATCACTCCCACGAGGATGGAAGCGCGGGCGCCCACCAGCAGCTGCGATGCGACGTCGCGGCCGTACACGTCGGTGCCGAGCCAGTGCGCCGAGCTGGGTGGCTGCAGCTTGGCGGCGATGTCCATTTCGTACGGCGACCAGGGCGTCCACACGTAGGACAGTCCGGCAGCCAGCAGCAGCAGGGCCGTGAGCACCGCGCCGATGACGAAGCTGCGGTGGCGCAGGGCGCGTTGCCGGAAGCCGGGCGCGGCAACCGCCGCGCCCACGGGAAGGATGCTGCTCACAGGTCGCTCGCCTTCAGGCGTGGGTCGATGACCGCATAGAGCACGTCGACGACGAAATTGACAATGACCACCATGGCCGCGAGCAGCATCACGCAGTTGCGCACCACGATCAGGTCGCGGTTGGCGATCGACTGGAAGATCAGCTTGCCCAGGCCCGGCAGGTAGAAGACGTTCTCCACCACGATGGTGCCGGCCAGCAGTTCGGAAAACTGCAGTCCCATCACGGTGATCACCGGGATCATCGCGTTGCGCAGCACGTGTCGCCACAGCACGGCGCGCTGCGTCACGCCCTTGGCGCGGGCGGTGCGCACGAAATCCTCGCGCATGACCTCCAGCACCGCCGAACGCGTGATGCGCGCCAGGATCGCCGCCTGCACCACGCCCAGCGACAGCGCCGGCAGCAGCAGGGCCTTCAGGCCGGCGCCGATGCCTTCGCCCCAGCCGTCGAAGCCGCCGGCCGAGAACCATTGCAGTTTCACCGAGAACACCAGGATGAGCAGGATGGCGAACCAGAAGTTCGGAATGGCGATGCCCACCTGCGCCAGGCCCATCAGCCCGACGTCGCCGAGCTTGTTGTGGCGGGCCGCGGCCGTCACGCCGACGATGAGCGCCAGCACGGTGGTGAAGAGCATGGCCATCACCGCCAGGGGAATGGTCAGCGACAGGCGCTCGAGCAGCAGGTCGGATACCGGCGAGCCGTAGGCGTAGCTGTTGCCCAGGTCGCCGGTGAGCAGGCCGCCGGCCCAGTGCCAGTAGCGCGCCCAGGCCGGCTGGTCCAGGCCCAGCTTGGTGGCCAGCGCCGCCACCGCGTCGGGCGAGGCGTCGGGGCCCATCAGCATCTGCGCCGCATTGCCCGGCAGGACCTCCAGTACGAGGAAGACGATGACCGAGGTGGCGATGAGCGTGGCAATCAGCGTGAGGACGCGCTTGAACAGGAACAGACTCATAGGGCGGGCCGCAGCATAACCGAGGCGAGCAATAAGCAGGCCCGGGGATTGCACGCAGCCCGGGCGGGGACTTGCCCGCCGCCGTCGCGCGCAGTGGCGGCCGGGCGCCGATAATCGCGGCATGGCCCTCATGATCACCGACGAGTGCATCAACTGCGACGTGTGCGAGCCCGAGTGCCCGAACGACGCCATCTCGATGGGCGAGGAGATCTACGAGATCGACCCGCGCAAGTGCACCGAGTGCGTCGGCCACTTCGACGAGCCGCAATGCGTGCAGATCTGCCCTGTTGCCTGCATCCCGGTGGATCCGCAGCACGTGGAGTCGCGCGAGACGCTGTGGCAGAAATTCCAGCGCCTGACGCAGGCCAAGGCCGCAGCGCAGGCAGACACCGGCGCGCCCGGCGGCTGAGGCGGCGGCCCTTTGCGGGCACGCGGCCGCGGCTTCAATTCTTCTTCTTGTTCCTCGCTGGCGCCCCTGGCGGCGACGGCTGGGTGGCGACGAAGTCGTCCTTGTGGCTGTGCAGGCGCGGCTTGGCGGCCTTGGCTGGCGGCTTGTCCTTCTTGGCGGACGGAGGCGTCCTGGCGGCCGGGCCGATCACCAGCGCCCCGCGACGGGCGCCCGCCGCTTCCAGGCGCACCCGCTCGCGTTGCATGCGCGCGGCCGCGGCCTGGTTGCGCCGCGTGGCCTGGTCGGCCTGGCGCCGCTGCTCGGCGCTGGGCCCCGCAGGCGTCTCGACGGTGGCGCCGCCCGCGCAGGGGATGTCGGAGTAGGTATTGCCACAACGCCAGATCGTCGTGTCTGCCGGCGCCGGTGCGGCGCAGGCGAAGCTGGAGGCGGCCAGCGCGAGCGAACGCGCCAGCCGGCCGTGCGTCGGCCGGTTCATGCTGTCTTCTCCCTGAATCTTCTTGTGCACGCACGCTGCCGCAGGGGCCGCGCGCAGGCACCTATTCTGGGGCGGCGGGCGCGCTCTCGGGGGCGGGCTTTCTCGGCGGCTTCGGACGCGGCGGCTTGCTCGTGTGGATCTGCACGGTTGCCTTGTCCATTTCACCGGCCACCAGCAGGGGAACCGCGCGCAGCGAGCGGTCGATGGCCTCTTCGATCGCCTCGTGGTGCTCGCGCAGCGGCTTCTTGAGCACCCAGCCGACCACTTCCGACCGGGCGCCGGGATGCCCGATGCCCAGCCGCAGCCGCCAGTAGTCGCCGGTGCCCAGCTGGGCATGGATGTCGCGAAGGCCGTTGTGGCCGGCATGGCTGCCGCCGCGCTTGAGCTTGGCCTGGCCCGGCAGCAGGTCGAGTTCGTCGTGCACGACCAGGATTTCTTCGGGCGCGATCTTGTAGAAGCGCGCCAGCGCGGCGACCGACTTGCCCGACAGGTTCATGAAGGTCTGGGGCTCGAGCAGCCAGGCTGTCTGGCCGCCGATGACGGTGCGCGCGACCAGGCCGTGGTAGCCGCGCTCGGGAACCAGCGACACCTTGCAATCGCGCGCCAGCGCGTCGATCCACCAGAAGCCGGCGTTGTGGCGCGTGGCCTCGTATTCCGGGCCGGGATTGCCCAGGCCGACGAAGAGCTTGATCATGATGCGTCGATTATCCAGCCCGTGCACAAAGACAAACGGCCCGCACAGGGCGGGCCGTTCGATGCGGAGAAAGGCGCGAAGAATTACTTCTTGGCCTTGGCAGCCGGCTTGGCGTCGGCGGCAGCGGGCGCTGCTGCGGCGGCGTCAGCGCCTTCGGCCGCGGCTTCTTCCTCGACACGCGGCGCCACGGCGGACACGACCACCGGGTTGACCTTGCCGTGGCTGACGAACTTCGCGCCCTTGGGCAGCTTCAGGTCGTTCACGTGGATCGTGGCCCCGGCGGTCAGCGTGCCCAGGTCGATCTCGATGAACTCGGGCAGATCGGCCGGCAGGCAGTTGATTTCGATTTCGGTC
The DNA here is from genome assembly GCF_035634955.1 of Variovorax sp. Classification (GTDB taxonomy): domain Bacteria; phylum Pseudomonadota; class Gammaproteobacteria; order Burkholderiales; family Burkholderiaceae_C; genus Variovorax. The sequence continues at coordinate 162,905 of NZ_DASQBZ010000004.1, read as the reverse complement.
ATCACGTGGTTGACCAGGTTGTGATGCAGCTTGACGGCTTCGGACTCTTCCTCACCCTTGAAGTGCAGCGGCACCTTGGCCGTGATGCGAGTGCGGGCGTCGACGCGCTGGAAATCGACGTGGTTGATCAGCTGCCGGAACGGGTGGTATTGCACGTCGCGCAGCAGGACCTTGCTCACGCTGCCGTTCAGGTCCATCTCGAGGATGGACGAGTGGAACGCTTCCTTCTTGAGGGCGTGCCACAGGGCGTTGTGATCGAGCTCGATCAGCTGCGGCTGGCCTTCGCCACCGTAGACGATGCCCGGCGTCTTGCCGGAAGTGCGCAGACGGCGGCTCGCACCCGTACCCTGCTTGGCGCGCTCAAAAGCGACGAATTTCATGACTGACTCCTAGGGACGCCGACCGCGACCAGTGCGGCGCCAAGTTGAAAAAGGGCTTGCAAACATGCAAGCCCGCTGGCTGGAGCGAACGCCTCTTCGTTCAGAAGAGGTTTTCCTGCTCCGAGAAAAGGCTCATGACCGACTCGCCCTTGGCGATGCGCTGGATCGTCTCTGCGATCAGCGGGGCGACGGACAGCTGGCGGATCTTGCCGCAGGCCGCGGCCGCGTCGGACAGCGGAATGGTGTTGGTCACCACCACCTCGTCGAGCGCCGACTGGGTGATGCGCTCGATGGCAGGGCCGGAGAAGATGGGGTGGGTGCAATACGCGTAGACCGACTTGGCGCCGCGCTCCTTGAGCACTTCGGCCGCCTTCACGAGCGTGCCGGCGGTGTCGATCATGTCGTCCATGATCACGCAGTTGCGGCCGTCGATCTCGCCGATGACGTTCATGACCTCGCTCACGTTCGCCTTCGGGCGGCGCTTGTCGATGATGGCGAGATCGGTGTTGAGCTGCTTGGCCAGGGCCCGGGCCCGCACCACGCCACCGACGTCGGGCGAGACCACGATCAGGTCTTCGTAGTTCTGTGCGCGCAGGTCGCCCAGCAGCACCGGCGAGGCATAGATGTTGTCGACCGGGATGTCGAAGAAGCCCTGGATCTGGTCGGCGTGCAGGTCCATCGTGAGGACCCGGCTGACGCCGACCGTCTGCAGCAGGTTGGCCACGACCTTGGCCGAGATCGGCACGCGCGACGAGCGCGGGCGGCGGTCCTGGCGGGCATAGCCGAAATAGGGAACGACGGCGCTGATCCGCTCGGCCGAGGCGCGCTTGAGCGCGTCGACCATGATCAGCAATTCCATCAGGTTCTCGTTCGTCGGGGCGCAGGTGGACTGCACCACGAAGACGTCACGGGCCCGAACGTTCTGGTTGATCTCGACGGTGACCTCACCGTCGGAGAAGCGCCCGACGCGGGCGGCGCCCACCGTCGTGCCCAGGTTCTGGGCGATGTCGGCGGCAAGACCTGGATTGGCATTGCCGGTGAAGACCATGAAATCAGGATGCGAAGCCTGCATGTGCGTGTTCCGGCGGTGCGAGTGATGGGCCCCGGAGGGGCTGGACGTGGGTCTTGACTAGCGTATTTGGCAGGGGAGGAAGGACTCGAACCCTCGAATGCCGGAATCAAAATCCGGTGCCTTAACCAACTTGGCGACTCCCCTACACGGGACGTCGGCGCCGCTCCGAAGAGCAATGCCGGCGACCTATGAATTGTCGCTGTCTGCCCACCCGGCCAGGGGATGGACCGACATATTTCTGCACTGGCGAACCGTCCAGCCTTGCGGCGCATCGGACAGGTCTGCTTCCTGCAGCCTTGCTGCGTGCCCGCCGCCCGGCACCAACACTGGTGCGAAGACAGCGCTGCCCGAGCCGGTCATCCGGGCCTTGAGGCCCTTGGCACCCAGCCATTCGATGGCTTGGGAAACCTCGGGGCAAAGCCTTTGGGCAACCGGCTGCAAGTCGTTGCGCCCAAAACCGAACATTGCCAACTGGCCTTGCCCGTCTTGTTCGCCGCATGCAGCAAAGCCAGAGATTATAGCAGGCGTTGTGGCGCGCTCAAGATCCGGCGCAACAAAAATTGATCTGGTGTCGATGCCGCGGCTTGGATGCACCACGACGACGTCGGCCGCGGGAAGCGCGATGGGCGTGATCTGCTCGCCGATACCTTCGACCCAGGCATTGTGCCCGCGCAGGAAAAAGGGAACGTCGGCGCCCAGTTGCAGCCCGATGGCCTCGAGCCTGGACAGCGGCAGGTTCAGCTGCCACAGCCGGTTGAGCGCCAGCAGGCAGGTGGCCGCGTCGGACGAGCCGCCGCCCATGCCGGCCTGGGCCGGGATGCGCTTGGCAATCGCGATGTGGGCGCCCGATCCCGGGGGCGCCAGGGGCTGCAGGGCGCGCGCGGCCCGCAGCACGAGGTCGTCCGCGGGCAGCGGCGTCTCCAGGTCTTCGCGCGACAAGGTGCCGTCGTGACGCAACTCCATATGAAGGGTGTCGCACCAGTCGATCAGCATGAAGACCGACTGAAGCAGGTGATAGCCGTCAGCGCGCCTGCCGGTCACGTGCAGGAACAGGTTGAGCTTCGCCGGTGCCGGCAGGTCGTACAGGGCCTTCATGGCGCGGCAGCTCAGGGGCGCTCGAAGATGACGCGCAGTTCGGCGCGTGGCTGCGGCGTGTCGCGCCAGGCGTTGATGCGGCCGGCGTCGAACTGGCCCAGGTCGGCGCGCCAACCCGGCACCGGCCGGCTCTGGCCGGCCAGCCAGCCGAACAGCGCGTCCAGGGGAATGGCGGCGCCGGTGGCCGCCTTGAGGAGGTCCTCGGCAGAGTCGAAGCGGCGCGAGCGGCTGCCGTCTTCGAGGACCGCCTCGCCGGGTGACCAGCGCGCCAGGCCCAGTGTGCTGCCGATCGGGCTGGTCAGCCGCAGTTCGCCGGCATTCGCGTCGCCGCGCAGATCGAAGAAGGCCGAGAAATTCTGCGGCGGTTCGCCGTCGACCCGCAGTGCCATGCGCCCGCTCCAGTGGCCCGTTGCCCGGGCGGCGGCGGCCCCGGGTGCCGCCGGGGCGGCGCAGCCTGCGAGCAGCCCGCTCGCGGTGGCGGCAGTCGTCCATGCAAGGGCGCCGAGCAGTGCGCGGCGCCTCGACGGCGCAGCCGTCACGGCTTGACCCGCAGGCGCTTGAGCGTCTCGCGCAGCGTTTCGTTGTTGCTGTCGACCGCCAGCGCGGCCTTCCAGACGGTCATGGCGCGGTCGCGCTGGCCGCTGGACCACAGGACTTCGCCGAAGTGGGCGGCAATCTCGGGGTCGGGCTGCTTCTTGTAGGCCGCTTCCAGGATGCGTATGGCTTCGGCGTTGTTGCCCAGGCGGAACTCCACCCAGCCCAGGCTGTCGGCGATGAACGGGTCATCCGGCGACAGCTGCACGGCCTTGACGATCAGCGTGCGCGCTTCGTCCAGCCGAATGTTGCGATCGGCCAGCGAATAGCCCAGCGCGTTGTACGCGTTGTGGTTCTTCGGGTCCATGGCGATCAGCTTGCGCAGCAGGCGCTCCATGTCGTCCATGCGATCGAGCTTCTCGGCGACCATGGCCTGGTCGTAGATCAGGTCGGGATCCTGCGGCGCCGCTGCGCTGGCCCTGGCCAGCATGTCGTAGGCCTCCTGGTATTTGCCGGCCTCGCGCAGCAACTGGACGCCGGCCTGGAACTTCTGGCGCTGTTGCTCGGCGGTGTCGTCCGGCAGTTCGGCGATGGCCGCGCGCGCCTGGTCGAGCTTGCCCTGGCGCGCCAGCAGCGCCGCCCGGCGCAGGAGGGTGGTGCTCACGTCGTCCGGGCTGTCGACCTTGTCCAGCCAGCCCAGCGCGGCGGCGTAGTCCTTGCGTCGTTCTGCCAGCTGCGACAGGACGAAGTAGGCTTGCGCTTCGCCGCGCGAGCGCGGCGGGCCGTCAGGCATCTTGGCCGACAGCGCGAGATAGCGCTGGATCGAGGCCTCCGCCTCGTTGGCCTTGCGCGCCTGCGCCTGCAGCGTGCCGAGCAGAAGCCAGGCCTCGGCCTGTTCCGGATACTGCTCGGTCAGGGCGACCAGTTGGCGGCTGGCGTCGTCGTAGCGCCCGGCCTGGGCCAGCGTCCGGGCATAGGCGCCGCGCACGTTGATGCTGGCGTCCTTGCCAGAAAGGTATTGCTGCAGCAGGGCATCGGCCTGGTCGGTGCCGGCCTCGGTCAGGTCGAGCGCGAGCAGCGCCGGGCCGTCGGCCTTCGGATCGGCCTGGTAGCCTTGGCGCGCGGCTTCCAGGGCGCCGGCCTCGTCGCCGGCCGCCAGCCGCACCCGGCCCACGGCGGCCCAGGCCGGCGCCGCCGTCTTGGGGTCCTTGAGTTGGTCCGCCATGCCCTGTTCCAGCATGGCGGCGGCCAATTTCTTGTCGCTGGCGCGCGCGTAGGTGCTGGCGAAGATGTTCATCAGCGCCGGGCGCTCGGGCAGCGGCGTATCGGCAAGTTCGACCTTGAGCGGCTCGGGCGTCTCGGACAGCCGGCCGAGGGCGATCAGGATCTGCAGTTCGAGCCGGCGTGCCTCGTGCGAGTCGGGCAGTGTTTCCTTCCAGGCGCGCACGGCCTCCAGCGCGGCGTCCGGCGCACGCGCCTGCAGCGCCACTTCTGTGGCGCGCTGGAACAGCATCGGGTCGCGGGTGCGGCGGGCCGAGTCGAGCAGCAGGCGAAAGCCGGTACCGGGCTCGGCCGAGTGCAGCGACAGCTCGCCGACCAGCACCTCGTAGAAGGTCTGGGCCGTCATGCGGGACTGCTGCGGCGCATCCTTCGTCGAGGCTGCCTTGGAATCGTTGGCCGGCGCAGTTGCAGCCGCGGTCGCCGCAGCGGGGGGCGCGGGGGGATTGGCCGGGGCTGGTGGAGGGGCGTGCTGGGCGCAGGCACTGAGGGAGAGCAACGCGACCGCCGCAAGGCGGAGTCGGCGGGGCGGGAAAGTCATCGAACCATAATAATCCAAGGCGGTTTACTGCTGATGTTGCCGGCCATGCACGCCGCCGTGCCGCGTGTCCTTCGTTGCAAAGTCGCCGCGGCGTTTTTTTTCCTGATATGCCTGAACTGCCGGAAGTCGAAGTCACCCGTCTGGGTTTTGCGGACCGCATCGCCGGTGCGCAGGTGCACGGCGTGCGCCTGGGCAAGCCGCTGCGCTGGCCGCTGGCCATCGTGCCCGAGGCGCTGGCCGGCCGCAGCGTGCAGGGTGTGCGCAGGCGCGGCAAGTACCTGCTGGTGGACCTGGCGCCGGGCGGCGTGCTCTTGCTGCACCTGGGCATGTCGGGCAGCCTGCGCTTTTCCGAGCAGTTGCCGCCGCCGGGGCCGCATGACCACTTCGACCTGCTGACGAGCCGCGGCGTGCTGCGCCTGAACGACCCGCGCCGCTTCGGCGCCGTGGTCTACGCGGATTCGGACAGCGCGCCGCAAGCGGTCAAGCTGCTTGGCGGCCTAGGCGTGGAGCCGCTGGGCGAGGACTTCGCACTCGATGCCTTCCATGCCGGCCTGCGCCGCCGCCAGGCGCCGATCAAGCAGGTGCTGCTGGCGGGAGAACTGGTGGTGGGGGTGGGCAACATCTATGCGTCCGAGGCATTGTTCGCGGCCGGCATCCGGCCCACGCTGGCCGCAGCGCGGATCAGCCGGCCGAGGGCTGCGCGCCTGCGCGATGCGGTGCGCGCCATACTGGCACGCGCCGTGGCACGCGGCGGCAGCACCTTGCGCGACTTCTCCAACGTGGACGGCGCCAGCGGCTACTTCCAGTTGGAGGCCATGGTCTACGGCCGGGCCGGCGAACCGTGCCGCGTCTGCGCCACGCCGATCCGGCAACTGCGCCAGGGGCAGCGTTCCACTTTCTACTGCCCGCACTGCCAGAAGTCGTAGGCCACCTACATCGGTGGGTGGACGCGGGCGCAAATACAACGGACGCCGGCCGATCGGCCTACTGCCTATCCGGTAGAGACACCGGGTGCTATATTTTGTAAGTTGCCGTTTACATTTTTACTGGCCACCCCTTGACCCCATCCTTCAATCAGCAGTTCGACCAGCACGGGACCTGGCGGCGCAATATCGCCCACCGCCTCAAGTGGCTGGCGGGCTGGCTGCACGAGAACGAGCTGCTGGACGCGGCGGTCGAGGACCGCCTGCGCGAACTGGAGGCGCAGCTGCGCACCAGCAAGGTCATGGTGGCCTTTGTCGCGGAATTCTCGCGCGGCAAGTCCGAACTGATCAACGCGATCTTCTTCGCCAGCTACGGGCGCCGCATCATGCCGGCCAGCGCCGGGCGCACGACCATGTGCCCGACCGAGCTGGGCTACGACGCGTCTTTGCCGCCTAGCCTACGCCTGCTGCCCATCGACACCCGCCTGGAGCCGCACGCGCTGAGTTTCTGGCGCGAATCACCGGACCTGTGGACGCAACTGCCGATCGACGTGCGCAATGCCGAATCGCTGGCGCAGACCATGCAGAAGGTGGCGGAGGTCGAGTGGGTGCCGCTGGCGCGTGCGCGCGAGCTGGGCTTCTGGAGCGACGATTCGCCCGAGGACAACCCGGTACCCGACGCCCAGGGGCGCGTGGAGATTCCGCGGTGGCGGCATGCGGTCCTGAACATGCCGCATCCGTTGCTCGAGCAGGGCCTGGTGATCCTGGACACGCCCGGCCTCAACGCCATCGGGGCCGAGCCCGAGTTGACGGTCAGCCTGATCCCGCAGGCGCACGCCGTGGTGTTCATCCTGGGCGCGGACACCGGCGTGACCCGCTCGGACCTGTCCATGTGGCGCGAACACCTGATCACGGAAGGCGAGGGGCGCGACACCCGCATCGTGGTGCTCAACAAGATCGACACGCTGTGGGACATCCTCAACAGCCCGGCCGAGGTGGAGCGCCAGCTCGAGCGCCAGTGCGCCGCGTCGGCCAAGGTGCTGGACGTGCCGCGCTCGCAGGTGCTGCCGGTGTCGGCGCAAAAGGCGCTGCAAGCCAAGATACGGCGCGACCAGCCGCTGCTCGAGGCCAGCCGCCTGCCGGCGCTGGAGAACGTGCTCAGCGAAGGACTGCTGGGGCGTCGTGAAGCCGTGCTGCGCCTGGCCGTGCAGAACGGCATCGCCGCATTGCGCAACGAGGCGCAGCGACTGCTGAGCGTGCGTGCGCGCGACTTGTCGGAGCAGGCGCTCGAGCTCAATGGCCTGCGCGGCAAGAACGGGACGGTGATCCGCCACATGCGCGCGCGCATCGAGGGCGAGCAATCGGAGTTCGAGAACAGCAATTCGCGCATCCTGGCGCTGCGCTCGGTGCAGAGCAAGCTGCTGCGCGAGGTGTATGCGGTGCTCGGCAGCACGGCGCTCAAGGCCGACATGGGGCGACTGGCCGCGGCGCTCAAGCGGCCGGGCATCAAGCTGAGCCTGGGCAAGGTGTACGGCGAGACCTTCGACACCCTGCGCGGCAACCTGAGCGAGGTGCAGGCGACCACGGCCGAGATCCAGGCCATGCTCAATGCCACGTTCCGCCAGCTCAACGCCGAGCATGGGTTCTCGCTGCTGGCGCCGGCCGAGCCCGACCTGTCGGGCTTCATCAGGCAGCTCAGCCAGATCGAGCAAAGCCACCTGAAGTACCTGGGCGTGGGCAACGTGCTCAAGCTGGCGCAGGCCGACTTCTGCGACAAGCTGGTGCGCGCCCTGGCCAGCCGCCTGCGAGTCGTCAACGAGGCGGCCATGACCGAGGTCGAGCGTTGGAGCAAGGGCGCGGGTGCGCAGCTCGACGCGCAGCTCAAGGAGCGCCGCCGCAACTACGGCAAGCGCATCGAGGCGATGGAGCGCATCCAGGGTGCCGCCGGCAATCTGGAGGAGCGGCTGGCCGAGATCGCCACGCAGGAGGCGTCGCTCAAGCAGCTCGGCGCGCGGCTGGACGAGTTGACCGCATTGCTGACGAGCCAGGAGTCGCGCGCCGGAGCCGGCGCCCGGCCGGAGCTGCGGGTCGCTTGACGGCACCGGGGGCGCGCACGGGCGCCGCCGCGCCACGCCCGGCGCAGGCGGCATCGCAGGACTTCGCCACGCGGGTCGTGCGCTGGCAGGCCAGCCACGGCCGCAGCACGCTGCCGTGGCAGAACACGCGCGACCCATATCGCGTCTGGTTGTCCGAGATCATGCTGCAGCAGACGCAGGTGTCGACCGTGCTCGGCTACTTCGACCGCTTCCTGTCGCGCTTTCCGACGGTGGCCGATCTGGCCGCCGCGCACGAGGACGACGTGCTGGGCCTCTGGAGCGGATTGGGCTACTACAGCAGGGCGCGCAACATGCACCGGTGCGCGCAGGAGGTGATGACGCGCTTCGGCGGCGCCTTTCCGCGCAGCGCCGCCGACCTGGCCACCCTGCCGGGCATCGGCCGTTCCACCGGGTCGGCGATTGCCGCCTTCTGCTTCGGCGAGCGGGTCGCGATCCTGGACGGCAACGTCAAGCGGGTGCTGGCGCGCTGGCTCGGCTTCGAGGCCGACCTGGCGTCGGGGGCGAATGAGCGGGCGTTGTGGGACGTGGCGACGCAACTGCTGCCTCCGGCAGGACAGACCGAGGCGATCGCCGGCTACACGCAAGGGCTGATGGATCTGGGCGCCACGGTCTGCACGCCCCGCGCACCGGCCTGCGACGAGTGCCCGGTGGCCACGGATTGCGTGGCGCGCGAACGCGGCTGGCAGTCGCGGCTGCCGCTCAAGACGCGCAAGCTCAAGCGCACGGCGCAGTCGCTGTGGCTGCTGCAGGCGCGCGACGCCGGAGGGCGCGTCTGGCTGGAGAAGCGCCCGGCGCGCGGCATCTGGGCCGGCCTGTACGCGCTGCCGGCCTTCGACAGCCGGCAGGCCCTGGCGCAAGCGCTGGCCGAGCCGTGGCGCGATCTGCCGCTTCATGACGCGCCCGCCTTCGTGCATGTGCTCACGCACAAGGACCTGCACCTTCATCCGGTGATGCTGTCGCTGCCGCAATCGCCGGAAGCCGCGCCGGTCTCGTCGAGCGGCGGCTGGTTCGATGCGCGGGCCTGGGCTGCGCTTGGTTTGCCGGCGCCCGTGCGCCGCCTGCTGGACGCGCTGCAGAACGGCGACCGGTCCTAGCCGATCGTCTCGAGTTCGCGGTGCCGCTTGATGGTGGCCCACCGGGCCCCGAAAGTGCGCGCCAGCTGCTCGACCAGGAATACCGACCGATGCTGGCCGCCGGTGCAGCCGATGGCCACCGTGACGTAGCTGCGGTGGTCGCGCGACATGGCGTCGAGCCAGCGCCCGAGGAATCCCTCGATGTCGTCGTACATGCGCAGCACCTCGTCATGCTCGCGCAGCCATTGCGCGACCGGCGCGTCGCAGCCCGTGAGCGGTCGCAGCGTCGGCACGTAGTGCGGGTTGGGCAGCATGCGCACGTCGAACACGTAGTCGGCGTCCAGCGGCACGCCCCGCTTGAAGGCGAACGACTCGAACACCAGCGTGAGCGCGCTGTGCGGTGCGGCGACCAGGTCCTTGATGTAGCTTTGCAGTTGCGACGAGCGGATGAGGCTGGTGTCGATGATGTCGGCGCCGTCGCGCAGGTCGGCCAGCAGCTCGCGCTCGAGCTCGATCGCCTGGACCAGCGCGCGATGGCGCTCCGGCCCCTCGATCGCGGCCTCTTGCCTGGACAGCGGGTGGCGGCGGCGGGTTTCGGAAAAACGGCGCACCAATGCGTCGGTGGTCGAGTCCAGGAACAGCGAGCGCAGCACCACGCCTTGCTGGCGCATGGCTGCGAGTTGCTGCGGAATGAGCGGGAACGACTCGCCGCTGCGCACGTCCATCGCGATGGCGACGCGCCGTGGCTGGTGCGGCCGGTCCAGCGCGACGAACGGCGCCAGCAGTTCGGGCGGCAGGTTGTCGACGCAGTAGTAGCCGGCGTCTTCCAGGGCGTGCAGCGCGACGGACTTGCCGGAACCGGACATGCCGGTGATGAGGATGACTTCCTGGCTCATTCGGACGATCGGGGACAGCGGGGTCGTTCAGGTCTTTCGGGCGCGGGCCGGTCAGGCGGCGCGCGCGGGCTCGGTGGGCTTTCTGCCCAGCATTTCGCGTGCATGCGCCAAGGTGGTGGCCGAGACGCGCTCGCCGCCCAGCATGCGGGCGATTTCCTGGTCGCGTGCATCGCCTTGCAGGATGTTGACACTGCTTTCGGTTCGGGGTTCCCCGCGTGGTTTCCGGGTGCCGGCTTCGGGCGCGGTGTCGCGCTTGGCGACGTAGAGGTGATGATCGGCGCAGGCAGCCACCTGCGGCAGATGGGTGACGGCGAGCACCTGTCGGTCGCGGCCCAGCTGCTGCATCAGGCGCCCGACGGTCTCGGCCACGGCACCGCCGACGCCCGAATCGACCTCGTCGAAGATCAGGGTGCGGGCCTGGCCGAGCCGGCTGGTGGTGACGGCAATGGCCAGCGCGATACGCGACAGCTCCCCGCCCGATGCCACCTTGCCGATGGGGCGCGGCGTGCTGCCGGCGTGCCCGGCCACGAGAAAGCCGACGTCCTCCAGGCCGGCCCGGCCGGGCTGGGGCAGCGGTGCGAGGCTGACTTCGAAGCGGCCGCCTTTCATGCCCAGTCCCTGCATCGCCTGCGTGATGGCGTCGGCCAGCTTGGGCGCCGCCGCCTGCCGCGTCCTGGAAAGGGCGCGTGCTTCCTTCATGTAGGCCTCGCGCGCCGCCTGTTCGGTCCGCTCGAGCGTGGCCAGGTCGGCGGCGGCGTCGAGCGCCTTGAGTTCGTCCTGCCAGCCGGCCAGCAGCGCCGGCAATTCCGCGGGCGTGCGGCGGTAGCGGCGCGCCAGCGACATCCACTGGCCCATGCGGGCGTCGAGCTCGGCCAGGCGCTGGGGGTCGGTGTCGGCATGGCGCAGGTAGCTGCTCAGGCTGTGCGCCGCGTCGGATGCCTGTGCCACGCTGGAGGCGAGCACCTCGGCCAGGGCCTTGAACTCGGGCTCGATATGCTCGCTCGCCTGCAGCAGGCCGACGGCCCGGTGCAGCGCCGACAGCGCGCCTTGCTCGTCGTCCTCCAGCGCCTGGCGCGCGCCTTCGGCCGCCTCGATCAGCGACTGGGCGTTGGAGATGCGCGCGTGGCTGGACGAGAGTTCGTCCCATTCATCCTCCGCCGGCGCGAGCTTGGCCAGTTCGCCGATCTGCCACTGCAGTCGCTCGCGCTCGCGTTGCAGCGTGTCCTGCGCCTGCCGGGCGGATTCGAGAGCGGCGATGGCCTGGCGCCAGGCCTGCCACGGGCCTTCGAGCTTGTCCTGGCGCGCGCCGGCGTAGGCGTCTAGCAGGTGGCGTACCGAATCGGGCCGCGTCAGGCTCTGCCAGGCGTGCTGGCCGTGGATGTCCAGCAGGCGGTCGCCCAGTTCGCGCAACTGGGCCGCCGTGGCCGGAGCGCCGTTGATCCAGCCGCGGCTGCGCCCCTGCGTGTCGACCGTGCGACGCAGCAGCAGGTTCTCGGTCTCGCCGGCGGCGCCGTCGAACCCGCCTTCCTCGAGCCACGGCGCGAGTGCCGGGTCGGCATCGAACTCGGCGCTGACGTCCAGGCGCTGCGCGCCTTCGCGCACGGCGCCGGGGTCGGCCCGGCTGCCGAGCGCGAGCTGCAGCGCGTCGATCAGGATCGACTTGCCGGCACCGGTCTCGCCGGTGAGGACGCTGAAGCCGTCGGACAGGTCGATGTCAAGTGTGCGCACGATCACGAAGTCGCGCAGCGTCATCCGTCGCAGGGCCAAGTCAGGAGCCTCCCTCGTTCCAATGCAGTTTCTTGCGCAGCGTGTCGAAATAGCTCCAGCCCTTGGGGTGCAGAAAACGCACGCTCAGGCCGGAACGCTGCACGATGATGCGGTCGCCGTGGGCCAGCGTGGCCAGGGACTGCATGTCGAAATTGGCGCTGGCGTCGCGCCCGGCGACCAGTTCGATGGTGATTTCCTCGTCGTCCGGTAGCAGGATCGGGCGGTTGGACAGGGTGTGCGGCGCGATCGGCACCATCACGCGGCCCGACACCGCCGGATGCAGGATGGGTCCGCCGGCGGACATCGCGTAGGCCGTGGAGCCGGTGGAGGACGCGATGATCAGCCCGTCGGCACGCTGGTTGGCGACGAAATGCCGGCCCACCGACACGCGCAGCTCCACCATGCCGGAAGTGGCGCCGCGATTGACCACCACGTCGTTCATGGCCAACGCCTCGAACACCAGCTGGCCGTCGCGCATCACCTGCGCGAGCATGAGGCTGCGCTGCTCTTCCTCGTATTCGCCGTTGAGCATCGGCGCCAGCGTCTCGGGATAGCCGTCGAGCGGAATGTCGGTGATGAAGCCCAGCCGGCCGCGGTTGATGCCGATCAGCGGCACGCCGTACGGCGCCAGCAGGCGGCCGATGCCCAGCATGGTGCCGTCGCCCCCGACCACCAGGACCAGGTCGCATTCGCGGCCGATCTCTTCCAGCGTGAGCTGGCGATAGCCTGCGTCGTCGCAGCCGTCCAGCGCGCATTTCTGGATGGACACCGCGCAGCCCTGGGCGCGAAGGAAACGGCCGATGCCGTCAAGCACCTGGTCCGGCGGAGCGCCGCCGGACGCGCGCGCACCGTCCTGGGCCTGGTATTTGCCGATGAGTGCGACATGCCGAAAGCGCGGGGTCATACAAGAAATTACATCACTAAAATGGAGCAACCATGCTGGATGATCGCGCACGCCTCTTGCTCAAGTCCCTGGTGGAGCGCTATATCGCTGACGGCCAGCCGATAGGCTCGCGCACATTGTCGCGGGTACCCGGCCTGGAACTGTCCCCCGCCACGATCCGCAACGTCATGGCGGACCTGGAAGAGCACGGCCTGATCGCCAGCCCGCACACATCCGCCGGCCGCATTCCCACCGCGCGCGGCTACCGCCTTTTCGTCGACACCATGCTGACCGCTCAGCGTGACGAACTCGCGGCACCGGCGCCCACGCTGGCGGCCGACCAGCCGCAGAGGGTGATCGCCAACGCCGCCAGCCTGCTGTCGAACCTGTCGCAGTTCGTCGGCGTGGTCATGGCGCCACGGCGCGCGGCCACCTTCCGGCACATCGAGTTCCTGCGCTTGTCGGAGCGGCGGCTGCTGGTCATCCTGGTCTCGCCCGACGGCGACGTGCAAAACCGGGTGATCTTCCCGGAGGTGGATTTCAACCAGTCGCAGCTGGTCGAGGCATCCAACTTCCTCAACAGCCATTATTCAGGCCTGTCGATCGAGCAGATGCGCGAGCGCCTGCAGTCGGAGATCGAGACGCTGCGCGGCGAGATCGCGGTGCTCATGAAAGCGGCCGTGCAGGTCGGCAGCGAGGTGCTGAGCGAGGAAGACGAGGTGGTGGTCTCGGGCGAACGCAACCTGCTGTCGGTGAGCGATTTCTCCGGCGACCTGGACCAGCTTCGCCGCGCCTTCGACCTATTCGAGCAGAAGGCGCAGCTCATGCGGTTGCTCGACGTCTCCAGCCGGGCCGAGGGCGTGCGCATCTACATTGGCGGCGAGAGCAAGGTCGTGCCGTACGAGGAGCTGTCGGTCGTCAGCGCGCCGTACGAGGTGGACGGCCAGGTGGTCGGCACCCTGGGCGTGATCGGCCCGACGCGCATGCCGTACGAGCGGATGATCCAGATCGTCGACATCACGTCGCGCCTGGTGAGCAATGCGCTCAGCCACCGAAAGTAGAATGGCCGCCGCTCGGGCCGTTAGCTCAGTTGGTTAGAGCAGCGGACTCATAATCCGTTGGTCGCTGGTTCAAGCCCAGCACGGCCTACCAGCACCCCATTCCTTGACCAGCGCGGCGGCCCACCGGCCGCCGCGTTGTTTTGTTCCGACTCAGGCGAACGCGTGGCGCTTGGCCGGCGGCGGCTTCAAGGCATCCAGGTCGACCAGCCTGCCGGGAATGGTCACCAGGCGCAGGGCGTCGACGTCGCTCAGCGGGCGGGTGTCGAACAGGAAGCGGATCTCGCAGTCGCCGATGGTGATCGTGTCGCCGTTGCGAAGCGTCTGCCGCGAGACCTTCTGCATGTTCACGAACGTCCCGTTGCGACTGCCGGCGTCGATGACGGCGTAGTTGTCGCCATCCCAGTCGATGACGGCATGCTGGCGGCTGACGCGGTCGCCCTCGATCACCAGCGAGTTGCCGTCGCTGCGGCCGATGGTGGTGAGGCGCCCGCTGACGGTTACCTGGCGGATGCGGCTGCCTTTGGTCAAGATGATGAGTCGCGGCATGTTGATTCTTCTTCCCGAATAAGTCCTAAGAAATTTCCTGCACGTGGAGGCGAATCTATCCATGGCCTGGGAGGGCACCTAGGAACTAAGTAACGCTTATGAGGAAATTGGTTTTCGTTTTCGGGGTCGCGGCGGCCACTGATGCGTCGTGGCGACGCTGACCATGAGGTGCCTGCGTGGCGGCGAAAGAAAGTTCATGAGGCCACGTTGAAAGAGCCGAAATCTTCGTGCTATACTCTATGTCTTTGGCGGCTGTAGCTCAGTTGGATAGAGTACTTGGCTACGAACCAAGGGGTCGTGGGTTCAATTCCTGCCAGCCGCACCAAAACCTTTGAGGGACTGCCGAGAGGCAGTCCCTTTTCTTTTGCCTGTTCGATGGACGAAGCTGCAAGGCCTGCCCCGTCGGGCGGCCTTGTCTTCGTGATACCGGGTATGTGCTGGCTGGCGGCGCTGATGAGCGGCGCCGCGCGCTGCGTCAGTCCAGCGGCTCGAACTGCGCGCCCGGCGTCAGCGGCGCGTGGCGGTAGCTCGCCGGCGTGCGTGCCAGCTTGATGGGCGAGGCAATGCCGCGATAGCCGTCTGCCATTTCCACCACCATGCCGCGGTGCGCCGTGTGCGGATGCGACAGCGCCGCGTCGACCGGCAGCACCGGTGCGGCCGGCACGCCCTGCGCCATGAGCGTGTCGACCAGCGTGCGCCCGTCAAAGGCTTGCAGCACGTCCTCGAGCGCCTGCTTGAGTGCGGCGCGATTGACCGACCGCGAGCGCGCTTCCGCAAAACGTGCGTCCTGCGCCAGCTCTGGCACGCCGACGCATTGGCAGAAGCTGGCGAATTGGCGGTCATTGCCCACGGCCAGGAAGATCGGGTCGCTGCCTGTGCGCAAGGCGTCGTACGGGTAGATGTTCGGGTGCGCGTTGCCGGTGCGCTGCGGCACCTTGCCGTCCGTGAACCAGTTGGCCGCATGGGGATGCAGGAGTGACAGGCCGCTGTCGTACAACGCGGCCTCCACCAGTTGCCCGCGACCGCTGCGCGTGCGTTCCTGCAGCGCCAGCAGCACGCCGAGGGTGGCGTTCAGGCCGGTGACCATGTCGACCACCGGTAGCCCGACGCGCAACGGGCCGGCGTCGGCCTCGCCGTTGATGCTCATGATGCCGGTCATCGCCTGCACTGCCGCGTCGTAGCCGGGCAGGGCGCCGAGCGGGCCGTCGGCGCCGAAGCCCGAGACGCGGCACCACACCAGCCGCGGATAGCGCTGCGACAGCGTCTCGTAGCCGATGCCCCAGCGCTCCATGGTGCCGGTCTTGAAGTTCTCGACCAGCACGTCCGCCTCGGGCAGCAGGGCCATCAGTGCGGCGCGGCCTTCCTCGCTGGCAAGGTCCAGGTGCTGGACGCGCTTGTTGCGGTTGAGCCCCATGTAATAGGAAGCCACGCCGTCCTTGGCGAAGGGCGGGCCCCAGGCACGCGTGTCGTCGCCTTGCGGCGGCTCGATCTTGAGCACGTCGGCGCCGTGGTCGCCCAGGATCTGGCCGCAGTACGGGCCGCCGAGCACGCGCGAAAGATCGAGGACGCGGATGCCGGCAAGGGCGCCGGCGGAAAGTGCGGATGTCATGGTCTTGCCTGCCTGCGTGTCTTGCCGGTGATGCCGCTCAGTCCAGGTGTGCGCCGGACTGCCTGACGACGTCCGCCCACATGGCCTTCTGCTGCGCGATGAATTTGGCCAGTTGGCCTGGCGTAGTGGCCGGCGGCGGCTCGAGCCCCTGTGCATCGAACAAGGCCTTGACCTTGGGTGAGGCGAGCACGTCGGCGAATGCCTTGTTGAGCTTGGCAACGCGGTCGGCCGGCGTGCCCGCGGGCGCCACGATGCCGAAGAACACGCTCACGTCGAAGCCCGGGTAGCCCTGTTCGGCGACGGTGGGTACGTCGGGAAGCGCGTGGGAACGGGCGGCAGTCGTCACGCCCAGGGCGCGCAGCTTGCCGGCCTTGACGTACGGCATGGCGGTCAGCACGTCGGTGAAGCTCATGCTGACCTGGCCGCCGAGCAGGTCGTTCAGGGCTGGGCCGGTGCCCTTGTACGGAATGTGCAGGATGTCGACGCCGGCCACGGTGCCGAACATCACGCCGGCCAGGTGCGACGAGGCTCCATTGCCGGAGGATGCGTAGCTCAGTTTGCCGGGATGCGACTTGGCGTAGGCGACCAGCTCCTTGACGTCCTTGGCCGGTACGGCGGGGTTCACCACCAGGATGTTGGGCAGGTGGCCGACCTGGATCACCGGCGTGAAGCTGGTGCTCGGGTCGTAGTTGATCTTGCGGTACAGGCTGGCGTTGATGGCCAGCGGGCCCGAGGTGCCGAACAGCAGCGTCTGGCCGTCCGGCGCGGAGCGGGCAACGTATTCGGCGCCGATGTTGCCGCCGGCGCCGGCGCGGTTCTCCACGATCACCGGCTGGCCGAGCGTGTCCTTCAGTTCGGCCGCGAGGGTGCGCGCCATGGCGTCTGTCGGCCCGCCCGGCGGGAAGGGCACCACCAGCGATACCGGCTTGTCCGGAAAGGCGTCGGCATGGGCCAGGGGCAGCAGCGGCAGCGCAGCGGCGCTGGCGAGGATCAATCGGGTGATGAGTCGCATGTAGGTTGTCTCCAGTCGTGTCGTTTTTCGGGATCAGGGGGCAGGCCGGTCTTGTGCCTGCGGGTTCAGTTCCAGCCGGCCGGCGTTGCCTCGGGCTGGAGCGGGTCGCGCGGCATCACGCGGTGCAGCAGCACGCCTTGCGCGAAGCGCAGCCGCTCTGCCGATCCGGTCCGGCCCGCTTCCCACGCCATGGCGATCGCGCTGCAGCAGTGGTAGAGGGCGGAAGCGGCCTGGCGGGCCAGCACGTCGCCGCCGCCGTTCGCGTCCTTGGCAACCTGGTCTGCCAATGCGCAGGCGCGGGCCAGGGCGTCGCGCAACGCCGCGGCAAAGGCGGCGCGCACCTGCGCCTCGTCGAGCAGGGTGCCGAAATGCTTCTGCAGCGCGGCCAGCGAGTCCTCGCGCCGGATGGCGCGGATGACGTCGAGTGCCACGATGTTGCTGGTGCCTTCCCAGATCGAGCCCAGGTGCGCGTCGCGCAGCAGGCGCGGGTCGCTCCATTCCTCGATGTAGCCGCAGCCGCCGCGCACTTCCATGGCGTCGCCGGTGACCTTGCGGGCGTCCCGGCAGGCGCGGAACTTGATGAGCGGCGTGAGGATGCGCAGCAGCGCGTAGGCGCCCGGCTCACCCGCATCGGATCGGGCCAGCGCCATCGCGGTCTGGAACACCATGGTGCGCGCCTGCTCGGCAGGCAGGCGCAGCTTGTCGAGCTGGCGCTGCATGAGCGGCATGTCCGCCAGGCGCTTGCCGAAGGCGCGGCGCTCGGTGGCGATGAATTCGGCCTCGGCGACGGCCCGGCGCATCAGGCCGGCTGCCCGCACACCATTGGACAGGCGCGAGTTGTTGACCATGTCGGCCATCTGCACGAAGCCGCGGCCGGGCTCGCCCACCAGGTGGGCGACGGCGCCGTCGAGCCGGATCTCGCCGCTGGCCATCGAACGGGTGCCCAGCTTGTCCTTCAGGCGCACGATCCGGTAGTGGTTGGGGCTGCCGTCGTCCAGACGGCGCGGCAGCAGGAACAGCGACACGCCCTTCATGCCGGCCGGCGCGTCGTCCGGGCGGGCCAGCACCATGGCGAAGTCGGCGTCGGGGTTGGAGCAGAACCACTTGTCGCCCGCCAGCCGCCACTGCCCCGCGTCGTCACGCCAGGCGCGGGTCTGCGTGTTAGCAATGTCCGAGCCGGCCGCCTGCTCGGTCATGAACATGGCGCCTTGCGCCAGTTCGTCGAAATCGGTGGACAACAGCCGCGGCAGAAAGCGCTGGGTCAGCTCCGGGCTGCCGAACTTCTTCAGCGTGCGCGTGAGCGAGTCGGTCATCGAGACCGGGCAGCACAAGCCGAACTCCGCCTGCACGAAAAGGTAGGTCAGTGCGTATTTGACGATGGGCGGCATGCGGCCTGTCCACCCGAGCGTCTCTTCGCGGTGCGACATGGCGGCCAGGCCGAATTCGGCAAAGGCCAGCCGTTCCATCTCGACGTAGGCCGGGTGCTTGACGATGCGCTGCGCGTCGATGCCGGTGCGGGTGCGGTGCTCGAGCTCCGGCGGATGGTGGTCGGCGACGTTGGCCAGGTCGTCCAGCGGTCCGCCCGCAAGGCTGCCCAGGCGCTCCAGGTGCGGCTGAAGGTGCCGCAGCAGGTCGGCCGGCAGATACAGCGCAAGCAGCTTCTGGAACTCCAGGTCGCCGGTATAGAGGTTCTGGCCATGGCGGTCGGGCACGGGGTGGGCATCGCCGGCTGCGGCGCAGGCGTCATGGACGCTGGTGGTGCTGGGCATGCGTGTCTCCTTTTCTTGCGGCCGATCCTCGCAGCCTCAACAATTCGCGTCCAATATCAAATACCTCTTGTTTGTTTTGATCTGGCTATCGCTCAGACTGACGGCCATGGAACTTCGCCACCTGCGCTACTTCGTCGTCCTGTCCGAGGAACTGCACTTCGGCCGGGCGGCCGCCCGCCTGGCCATTTCTCAGCCGCCGTTGAGCGTGGCGATCCGCCAGCTGGAAGAATCCGTGGGCGCGCAGCTGTTCGAGCGCAACAGCAAGGCTGTGCGGCTGACGCCGGCGGGCCAGGCGCTGCAGCAGTCGGCGCGGCGGCTCCTGCGCCAGGCGGAAGAGGCAGCGCTGGAGGCGCGCGACATATCGCAGGGGCTGGCCGGCCGCCTGCGGGTGGGCTTTGTCGGGGCGATGCTCTACCGCGGGCTGCCGCAGGCGCTGCGCAGGTTCCAGGCGCAGCATCCGGCGGTGCGGGTGACACTGTCCGAGCTCAATTCCGCCGAGCAGCTGGGGCAGCTGTTGCACGACCAGCTCGACGTCGGATTCGTCCACACGCATCGCGTGCCGGCCGGGTTGCGCCACGCGCTGCTGCTTTCCGAGCCTTTCGTCGCCTGCCTGCCCGCCGAGCACCGGCTGGCGCGGCGCCGCAGCATCGCGCCGGCGCAATTGCGGGGCGAGCCGTTCGTGCTGTTCGCGCGCAGCGTCTCGCCGGACTACTACGAGCGCATCCTTGCCATCTGTGCCGACGCGGGTTTCAGGCCCGAGCTGCGTCACGAGGTGCGGCACTGGCTGTCGGTGGTCTCGCTGGTGTCGCAGGGCATGGGTGTGGCGCTGGTGCCCGACGCGATGCGGCGCGCGCTGCTGCGCGGCGCGGTATTTCGGCCGCTCGAGTCGGTGGCGTCGCGCTCCGAGGCGCGCTGCGTCTGGCGCGAGGGGCCGGCCAATGCCGTCCTGGAGGGGTTCCTGCAGGCCATGCAAGCCAACGCCTCGGCGGCCGCGCGCCTATCATTGGCTGCTTCCCCGGAACAAGCGCAGGCGGCAGTCCGCCACGCCATCGATGAACAAGGCATTCACCCGCGAAAGCGACTCTGACGACGACGACGCGGACGACGGCGCCGGCGCACCCGTTGTCCCGGCCGGTGCGCGCAACTACATGACCCCGGCGGGCTATGCGCGCCTGCGCGCCGAACTGCTCACGCTGATGGACGAGGAACGGCCGAAAGTGGTCGAGGCGGTGCATTGGGCGGCCAAGAACGGCGACCGGTCCGAGAACGGCGACTACCTGTACGGCAAGAAGCGCCTGCGCGAGATCGACCGGCGCATCCGGTTCCTGACCAAGCGCCTGGAGATCGCCGAGGTAACCGACCCGTCGGTGCACCATGGCCGCGACCAGGTGTTCTTCGGCGCCACCGTCACCTACGCGGACGAACAGGGGGAAGAGCGCACCATCACCATCCTCGGCATCGACGAGGCCGAGAGTAGCAAGGGCGAGGTGAGCTGGATATCGCCGATTGCCCGGGCGCTCCTCAAGGCGCGCGTGGGCGACCTGGTCAAGCTGGTCACGCCGGCCGGAACCCAGGAGATAGAGGTGCTGGCGGTCGACTACCCGCCGCCTGCCGCCGGCTGAGGCCGGCCGCGGCAGGACGGCTCACGGTGCCGGCACGATGCGCTTGGCGCTCAGCACCGACGGGGTGCGGCGCACCGCGCGCATGACGGCGTCCAGGTGGGTGCGGTCGCGCACGGCGATGACGAAACGCAGGTCGGTGGAGTCCTGCGGCGCTTCCTCGGACATCTCCACGTGGGTGATGTCCGCCTCCGCCGTCGACAGCGAGGCCGCCACGCGGGCCAGCACGCCCTTGTCGTTGCGCGCGGTGACGAGCACGCCGGTCTCGAAGGTGCGCACCGGCTCGTCGGCCCATTCGACGGCGAAGAACCGTTCGCTGTCGCGGTGGCGCAGCCGCTGGCCCACGCCGCAGTCGGCGGTGTGGACCACCAGGCCTTCGCCATGCCCCAGGTAGCCCACGATCTCGTCGCCCGGCACCGGGCGGCAGCACTGGGCGAAGCGTACCGATGAATTCTCGCTGCCGTCGAGCATGACGGCGCCCTGCGACACGGTCTCGTGCGCGGTGAAGCGCTCGCGGCTGAGCATGAGGGCGTCGGGCTTCTCGCCGGTCTCTGCCAGCAGCGCCATCAGCCGCTTGGCCACGATGGTGGCGATGCGACGGCCCAGGCCGAGATCGGTGAGCAGTTCGGCGCGGCTGCGGTTGCCGGTAAAGCGCAGCAGCTTGTCCCACATGGCCTGGTGCGCCTCGTCGTTCTCCGGCGCGTTGCGCAGGCCTTCGGCGCGCAGCGCCTGCGCCAGCAGCCGCTCGCCGAGCTGCTCGGACTCGGCCTGCGCCAGCGTCTTGAGGTAGTGGCGGATCTTCGAGCGCGCCCGGCCCGTGCGCACGAACCCGAGCCAGGCCGGGTTGGGCGAAGCGTTGGGAGAGGTGATGACCTCGACCACATCGCCGTTCTTGAGCTCGGTGCGCAGCGGCACCTGGTCGCCGTTGATGCGCGCGCCGGAGGTCTGGTCGCCCACGTTGGAGTGGATGGCGTAGGCGAAGTCGATGACCGTGGCGCCGCGCGGCAGCGCGAGGATCTGGCTCTTGGGCGTGAACACGTAGACCGCGTCGGGGAACAGGTCGACCTTGACGTGGTCCCAGAACTCGGCGGCGTCGCGGGTCTCGTCCTGGATGTCGAGCAGCGACTGCAGCCACTTGGTGCCCAGGCGGTCGTTGCCCGGCGCCGGGTCGACGGTCTTGTAGAGCCAGTGTGCCGCCACGCCGGACTCGGCCACGATGTGCATGGCCTCGGTCCGCAGCTGGAACTCGACGTTGACGCCCGACGGGCCGACCAGCGTGGTGTGCAGCGACTGGTAGCCGTTGGCCTTGGCAATGGCGATGTGATCCTTGAACTTGCCCGGCAGGGGCTTGTACATCTGGTGCAGGATGCCAAGGCCGGTGTAGCAGTTGATCACCGTCGGCAGGATGAGCCGGAAGCCGTAGATGTCGGTCACCTGGGCAAAGCTCAGGTGCTTGTCCTGCATCTTGCGATAGATGGAGTAGAGCGTCTTTTCCCGCCCCGCGATGCGCACGTCGATGCCGGCGGTCTCGAAGGCCGACTCCACCTCGCGCTGCACCTTGTGGATCAGGTCGCGGCGCCGGCCTCGGGCCTTGGCCACGGCCTTCGACAGGACACGGTGGCGCCAGGGCAGCAAATGCTGGAACGACAGCTCCTGCAACTCCCGATAGGTCTGGTTGAGCCCCAGGCGGTGCGCGATCGGGGCGTAGATTTCCAGCGTCTCGGACGAGATCCGGCCCCATTTCTCGCGCGGCACGTCGTCCAGCGTGCGCATGTTGTGGGTGCGGTCGGCCAGCTTGATGAGGATGACGCGCACGTCGCGCGCCATGGCCAGCAGCATCTTGCGGAAGGATTCGGCCTGGCTTTCCTCGCGCGTGTTGAACTGCAGCTTGTCGAGCTTGGTCAGCCCGTCCACCAGCTCGGCCACCGGTGCGCCGAAGCGCTCGATCAGCTCGACCTTGGTCACGCCGCAGTCTTCGATGGCGTCGTGCAGCAGGGCGGCCATCAGGGCTTGCGCGTCGAGCTTCCACTCGGCGCACTGGGCCGCCACGGCGATCGGGTGGGTGATGTAGGGCTCGCCGCTGTTGCGCAGCTGCCCCAGATGAGCCTCGTCCGCGAAGCGGTACGCCCGGCGGACCAGTTCGGTGTCGTCGGGCCCCAGGTAGTCCAGGTTGGCAGTGAGCGCGGCGAAGCTCGCGGCCGCAGCATTGAGCGCGGCCGGCGAGGGGCTGCGACCCCTGGACGGATGCTCTGGCTTGGGTTGGACGACCGCGCTCATCCCCTCGACTTTAGCTCGTGCCTTGCAAGTGCGTGCCTACACATGAAAAAAGGCACCTGAGCGGGTGCCTTTCTTGTTGCGCAAAGTAACCCGCCCATGCCGGACGGGGTGCGCCGAGCCGCGCTGGGGCGGCTGGCCAGGGCGATCAGCCCGGGACCTTCTTGAGCATCTCCAGGCCGACCTTGCCGTCCGCGATTTCGCGCAGGGCGGTCACGGCGGGCTTGTTCTTGCTCTCGATCTTGGGTGCATGGCCCTGGCTCAGCATGCGGGCGCGGTAGGTGGCCGCCAGCACCAGCTGGAAGCGGTTGGGAATGTTCTGCAGGCAGTCTTCGACAGTGATGCGGGCCATCGGGTGAACTTTCGGGTGGTGGTCGTCAGGGAATGTTCAGCGCGGCGAAGGTGTCGCGGCGCAGGCGCCTTTGGGCGGCATATCGGAGCCGCTGCGCGTGCACGATCGCCTTGAGATCGAAAATCGCGCGCTCAAATACCTCATTGATTATAACGTAGTCGAACTCGCTGGCCCGGGCCATCTCGTGGGCGGCATTCTTCAAGCGCAGGGCAATGACCTCGTCCGTGTCCTCGCCGCGCCGCTCCAGGCGCGAGCGCAGTTCTTCCCAGCTCGGCGGCAGGATGAAGATGAGGACGGCGTGGGCGAAGGTCTTGCGGATTTGCAGCGCGCCCTGGAAGTCGATTTCCAGCACGATGTCCGTGCCCTGTGCGACGCGGTCCTCGAGGGCCTTCTTGGAGGTGCCGTAGCGGTGACCGTGAACGTGCGCCCATTCGACGAAACCGTCGGAATCGACCATGGCGTCGAATTCGCCGGCGGACACGAAGAAGTACTCCCGCCCGTGCTTTTCCTGGCCGCGCGGCGCCCGGGTGGTATGCGAGACGGAAGGGTGGACGGCCGAGTCGAGCTCCATGAGCGCCTTGACCAGGCTCGACTTGCCGGCGCCGCTTGGCGCCGCCACCACGAAGATGTTGCCGGGATAGTCCATGGCCGGTTTTACTCGATGTTCTGCACCTGAAGCGCGGGATAGTCGCCAAGCGTTTGGTTCTTATGGATCTTCACGTCGCAACGCCTTTTCGAGCGCGCCTGCGTATGCACCAAGAAATGGCCCCTGTCGGCGTGGAATGCGCGGTAGCCACTGCCCAAACATGAGCAGCGGGCCATTTTAGCGAACCGTTCGGGCCCAAATCGCTTGAGCGAGGTCGTCGCCAGGTGGTTGTCACGGGGCGACTTCGCAACGCCTCGGCGTCGCCGGCACAACCACGAAGACGGCGTGCCAATCCGTCTCCGCGCCGTGCCGCGCCGCGCCGCGCAGGTCAGTTGGCAGTGGCGCCGAGGCATCGGCGCGCATCGGCATAGCCCAGGTTGAATGCGTCCTGCACCGTTGACTTGATCGTGCAGTCCCAGGTAGACACCGGAATCCGCTGGCTCGGCTGCCAGTAGACGCGGCCGTGCTGACAGAAGAACTCAGGGCGGCGTGGGTAGTGACGGGTCAGCAGGACCAAGGTGCGCACCTGCTCCTCGGCTCTCAGCCGGGGGAGCGGCGCATTGTCGACGTAGCCTCCGTCGAGCGCCCACCGGCCGTCAAGCAGCACCGGGCGCGTAAGCGGCGGAGCGGCGGCTGAAGCGTTGAGCAACGCCTGTGCCGCCTGCACGGACGTGCACTGCTGGAGCTCGTAGAACTGCTGCTGCAGGCCGAGGTAGCGGGGAAGCCGCGGATGGATGCTGTGTACGATTTTCTTGTCTACGATGTAGGCCAGCGTGGCTGCGGCGATGCTTACATGCTTGCCAAGCAACATGGCGGACCGCGACACGGCGACCAGCAGTTTTCGCTTCGCTTGTTGCAAGTCGGGGAAAGTGTCGGTGTTGACGATGGAGGCGATCCAATCCGGATAAGTCTGCTGGTGGGCGAAGTGCAGCTTCATCCGGGCGATCGCAGGCCAGTGGAACATGCGCCTGTTCTTTGCGAATAGGCGCATGCAGGTGTCAAGCGCGGCTTCCGGTCCGATTGTCATACACGATGCTGCGATGGCTGCACCGGCGCTAGTGCCGATCAGCGTTGCGGGCAAAGCCATACCCTTCTCAAGAAGGCGGGCCATCACCCCGGCTTGCCAGAAGCAGCGGTTCCCGCCGCCCGAAAACGCGAGGACGTCGACACCTGAAAGGTCCCTGATCACTTCGGGCTTCCCTGAGTTAGGCAAATAGTTGGTCCGTTGCAGGGAAGGTGGCTTGTGGTCACCGCACTGGCCGTTGCGGGTAGGACCGGGGCGGCATTGGCGTGCAGATGAAGCCTCTCGGATACTGGTTAGTTCTGGGCAAAGGAAGGGGCAGTCGCTTCCTGCCAGAAGCCTAGGCGGGCGCGCAACGGAGTCGACCCGAAGAATCTGAAAATGCGGTGGAAGCGTCGACCTGTTTTCGACGCCTGAACTGTCGCCGAATGTCTACCGTTACAGCCACGCCTCATGGCCAACGGTATGCGGGACGTGGGCCTATGGGTACCGCCCAGTCGGACCGGACGAATAGGTTCGTCAGAGAATGGCCCGATAGGTCGAAAGTGCCTTGACGGTCTGAACCAGACCTTGGCGCAGCAACGCGTCAAGGTAGCGGTCCACATCCAGCGGCGGGCTCTTCAACTGCGCCCGCTGTTTCTGCGCGGCCGATACGACTGCGGCCGCATCCAGGTCGAACAGGTAATCGATGAACAAGTCGGGATGCTGTGCCTCGATGCCGAAGGGCGCGAGCGCTGCCTGCGGAAAATCCTTCTCATTGAAGGTCACGATCACGCTGGCGCCGCAACGGATGGCCGCGGCCAGGACGTGGCGGTCGTGTGGGTCTGGCAGGTGCAATCCGGCGATTAGCGCTTCGTACTCCGAGACAAGGCCATCCGGGATGGCCATGTTCATCAATGTCGATGTGCGGTCAACCTGATCCGGGCGAAGGTCAGGGCGGTTGATCAACAGGTTGCGTTTCCATTCCTCGTGGATCTGCGTACTCCAACGTGCTCGAAAACGGCCGGAAAGACCAAGCCACATGAGAAAGTCCCGTAACGGTGCCGGGTACAACACGCACGCGTCATAGACGGCCGTGAACGGCGACTGCCTCATTCGTAGCCCATGCCCAGTTCCTGAGCCTGCTTCGCCAATGCCGCCATGGCTTCTTCGCTGGCTTGATCTCTCTGGGCCTTGAACTGCATCAGGTCGGTAAAGCGGACGCGCCGATGCTTGCCAGCCCTGTGGAAGGGAAGTGCACCCTCTTCGAGCAGCTTGACCAGGTGTGGCCGGGACACATTGAGCATGTCGGCGGCCTCCTGTGTGGTGAGTTCGGCGTGTACTGGCACAACCTTCACGGCGTTGCCTTCGGCGAGTTCCGCCAGGATGTCCACCAGCAGGCGCAGTGCGGACGTGGGCAACTCCACCCGATGGGCTTGGTTCTTGTCGTCGAAGATCTGGATCTGCTGCGTTTCCAGGCGCGTGGCCAGAAAGGCGGCCAAGGCTCGCCGTCCTTCCAGGGCGGCCTGAACCTCACGCTCGACGGGCAGCGACACATTGACAAGGGCGGCGGGGGACATGGACTTCCTGCATCTGCAAAGGGATGCGGGCGATCCTATTCGAAACAAACGAAAATCGCAATAAACGAAACGACCGAGCAGCGGCCCCGTCCACGTCCTGCTGGATGCATGCCCGGCTCTGATGGATGAAGGGCGGACGACATGTGCGGCCCTGAATCCTCACTCGATGTTCTGCACCTGCTCGCGCATCTGCTCGATCAGCACCTTCATGTCGACGCCGATACGTGACATTTCCAGCGTGGCCGATTTCGAGCCCAGGGTGTTGGCCTCGCGGTGCAGTTCCTGGATCAGGAAGTCCAGGCGCTTGCCGATCTCGCCCCCCTTCTTGATGAGCCGGTCGATCTCGTCCAGGTGGGCCACGAGGCGGTTGAGCTCCTCCGCCACGTCGATGCGGATGGCGAAGGCGGTGGCCTCGGACAGCGCGCGTTCCTGGGCCGACTCGGGCGCGGCGGCGCCGCCGGTCAGGCCCATGGCGTCCTGCCAGCGTTCGAGGAAGCGGTTGCGCTGCTGCTCGACCAGTTGCGGCACCAGTGGCGCGGCCTGCTCGGCCAGGCGCCGCAGCTGGAAGACGCGGTCGGCCAGCATGCCGGCCAGCCGCTCGCCCTCGCGGGCGCGGGCAGCGACCAGGTCGTCGGCTACCTGAACGGCCAGGCTGGTGAGGACCGGGCCCCAGTCGTTGCCGGCGGCGCTCTCGCTGCCGGCCAGGCGCAGCACGTCGGCGACGCTCAGCTCGCGCGCGCCGGGCAGCCAGGCGCGCACGCTGTCCTGCAAGGCGTTGAGCCGCTGCAGCAGCCGGGGGGAGGGGTCGGCCAGGCCGCCGGGGGCGCTGCTCTCGACGGTGCCGCGCACCTCCACCTTGCCGCGCTTGAGCTTGTCGCCCAGCAGTTCGCGCAGGGCGGCCTCGTACGGGCGCAGCTCTTCCGGAAACTTGAAGCCGAGGTCGAGGAAGCGGCTGTTGACGGACCGGATCTCGAGGCCCAGGCGGCCCGTCGCCTGCGCTCGCGCTTCGCCTTCCGCGCTGCTGGCGCCGACCCCGGCTTGGCCACTTGCGTAGCCGGTCATGCTGTAAACTGGCATCGCACCTTTCTGCTGTCGCGCAGTGTTGTTCCGTTGCATGCACGAAGGGCGCCGGCAACGTCGTCTGCTTGCCGCACTCTCGCCTTCGGGCGAAACTCCCGGATTATGTCAAAGGTCAAACCTTCGCCGCTCCTGCCGGACACGATGATCGGCGGCTACCGCATCGTGCGGCGCCTGTCGGCGGGTGGGTTTGGCGTGGTGTACCTGGCCGTCGACAGCTCGGGCCAGCAGGTGGCGATCAAGGAATACCTGCCGTCGTCCCTGGCCACCCGCGGCGCCGGCGAACTGCTGCCGGTGGTGCCGCCGGAAAAGCTCTCGCTGTACCGCCTGGGCCTCAAGAGCTTCTTCGAGGAAGGTCGCTCGCTGGCCCAGATCTCCCACTCGTCGGTGGTGAGCGTGCTCAACTTCTTCCGGGAAAACGAGACGGTCTACATGGTGATGAACTACCTGGAAGGCGCCACCTTGCAGGACTTCATCGTCACCGCGCGCGACCTGAAGAAGCAGAAGGTGTTCCGCGAGTCGACCATCCGCTCGCTGTTCGACGAGATCCTGCGCGGGCTGCGCATCGTGCACCAGCACAAGATGCTGCACCTGGACATCAAGCCGGCCAACATCTTCGTCACCGACGACGACCGCGCCGTGATGATCGACTTCGGCGCCGCGCGCGAGGTGCTCAGCAAGGAAGGCAACTTCATCCGCCCGATGTACACGCCCGGCTTCGCGGCGCCCGAGATGTACCGGCGCGACTCGTCCATGGGCCCGTGGACCGACATCTACGCCATCGGCGCCTGCATCTACGCCTGCATGCAGGGCTATCCGCCGAGCGACGCGCCGCAGCGCATCGAGAAGGACCGCCTGTCGCTGTCGCTGTCCCGCCTGCGCGGGGTGTATTCCGACAACCTGATCGAGGTGGTCGAGTGGTGCATGTCGCTCGACCCGCTGTCGCGTCCGCAGTCGGTGTTCGCGCTGCAGAAGGAGCTCAGCCGCGAAGGCGAGCGGCGCTACACCAAGCTCACCATGGGCGAGAAGGTGCGGCTGTCCATCGACAACATCCGCTCGCCCGACAAGAAGCCGTTGCCCAAGGCAGCCGCGCCCACCACCCGCCCCGCATGAAGGCATTCCGCGGCGAAAGCGCCATGGCAGCCCCGCAGCGGCGCGGTCCCGTCCCCGCCCACCGGCCCGTCACCGAGGTCCCATGAAGTTTTCCGTCTTCCAGGTCAGCCGCAAGGGCGGTCGTCTCAAGAACGAGGACCGCATGGGCTATTGCTACACGCGGGAATCGGGCCTTTTCGTATTGGCCGACGGCATGGGAGGACATCCCGAGGGAGAGGTGGCGGCGCAACTGGCGCTGCAGACCATCGCGGCGCTCTACCAGCGCGAGGCCCGGCCCACGCTCAAGGACGTCAAGGCGTTCCTGACCACTGCCGTCATGCATGCGCACCAGCAGATCATGCGCTACGCCGGCAACAAGGGCATGCTCGACACCCCGCGCACGACGGTGGTGGCGGCCGTGCTGCAGGGCACCACGGCGCAGTGGATCCATTGCGGCGATTCGCGCCTTTACCTGGTACGCGAGGGCGAGATGCTCACGCGCACACGCGACCATTCCCATGCCGAGCGGCCGCGCGCGGTTCCGGGATTCGAGACGGCCAACCGCAACCTGCTGCTGACCTGCCTGGGGTCGCCCTCCACGCCGGTCTTCGACATTTCCGATCCGGTCACGCTTCAGCAGGGCGACCGCATCATGCTGTGCTCCGACGGCCTGTGGGGGGTGATGGACGAAATGCAGATCGTCAGCATCCTGGCCACCCGCCCCGTGGCGGACGCCGCACCGGAGCTGGTCGAGATGGCGCTGCGGCGCGGCGGCGCGAACGGCGACAATGTCACCATGATCGCGCTGGAATGGGAGACGCCCGACGCCACCGGCGCCGAGCGGGGCGTGTCCACCGACAGCATCAGCGAAGGCGTGTTCGCGTCCACCATCCAGGCCGGCATGCCGGCCGACAGCGAGGTGGCCGACATGGACGAGGACGCCATCGAGCGTTCCATCGCCGAGATCAACGAAGCCATCCGCCGTTCGGCCGCACGCAAGGCCTGAACGGCCAACCTTTTTTCATCGGACATCAAGATGAGCGAATTCATCCGCAGCGGCGGCCGTGCCGCCGACCAGTTGCGCCCCGTGCGCATGACCCGTGGCTTCACCATCCATGCCGAAGGCTCGGTACTCATCGAGTTCGGCCAGACCCGCGTGCTGTGCACTGCCTCGGTCGAGGAGCGGGTGCCCCCGCACAAGCGCGGCAGTGGCGAAGGCTGGGTCACCGCCGAGTACGGCATGCTGCCGCGCTCGACCCACACCCGCAGCGACCGCGAGGCCGCGCGCGGCAAGCAGAGCGGCCGCACGCAGGAAATCCAGCGCCTGATCGGCCGGTCCATACGCGCCGTGTTCGACCTGGCCGCCCTGGGCGAGCGCACCATCCATCTCGACTGCGACGTGCTGCAGGCCGACGGCGGCACCCGCACCGCGGCTATCACCGGCGCCTTCGTGGCGGCGCAGGACGCGGTCAGCCGCCTGCTGGCCGACGGCCGCATCGCCGCCACGCCGATCCGCGGCCACGTGGCCGCCGTGTCGGTCGGCATCGTCGAGGGCACGCCGCTGCTCGACCTCGAATACACCGAAGATTCGGCCTGCGACACCGACATGAACGTCGTCATGACCGGCGCCGGCCACTTCGTGGAAGTGCAGGGCACGGCCGAAGGCGCCGCCTTCTCGCGCGACGAGATGAACCAGCTGCTGGCCCTGGCCGAGAAGGGCATCGGCGAGTTGGTCGAGCTGCAGACCCAGGCGCTGCAGTCGCCCCTGGTCAAGTAGCGGCAGGGCATTGCGAGGCGTCCGGAGATGAAACTCGTTCTGGCTTCCAACAACGCCGGCAAGCTCGCCGAACTGCAGCAGCTCTTCGCGCCGCTGGGCGTGCAACTGGTGCGCCAATCCGAGCTGGGCGTGGGCGAGGCCGAGGAGCCGCACCGCACTTTCGTGGAAAACGCGCTGGCCAAGGCACGCCATGCCAGCGCGGCCACCGGCCTGCCGGCCATGGCCGACGACGCCGGCCTGTGCGTGGACGCATTCGGCGGCCTGCCGGGCGTGGACACCGCCTTCTATGCCACGCAGTTCGGCTATGCCAAGGGCGACGCCAACAACGTGCGGGCCCTGCTCGAGCAATTGCAGGGGCGGGCGGACCGCGGCGCCGCCCTGGTCAGCACACTGGTCGCGCTGCGCAGCCATGACGACCCCGAGCCGCTGATCGCCAGCGGTCGCGTGGCCGGGCAGATCGCCGCGGCGCCGGTGGGAGACAACGGCTTCGGCTTCGACCCCGTGATGTTCCTGCCGCAGTTCGGCAAGACCTTCGCGCAACTGGCTCCCGAGACCAAGAACGCCCACAGCCACCGCGGGCAGGCCGCGCGCGCCATGCTGGCTCTGATGCGCGAGCGCTGGACGACGCTGCTTCCGGGGCGCTCGTGAACATTCCGATCGCGCCAGCCGGAACCGCCGGCGCGCCGCTGGCCAACGACGTGCTGCACCAGATGCGGCCCGGCCCGCTGCAATTGCCGGCGCTGCCGCCGCTGTCGGTGTACGTTCACCTGCCCTGGTGCCTGCGCAAGTGCCCTTACTGCGACTTCAACTCGCACGAATGGAAGGCCCGTGCCGGCGGTGCCGAAGGCGAATCCGACGCACTGCCCGAGGGCCGCTACCTGGATGCGCTGGTGGCCGACCTCGATGCAGCCCTGCCGCTGGTGTGGGGCCGCAGCGTGCACAGCATCTTCATCGGCGGCGGCACGCCCAGTTTGTTCTCGCCGCAAGGCATCGACCGGCTGATCGGCGAGCTGCGCGCCCGGCTCAAGCTGGTGCCCGACTGCGAAATCACGCTGGAGGCCAACCCCGGCACCTTCGAGCGCGACCGGTTCAGGGCGTTTCGCGCCGCCGGCGTCACCCGCCTTTCGATCGGCGTGCAGAGCTTCAACGACGCGCACTTGAAGGCGCTGGGCCGGGTGCACGACCGGGCCCAGGCCATCGCCGCGGTGCAGGAGGCGGCCGCCGCCTTCGACACCTACAACATCGACCTGATGTATGCCTTGCCCGGCCAGGCCAGCGCCGACCTGAAGGCCGACCTCGCGCAGGCCCTGGCGCTGGCGCCGCCGCACCTGTCGGTCTACCACCTCACGCTCGAGCCCAACACCTACTTTGCGAAGTACCCGCCCCAGAACCTGCCGCCGGAAGACGAGGCCTACGCGATGCTGGACCAGATCAGCGAGGCGACCGCGGCCGCCGGGATGGCGCGATACGAGGTGTCGGCCTATGCGCGCGAGGGGCACCGCTGCTGGCACAACACCAATTACTGGCAGTTTGGGGATTACCTCGGCCTGGGCGCCGGCGCGCACGGCAAGCTGAGCTTTGCGCACCGGATCGTCCGCCAGGTGCGCTTTCGCGACCCGCGCCTGTACATGGACAACGCGCTGGCCGGCAACGCCGTGGCGCAAAGCGACGACGTGGCCCTGGCGGACCTGCCGTTCGAGTTCATGCTCAACGCACTGCGCCTGAAGGAGGGCTTCTCGTTCGCCAACTTCGGAGAGCGCACCGGCCTGGCCATCACCGCCATCCAGCGCGCGCTGGACCGGGCCGAGCAAAAAGGCCTGCTGGCGCGCGACCTGTGGCGCGCCTGGCCCACCGAGCGGGGCTTCGATTTTCTCAGCGACCTGCAGGAGATGTTCCTGCCCGACGCGGCGTGACCAGCGCAAGCGGCTGCGGCCGAGCCGGCGGCTTGGCCGGGGCCTGAGGTCGGTCCGCGCTTACCGACTAAAATCCAGGCCTGCGCGGCCACAGCTGCCGTGCATCCGGAGAGTTGGGTGAGTGGTTTAAACCAGCAGTCTTGAAAACTGCCGACGTGAAAGCGTCCGTGAGTTCGAATCTCACACTCTCCGCCACGACTTGATGCGCCAGCTCAAGGCCAAGCAGATCAGATCTCTCAGCGGTGCGCAGGGCAAACCTGCCGCTACGACGTAACGGCGGGCACCCGCAGCCGTCTCACGTACACCGCACCCCAGCCAAGGCCCAGCACCGCCGCGATCAGGGAGCCCAGCAACACGCCGAGCTTTGCTGCCCCCAGACGGCTTTCGTCGGCGAAGGCGAGCATTGCGATGAAGATCGACATGGTGAATCCGATGCCCGCCAGCAGCCCGATCAGACAGATGCCGCCCCAGGACACGCCTGGCGGAAGTCGGCACAAGCCCAGCCGCACCATGAGCCAGCTGACTCCGACCACGCCCAGCGGCTTGCCGATGACCAGAGCCAGCGCGACCCCGGCCACGATCCATTGCGGTCCCTCTGCCGACAGGTCGATTCCGCCCAGGCTGACCCCGGCATTGGCCAGTGCGAACAGCGGCATGACGCCGAAGGCGACCCAAGGGTGCAGTGCCATTTGCACCCGCACCACGGGCGGCAGCAACTCGCGCTGGGCAACACGGAGCTGTCGAAGGGGGTGAGCGAGAAGGGCAGTGTCTCTTGCGGCATCGCCGTCGCGGCCGAGTAGGTCCTGAGCGATGCGGGAGACCACGTCGAGCGGGCGTTCGCGCATGCGAACGGGCAGCACCGGCGTCATCAGTCCCAGCACGACGCCAGCGAGCGTTGGATGCGCGCCGGTCATCAACAGACCGATCCAGATTACCGCGCCTGGCACTACATAGGCGTAGGCCGAGCCGATTCCC
This sequence comes from Variovorax sp., assembly GCF_035634955.1. GTDB lineage: Bacteria > Pseudomonadota > Gammaproteobacteria > Burkholderiales > Burkholderiaceae_C > Variovorax. The sequence continues at coordinate 130,044 of NZ_DASQBZ010000004.1, read as the reverse complement.
ATCTGCTGCAGGCTCAGCACCATCAGAATGCCGGCCGCCGCCACGGCGAACCCGCTGTAGTCGAGGCCTCCCGAATAGAAGAAGGCGATGATCAGCACGGCCACGATGTCGTCGATGATTGCCAGCGCAAGCAGGAAGACTCTCACGTTGCCGGGAATGGATCGACCAAGCAACGCCAGCACGCCGACGGCAAACGCAATGTCGGTCGCGGTGGGAACGGCCCAGCCATTCTGGCGCGGAGGCTCTCCGTTCAGCGCCAGATAGAGCAGCGCAGGGACCGCGACGCCGCCCACGGCGGCGGCCATGGGGAGGGCCGCTTGTTTCGCATTGCTCAGCGCGCCTTCGTGGATCTCGCGACGGATCTCCATCCCGACGACGAGGAAGAAAATAGTCATCAACCCGTCGTTGATCCAGAAATGCAGCGATTGGGAGAACACCCAACTGCCGAGCCCGATGGACAGCGGCGTGTGCCAAAGCGCGTGGTAGCTTGGGGCCAGTGAAGAATTGGCCCAGATCAGGGCAATTGCAGCTGCAATCAGCAGCACGATGCCGCTGACGGCCTCGATATGAAGAAAGCGGTCGAGCGTCGCAAAAGCGCGTTCGGCCAACAGTTGGGCGCGCGGCAGCGTCTGCCGAGAAGGGTGTCGATTCATGGTCGCAAAAGCCTCGCGCGGCGGCCCGACCAGCGCATGAACCTGTTGACTGCAACACGCAGCCAACACCCTGCGGTCATTCTACATAGCGGCTTTGCGGGCGCTTGACTCGGCCGGCTCGTCGTCCGACCGCGGCGCACGCCCCGTCTCAGCTGTTGGACGGGAAGCTGAAAACAGAACCTTCGCGAACACCCGCCGAGGGCCAGCGCTGCGTCACGGTCTTGCGCTTGGTGTAGAAGCGCACCGCGTCGGGGCCATAGGCGTGCAGGTCGCCGAAGAGCGATCGCTTCCAGCCACCGAAGGGATGATAGGCGACCGGTACCGGCAGCGGCACGTTGTCTCGTCCCGATAGATCGACATTCCGGGCTTCACCTGGTCGAACAGGCATGGACCAAGGTAGTAGCCGCCTTCGTGGCCTTCGACTTGCACGTCGCGGCCGTCCACTACCACCTTGGCGCCAGCTTTCACGCCGGCCTCGATGAAGGACCGGACCTTTTCCAGATGCGGCTGGGTCACCAGCGGCCCCATGTCGTTGCCGTCATCGCTGCCAGGGCCGACTTTCATATTGGCGATTTCGGCACTGAGTCCTTGCACCATCGCATCGGCTGTGGCGTCGCCCACCGCCACCACCAGCGGCACGGCCATGCAGCGCTCTCCGCACGAGCCGTAGGCTGCGCCCATCAGTGCGTTGACCGCGTTCGGGATGTCGGCGTCGGGCATGACCACCGCGTGGTTCTTTGCGCCACCGAGTGCTGCACCCGCTTGCCGTGTGCGCTGCCGGTGGTGTACACATATTCTGCGATCGGCGTCGAACCGACGAACCTGACAGCCTTCACACGTGGATCGGTCAGCAAAGTGTCGACCGCTTCCTTGTCCAATACTTACTTGAGCATTTGCGCAAGTAAATGGACGTGCGAGCAAGGTCGGTTCCAAGCCGTGATTGCGAGTTCGAGCCAAGCCAGCGCAGTGCTTGGCACAATCGCGCCGTTACCTCATCCCCTTCCCGTCGCTCACGCGAGCGGCGTCTTCGGCCTGCGAGGCCGCCATCCAACGACATTGCGCGATGACCGATCGGCAGGAACATGGCGACGAGCTCGTCCCTACGCACACGACCGCTGCTGCCGCCTCGGTTGCTCGCTGGGTCGCGCGGCACCATGGCGTTCAGGTTCAGCAATGCCACATGGTGCGTCGCGGGCTGAACGACAGCTATGCGCTGCGGTCGCCTGACGGAAGCCGGTATGTGGCGCGCCTGTACTCGATCCGGCCGCGCGGTGGCTTCAACGTCGATTTCGAGGTCGCGCTGCTGGCACACCTGGCAGCCAAGGGCGCGGGGGTTGCGGCGCCCGTGCCGGCGACGGATGGACGCGCGCACATCGGCCTGGCGTTTCCCGAAGGCGCGCGCGCGTTGGCGCTGTTCCGTTTCGCGGACGGCGTCGTTCCCGACACGCTGGACGACTTCGAGTTGACCGGCAGGATGCTGGCCACCATTCATGCGGCAGCACGCGACTACGTCGGGCCGCAAAGCCGCTACGTGCTCGATGGCCCGCATCTGGCCCTGAAGACGTTGGGCTATCTGGAGGCTTACCCGGGACTGGAAGACGATCTGTTGGAAGCGTACCGGCGCCTGGTGCACCGGCTCATTTCGGAGCTGGCCGAGGCCGAAGGCGGGCTTTCGCGCGTGGTCTGCCATGGCGATACGCATGGCTTCAACAACCATGTGAGCACGGACGCGGCCGGCCACAAGACGACTGTTTTCTTCGACTTCGACGACGCGGGGCCTGGCTTTCTGGCGTACGACCTGAGCGTGCTGCCATGGTCGTACCTCTTCCGCAAGGGTTTGAAGGAGCCCGACGACGTGTTGCGCGAGCGGTGGGCGCACTACCTGCGCGGCTATCGCTCGGGTGGCGGCGAGATATCCGAGCGTGACCTGGCTGCGCTGCCACTGTTCCTGCAGCTTCGCCACCTGTGGAACCTTGGCGAGGCAGCCGGTCGACTGCACCACTGGGGAACGAGTTCGGTACCTGCCGAGTGGTTGCAAAAGCAGGTGGACGTGCTCGAGGCATGGCGCGGGTTGGACATGCGGGCCTGATCGCCTGCCGGCGCGGATCGCGGATGTCCGTCGTTGCCGCGCTGTCTGTCATTGGCCGCGTTGCTGCGGCATCCCGGAATTTGCGGCAACTGCGCTCCGCTGCCCCGGTCCGCGCAGGAAGAGCGCCGCCAGCAGCGCTGCGGCAAGCGCGACGGCGGAACTGATGTTGGCGGTGGTGAAGAACGCCGCCGAAAATGCGTCGCGCGCGGCGTCGAGCAGCACCGAACCCGCCGCCGCGGGCAGGCCCGCAGCGGTGTCCGCTGCCACGCCCAGGTTGGCGCGCGCGGCGTCCAGCGCATCCACCGGCACGCCACTCCCTCGCAGGTGCTCGCCCAGCGTTCGCCGGTAGATTGCCACGGTCACGCTGCCCAGCAGCGCGATGCCAAGGGCCCCACCCATCTCGGAACTGGTCTCCTGGATGGCCGCCGCGGCACCGGCGCGCTCGGGTGGCGCGGCGCCGACCATCAGGTCGACCGCCAGCGTGAACACGAAGGACAGCCCCAGCGACAGCAGCGCGTAGGCGGCGACCAGCAGCGCCGGGCCTTCGCTCCAGCGGCACGCCTGTGCCATCAGCGCGAAGCCGGCGCTGGCCAGGAGCAGGCCGCCGCCCACCACCTTGCCGGCGGGCTGCCTGCGCGCCAGTCGCGGTGCCACCGTCGAGCCCACGGCGAACGCGATGCCCGAAGGCACGGTCCACAGGCCTGCTTCCAGTGGCCCGAGCCCCAGCACAAGCTGCAGGTACTGCGCAACGAAGAGAAATGACGCGAAGGCCACGAAAAAGCCCAGCGTGTTGATCGTCAGTGCCGCGCGGAACGTCGGAGAGCGAAACAGACGCAGATCGATCAGCGGATCGGGCAGCTTGCGTTGGCGGCGTACGAAAGCGACGCCGATGGCCAGACCCAGCACGATGGCGGCGAATGCGGGAATGCCTGCGGCGCCTTCGGCTATGCGCTTGAGACCGTAGATGACGCCCAGTACCGCCAGCAGCGATTGCGCCGCGCTCACCAGGTCGAGCCGGCCTGCCGCCTCATCACGGTACTCGGGCAGCAACCGGGGACCCAGCAACAGGAGGAGCACCATCACCGGCACGCCGACCAGGAACACCGAGCCCCACCAGAAGTGCTCCAGCAGCGCACCGCCGACCAGCGGGCCGATGGTGCCGCCAACGGAAAAGCTGGCGATCCACACGCCGATGGCGACGCTGCGCTCCCGGTCGTCCAGGAACATGTTCCGGATCAGCGAGAGCGTGGACGGCGCCAGGGTGGCGCCAGCAAGGCCGAGCAATGCCCGCGTCGCGATCAGCATCACGGCGCTGGTGGAGAAGGCGGCGAGCACCGAGGCGAGGCCGAAGCACAGCGCGCCGATCAACAGCAGCCTTCGCCGCCCGATGCGGTCGCCCAGGGTGCCCATGGTGATGAGCGAGCCGGCCAGGACGAAGCCGTAGATGTCGACGATCCAGAGCATCTGGGCGCTGCTCGGGCGCAGCGCCGCGCTCAGGTGCGGCACCGCCAGGTTGAGCACCGTGAGGTCCATCGAATAGATCATGCAGGGCAGGGCGATCACGCCCAGTCCGATCCATTCGCGCACACCAGCCTTGGGGGACGCGGCGACGCTCATGGCGAGCGCTCCCAGGGACCATGTTCCATGGGCGCCACCGGCCGCACTTCGATGCTGCCGATGCGCGCCGAGGGAATGCCAGCGGCGATGCGCACGGCTTCGTCGTCGCTCGCGGCATCGACCAGATAGAAGCCGCCGAGGAGCTCGCTGGTTTCCGCGAACGGGCCGTCGGTCACCCACACCTTGCCCTGCCGCACTCGGACGACTGCCGCGCTGTCTGCGGTCTCCAGCGCCTCGGTCGCTGCCAGTTGCCCGGCCATCCGCAGTGCGTCGTCGTAGTCGAGGTGCGCATTGACGAACGCCGCCATGTCTTCCGAAGGCACGTCGGCAGCCATCTGCGCCTGGCTGCAATAGATCAGGCATAGGTATCTCATGGCGCCATCCTCTCCACGATGGCGACCCGGCGCACCTCGATGCTGCCGTAACGTGCCATCGGCGTGCGCGCCGCGACCTGTATCGCGGCATTGAGGTCCGCCACGTCGATGAGCAGGAAGCCGCCCAGCTGTTCCTTGGTCTCGATGAAAGGCCCGTCCACGCAGGACGCCCGGCCGGCGCGCAGCTTCACCACCTTGGCGGCCTTTGCGCGCTGCAGCGCATGCGCGGCCACGAGTTGCCCGCGCGCTCGCAGCTCCTCGTTGTAGGCGCGCGAATCATGTTCCAGGGTGGCGAGCTCGTGGGGCGGGAGCGTGTCGAGCATTCGTTCGTCGAAGTGAACGAGGCAGAGGTATCGCATGGCATCTCCATGAAGTGATGGACGTCGCATCCTTGGACGACATCACTGGTCGAACGGCCCCCGCGATTTTCGACAGCGCCGATGCCGAAAGTTTGTATCAGGATGCGGCCCCGGCCGCGCCCAGGGCGTTCAGCTGCCTGGCCAGGAAGGCGCGTTCGGGCTGCTGGCGTGTCATGGCGAGCGCGCGTTCATACGATTCGCGGGCTTCGTGGCGCCGGCCGAGGCGGCGGCACAGGTCGGCGCGCGCCGCATGCGCAAGGTGATAGCCGGCCAAGGCGCCACGCGCCAGCAGTTCGTCGATCAGTGCCAGACCGGCCAGCGGCCCGTCGCGCATTGCGATTGCCACCGCCCGGTTGAGCTCGACCACCGGTGTCGGCTCGAGCCGCAGCAATGCGTCGTACAGGCCGGCGATCTGCGGCCAGTCCGTGGCGGCGGCATCGGGGGCCTGCGCATGCACGGCGGCGATCGCGGCCTGCACGGCGTACGGCCCGAAGCGGCGCGAGACCAGGGCCCGTCGCACCAGCGCGCTGCCCTCGGCGATGAGGGCGGCGTCCCACCGGCCACGGTCCTGCTCGTCGAGCAAGACGAGTTCGCCCGACGCCGAGGCGCGCGCGGCCCGGCGCGACTCGTGCAGCAGCATCAACGCGAGCAGGCCCATGGCCTCGGGCTCGGGCAGCAGGTCGACGAGCAGGCGCCCCAGGCGGATCGCTTCGCCGGAGAGGTCCGGGCGGGTGAGCGATACGCCGTCCGAGGCGGCATAGCCTTCGTTGAACACCAGGTAGATCACGCGCAGCGCCGCTTCGAGGCGGCCCGGCAGTTCGGCCAGTGCGGGCACCTGGTAGGGGATGCGCTCTTCCCGGATGCGCGCCTTGGCGCGCACGATCCGCTGGGCCATGGCGGGCGCGGACACCAGGTAGGCGCTGGCGATGGCTTCGGTGGTGAGGCCGCACACCTCGCGCAGGGTCAGCGCCACCTGGGCGTCGGGTGCAAGCGCGGGATGGCAGCACGTGAAGACCAGGCGCAGGCGGTCGTCTTCCAGCGCGTCGTCGAAGCTGCCGCCGGCGTCCCAGGCGGGCGCCGGGTCGGCTGCCGACTGTATGGCCTGCTCGGCCTCGTCCGGCGGCGCGAATCGCGTCCGGCGCCGCAGTCCGTCGATGGCCCTGAAGCGGCCGGCCGACACGATCCAGGCGCGTGGATGGTCCGGCACCCCGTCGGTCGGCCAGCGCTCCAGCGCGATACGGAATCCGTCGTGCAGGGCCTCCTCGGCCAGGTCGAGGTCGCCGAGGAGCCGCACGAGGGTGGCGAAGATTCTCCGGCCCTCGGTGCGGTAGACCGAGTCGATCCTCTGGCGCACTTCGTCGGCGTTTGGCGGGGGCTCCATGGGCCGCATCTTGCGGTCAGTGCAGCGCCCCTTGCGCCGACCCCGGCATCGGCGGGTGATTGGCGCCATGCCCGCCGGGGGCACGAAACCGAAACGGCGCGGCGCCGTTCAGATCACCCCGTCCCGCCGCAGGCCGGCGAGGTCGTCGAGGCTGCAGCCCAACAGGTCGCGCAGGACGGCATCGGTAGCGTCCCCCAGGCTCGGCGGGGCCCGGTCGTAGGTGGGTGGCGTACCTTGCAGGCGCAGCGGGCTCGCGATGGTGGATACGCTGCCGCCATCCGCCCTCGGAATGTCGACGCGAAGTCCGCGGTGCCGCACCTGCGGATCCTCGAACACCTGGCGATAGTCGTTGATCCTTCCGCAAGGCACGCCGCGCGCCTCCAGGCGCTCGATCCATTCGTCGGCGGGCCGTTCGAGCATGGTTCGCGCCAGTTCGGGAATGAGTGTCTCGCGCCCCGTGATCCGGCCGGTCACCTTGTGCCATTGCGGGTCGGCAGCGAGGTCCGGCCGCTCGATCGCCGCGCAGTATTGCTGCCACTGCTTGTCGTTGCCCACTGCCACGACGATCTCTCCGTCCTGCACCGCGAAGACCTGGTAGGGCACGAGGCTGGCATGCGCGTTGCCGTAACGGTGGGGCACCTTGCCGCTCGCCAGGTAACCCGTGACCTGGTTGCCGCCAAGCGCCACGATGCAGTCGAGCAGGGCCATGTCGATGTACTGGCCCCGGCCGGACACCGTGCGATGCTGCAGCGCCGACAAGATGGCGATGGTGGCGTACATGCCGGTCATCACGTCCGCGATGGCGATGCCTGTCTTCTGCGGCCCGCCGCCGGGCAAGGCGTCGTTCTCGCCGGTGATGCTCATCAGCCCGCCGATGGCCTGGAAGACGAAGTCGTAGCCCGGCTTGTGCGCGCTCGGCCCGTCCTGTCCGTAGCCGGTGATCGAGCAATACACCAGCCTTGGGTTGATCGCCGAGAGGCTCGGATAGTTGAGCCCGTAACGCTTCAGGTCGCCGACCTTGTAGTTCTCGATCACCACGTCGCTCTCCCTGGCCAGGCTGCGGACCAGCGCCTGCCCTGCAGGCTTGGAAATGTCAATCGTGACCGACTTCTTGCCGCGGTTGGCGGCCGCGTAGTAGGTGGAATCGGTGGTCGCGCCGTCGCGCTCGCCGCCTACGACCCAGGGCGGGCCCCAGCCGCGCGTATCGTCGCCGGCGCCGGGGCGCTCCACCTTGATCACCTCGGCGCCCATGTCGGCCAGGTTCTGGGTGCACCACGGCCCAGCCAGCACGCGCGACAGGTCGAGCACGCGCAGGTGGGACAAGGCGCCTGGGCCGGCTGGCCGCTGTTGGTGTACGGGCACGACGGGCTCCTAGTCGATCTTGACGTGGGCTTCGTCGATCACCCGCGTCCACTTGGTGATCTCGGCGTCGACGAAGGCGGCGAACTGCGGCTGCGTCATGGTCCCGGGCTCGACACCCAGTTGCGCGAAATCCTTGCGAATGGAGTCACTGCTCAGTGCCTTGAGCACGTCGGCCGAGATCCTGTTCGCGAGCTCCGGCTTCATGCCGCCGGGTGCGTAGAGCCCGAACCAGGCGGTGGCCTCGAAGCCCTTCACGCCGGCTTCGTCCAGCGTCGGCACGTCAGGCAGCGCCGGTGACCGCTTGAGCGATGTGACGCCCAGCGCGCGCAGCTTGCCCGCCTGGATGTGCTGCAGCACCCCGGGAACCGAGTCGAACATCACCGGGATCTGCCCGCCGAGCAAGTCGTTCAGGGCCGGCGCCGCGCCACGGTACGGGATGTGCACCATGTTCACACCGGTCATGGACTTGAAGAGTTCGCCCGACAGGTGGTTGGCACCCCCCGTGCCGGAGGAGCCGAAACTCACCTGGCCGGGGCGTGCCTTGGCGTACGCGATGAGTTCCTTGACGTTCCTGGCCGGAAACGCCGGATTGACCACCAGCACATTGGGCACCGCGCCCACCAGTGCCAGCGAGGTCACGTCCTTGCGCGTGTCGTAGCGCAGGTTCTTGTACAGGCCGGGGTTGATGACATGGTGCGTGGCGGTAAGCATCAGCGTGTAGCCGTCCGGCGCCGTTCGGGTCAGCTGCTCGGTGAAGATGGTGCCGCTGGCTCCGGCGCGGTTGTCGACCAGCACCGGCTGGTTCCATTGCCTGGACAGCTCGGCGGCAAGCTGGCGCGCCAGGATGTCGGTGGTGCCGCCGGGCGGGAAAGGCACGACGATCTTCACGGGCTGGGTCGGGAAGGGCTGGGCCAGGCTGGCCATGGGCGCGGCGAGTGACGCGCCGGCGAGGACCGCGGCGCACGCCGCGCGCGCCCAAGTCCGCAGGCAGGTTGCGATTCGCATGGATGTCTCCTGTTATGGGGTGCGGGTCGTAGAGGGCGGTCCTGCGGCTCAGGCGCTGGCCGGGAACTCGACCATGGCTTCGCCCACGGCGACCGTCTCGCCGCGCTGGTTGCGTACCTGCACGTCGAGCGTGGCCCAGCGGCTGTGCTCGGTGGTGCGCACTTCGTTGACGGTGGCGATGGGCACGATGGTGTCGCCCGGCTTGACGGGCGCCTTCCAGCGCGTTTCCAGGCGGCGCTGCATGCCGCCTTGCGGGTACAGCCAGTCGGTGAGCATCCTGGTGATCACGCCAAAGTTGTTCATGCCGTGCATGATGATTCCGCCGAACTGGGTCTTGCCGAAGCTGCCCTTCATGTACTGGTCGTCCAGGTGCAGCGGGTTGTAGTCGAGCGAGGCCTCGCAGAACTCGCGGATGGATTCGCGCGTGGGCGAGAAGGGCGAGCCTTCGATGGTCTGGCCGGGCTTGAGGGTGTCGAACGATGCGGTCATGGTGTGGTTCCTCGCGATGGCTTACATGGGGCGGATGGTCCAGCCGCGGCCCGAGCAGATGACCTCGTCGTGCTGGTTGAAGAAGACGTTGTCATGCACGACGAAGAGCCGGTCGCGCTTGATGAACTTGTCCAGTGCCCGCGCCTCGAGCCGGATCGTGTCGCCCGGGCGGGCCGGAATGTTGTAGCTCCAGGATTGCCCCGCGTTGACCGTGCCTGGCGTGCGCATCCAGTCGTCCGCCGGCGTGCAGGAGAACATCAGGAGAATGTGGATCGCCGGCGGCGCGATGAGACCGCCGTACGGGCTCTTCCTGGCGAATTCCTCGTCGAAGTACAGCGGATGCATGTCGCCGACGACGCGGCAGTATTTCTGGATCGCCTCGAGCGTGAGGGTGTAGGGAATCGTCTTGCGCGGCTCGCCAGGGATGATCTCGTCCCAGGTCTTGCGCAGCTGCGCGTCCTTCCAGAAGTCTGTCTCGAATGCTTGCTCAGTCATGGTTTCACTTCGTTTGCGGGTGGTTGCATGTCCATCGGCCTTCGCGTAGAATGACCGCCTAGCGGACATTTATGTCCGCCTGATGGTCATTATTGAATCGTGCGCCTGCACTGTCAAGGCGCACGCGGAGCACTTGCACATGGCAACACCCGAAAGCGAATCGTTCGTGCGCACCTTTGCGCGCGGCCTGCGCGTCATCGAGGCAATGGGGGAGAGTTCGACGCACCAGAACCTGGCCGAGATCGCAGAGGCGGTGGAACTGCCGCGTACCGCGGTGCGGCGCTTCCTGATGACGCTGATCGACATGAATTTCGTGCGCACCGACGGCAAGCGCTACTGGCTGACGCCGCGCGTGCTGCGCCTGGGCCTGTCATACCTGTCCTCGCTGCCCTACTGGCGAGAGGCGCAGCCGACGCTGGAGGAACTGATGGCACGCATCAGGCAGTCATGCGCAATGTCGGTGCTCGACGGAGAGGACATCGTGTACGTCCAGCGCCAGCATGCGAGCCGCATCCTGCCGATGAGCCCGTCGTTGGGCAGCCGCCTGCCGGCCCACCTGGTCTCGATGGGGCGCATGCTCCTGGCAAGCCTGCCGGACCAGGAGATGGACGACTACCTGTCTCATGCCACGCTGAAGCGGCGCACCAACGCGACGATCGTCGAGCCGTCGCGCCTGCGCGATGAACTCCTCAAGGTGCGGACGCAGGGCTATGCCTGGGTCGACGGCGAACTGGACGAGGCGATCTGCGGCCTGGCGGTGCCCGTGCGCGACCAGCAGGGCGCCACCATTGCCGCGCTCAACGTGAGCCTGCCCAGCGGCCAGTTCACCTGCGAGATGGCCGTCACGAGCTTCCTGCCGGAATTGCGCCTGGCCGCCAGCCGCCTGCGCGCGGCGACCTGATAGGCGCTGGTCGCCGCGCCCTGCCGCGACCGCGCCTCAGGCCTTGTCGGCCTTGCCCGCCGCGTTGGCGAACTTGCTCAGCATGGTGTCGACGAACCACGGCCGGCGGTTGTCGTCTTCCGCGCGCTCCTTGCGGCGGATCGCGTTGCGCACCACGATCGAGCCGACGTAGCGCACCGGCTCGGGCGGAAAGTGGCCCAGCGGGCCGCGCGTCAGGGGGCTGCGCGTCCATTCGTTGTCCTGGTCGAGCACCATCGACGAGAGGATCTGCCCGCCCATGTAGCTCGGCCCGACACCGTTGCCCGAGTAGCCGAAGCCGTAGCTCACGTGCGGCGCGCCGTCGAGTTTTCCGAAGAACGGGAAGCCGGTGACCGAGCGGTCGGAGGGGCCGTTCCAGCTCGCCGTTATGGGCGTGTCGCGCAATGCCGGGAAGAAGTCGCGCAGTGCCTGCGTCAGCTCCGCCTCGTAGGGCGAGCGCTGGTCGAACACCGGCGCGATGCGCCCGCCGCGCGCGAAGGTATTGCCACCCTTGCCGAGCATGATGCGCCCGTCGGCCGTGCTTCGGTAGTAGTAGACGAAGGTGCGCGAGTCCAGCACGGACACGCCGTCGACCAGGCCGCTCTCGCGCAGCAGGTCGGGGCAGCGCTCGGTGATCACCATGTCGCTGGAGACGATCGCGATGGTCCGCTCGAACTGCGCGAAGGTACTGGCCATCCACGCGTTCAGGGCCAGCACGACCTTGCGCGCCTCGATGCTGCCGCACGGCGTGCGCACGACGGCCGGGTAGCCGGTGGCCAGGTCGACCATCGGGCTGCGCTCGTAGATGCGGATGCCCATGGCCAGCGCCACGCGGCGCAGGCCGCGCACCAGCTTGCCGGGGTGCACCGTCGCCGCCGTCGGCGAGAAGACGCCGGCGAGGTTGCGCGCCGAGCCCGAGCGCCGCGCCACCTCGTCGGGCGGCAGCGGAAAGTAGCTGTGGATGCCGCACGCTTCCAGCGCCCGCATCACCGGGTCGAGCACCCCCACCTGCGCCTGCGAGGTGGCGGTGTAGAGCGTGCCGTCCATGCGCAGCTCGGCATCGATGTCGTGGGTACGGCAGAAGTCCGCGATGTGGCCGACCGCGGCCTCCGATGCCTTGACCAGGCGGATCGCCTCGGCTTCGCCGAACAGCCGCCGCAACGTGAAGAACTTGGCCGACCAGGTCAGCATGCAGCCGCCGTTGCGGCCGCTGGCGCCGGCGCCGCACAGGTCGCTCTCGACGATGGCAATGTCCAGCGCCGGGTCCTGGCGCTTGGCCTGGATCGCCGTCCACAGGCCGGTGAAGCCCCCGCCGACGATGCAGACGTCCGCCCGTTGCGCGCCCTGCAGCGCCGGCGCCAGCCCGCCATCGTTGAAGAGCGCCTGCTCGATCCAGAAGGGTCGCACGCCTGTTCCTACGTGGCCTGTGCCAGGGCTGGGGCGGCAGCGGCGGCGCTGCGCTCCATGTGGCGCACGAAATGCGCCAGCGGCGGAACGACCGCGTCGGCCGACTTGGCGGCGTCGTCCCAGCGCCGCAGGTCGACGGCGTCCTGCGCGAAGGGCAGGGCGCCGAACGCCTGTGCCTGCGCCTGGTCGAACACGCCGCCCTGCAGCACCAGGCTGCGCCGCGAGTCGGCCGACAGCGTGTCGTAGTAGCCGGGGGCGACCGCGCACAGGTAGCGCTTGGCGTCGACGTGCAGGCGAATCGGCTCGAGCGTCTGCGGGCCGAAGGTGGCGCGCAGGAAAGGCAGGCAGCGGTACTGGTGCAGGTCGTCGAGCCCCTGCTTCGACGGCGTTGCCCCGAAGTCGTGCAGCAGGTGGCCAAGGTCGTGCAGCAGCGCCGCCGTGATGAGCGCGCTGGCCGAACCGGCCTGCTCCGCCAGATGGGCGCTTTGCAGCGCGTGCTGCAGCTGCGTGACCGGTTCGCCGTCGTATTGCTCGTGGCCCTTGGCCTCGAAAACGCGGACGATGTCGTCGATGGTGAGGCTCATGGTTACCAGGGCAGGGAATAGGTCTTGGTGTTGGTGAAGCTCTTGATGGCCTCCAGCACGCCTTCCTTGTAGCCCAGGCCCGAATCCTTGATGCCGCCGAAGGGCGTCAGCTCGAGCCGGTAGCCCGGCACTTCGCGCACGTTGACGCTGCCGACGTTCAGTTCGCGGATGAAGCGCGTGATGTAGTCCAGGCGGTTGGTGCACACCGCGGACGACAGGCCGTAGGCGGTGCCGTTCGAGATGCGGATCGCGTCGTCGATGTCCTTGAAGCGGATGACCGGCGATACCGGGCCGAAGGTCTCGTGCTTGGCCACCGTCATCTCGGGGTCGACGTGATCGAGCACCGTAGGCGAGTAGAGCGCGCCGCGGCGCACGTTGCCGGCCAGCAGCGTCGCGCCGCCGGCGATGGCTTCGTTGACCACCGACTCGAAGTGGATCGCCGCGGCCTCGTCGATGACCGTGCCCATGTCGTTGGCGCCGTCCATCGGGTCGCCGTATTTCAGGGCCTTGGTCTTCTCCACCAGGAGCGCGACGAAGCGGTCGGCCACGGCCTCGTGCACCAGCATGCGCTTGATGGCGGTGCAGCGCTGGCCGGAGTTCTTGTACGAGCCGCTGGCCGCGAGCGTGGCGGCCTCCTCGATGTCGGCGTCTTCCATCACGATGATCGGGTCGTTGCCGCCCAGCTCCAGGATCTGGCGCTTGTAGACCGACTTGCCGGCGATGTACTTGCCGATCGCCACGCCGCCGGTGAAGGTGACAAGGTCGACGTCCGGGTGCGTCAGCATCTCGTCGGCGATCTCGCGCGGGTCGCCGGTGATGACCGACAGCATCTGCGGCGGCAGGCCGGCTTCGTAGAGGATGTCGGCCAGCACGAAGGCGGTCAGCGGCGTCTTCTCGCTGGGCTTGAGCACCATGCGGTTGTTGGTCGCGATCGACGGCGCCACCTTGTGGATGACCTGGTTGAGCGGGTGGTTGAACGGGGTGATGGCGGTGATCACGCCCTGCAGCGGCTCGCGCATGGTGTAGACCTTGCGGCTCTTGCCGTGGTGCGTCAGGTCGCAGGAGAACACCTGCCCGTCGTCGACCAGGGCCTGGTTCGCGGCGAACAGCAGCACGTCCGACGCGCGGCCCACCTCGTAGAGCGAATCCTTGCGGCACAGGCCCGATTCGAGCGTGATGGTGCGCGAGATCTCGTCGAGGCGCGACGCGATGATCTCGCCGGCGCGCATCAGGATCTTGTAGCGCTCGTAGCGCGTCAGGGTGGGCTTGTAGTCGCGTGCGATGCGGTAGGCGCGGCGCACGTCTTCGAGCGTGGCCTTCGGCACGGTGGCGATCACTTCGCCGGTGTAGGGGTAGGTGACCTCGATCACCTCGTCGCGAAAGACGCGCTCGCCGGCGATGCGAAGCGCTTCGCAGTGGATCTCGGCTGGCTTGGGCATGGGCTGGCTCATGGACGTGGTTTCCTCTCGGGTCACTGGGCGTGGTTCAGGGCAAGGTCGAAGGCGTCGAAGTTGCGCAGGCGCCGGTTGCTGGCAATGCCGGCGACCGGCCGGTTGCAGATCAGGGGAACGCGTTGCTCCGAGACACCGCCGTGCGAGCGCAGGGGAACCTCGAGCGCCGACAGGTCGTGCCGGCTGGCGGACGTGCCGATGACCGTGTTGCGCTCGCTCACGACCACGATGTCGCCGATGCGGTCGGCCGGCAGCTCGAATCGCAGCGCGGCCTCGGCGCGCGAGAGCACCAGTTCCATGCCGGGCAGCTCCTTGATGCGCTGGATCCAGCGAGCGGCGGTGGCGTCGTCGGGGGCGTAGACGGTGGCGAACGATCCCAGGGCGCCGTGGTGAACCACGTAGGGGTCGGTGATCGGCAGGATGACGCGCGCCGCCTCGGCGCCGTACCACTCGTCGAGCACGTCCTGCAGGTAGATGACGTTGGGCTTGCCCTGCGAGTCGTGCTTGTCGTTCATGCCGTGGTCGGCGGTCAGCACGATCGTGGCGCCCATCTCGTCGAGTTGGGCGAGGTAGCCGTCCATCATCGCGTAGAACGCATTGGCCGCGGGGCTGCCCGGCGCGGCCTTGTGCTGCACGTAGTCGGTGGTCGACAGGTACATGATGTCCGGCCGCTGGGTCTGCATGAGCTTGACGCCCGCGGCGAACACGAATTCCGACAGTTCGGCGCTGTAGACCGAGGGCACGGCCATGCCGACGAGGTCGAGCACGTTCTCGATGCCGTTTTCCTCCTGCGTGACCTGGTCCGACTTCTCGGACGAGAAGCAGATGCCCTTCATGTCGTTGCCCAGCAGCTTGCGCAGCTTGTCCTTGGCGGTGACGACGGCCACCTTGGCGCCGGCGTCCGCGAAGGCCGCCAGCAGGGTGCCTGCGCGCAGGTACTTGGGGTCGTTCATCATCACTTCCTGGCCCAGCTCGCGGTCGAAGAAGTAGTTGCCGCAGATGCCGTGAACCGCGGGTGGCGCGCCCGTGACGATCGACAGGTTGTTCGGGTTGGTGAAGGACGGCACGACGCAATCGGCCAGCAGGCTGGCGCCGGTCTGCATCATGCGCTTGAGATAAGGCGCGACCCCGGCGTCGATGGCGGCGTCCAGGTAGGCGGGCTCGCACCCGTCGACGCAGACCACGACCACGGGCCGCTCCATCCAGCGGTAGAGCCTGGCGTTGACTTCAATGGGCTGGGAATTCATTTGGATGTTCCTTGGTGGTTGGATGTGTTCCTGCCGGCCTCGTCGGGTCGGTCCAGTGCCTTGTGCATGCGGCCACGGCTGTCTGCCACGTGCTGGCGCATCACCCGGCCGGCGCGTTCGGCGTCGCCCGACGCAATGGCATCGACGATGCTCTGGTGCTCGTCGGCCGAGACGCGCAGGCCGCCGCCGCTGTCCAGGGCCCGCATGCGAAATAGGTGCAGCTCCTTGATCAGGCGCTTGTACGTCTCGACGAGCTTCTGGCTGCCCGAGGTTTCGAGCAGGATCTCGTGGAACTGCAGGTTCAGCTGCGCGTACTGCTCGATGTCCTGCGCCTTGGCGGCGCTCTTCATGGCCTTGAGCATCCCCTTGAGGCGGTCGAGGCCTTCCCGGCTGATGGCGCGCGTCACGCGCCGGCCGATGATCTCTTCCAGCGCCTCGCGCAATTCATAGATCTCGTCGGCTTCCTCGACCGAGATCTCGCGCACGAACACGCCGCGGTTCTTCTCGTTGCGCACCAGGCCGGCTTCTTCCAGGGCGCGCAGCGCCTCGCGGATCGGGCCGCGGCTGGTGCCCAGGCGCTGCGCCAACTCGCTCTCGTTGACGCGGCTGCCGACGGCCAGTGCGCCGGTCATGATGAGCCGCTCGATTTCCTCCTGCACCAGCATCGGCAGGGAGTTGGACTGCATGAAGGCGAGGGCGTCGGGTTTGCTGGGTGTCATGGTGAGTATTGTTGGTCGGAAATTGCCAACTGTCAACAATCCACCGTTGACAGTGATCAGGCGACGATCTACATTGAGTTCTACCAAAGCACGAAAAGTCGCGCTTGGGCCCGGAAGTTGCACCTTCGATCCCATTTCCAACAGGACTGAACGATGAAAGCTCTCAACGGTATTCGTCCCCTGGTCTCGGTGCTATGCGCATCGATGCTGGCCCTGGTAGTCGGCAGCGCGGCGGCGCAGCAGAAAACCTCCCTGCTGGTCTACACGGCGCTCGAGACCGACGCCATGAAGCTCTACAAGGACGGCTTCGAGAAGGCCAACCCGGACATCGAGATCCGCTGGGTGCGCGACTCGACAGGCATCGTCACCGCCAAGCTGCTGGCCGAGAAGGCCAATCCGCAAGCGGACGTGGTGGCCGGCCTGGCCGCCAGCAGTCTTGCACTGCTCGAACAGGAGGGCATGCTCGAGGCGTACGAGCCCAAGGGGTTCAAGGAACTCACGCCGGCCTATTCCGATACGGCCCGTCCGCCGGCCTGGGTCGGCATGGACGTGTGGGCCGCCACGGTGTGCTTCAACACGGTCGAGGCCAAGAAGCGCAACCTGCCCAAGCCCACCAGCTGGAAGGACCTGGCCAACCCGGTCTACAAGGGCGCCATCGTCATGCCCCATCCCGCCTCCAGCGGCACCGGCTACCTCGACGTGGCCGCCTGGCTGCAGATGTGGGGCGAGAAGGACGGCTGGAAGTACATGGACGCCCTGCACGAGAACATTGCCCAGTACGTCCACTCGGGCTCCAAGCCGTGCAAGCAGGCGGGCGCGGGCGAGTTCCCGATCGGCATTTCGTTCGAGTTCCGGGCGCACCAGGTCAAGAAGTCGGGCGCGCCGGTGGAGCTGATCTTCCCGAGCGAGGGCCTGGGCTGGGACATCGAGGCGACCGGCATCATGAAGAACACCAAGAAGATGGCGCAGGCCAAGCGCCTGGCCGACTGGATGGCGAGCAAGCAGGCCAACGAGATCACGGCCAACTGGTGGGCGGTGGTGGCCTACCCGGGCGTGGCCAGCAAGCTCGAAGGCATTCCCGACAACTACGAGAAGCTGCTGGCCAAGAACGACCTGAACTGGTCCGCCAAGAACCGCGAGCGCATCCTGGCCGAATGGAGCAAGCGCTACGAAGGCAAGGCGGAAGCCAAGTCGAACTGAGCGCACGAGCAGTGCCGCCCCGCCGATCAACCCGCGATGGATCAAGCCAATGGACATGACAGAAGCCACGTACCTCGCTCCCGGTACGCCAGCCGCCGCGGCGCTCGAGGTCATCGGGATCCGCAAGGACTTCGAAGCCTTCAGCGCGTTGCGCGACGTCCATCTGCGTGTGAAGCCGGGCGAGATGCTCTGCTTCCTCGGCCCTTCCGGCTGCGGCAAGACGACCCTGCTGCGCATCATCGCCGGGCTGGAGACGCAGACCGCCGGCCAGATCCTGCAGAACGGCCGGGACGTGTCCTGGCTGCCGGCCGACAAGCGTGACTACGGCATCGTCTTCCAGTCGTACGCGCTTTTTCCCAACCTGACCATTGCGGCGAACGTCGGCTATGGGCTGGCCAACGGCAAGGCCGGCAAGGCGGAAATCAAGGCGCGCGTGGCCGAGCTGCTGCAACTCGTCGGGCTGCCGACCTCCGGCGAGAAGTACCCGAGCCAGCTGTCCGGCGGGCAGCAGCAGCGCGTGGCGCTTGCGCGCGCCCTGGCCACGCGCCCGGGCCTGCTGCTGCTCGACGAGCCGCTGTCGGCACTCGACGCGCTGGAGCGGGTCCGCCTTCGCGGCGAGATCCGCCGGCTGCAGAAGCAGGTGGGCATCACGACCATCATGGTCACGCACGACCAGGAAGAGGCGCTGTCGATGGCCGACCGGATCGTCGTCATGAACCACGGCGTCATCGAGCAGGTGGGCACGCCGATGGACATCTACGAGCGGCCGGCCACGCCGTTCGTTGCCGATTTCGTGGGCAAGGTCAACGTACTGCGCGGCCACGCACTCGGGAACAACCTGTTCCGCGTCGGCGACATGGAACTGCAATGCGATGCCTGCGACAGCGGCTTCGAGGTCGGCGACGCGGTCAACCTGTACCTGCGCCCGGAAGACCGCATTGCAGAGCACATCGCCCCGGACACGCCCAACCGCATGCGGGTGATGGTCAACAAGGTGGAGTTTCTCGGCGGCCTGTGCATTGCGGAGGTGAGTGCCGAGGCGCTGCACGGCCAGAGCCTGGGCCTGCATTTCTCGCTCAACCAGTTGCATGACCTGGACGTGCGCGAAGGCAACCACATCGAGATCGCGCTGCGGGCCAACCGCATCCGCGCCTTCTGCGACAGGAAGCCGGCAGCATGAACACGCTGGCCCGCCCGCTTGCCGCCACGCCGGCGCTACCGCAGCGTGCCTCCATGCACTGGAGCCGCGACGAGGTGATCGCGCGCGCCCTGCTGCTGTGCGTCATGGCGCTGCTCGCCGTGTTTCTCATGGCGCCGCTGTTCACCATCCTGGTCAATGCGGTGCTGGACAAGGACGGCAACTTCGTCGGCCTTGGCCACTTCGTCACCTACTTCCATACGCCGAGCCTGCTGCGCGCGGCGTGGAACTCGATCTGGGTGGCGACGGTGGTGGCCGCCATCTCGGTGCCGGCCGCCTTCGTCTGTGCGTACGCGCTCACGCGCTCGTGCCTGCCGGCGTGGTTCAAGGGCACGTTCAGGCTGGTCGCACTGATTCCGCTGCTGGCGCCTTCGCTGCTCTCGGCCATTTCGTTCGTGCAGTGGTTCGGCAACCAGGGCGCGCTCAAGTTCCTGCTCGGCGGTGCCTCGATCTACGGGGCCCCGGGCATCATCCTGGCGGAGATCTACAACACCTTCCCGCATGCGTTGATGATCCTGGTCACCGCGCTGTCGCTGGCCGACGGGCGGCTCTACGAAGCCGCGACTGCACTGCGCACGCCGGGCTGGCGGCAGTTCACCACGATCACGCTGCCTTCGTGCAAATACGGGCTCATCAGCGCCGTCACCGTCGTCTTCACGTACGTGGTGAGCGACTTCGGCGCGCCGAAGGTCATCGGCGGCAACTTCAACGTGCTGGCGGTCGACGTGTTCAAGCAGGTGGTGGGCCAGCACAACTTCTCGATGGGTGCCGTCGTGGGCCTGCTCCTGCTGGTGCCGTCCATCGTCTCGTTCGTCATCGACTACCGGGTGCGGCGCAAGCTCAAGGCGCAGCTGACCGCGCGTTCGGTGCCGCACCTGCCCAAGCCCCGTCCGCTGGCCGACTCTGCACTGGCGGTGTTCTGCGTCGTGGTGTGCGCCATGTTGCTGGCCACCATCGGCATGGCGGTCTACACGTCGGTCATCAAGCTGTGGCCGTACGACCTGACCTTCACGCTCAGGCACTACCGCTTCGCGCTGATCGAAAGCGACATGGCCGCGGCATATACCAACAGCCTGGTCCTCGCGTTCTCGACCGCCGTGTGCGGCTCGCTGATCGTCTTCGTCGGGGCCTACCTGGTCGAGAAGACCCGCCACATGGCGATGATGAAGCGCGCGATGCACCTGATGGCCATGCTCTCCATGGCCGTGCCGGGGCTGGTGCTCGGGCTCGGGTACGTGATGTTCTTCAATCACCCGGCCAATCCGCTCAACGTGCTCTACCAGACGATGGCCATTCTCGTGCTGTCGATGATCGTCCACTACTACACGTCCAGCCACCTGACGGCCGTGACGGCGCTCAAGCAGATCGACAACGAGTTCGAGGCGGTCTCGGCATCGCTCAAGGTTCCGTTCTTCAAGACCTTCGTGCGGGTCACCGTGCCGGTGTGCCTGCCGGCCATCCTGGACATCGGCCGCTACTACTTCGTGGTCTCGATGGCCAGCCTGTCGTGCGCAATCTTCCTGTATTCGCCTGACACCATCCTGGCGTCGGTGGCGATCATGCACATGGACGACGCCGGCGACATCGGCCCGGCCGCGGCGCTGGCCAGCCTGATCGTCGTCACCTCGACCGTGGTCTGCATCCTGTACTCGCTTCTGACGCGTGTGCTTCTCTCGCGCACGCAGGCCTGGCGCAACCTGAGCCGGGGCTGACCCGCCCTGTCCCAACATCACCCATCGATCCGGAGCCACCTCATGGAAACGTCCCGTTCACCGATTCTTCTCACGCCCGGTCCGCTGACCACCTCCGACCGCACGCGCGCGGCCATGCTGCGCGATTGGGGCTCGTGGGACGGCGACTTCAATGCGATCACCACGCGGGTGCGCCAACAGATCCTGCGCATCGTCCATGGCGAGGCCACGCATGAATGCGTGCCGCTTCAGGGCAGCGGCACCTTTTCGGTGGAGGCGGCCATCGGCACGGTCGTGCCGCGTGACGGCCACGTGCTGGTGCCCAACAACGGCGCCTACTGCCAGCGCATCGCGCGCATCTGCAAGGTGCTGGGCCGCAAGCTCACCACCATCGACTACCCGGAGGACCGCCAGGTCCAGGCGGCGGACGTCGATCGCGCATTGGCCGCCGACCCGACCATCACGCACGTGGCGCTGGTGCACTGCGAAACCGGCACCGGCGTGCTCAACCCGCTGCACGATGTGGCCATGGTGGCCGCGCGGCACGGTCGCGGCCTCATCGTCGACGCCATGAGCTCCTTCGGCGCGCTCGAGATCGACGCGCGCAAGACGCCGTTCGACGCTGTGGTCGCCGCGTCCGGCAAGTGCCTCGAAGGGGTGCCCGGCATGGGCTTCGTGATCGTCAGGCGCAGCACGCTGGAGACCTGCGAGGGCAACAGCGCGTCGCTGGCCATGGACCTGTACGACCAATGGGTCTACATGGGCAAGACCACGCAATGGCGCTTCACGCCGCCGACCCACGTGGTCGCGGCGCTCGACGAGGCGATCGCGCAGTACGTCGAGGAAGGCGGGCTGCCGGCGCGCGGGGCACGCTATGCACGCAATTGCCAGGCGCTGATCGCCGGCCTGGCCGAGCTGGGCTTCCGTACCTACCTCGACCCGTCGATCCAGGCCCCGATCATCGTGACCTTCCATGCGCCGGAGGACCCCGCGTACGACTTCAAGACCTTCTACAACGAGGTCAAGAAGCGCGGCTACATCCTCTACCCGGGCAAGCTGACGCAGGTCGAGACCTTCCGGGTCGGCTGCATGGGCCACTTCGGGGAGGCCGGCATTCCCGGGGCGGTCGCCGCGGTGGCCGACACCCTGGAGGCGATGGGTATCCGCCGGGTACGCACTGCCGCCGTGGCCTGAGCCCGGCGCCGCTCGCCGGCGCTACGCCTGCGCCGCCGCCCGGATCACGGGCAGATCGACCGGGGCGAAATCCCTTGTGGTCAGAACCACCGGCCCGCGCGGCTTGTGGTGCAGCTTCTGCAGCGCGAGCGCCTCGATCTGCCCGGCGTTGTCGTAGTAGGTCTCGAGCAGGTCGTCGCCGCCGCCGCGTGCACCGAAATGGTCACGCAGGGCGTCTTCCTCGATCTGCGCCACGACGCGCCGCCCGTTGTCGAGGTGGACGGCAAACCGTACGCAGGCGACGTCATAGCAATAGATGGCTTCAGGCATCGTTGTCTCCATTGGCGGGATCGCACTTCACTGGTGCGCTCCAGGCTCAAGTGATCCACCTGTCACGTTTGTGCGCTGTCGGACTTTGCCGACTGACGACGTCGGTGGCCGCCTACGACCACCGACAACGTCCGACAACCGGTCGCAATGAACGTCCTGCGCCGCGCCGGACGTGGCGGCCCTAGAAACGAGGGGTGTCCACGCCGTCCCTTCTCAAGCCTCAGCCAAGGCGAGCTGCCTTCGGCGAGACCGATGCCTATCTGCTGCGCGAAGGGACGCACGCGCGGCTGTACCGCCAGCTCGGCTGCCACCTGGCGCCCGAAGGCGAGGGCGCCGACTTCGCGGTGTGGGCGCCGAACGCCGAAGCCGTCAACGTCATCGGCGACTGGAACGCTTGGGACGAGCAGGCCGACGCGATGCGACCTCGCCAGGACGGCACCGGCGTGTGGGAGGCGCATTGCCCGCACGCGCGGCGCGGCCAAGCCTACAAATACCGCATCCGCAGCCGCACCGGCGAGGTGATGGAGAAGGCCGATCCGGTGGCCTTTCTGAGCGAGGACGCGCCGGCCACCGCATCCCGCGCCTGGGGGCTGGAGTACGACTGGAACGACCAGGGCTGGATGGCCGGGCGCGCACGGGCCAACGCGCTGGACGCGCCAATGGCCGTCTACGAGGTGCATGCCGGCTCCTGGCGGCGTCCGGACGGACGCATTCCGACCTACCGCGAATTGGCGCACCAGCTGGCCGACTATGTGGCCGGCCTGGGCTTCACGCACGTGGAACTCATGCCGATCACCGAGCATCCGTTCTACGGCTCCTGGGGCTACCAGACTACCGGCTATTTCGCACCGACCGCGCGCTACGGGACGCCGCAGGACTTCATGTATTTCGTCGATCACCTGCACCAGCGTGGCATCGGCGTGATCCTGGACTGGGTGCCCTCGCACTTCCCGACCGACGCGCACGGGCTGGCGCGCTTCGACGGCACGCACCTGTACGAGCACGAGGACCCGCGCCAGGGATTTCACCCGGAATGGAACTCGGCCATCTTCAACTACGGCCGCGACGAGGTGCGCAGCTTTCTGATCTCGTCGGCCCTGTTCTGGCTCGACTGCTATCACATCGACGGCCTGCGCGTCGATGCGGTTGCCTCCATGCTCTACCTGGACTACGCGCGCGGGCAGGGCGAGTGGATTCCCAACCGGCACGGCGGGCGCGAGAACCTCGAAGCCATCGACTTCCTGCAGACG
Organism: Variovorax sp.; assembly: GCF_035634955.1. Classification (GTDB taxonomy): domain Bacteria; phylum Pseudomonadota; class Gammaproteobacteria; order Burkholderiales; family Burkholderiaceae_C; genus Variovorax. Next base: position 107,051 of record NZ_DASQBZ010000004.1, on the reverse strand, counting down.
CTCAACCGCGCCGTCTACCGGGAGTTTCCGGACACCTTCACGGTGGCGGAGGAATCGACCGCCTGGCCGCGCGTGTCTCGGCCGACCGAGATGGGCGGGCTGGGCTTCGGCATGAAGTGGAACATGGGCTGGATGCACGACACGCTGGCGTTCTTCCGCGAGGACCCGCTGTACCGGCGGCATCACCACGACCGGCTGACCTTCTCCATCGTCTATGCCTTTTCCGAGAACTTCGTGCTGCCGCTCTCGCACGACGAGGTGGTGTACGGCAAGGGCTCGCTCATCAACAAGATGCCCGGCGACACGTGGCAGCAGTTCGCCAACCTTCGGCTGTTGCTGGCGTACATGTGGGCCCACCCGGGCAAGAAGCTGCTGTTCATGGGCGGGGAGTTCGGCCAGCGCCGCGAATGGACCCACGACGGCGAACTCGAATGGTGGGTGACCGAGCAACTGCCGCACCGCGGCCTGCAGCACCTGGTCGGCGAGCTCAACCGGCTGCTGCGGCAGGAACCGGCGCTGCACGAGCTGGATTTCGCCGGCGAGGGCTTCGCGTGGGTGGACCCGAACGACCGCGAAACCGGTGTTGCCTCGTTCCTGCGCAAGTCGCGCGACGGCCAGGCGGTGCTGGTGGTGCTCAACCTGACGCCCCAGCCGCGCCGCAACCATGTGCTGGGCGTGCCGCGCGGCGGCACATGGCGCGAGATCCTCAACAGCGACGCCAGTAGCTTCGGCGGTGCCGGTTGGGGTAATCTGGGCGCCGTGCGCGCGGCGCCGCTGCCATCGCACGGCCACGGGCATGCGCTGAGCCTGACCCTTCCTCCACTGGCGGCGATCTATCTCAAGAGGGATGCCGATGTCTAAGGGACTGTCCTTCCTGCGTGGCGTCATCGCCGGTGCGCCCGCAGACGAGGCGGGCGAGGTGCGAGCTCCTTCCATTCATGCCGACGCCCACGCCGGCCGCGCCCGCGCGGTGGTCGACGCGGTGCTGCCGGTCGTCGACGGCGGCCGGTTCCCGGTCAAGCGGGTCACGGGCGAAGCAGTGGTGATCGAGGCGCACGTCTTCACCGACGGGCACGACGTGCCACGCGTGATGCTGCAATGGTGGAAGGAGGGCGCCAGCCGCCGCGAAGAGATTCCGATGAAGCTGCGCTACAACGACGAGTGGCATGCGCGCTTCGTCGCGCCAGCGCCGGGGCGCTACTTCTACACCGTCGTGGCATGGGTGGACGCGTTCGAGTCCTGGCACGAGGAGCTGGAGCGGCGCGTCGACCCGGACGACATCCGCATCGCCGCGCGGGTCGGCGCGCAGGAGATCAGGGCGGCCGCCGGCCGTGCGGCCGATGGTGCCGATGCCCGCGTGCTGGCCGACTGGGCGCAGGCGCTGGAGGCCGATGCGGCCGATGCGGAGGTTGACGCCGAAGTCCTCAAGGCGCTGGCTCTGGACGAGCAGCGCGCCGACGCCGCGCGCCGCCATCCCGACCGCAGCCTAGAGGTGCGCCATGCCGCCGAGCTGCCGCTGGTGGTCGAGCGCGTGCGCGCGCGCTTTTCGAGCTGGTACGAGTTGTTCCCGCGCTCGGCGGGCGACACCCCGGGACGCCACGGCACGCTGCAGGACGTTGCCAAGCGCCTGCCGCTCATCGCAGCCATGGGCTTCGACATCGTCTACCTGCCGCCGATCCATCCCATCGGCCGGGAGCAGCGCAAGGGCCGCAACAACGCCTTGTCCACCGAGCCGGGCGACGTCGGCAGCCCGTGGGCGATCGGGGCGCAGGAGGGCGGGCACAAGAGCATCCTGCCCGAGCTGGGCACGCTGGAGGAATTCCGGGCGCTGGTGGCCGATGCGGCCGCGCATGGCATGGAGATGGCGATGGACATCGCCTTCCAGTGCGCGCCCGACCACCCCTACGTGCGCGAGCATCCGCAGTGGTTCCGCTGGCGCCCGGACGGCACCGTGCAATACGCCGAGAACCCGCCCAAGAAGTACCAGGACATCTATCCGTTCAACTTCGAGACGGACGACTGGCAGGGCCTGTGGCAGGAGCTCAAGAGCGTGCTGGACCACTGGATCGCGCAGGGCGTGAAGGTGTTCCGCGTGGACAACCCGCACACCAAGTCTTTCACTTTCTGGGAATGGGTGGTGGGTGAAGTCAAGCGTGAGCACCCGGACGTGATCTTCCTGGCCGAGGCCTTCACCCGCCCGAAGGTCATGCACCGCCTGGCCAAGCTCGGCTATTCGCAGTCGTACACGTACTTCACCTGGCGCAACAGCAAGGAAGAGCTGACGCGCTACTTCACCGAGCTGACCGAGGCGCCCGGCATCGACTACTTCCGCCCCAACGTCTGGCCGAACACGCCGGACATCCTGCACGAGAGCCTGCAGAGCGGGTTGGAGGCGACCTTCAAGTCGCGCCTGGTACTGGCCGCGACGCTCGCGGCCAGCTACGGCATCTACGGGCCGGCGTTCGAGCTGTTCGAGCACCTGCCGCGCGGGCCGGGCAGCGAGGAATACCTCGACTCCGAAAAATACCAGCTGCGCCACTGGAACTGGGACCCCGAGGCCGGGCTGCGCCCCCTCATCACGCGCGTCAACGAGATCCGCCGCGCGCACCCGGCGCTGCAGGCCAACCGGAGCCTGCGCTTCCTGGCGATCGACAACGAGCATCTCATCGCCTACCTCAAGCAGTCGCCGGACGGGCGCGACGTGGTGGTGACCGTGGTCAACCTGGATCCGCACAACGCGCAACAGGGCTGGCTGGCGCTGGACCCGAGCGAGTTCGACATGGAAGACGACGAGGCCTTCCAGATGCATGACCTGCTGACCGACCAGCGCTTCGCCTGGCGCGGCCGGCATCACTTCGTGCGGCTCGAACCGCGCCTGCCCGCGCACGTGATGGTGCTGCGCAGGCACCTGCGCGACGAGCGCGATTTCGATTACTACCTGTAGGGATCTTCATGAGCGCGCCGCTGCCACGCCTTGCCCTGGAGACCACCGAGATCAACACCGCGGGCGATCCCGAGTGGTATCGCGATGCGGTGATCTACCAGCTCAACGTCAAGGCGTTCTTCGATTCGAACGATGACGGCATCGGCGACTTCAAGGGCGTGACGCAGAAGCTGGACTATGTCCGCGACCTGGGCGTCAACACCATCTGGCTGATGCCGTTCTATCCGTCGCCCCTGCGCGACGACGGCTACGACATCTCGGGCTACGAGGCGGTCAACCCACAGTACGGCACGCTGGACGACTTCAGGGAGTTGCTACAGGAAGCGCACAAGCGCGACCTGCGCGTGATCATCGAGCTGGTCATCAACCATACCTCGGACCAGCACCCGTGGTTCCAGGCGGCGCGCAACGCCCCGCCGGGCTCGCCCGAGCGCGACTTCTACGTGTGGAGCGACACCGACACGCTGTATTCGGGCACGCGCATCATCTTCACCGACACCGAGAAGTCCAACTGGACCTGGGACCCGGTTGCCAAGCAGTTCTTCTGGCACCGCTTCTTCAGCCATCAGCCCGACCTGAACTTCGACAACCCGGCGGTGCTCGAGGCGGTGTTTCGCGTCATGCGCTTCTGGCTCGACATGGGCGTGGACGGCTTCCGGCTGGACGCCATTCCCTACCTGATCGAGCGCGACGGAACCAGCAACGAGAACCTGCCGCAGACGCACGAGGTCATCAAGAAGCTGCGCGCCGCCATCGACGCCAACTACCCGGACAAATTCCTGCTGGCCGAGGCCAACATGTGGCCCGAGGACGTGCGCGAGTACTTCGGAGAGGGTGACGAGTGCCACATGGCCTATCACTTCCCCCTCATGCCGCGCATGTACATGGCCATTGCCCAGGAAGACCGCGACCCGATCGTCGAGATACTGCAGCAGACGCCGGACATTCCCGAGGGCTGCCAGTGGGCCATCTTCCTGCGCAACCACGACGAGCTGACGCTGGAGATGGTGACCAACCGCGAGCGCGACTACATGTACACGACCTACGCGGCGGACATGCAGGCGCGCATCAACCTGGGCATCCGGCGGCGCCTGGCGCCGCTGATGGAGAACGACAAGGACGCCATCCGCCTGATGAACAGCATGCTGCTGTCCATGCCGGGCTCGCCCATCATCTACTACGGCGACGAGCTGGGCATGGGCGACAACGTGTTCGTGGGCGACCGCAACGGCGTGCGCACGCCGATGCAATGGAGCCCGGACCGCAATGCCGGCTTCTCCCGCGCCGACCCGCAGCGGCTGTACCTGCAGCCGATCATGGACACGATCTACGGCTACGAGGCGACCAACGTCGAGGCGCAGTTGCGCGACAAGAGCTCGCTGCTGCAATGGACGCGCCGCATGCTGGCGGTGCGCAAGACCAGCCGCGCCTTCGGCCGCGGGCGCCGTACGTTCCTCAAGCCGGGCAACCGCAAGATCCTGGCCTACATCAGCGAGCACGACGGCGACGTCATCCTGTCGGTGTTCAACCTCTCGCGCGCGGCGCAGCCGGTGGAGCTCGACCTGTCGCCATGGCAGGGGCGCGTGCCGGTCGAGATGATGGGCCGCACCTCGTTCCCGCCCGTGGGCGAGTTGCCTTACCTGCTCACGCTGCCGTCACGCGGCTTCTACTGGTTCCGCCTGGCCGAAGAGGCACCGCTGCCGAGCTGGCACCAGGAAAGCGTGGGCTTGCGCGACCGTCCGGTGCTGGTGCTGTTCGACGGCTGGACCAGCCTGTTCCGCGAGCAGGTCATGCCCTGGCGCATCGGCTTCGCCGACCGTCTGCGCCAGCAGTTCGAGCGCGACACGCTGCCGCCGCACATCCAGGTCCAGCGCTGGTACGCGACCAAGGGCGCGGTCATCACCCGTGCCGCCCTTCGCGACAGCGCCATCTTCGAGGAGCAGGGCAGGCAGTGGATGCTGCCGCTGCTGGACCTCGAGGGCCCGCCCGAAGCCGCCACCTACTTCATGCCGCTGGCGATCGCCTGGGAAGAGACCGAGGAAGAGCGCACCAAGGGGCTCGAACGCGCGGCCATCGCCAAGATCCGCCAGCAGGCCAACGTCGGCCTGATGGGCGACGCCATGTTCGACGAGGCCTTCTGCCGCGCCGCGGTTGCAGCGATCATCCGCGGGCGCAGCGTGCCGGCGGCGCACGGGACGGTGCACTTCCGCGCCACGCGCCGCGGGCAGGCGCTGGACGCGGACGCGGCCGCCGCCCTGCCGGTCAGCGCGCCCACGGCGCTGTCGAGCAATACGGTGGTGATGCTGGCCGAGTCGCTCTTTCTCAAGGCCTACCGGCAAATCCGCCCCGGGGTCAATCCGGAACTGGAAATGGGCCGCTTCCTGACCGAGGTGGCCGGCTTCCCGAACAGCGTGCCGGTGCTGGGCGCCATCGAATACACGGGCGAGGACGGCGTGGTCAGCACGCTGGCGCTGCTGCAGGCCTACGTGCCCAATCAGGGCGACGGCTGGACCTACACGCTCGACTACCTCGAGCGCTACCTGAGCGAACTGCGCCAGGGCGACGGCGTGCCGCACCCGGAAGAGCACGGCGCCTTCCTCGCGCTGGTCAACATCCTCGGCCAGCGCACGGCGCAGATGCACAACGCGCTGGCCACGCGTACCGGCGACCCGGCGTTCGACCCCGAGCCGATGGAGGCGGGCGAACTCGACGCCCTGCGCGACACCGTGCGCCAGGACGTGCAGGCCACCCTGGCCATGCTGCGCGACAACTCCGGCCGGCTGCCCGAGGCGGCGCGCGAAGACGTGCAGCGCCTGCTGGCGCTGACCCCGGCGATCGACACCTTCATCGAGGAGATGCGCCTGCCGGACGGGCCGCTCTACCGCACCCGCTATCACGGCGACTATCACCTGGGACAGGTGCTGGTGTCGCGCAACGACTTCTTCATCATCGACTTCGAAGGCGAACCGGCGCGGCCCCTGGAGGAGCGTCGCGCCAAGCATTGCGCCTTGCGCGACGTGGCCGGCATGCTGCGCTCCTTCGACTACGCGCGCTGGAGCGCGCTGCGCCGCGCGGCTCAGAACGCGGACGAACTGGTGCGCCTGGGCGCGGCCGCGGCGCGGTGGGAATCGCAGGTGCTGGCGGCCTTCCTGGCGGGCTATTCGGAGGCGCTGTCGCCGGATCTTGGCGCGGTGAACCGGCAGCTGCTCGGCCTGTTCGAGCTGGAGAAGGCGCTGTACGAGCTGCGCTACGAGATCAACAATCGACCGGACTGGGTGACAGTGCCTCTGCAGGGCATCCTGGCGCTGGCCAATCGTGCCTGAGAGGAGAGAGCCGAAATGGAAAACCTGTCCATCCATCTGGAGCCGCTGCGCGCCTTCCTGTTCCAGATCGGTGCCTTCATCCCGCGCCTGCTGGTGGCGGTACTCATCGTGGTGCTCGGCTGGCTGCTGGCCAAGGCGGTGCGCTTCGCCACCATCCGGGCGCTGCGCGCAGTCAACTTCCACGTGCTGACCGCGCGCGCGGGCATCGACACGTTCCTGCGCCAGGGCGGAATGGTCTCGGACACCAGCGCGCTGTTCGGCGTGCTGGCCTACTGGCTGATCATCCTGGCCTCGCTCATCGTGGCCTTCAACACGCTCGACCTGAGCTACGTCACCGACCTGCTCAGCCGCGTGCTGTGGTTCGTGCCGAACGTGTTCGTCGCCTTGCTGATCCTGGCCTTCGGCGCGTACTTCGCCCGCTTCGTCGGCGACGCGGTCACCACCTACAGCCGCAACGCCGGCATGCAGGACGGCCTGCTGCTGGGCAAGGTGGCACAGGGCGCCATCCTCCTGTTCGTGGTGCTGATCGCGCTCGACCAGCTGCGCGTGGGCGGCGACATCGTGCGCCAGAGCTTCCTCATCATCCTCGGCGGCGTGGTGTTCGCGCTGGCGCTGGCCTTCGGGCTGGCCGGCAAGGCATGGGCGGCCGAACGCATCGAGAGCTGGTGGCCGCGCGAAGGCCCGCGCCGCGGCCTGGCGCCCAACGCGACCGCGTCCCGCGCCGTGGCGGGCGGCGCCGTTCCCGGCCGTGCCGATGCCGCCGCGTCCGAGGTGCCGCCATCGGCCGGCATGACCGGAATCGCGCCGCCGGTGCCGCCCGGGCAGCCGAGTTATCCGAGGCCGCCCGGCGCCCCGCCGGCCGCCTGGCCGCGCCGCTCCGACGACCCGCAGGATCGGGCGCACCCATGAGCCGCCGCGGCTCGCCACCGGCCGACACGGTCTGGCCCGGACGCCCGTACCCGCTGGGCGCGGTGTGGGACGGCCAGGGCGTCAACTTCGCCCTGTTTTCGCGGCACGCGGAGAAGGTCGAGCTGTGCCTGTTCGACGACAAGGGCCGGCACGAGCGCCAGCGCATCGTGCTGCGCGAGCGCACCAACGACGTGTGGCATTGCTACCTCCCGCAGGCGCGGCCGGGCCAGGCCTACGGCTACCGGGTGCATGGGCGCTACAAGCCGGAGGAGGGCTTTCGCTTCAACCCGCACAAGCTGCTGCTCGACCCCTACGCGAAGGACACCGTCGGCGCGCTGCGCTGGAGCGACGCCCTCTACGGCTACTCGGTAGGCAGCAAGCGGGAGGACCTCTCCTTCGACCGGCGCGACAGCGCGGCGTACATGCCCAAGAGCCGCGTGCTCGAGCCGGCATTCACCTGGGGTGACGACCAGCGCCCGTCCGTGCCATGGCAGGACATGGTGATCTACGAGCTGCACGTGCGCGGCTTCACCATGCGGCACCCGGAGGTGCCGGAGGCGCTGCGAGGCACGTATGCCGGGCTCGGCACTCAGCCGGTCATCGACTACCTGCAGCGTCTGGGCGTCACGACGGTCGAGCTGTTGCCGGTGCACGCCTTCCTCAACGACCGGCACCTGGCCGAGCAGGGCCTGCAGAACTACTGGGGCTACAACACCCTGAACTACTTCTCGCCGGAGCCGCGCTACAGCGCCTCGGGCAAGGTCAAGGAGTTCAAGACGATGGTCAAGAGCCTGCATTCGGCAGGCATCGAGGTCATCCTCGACGTGGTCTACAACCACACCTGCGAAGGCAACCACCTGGGGCCGACGCTGTCGATGCGCGGCGTGGACAACGCGTCGTACTACATCCTCAACCAGCCCAACCCGCGCTACTACGACGACTTCACCGGCTGCGGCAACACGGTCAACCTGGAAGATGCGCGGGCGCTGCAGATGGTGATGGACTCGCTGCGCTACTGGGTCGAGGAGATGCACGTCGACGGCTTCCGCTTCGACCTGGCCTCGGCGCTGGCGCGCGAGGCCGGCAAGGTGGAGAACCTGGGCACCTTCTTCGCCGCCATCCGGCAGGACCCGACGCTCAGCTGCGTCAAGCTCATCGCCGAGCCCTGGGACCTCGGCCACGGCGGCTACCAGGTGGGCAACTTCCCGGCCGGCTGGGCCGAATGGAACGACCGCTACCGCGACGGCGTGCGCGGCTGGTGGAAGGGCGACGCCGGCATCGTGGGCGAACTGGCGAACCGGCTGGCCGGCTCGCAGGACATCTACGGCTGGTCGGGCAAGAAGCCCAACGCGAGCATCAACTTCATCACCGCCCACGACGGCTTCACCCTGGCCGACCTGGTTTCCTACAACGACAAGCACAACGAGGCCAACGGCGAGGAAAACCGCGACGGCAACAGCAACAACCTGTCTTGGAACTGCGGCGCCGAAGGGCCGACCGACGACCCGCAGGTCAACGCGTTGCGCGAGCAGCAGAAGCGCAACTTCCTCGCCACACTGCTGCTGTCGCAGGGCGTGCCGATGCTGCTGGCCGGCGACGAGCTGGGCAACACCCAGGGCGGCAACAACAACGTGTACTGCCAGGACAACGAGACGTCCTGGATCGACTGGGCGCTGGACGACAAGGCGAAGGCGTTGCACGACTTCGTCGCCCGGCTCATCGGGCTGCGGCGCCGGCATCCGTCCTTCAGGCGCCGCAGCTTCTTTCGCGGCAAGCTCGAGGACGACAGCCAGGCCAAGGACGTGCTGTGGCTGCGCCCGGACGGCCCGGAGATGATCCCGGCCGACTGGGAAGGCGAGCACGTGCGCTGCCTCGGCATGCTTTTCTCGGGCTCGGGCCTGATCGACGTCGGGCAGCGCGGCGAGCACCAGAGCGACGACGACTTCCTGCTGCTGCTCAACGCCTACCACGAGGCCGTGCCCTTCACGCTGCCGCCGCGGCCCGACGGCTGGGTGCGCCTGGTCGACACGGCGCAGGACGGTCCCGAAGCGCCGGCGCCCAAAGGCGCCTATCCGGTGCAGGGCCGCTCGCTCGTGCTGTTCCGCAGCAAGGCCGCCGGGGCGGCGCCGTGAGGCACCGGCACCGCATGCCCTTCGGCGCCGAGGTGCTGGACGCCGGCGGTGTGCGCTTCGCCCTGTGGGCGCCCGGCGCAACGGCGCTCGTGCTCGAGCACAGGCGCGGCGAGGACGGGCCCTGGCATTCCGTGCAGATGCAAGGCCGCGCCGACGGCTGGCACGAGGCGGCCGTGCAGGAGGCCGCCGCCGGCGACGACTACCGATTCCGGCTGCCCGATGGTTTGCGCGTGCCCGATCCCGCGTCCCGCTGGAACCCGGCGGACGTGCACGGCCCCAGCCGGGTGGTCGATCCGCTCGCCTGCGAATGGCACGACGACGGCTGGCGCGGCCGACCCTGGCAAGAAGCGGTGATCTACGAGCTGCACGTGGGCTGCTTCACGCCCGAAGGCACCTTCGCGGCGGCGCAGGCCCGGCTGCCCGAACTGGCGGACCTGGGCGTGACCGTCATCGGCCTGATGCCCCTGGCGGACTTTCCCGGTTCGCGCGGCTGGGGCTACGACGGCGTGCTGCAGTTCGCGCCCGAGTCGGGCTACGGCACGCCCGACGAGCTCAAGCGGTTCATCGATGCGGCGCACGGCCTGGGCATGATGGTGCTGGCCGACGTGGTCTACAACCACTTCGGGCCGGACGGCAACTACCTGCATGCCTACTGCCCGGATTTCTTCAACCCGGCGCACCAGACGCCCTGGGGCGCGGCGATCAACTACGACGGCGCGGCCTCGCGCACCGTGCGCGATTTCTTCGTCCACAACGCGCTCTACTGGATCGAGGAATTCCGCTTCGACGGCCTGCGCATGGATGCGGTGCACGCCATACGCGACGACTCGGCCACGCCCATCGTCGAGGAAATCTGCACGGCGATCCGGCAGGGACCCGGCCGGCAGAGGGCGCTGCACGTGGTGCTGGAGAACGACCTGAACCAGGCACAGCGACTGGCGCGCGACGCCGGCAATCGCCCGCGCGCGGCCACCGCGCAATGGAACGACGACCTGCACCATGCCGCCCACGTGGTGCTGACCGGACAGGCGGACGGCTACTACCTGGACTTTGCCGACGGCCCGCTCGACCGCTTCGCCCTGGCGCTGGCGCGCGGCTACGTCTATGCCGGCGAGCCGTCCGCCTTCCGTGGCGGCGAGCCGCGCGGGCAACCTTGCGACGGCCTGCCGCTCGACGCGTTCGTCTCCTATCTGCAGACGCATGACCAGGTCGGCAACCGCGCGATGGGCGAGCGCATCGACGCCCTGGCGGATGCGGCGCGCGTGCTGGCCGCCCGCGCCTGCGTGCTGCTGTCCCCGCATGTCCCGATGCTCTTCATGGGCGAGGAATGGGCGGCATCGACGCCGTTCCTCTACTTCTGCGACTTCGGCGGCACGCCGCTGGGCGAGGCGGTGTCGGCGGGGCGTCGCGCCGAGTTTGCTGGCTTTGCGGCCTTCGCCGGCGACGCCGCCCGGGCGGCGATTCCCGACCCGAACGCCGAGCAGACGTTCCTCGATTCCAAGCTGCGCTGGGATGAACGGACCGCGCCGGCTCATGCCGAAGCCTTGCGCCACACGCGCGACCTGCTCTCCACGCGGCGCACGGCCATCTTTCCCCACCTGGCGGGCGGCAGCCGTGCGCTGGACCACGGCTGCCGCGACGGCGTGATCCGCGTGAGCTGGGCGCTCGGTGGCGCCGCCCGCCCGGTGCGGCTGCACCTGCTCGCCAATCTCGATGTGCGGCCCCGGCGCGCGTCACTTCCGCCGGGGCGCGCCGTCCATTGCATCGGCATTGCCGGTGGCGACCAGGCGGCGCAGACGCTCGATCTGCCATCGGGCGCTGTTTATGCTTGTGTGGAAGATGCATGACGACGACCCGCCCGACGAGGCACTGCGCCGGCTGAGCGCAAGGCACGGCATCGACCTGTTCTACGACGACATCTGGGGCCAGCGGCATGACGTGCCGGCCGCTTCGCTGCGGCGATTGCTCGCCGACGCCGGCGCCGGCGGCGATGGCGCCGCCGAGGCGCAGGCCGATGCGCTGACCTTGCCGCCGGTGCATGTCGTGCCGCTGGGCGACGCGGCCTTCGCCGTGCCGCTGCGCGCGGCGGGCGACGGGCAGGCGTTGCATTGGCGCATTGCGCTCGAAGAAGGCGGCGAGCACGCCGGCAGCGCCCAGGCCGAGACGGGCGATCCTGCCGGCGCGGCGAACCGGCAGTTGCGCATCGAGCTGGCGTTGCCGGCGGGCTACCACCGCCTCACGCTGCAGGGCGAGCCCGGCTCCACGCTGCTGATCTGCGCGCCGGCCACCTGCCACCAGCCGGAGGTACTGGTGCGTGGGGGGCGGCTCTGGGGCGTGGCCCTGCAGCTCTATGGCCTGCGCTCGCCGCGCAACTGGGGCATCGGCGACCTGGGCGATCTCAAGGCCTTCGCCACCCGCGCGGCGCAGGCCGGCGCCGCCATGCTCGGGCTCAACCCGCTGCACGCGCTGTTCCCGCACAACCCGGTGCATGCCAGCCCCTACAGCCCGTCGTCGCGTGCCCAGCTGAACGTGCTCTACATCGACGTGGAGGCATTGCCGGACTTCCAGGATTGCCAGGCTGCGCGGCAGCTGGTGCGCTCGCCCGGCTTCCAGTCGCGCCTGGCGCAACTGCGCGCCGCGCCGCTGGTCGACTACGCCGGCGTCTCCGCCGCCAAGCACGAGGTGCTGGCCCTGCTGCATGCGCGCTTTCGCGAGCGGGCCGACGACGATGACGAAGTGCAGGCCTTTCGCGCCTTCTGCGAGACCGGCGGCGACGCATTGCGCCAGCATGCGCTGTTCGAGGCGGTGCAGTCGCACCTGCACCGGCAGGACGCGTCCGTCTGGGGCTGGCCTGCGTGGCCGCAAGCGTGGCAGGACCCGACGGGCGACGCGCTGCAGGCGTTCGCGCGCGAGCATGCGCCGCGCATCGAGTACTTCGCGTACCTGCAATGGCAGGCTGCGCGCCAGCTGGAGGCCGTCGGGCGGCATTGCCGCGCCGTCGGCATGCCGGTGGGGCTGTACCTCGACCTGGCGGTCTCGGTCGACCGGGGCGGCTCCGACGCCTGGCGCCATGCGCACAGCTTTGCCCTGGACGCCAGCATCGGCGCCCCGCCTGACCTGCTGAACCTGCAGGGCCAGGACTGGGGCCTGCCTCCGCTGCGGCCCGACCGGCTGCGTGCCACCGGCTATGCCGCGTTCATCGAGGCCCTGCGCGCCAACATGCGCGGCGCCGGCGCGCTGCGCATCGACCACGTCATGATGCTCATGCGGCTGTTCTGGATTCCCTCGGGCGGCCGCGGCTCCGACGGCGCCTACGTGCGCTATCCGCTGGACGAGCTGCTGGCCGTGCTGGCGCTGGAAAGCCGGCGGCACCACTGCCTGGTGGTCGGCGAGGACCTCGGCACGGTGCCCGACGCCATGCGCGAGGCGATGCACCGACACGGCGTGCTGTCGTACCGCCTGCTGTACTTCCAGCGCGACGCGCACGGCGGATTCCTGGGGCCCCAGGACTACCCGCGCGAGGCGGTGGTGGCCGTGAGCACGCACGACCTGCCGAGCTTTGCCGGCTGGTGGGATGCCGGCGACGTCCACCTGCGCGGCCAGCTCGGCATGGGCGGCGACGCCGCCGCGCTGCAGCAGGCGCTGGAAGAGCGCGCGCGCGACAGGACGCAGCTCGCGCAAATCCTCGGATTGCCCGGGCCGCCGGAGGCGACTGCCGGGGAAGATGCCGCCACCGACGCCGCCACGGCCGCGCGCCTTGCGGCCGCCCATGCCTTCCTGGCTCGCGCGCCATCGGCGCTGATGATGGTCCAGCTGGAAGACCTGCTGGGGCAGGGCGAGCAGGCCAACCTGCCCGGCACCGTCGACCAGCACCCCAACTGGCGGCGCAAGTACGCGCTGGAGGTGCAGGGCGTCTGGCAATCGCCGCTGGCGCGGCAGATCTGCGATGCGGTCGCCGCCGAGCGGCCGGCGCGCACGCGCTCGCGCATCCCCCGCGCCACCTACCGCCTGCAACTGCACAAGGACTTCGGCTTCGACGACGCCTGCGCCATCGTGCCGTACCTCGACCGGCTGGGCATCAGCCATGTCTATTGCTCGCCGATCCAGCGCGCGCGTGCCGGCAGCCTGCATGGGTACGACGTGGTGGCGCACGACCAGATCAACCCCGAGCTGGGCGGCCTGGCCGGCTACCAGCGCCTGTGCGATGTCCTGCAGGCGCATGGCATGGGGCAACTGCTCGACCTGGTTCCCAACCACATGGGCGTGCTCGGCGCGGACAACGCGTGGTGGAACGATGTGCTCGAAAAGGGCATGGCTTCGCCGTATGCGGAGTATTTCGACATCGACTGGGCGGCTGCCACCCCGGGCCTGACCGGCAAGGTGCTGCTGCCGATCCTGGGCGACGACTACGGCCAGGTGCTCGAGCGCGGCGAGCTGGTGCTGGCGCACGAGCGAGGAGCCGGCGGCGCGCCGGGCCGCTGGTTGGTGCGGTACTTCGAGCACCGGGTTCCCGTGTCGCCCGAAAGCGTGCCCAGCCACCTGCAGGCGGCCGCTTCCGACGAGGAGGTCATGTCCTCGACTCTGGACGAGGCCCTGGCCGCCTTCAACGCCCCCGATAACCGCGACGCGCTGCATGCGCTGTTCGAGGCGCAGGCCTGGCGCCTGGCGCACTGGCGCTGCGCCGCCGACGAGATCAACTACCGGCGCTTCTTCGACGTCAACGAGCTGGCGGCGCTGCGCACCGAGCGCGAGGACGTGTTCAAGGCCTCGCACGCGCTGGCGCTCGACCTTGCGGCGCAGGGCCTGGTCGACGGCTTGCGGATCGATCACCCCGACGGGCTGCTCGACCCTGCGACCTACTTCGCCCGCCTGCAGGCCGGCTTCGCGGCGCGGCGCCACGCGGCCGGTGCGCCGGCCGATGCCTTGTACGTGGTGGCCGAGAAGATCGCCGCGGCAGGCGAGGACGTGCCGCGCGCCTGGCCGATCCACGGCACCACCGGCTACCGCTTCGCCAATGTCGCCAACGGCGTGCTGGTGGATCACGAGGCGGCCCCCGCGCTGCGCGCGCTGTGGCGCGACTTCACCGGCCACGACGAGCCGTTCGACGAGGTCGTGTACGCGTCGCGGCTGACGGTGGCAACCACCACGCTGGCGGCCGACCTGGAGGTGCTGGCCACCGCGCTTCACCGCATTGCCAAGGCCGACCGGCGCACCCGCGACCACACGCTCAACGGCCTGCGTGCGGCGATCGCCGCGGTGGCGGCGGCAATGCCGGTCTACCGCACCTACAACGGCGAGACGGCCAGCGCCCAGGACGTGCGAATGGTCGAAGCCGCCGTCGACGGTGCCCGCGCCCGGCTGCCCGACAGCGATGCGGCGCTGTGGTCCTTCCTGCGCGAGGCGCTGCTCGGGCGCCTGCTGCCCGGCGTGCCGGCGGACCTGCTGGCGGCGGTGCGCCGCTTTGCGCGGCGCTTCCAGCAGTACAGCGCGCCGGTGGCCGCCAAGGGGGTCGAGGACACCGCCTTCTATCGTTACTTTCCGCTCAGTTCGCTCAACGAGGTCGGCGGCGAGCCGGACGAGATCGGCATGACGGTCGAAGACTTCCACATCGCAAGCCTGGACCGCCAGCGCCGCTGGCCGCACACCATGCTGGCGACGTCCACGCATGACAACAAGCGGTCGGAGGACGTGCGGCTGCGCATCGACCTGCTGTCCGAGTTCGCCGAGCCCTGGCGTGCCGCGGTGCAGCACTGGCGCACGCTCAATGGGCCGCTGTCGACCGGTGTCTCCCCCGCGCACGAGTACCTGTTCTATCAGACCGCGGTGGGCGCACTGCCGGCGGGCGGCGCGCACGCGCAGGACTTCGCCGCGCGCATGGTGGCCTACATGCACAAGGCTGCGCGCGAAGGCAAGAGCGCCACCAGCTGGACGCGGCCGGATGCCGACTACGAGCAGGCGCTCGAGACGTTCGTGCGCGGTGCGCTGGACGGCGCCGGGCCGGACGGCTTCCGGCGCGCGCTGGGCGACTTCGTCGACCGTCTCGATCCCTTCGCGGCGCTCGGCGCACTGAGCCTGGCCCTGCTGAAGTTCACCGCGCCGGGCGTGCCCGACGTGTACCAGGGCTGCGAGCTGATCGAGCGCAGCCTGGTCGACCCGGACAATCGCCGCCCGGTGGACTACCGCGCCCGCGACCTGGCACTGCAACAGCTGCAGGCCCTGGCCGAGGCGCCGCAGGAACTGCCGCGCGCAGTGGCCGGGCTGGTCGATGCCGCCGGGGACGGCCGCGCAAAGCTGTGGGCGGTCTGGCGGCTGCTCGAGCTGCATCGCCTGGCGCCGGATCTCTTCCTGTACGGCAGCTACGAGCCGCTCGAGGTCCGCGGGGCGAGGGCGCGGCACGTGATCGCCTACATGCGCCGGCATCGCGAGCAGGTGATGGTGGTCGTCGTCGCCCGCCTGTTCGGGCGCCTGGCTGCGGCGGTGGCCGCGCCGTCCGCGCAACTGCCGTCACCGGTCTGGCGCGGCGATGCGGCCTGGGGCGACACGTGCGTGCTGCTGCCGGACGAGCCCGGTTTGCGCGAAACCGGCCTGCGCGACTGCCTGACGATGCAGCTCGTTCCCGCGGGCTCTGTCCTGCCGCTGGCGCGGGCGCTGACGCACTTTCCCGGCCTGGTGCTGCTCGGCAGCGCCTGAGGCGCACGCGGGGCGCCCGGGCCGACGGCGAGCACGCGGACTACGCGGCGTCGGCGAAGCGGCCTACCGCCGCGGCGACATGTCGCAACCAAACTGCTGCTGCCAGACAACAAGGAGCATCAGCCGTGGCACTCAATACTGACAACGCCCGCGTCGGCCGCCCGCCTTACGGTGTGGAAGCACAGCCGCTGCAATTGGACGCCGACGCGCTGGCGAGCGGCGTCTCCTGGGGCGCCATCCTTGCCGGCGCCGCCGGTGCGGCGGCGCTGTCGCTGATCCTGCTCCTGCTCGGCACCGGGCTCGGGCTGACGACCGTCAGCCCCTGGTCCGGCCAGGGCGCCGGGGCGACCGCGATCGGCGCGGCGGCGATCGGATGGCTGAGTTTCACGCAGCTGGCCGCTTCCGGCGTGGGCGGCTATCTTGCCGGGCGGCTGCGCGGCCGCTGGTCCGGCGTGCAGGTCGACGAGGTGTACTTCCGCGACACCGCGCACGGTTTCCTGGCATGGAGCGTCGCCACGCTGTTCACTGCCGCGGTACTGGGCTCGGCCGTCGGCGCCATCGCCGGAGCGGGCGCGCGTGCCGGAGCCACCATCGCCGGGGGTGCCGCCGCAGCGGCCGGCGCCGGCGGCGCTGCGGCAGCCGCAAGTACCAAGGGCGGCAGCCAGGGCAGCGAGGAAGGCGCCGGCATGCTCGGCTACTACACGGACGCCCTGTTCCGTCGCGACCCGGCCTCGCAAACGGCTGCCGCGCCGACCCCTGACGCCGCGGCCAACGGCGCCGAGGTCGGCCGCATCTTCCTCAACGGCCTGCGCCACGACGCCTTGCCGGCCGAAGACGCAGATCGCGTGGCCCAGCTTGTTGCACAACGCACCGGACTGAGCCAGGATGAGGCCAACAAGCGCGTGCAGGTGGTCTACGCGAAGGCGCAGACGGAGCTGCAGCAGGCGCAAGCCAAGGCCCGCGAGGCGGCCGACGCCGCGCGCAAGGCCTCTGCCTATGCAGCGCTGTGGCTGGTGGTGTCGCTTTTCGTCGGCGCCTTCGTCGCCAGCCTTGCCGCCACCTATGGCGGCCGCCGGCGCGACGCTTGAGCGTCGGGCCGCACCTGCTTACTTGATGAACAACGACAGGAGATCCGCATGCGTTCGCTTCTGCTTTTCTTTCTGGGTGTGCCAATCCCGGTCATCATCCTGATCGCGCTGTTCTTTCATTGAACGCTGCCTTGCCCGGCGTTGAAGGCCGATGACCACGCGAGAGGCCACACAGGCGCCGGCCGAGCCGCCGCACGGCCGGCAACAAGCATCGAGCGGCAGCGAAGCCTCCGCGAGCGGCTTCGATGCGCTGCTGCCGGCCGCCAGCACCGCCCCGGCGCTGTTGTCGCTGCTGCCGGAACTCAAGCTGGTGATCGCGCTGATGACCGGCGCGCTGATCATCGCGGCGCTGTACTTCGGCCGCATCATCCTGGTGCCGCTGGCACTGGCCTTCCTGTTCGGGTTCGTGCTCGATCCGCTGGTGGTGCGGCTGCGCCGCTGGGGCCTGCCGCGCGCGCCGGCCGTCGTGATGGTCGTGGGGATGTGCCTGGTGGTGCTGGCGCTGGGCGGCCTGTTCCTCGGCATGCAGGTCAGCGCGCTGAGCTCGCAGCTGCCCACCTACCAGAGCAACATCAGGCTCAAGATGCGCGACCTGCGCGAGAGCGTCGACCGTCCGGGCATGTTCGACGGCGCGATGAAGACCATCGATACCGTCAAGCACGAGGTCGAGAAGGCCTCGCCGCCGGCGAAGAAGTCCGAAGGCCCGCCGCCACCGCAGCGGGTGCAGGTCGAGCCGCGCCAGCCCACGCCATTCGAGCAGGCGGCGCGGGTGATCGAGGCGGGCAGCGGGCCGCTGGTGAACCTGGGCATCGTGCTGGTGTTCGTCGTGCTCATCCTGCTCGACCGGCTGGACCTGCGCGACCGGCTGGTGCGGCTGCTGGGCGGCAGCCTGCACCGATCGACCGACGCCATGGACGAGGCGAGCCGGCGCATCAGCCGCTACCTGACGATGCAGCTGGTGGTGAACCTCACGTACGGCGTGCCGATGGCCGCCGGCCTGTGGCTCATCGGCGTGCCGGGCGCAATCCTATGGGGCGCGGTCGCCGCGGTCATGCGCTTCGTGCCGTATCTCGGTCCGGTCATCTCGGCGGCCTTTCCGATCACCCTGGCGGTGGCGGTCGACCCGGGCTGGAGCATGGTGCTGTGGACCATCTCGCTGATCGTCGTGCTGGAGTTGGTGAGCAACAACATCATCGAGCCATGGCTGTACGGCCACAGCACCGGGCTGTCGGCCATGTCGTTGATCGTGGCCGCCACGTTCTGGACCGCGCTGTGGGGCCCGGTGGGCCTGATCATGTCCACGCCCTTGACGGTCTGCCTGCTCGTGTTCGGCCGCCACCTGCCGCGACTGCGCTTTCTCGACGTGCTGCTGGGCAGCCAGCCGGTGCTGGACCTGCGCACGCGCCTCTACCAGCGGCTGATCGCCGGCGACATCGACGAAGCCAGCGAGCTCGCCGTGGAGCAGGTGACCGACGACAACCCCACCGCGTTCTACGCCGAGACCGGGCTGGGTGTGCTGCGCATGGCGTCGAGCGACCACAGCAGCGTGGCCACCGCCGAGCATCGCCACCGCGTGGTGACCGGCATGGACGCGTTGATCGACGAGATGCAGGAACAGTTTCCCGCCAACTCCGCCGCCGGTGCGCCGGTGCAGGTGGTGTGCATCGGCGGCAAATGGGAGATCGACGGATTGGCCGCGCGCATGTGCGCGCATGCGCTGTCGCTGGCCGGCCATCCCTCCACGCACCGGCCACCGGCCGTGGTCACGGCGGACCACGTCGCCGGCCTCGACCTGGACGGCGTGCAGTGCGTCTGCCTGTCGTACTTCAGTCCGGAGCCGCAGGTGGCTGCGCGCGGCTTCTGCCGGCGTCTGCGCCGGCGCTGGCCGCAGTTGAAGGTGGTGCTGGGATTGTGGAACGCTGCGCCGCCGGCCGCCGAGGCGGGCGATGCCGACCTGCTCGGGGCCGACGCCGTGGTCGGCTCGGTCGACGAGGCGGTGGTCCGGATCGCCGAGCTGCTGGGCGAGCAGCTGAGCGACAGCGTGCTCGAGGCGATCGTGCCCGAGGAGGACGTCGAGCGCCTTGCCGCGCTCGACGCCAGCGGCGCGCGGGATCCGCGTGCGCGCCTGCTGTTCGACGCCGCCGCCCAGCGCGCGGCCGACATCTTCGACATGCCGCTTGCGATGGTGTCGTTGATCGAGAAGGACACGCAGACGGTCGCCGGAGCGCACGGCGCGCTGCGTTCGACCGAAGCGGGGCATGCCGTGCGCGCGCGCGGCGACGACCTGGCCATGCCGCGCGCTTCGTCGCTGTGCGGGCACGTGGTGACCAGCATGCGCACGATGGTCGTGCCCGACGTGACCAAGGACCTGCGCTTTGCCGGCAACAAGGCGCTGCGCGCCAAGGGAATCCGCTTCTATGCCGGCGCGCCGTTGCGCGACAGCGCAGGCTTCGTGCTGGGCACGCTGTGCCTGCTCGACCAGGAGCCGCGCCAATTGGACCGGCGCGAGACGCGGCTGCTCGAAGCCATGGCCGACGATCTCATGAAGGGCCTGTCGCAAAGCGCCGCGCAGTGGGGCGACCTGCTGCCGACGGGGCAGGCCTCGGACGACCCGCCTTCGGCCACCGTCGGCCAGGCCGTGCCGGCGAACTGACGCCGTGGCCGGGCCGGTGGCATGTCAGGCCGCCGGAGCGATCACCTGCAGCGCCGGCCAGCGCGCCCGATAGGACGCCACCTTGCGCTCGAACAGGGCGCGGTGCGGCACCAGCGGGTTCATGCCCAGCCGGCCGTCGTACAGCAGATCGAGTCCGTACGGCGCATACACCTCGCCGGGCCGCATGCCCACGCAGGTGGCCGGCACGAGGAAGCGCTCGATGCCTTCGCGCGCATTGCGCAACGGCCGCTCGTACGGCTGGCCGAAATGCGCCTCGTACCAGAGGTGCACCCGGGCCTGGTTGGTCGCCTCGACGGCAATGCCCAGGTCGTCCAGCACGGCCTGAACCCGGGCCTGGGTGCGCTGCTCGGCTGCTTCGCTCAGTCCTTCGGCGTCGAAGTAGAAGAGGTCGTAGTCCTTGATGTCGGCCTCCGGCGGGCGCCCGGCCTGCAGGTTCCATACGGTCTGGAACAGGCAGCCGGCGACCAGCCATCCGTCTGGCAATGCCAGGTCTTCCCAGCGGTCCAGGATGGCGCGGTTGTGCCGATTGGTCGATACGTCGGCGACGAAGCGTGCGGTGTCCGTCGTCACGAAGCGCTGGTGCCTTCGCGCTGCGGCGGCCTGGCGGCAGGTGCGGCCCACCAGTTTTCCGGCGGCACGACCTTCACGTCCGCCGGGTCGCCGAGATAATGCGGCGACATGATCTGCACGCCGTGCGTGTTGAACACGTCCAGCAGGTTGGCATGCAGCGCCGCCAGCGCTTCGGCGCGCGGACGCGGGCGCGTCGGGATGGCCTGGCAGACCAGCCGGTATTCCACGTAGTAGTCCTGCAGCGCGGTCTGGAAGACCTGCGGCGCGGGGTCTGCCACCACGCCTTCGGTACGGCGCGCCGCCTCGAGCATCATGGCCTGCACCTGGCGCCACGGCGTGTCGTAGCCGATCGTCATGGTGGTGTCGAGGATATAGCCTGTGCCGCGCACGGTGCGCGAGTAGTTCTTGGTCACGTTGGCCATGATCACCGCGTTGGGGAAGGTGATTTCCTCGCCCAGGCCGGTGCGGATCTTCGTGGTGAAAGTGCCCAGGTCGACGACCGTGCCTTCCTGTTCCTGGATGCGCACGTACTCGCCCACGCGCACGGTGCGCGAGTACATCAGGATCATGCCGCTGGCGGCCTGGCCCACCAGGTTGGAGCCGCCCAGCGTGACCATCAGGCCGATCAGCACGGAGATGCCCTTGAACGCATCGCTTTGCGAGCCCGGCAGGTACGGATAGGCCATGGCGATGGCGAACAGCCAGACCACGATCTCGAAGATGCGCCGCGTGGGCGCGACCAGGTCGGCGTCGAGCCAGCCGAGCGCGCTGCGGCCCTGCTCGACGCGGTGGAATACGGGCCGCATGGTCAGTACCACGCCGCGCGCAAGCGCGAAGATGACCAGCGCCACGCACAGGTCGGGCAGGGCGTCGACGATGCCGCCGCCGATGCGCCGTGCCACGCCGAAGACGAAGCTGCCCAGCTGCTCGCCCCAAGGGCGCGTGACGGGAAAGCGCTTGAGCACGTAGGCCAGCCATTCGTAGCTGAGCACCGCCAGCACCACCCCGGCCACCAGGCGCACCAGGATGCTCGACATCTCGTAGAGCCGGGTGAACCGGAACAGCGGCAGGCCGGCCAGTTTCACGCCAGCCGTCTTGGCTGCCAGCAGGCGGGTGGTGTGCACGACCAGCTTGCGGCGCAGCCACATCAGGCCCCACACGAGCACCGCGAAGATGACAGTGGCGGTCACCGCGTGCACCGTGGCCCACATCAGGCGCCCCCGGTCGCGCGACTCTCGCGTTGCCGCAATGGCCTGCTCCAGCGCCTGCTGCGCCGAAGCGACCTGGGCCTCCGGCGTCTGCCCGCCCACGGCATCGGCATCGCCGGGGGTGAGCAGGAACACGAAGCTGCCGTCGATCATCATGGCCTTGCCTTGCGGCTGCCCTTGCACGCTGACCGTCCCGGGGCCGCCGCGATCGAGCACGTCCCCGATCACTTCCTCGGCACGCCGCGCCCTGTCCTGCGGCGAGTTGCCCAGGAAGTCGCTGCGCAGCGTGACCACGTGGCGGTTGAGCACGCTGATCCGCGCCGGGACCGGCGCCCGCACCGGCGCCGAGGCGGCCTGGCCGGCCGCACCTTCGCCCTGCGCCCGGGCCGGCCATCCCGCCACCAGCATTGCCAGCAGCATGGCCACCGCAACGATCCGGCGCAGCCCGGCGAACGCCCCCCTGGCGCCGGTGAAGGGCAGGGCGGGTACGGCTTGGTACTGGCAGGGCAGGATTTCGGGCACGCGTGGCCGCCTTTCGAAGGTAAACGCTCGGCGCATTCTCGCCGGATTGTGTCTATTTCTTTCCCGTGCAGCGGCGACAATCGGCGCCCCACCGCTCGACAAAGCCAAGCCGTGCATTCAGCCACCCTGTTGTTGATCGTCCTGTGTGCCGGCCTGGCCAGTCAGTGGCTGGCCGCGCAAGTCCGCCTGCCGTCCATCGTCGTGCTGATCGCCGTCGGCCTGCTGCTCGGTCCGGTCGGCGGCATCGTCAAGCTGTCCATCGCCCCCGAGGACCTGAGCGAACTCATCGGGCTGGGCGTGGCCATCATCCTGTTCGAGGGCGGGATGGACCTGAAGGTCAACGAGTTCAGGCGCGTGGGGCGCGGCATCGGGCGGCTCACGGTGCTGGGGCCGCCGCTGGCCTGGCTGTTCGGCAGCCTGGCGGCGCACTATGTCGGCGGGCTGCACTGGCCGGTGGCGATCGTGCTGGGCGCGATCCTGGTGGTGACCGGCCCGACCGTGATCCTGCCGCTGCTGCGCCAGGCCAGGCTCAACAAGGAGTCGGCCGCGCTGCTCAAGTGGGAAGGCATCGTCAACGACCCGATCGGCGTGCTGCTGGCCGTGCTGGCTTTCCAGTACTTCACCATCGGCGGCGGCATGGTCGCCACGCTCAAGGGCGTGGCGCTGGCGGTGTGCGCGGCGCTCATCTTCGGCGGCCTGGGCGGCTGGCTGATCGGCTGGATCTACAGGCGCGGCGGCGCGCCGGAACATCTCAAGGCACCGGTGCTGATGGTGCTGGTGCTGGCCGCCTACTGGGCGAGCAACCGGGTGCAGCACGAGGCCGGGCTGCTCGCCGTCACGCTGATGGGCCTGGTGATCGGCAACATGGAACTGATGGAGCGCGAGTCGCTGCAGCGCTTCAAGGAGAACCTGACGGTGGTGCTGCTGTCGGTGCTGTTCATCGTCATCCCGGGCCAGCTGCTCGCCGAGGACCTGATGCTGATCGACTGGCGCATCGTCGGCTTCGTGCTGGTCGTCCTGTTCGTGGTGCGTCCGCTGTCCATCGGCCTGGCGACGCTGGGCGCGCCGATGCGCGTCGAGGACAAGAAGCTGCTGGCCTGGATCGCGCCGCGCGGCATCGTGGCGGTGGCCACCGCCGGCATCTTCGGGCCGGCGCTGGTCAAGGCCGGCTACCCGGACGCGCAGAAGCTGCTGCCGGCGACGTTCCTGATCGTCATGGTCACGGTGCTGGCGCACGGCCTGACGCTGGGGCGCATGGCGCGCAGGCTGGGCCTTGCTGCAAAGTCCGATTCGGGCCTGCTGATCGTCGGCGCCTCGCCCTGGACCTGCGCCTTCGCCAAGGCGCTGCAGCGGCTGAAGGTCGAGGTGCTGCTGGTCGACCGGGACTACGAGCAGCTCAAGGACGCTCGCATGCTCGGCATCGAGGTGTTCTATGGCGAGTTCCTGTCGGAACATGCCGAGGAAGTGATGGAGGTGCAGCACCTGAGCTACGTCCTGTGCGCCACCGACAACGACTCCTACAACGCGCTCGTCTGCAAGGGACACGGGCGGCGCGTGGGACACCACCGCACGTTCCAGCTGGCGATCCACTACCTGACGGACAAGGCGTCGCGGCGCGTGCCGATCCAGACGCGCGGCTACTTCGCCTTCAACGAGGAGGCGACCTATCACTCGCTGGACTGGCGTCTTCGGCAGGGCTGGACCATCCAGACATCGAACTTCACCTATGCCTGGGGCTGGAACGAGTTCAAGGAGCGCATGGGCACCCTGGGCGAGGACTGGTGGCTGCTGGGCGGCATCACGCCAAGCGGTGCATTCCGCATCTATTCGAGCGAGCAGCCGTTCAAGCTCGACGCGGGCTGGACCGCGATCTACTTCGCGCCCGAGCGTGTGCGTCGCGGCGCCGAACCGCGGGGCGACGCAACGGGCGCGGCGCCGTCCGCCGTGCTCGAGGGCGAGCCGGCGCCCTGATGGCGCGCCGGGCGCTTCGCGGGGCCATCGGCCGGCAGCGGCGATTCAGGGCAGTTGCGTGCGCCGCGGCAGGTCGGCGCCACGCCGCGCGCAGGTGATGGCGGCAGCCGCGGCAGCGAAACGCAGGGCCTCGCCGATCTCGGCGGAGGCGAGGGCGTGCAGCTCGTCGCGCTGGAGCTTGCCGCTTTCGCCCAGCCAGGCGAGCAGGGCTGCCTGGAAACTGTCGCCCGCCCCCACGGTATCGACCACCGCCGCCGGGTGCGCCGGCACCTGCATTTCACCGACCGGGGACCAGCCGGCGGCGCCGCCGGCACCGCTGGTGACGACCACGAGGCCGACGCCGGCGGCCAGCGCCTCGCCGGCGAAGGACGTCGGCGCCAGGCCCGGCCGCAGCAGGGCCAGGTCTTCCTCGCTGAGCTTGAGCAGGTCGCAGCGCGGCATCATCCAGTGCAGCACCTCGCGCCACCGCGCGATGTCCGGCTCGACGTCGAGGCGCACGTTGGGGTCGTAGCAGACCGGGCAGCGTCCGCGCTCGCGCAAGACCAAGGCGCGTACTGTCGACGCGATGGGCTCGACCACGGTCGCGTACGAGCCCACCTGCACGGCGCTGATGTACGCGGGCAGGAGCGCCAGGGCGTTCGGCTCCAGCAGGCGGTCGGCGCAGGCCTGGCCGCGAAAGCTGTAGCTGGGTACGCCCTGCGCGTCCAGTTCCACCAGGCCCAGCGTCGTGGGTGCGTCCAGGCGCGCCAGCGACGCGCAGTGCACGCCCTCTTCGCGCAGTGCCTGCGCCAGCCGCTCGCCCAGGGCGCCGCGGGAGAGGCCGCCGAAGAAGGCTGCCGGCTGGCCCAGGCGCGCGAGCCCGATCGCCACGTTGAAGGGCGAGCCGCCGACGCGCGCGTCCAGCGCCATTCCGGTGGACGTGTCCCCGGCGACGAAGACGTCCATGAGTGCCTCGCCGCAAACCACAAGCATGCGTTCCCCAGGTCAGGCCGCCGCCAGGTGGGCGCCGTGCCTTCGATTTTGCGCGCCACGCCGCCGGTGGGTCAGAATGCGGCCCATGAGCATCACATTCAAGACTCTCGACGACTTCCCCATCACCCGCAAGTGGCCCGCCGCTCATCCCGAGCGCCTGCAGCTGTATTCGCTCAACACGCCCAACGGCGTCAAGGCGTCGATCATGCTGGAGGAAACCGGCCTTCCGTACGAGGCGCATCTGGTCGACTTCGGCAAGAACGACCAGACTTCGCCCGAGTTCCTCTCGCTCAACCCGAACAACAGGATCCCGGCGCTGATCGATCCCGACGGGCCGGGTGGCAAGCCGCTGGCGCTTTGGGAATCGGGCGCAATCCTTCTGTACCTGGCGGACAAGACCGGCCGGCTCATGCCGTCCGACCCAGCGGCGCGCTGGCAGACGGTGCAGTGGCTGATGTTCCAGATGGGCGGCATCGGCCCGATGTTCGGCCAGGTGGGCTTCTTCAACAAGTTCGCCGGCAAGGACTACGAGGACAAGCGCCCGCGCGACCGCTACGTCGCCGAGTCGCGCCGCCTGCTGGGTGTGCTGGACGCGCACCTCAAGGGCCGCGCCTGGGTCATGGGCGATGACTACACGATTGCCGACATCGCCATCTTCCCGTGGGTGCGCAACCTGGTGGGCTTCTATGGCGCGGGCGACCTGGTGGGCTTCGCCGACTTCGCCGAGGTCAACCGCGTGCTGGACGTGTTCGCGGCGCGTCCGGCCGTGCAGCGCGGCCTGGTGATTCCCAGCCGCGGCTGATCCGCCGCCGCTTCCTCCACCGGGCAAAGGGGCTTGGCCGCCCCGGCGCCGCCGGCCGCGGCCGGACGTCCACAATGGCATGCCGTCCCTTCGGGGGCTTGGACCGGAGAGAACCGCATGCTGCAAGACGCATTGATGTACTCCTACCTCCCGGCGCAGGATGTCGAACGGGCGCGCCGCTTCTATGAAGGCAAGCTGGGCCTCAAGCCCGCGCGCGACATCGCCGGCGGCGTGACCTACGAGTTCGCCGGCGGCACCGCCTGCTTCCTTTATCCGACGCCGAACGCCGGCACTTCCAAGGCCAGCCAGGCGTTCTGGGAGGTGGGCGACATCGAGCGGGAGGTGGCCGACCTGGCGGCGCGCGGCGTCACCCTGGAGCGCTATCCCGGGATGCCCGGCGACGACGGACAGGGCATCTATACCGCCGGCGGCGCCAGGGCCGCCTGGTTCAAGGACAGCGAAGGCAACATCCTGGCGGTGATCCAGCCGCTATAGGCGCCCCGCCGAGCCTCAGCGCGCGCGCAGCGCCAGGGTCTGGATGGCCACTCCGATACTGCCTCGCTCGTCGTAGAGCCTGGACAGCGTCGTGCCGGCGCCGCTTGCGTCCATCTGCGTCTGCGCCTGCACGCCGATCCATTCGCCATCGGGCTGTCGAAACAGGTGGACGCTGATGTCGGCATTGGCGAACACGTAGCGTTCGGCAGGCAGCACCCAGCTCAGTCCATTGCCGAAGTCGGCCGCCGCGACCGCGCGCATGGCGGGCGAATCGGGTTGCCCCTGCACGAGCGGCAGCACGGTGCGGAACCAGGCCGCGCCGGGGCCGGGCTGCAGCGGATCGCCCTGCGCGACCCGGATGTCCATGACACTGCCGTAGAACGACACGCCTTCGGGCAGCCCCGGGATGCTCAGGCGCTGCGTGCATCCGGCCGGCGGCGGCAGCAGCCGGTCGGGTTGCCAGCCGGGCGCGCTTTCGGGCAGGGGCACGTCCTGCTGGCGCAGCATGAGGACATGGGCGCGCGCCACCAGCGTGTCGCCGGCCAGCAGGTCGATGCCGACCCGGGCAGTCGAGCGTGCCGCCTGCGGCGTGCAGCGCGTCTGCAGTGCGCCCAACGGCACTGGACGGATCAGTTCGACCGTGAGCCGGGCCAGTTGCCAGCCCGGCTCGGCCATGGCCTGCTGCGCGACGTGGACGAACAGCGCACACGGGGCGCCGCCATGCTGTGCGCGCGGGTCCCAGGGGCCGCGGGCCAGCACGCTGGCCTGCCACCGGTCTTCGCCCTCGCGCGTGAACACCGCGGTCGGCATGGGTTCGCTGGACGATTCGTTCTTGTCGTATGGGGTCATGTCTTGGTCCGGGGGCGTGCCGGCTCGGGTGGGTCGAGACGAGGGCGGACGCTATGGATGCCGGCCTCGTCCAGAATGCGCGCATGGTGCAACGGCAGTCCGGTCCCGATTCTAGGAAGAGCGCGAGCACGGCGCGACGCCGGCCGCGCCAGTCCCGGGCTCTGCAGACGTCGCACGCATTGCAGGAGGCCTTCGTGCGCCTGCTCGAGGAGCGCGACTACGGCGCCATCACCATCCGCGAGATCGCGCTGGTGGCCGGGACGGGCCTGGGCAGTTTCTACGAGTACTTTGCGAGCAAGGAAGACCTGGCCAGGGTGTGCCTGCACATGCGCTCGAAGGCCTTGCTGGCCATCCTGCGCGACGCGGCGCAGGCCGACGCCGGGGCGTCGATGGCGTCCATGGCCGGGACGATCGTCGATGCGATGGTCGAGGCGCATCGCGCCCACCCCGCGCAATGGGGCAGTCATTACCTGCTCGAGCGGCACCTCTCGGGCGCCGAGGCCTATCGCCGCATGTACGAGCGCTTCGTCGACGCCTGGGCCGCTGCCCTGGCTGCCGCGGACGATGCACCGCCGCCGCCGCGGCTGCGCGAGCTGGCGCGGGTCGGCCATACCGTCCTCTACGGCATGTTCGCCCATGCCTTCATCGGCGCGGTCGGGCGCCCCGACCTGCAGGCGCTGGCGCGGCAGTCGCGCCTGGCGCTGCATGGCGTGCTTCGGCAAGATCCGCGCGGCTGACGATCGTTGTTCCTGCGCATCGAATGGCCGCAATCACTGTCAGGAAACGAAACGGCGCCACCTAGAATTTGGCGCAAGAGAAGCGAGGAAATTTGTGGTCGTCGGCAAGATCAAAGCATTCGCGGGTTGGCTGGGCATGGTTGCGTGCTGTGCCGGCGCGAGTTTCGCCATGGCGCAGCCGCAGCCCGGCGCCCCACAGCCGCCGGCCTGGTTCACCGTCGCTGGCGATCCGGCCAACGAGCGGGCCGAGACGGTGCAGGTCGAGTTGTCCGACTTTGCTCCCGAGGAGCAGGGGCGCGTGATGGCGCTGCGCGTCAACCGTGCGCACGAGCGCCGCAGCTGGGACGGCGTGCCCTACCGGTCCTACCATGCGCTGGTGCGCTTCGACTGCCGTGCCGGGCGCGCCCAGTACCTGGAGATCGCGTTCTACGAGGCGCCGCTGTGGCAGGGCGCGGTCCTGCGCAAGCAGGACTACCGGGGCAATCCGCAGCCCATGGCGTTCCGCGGCATGAGTCCGAACCCGACCGAGCGCATCGTCCGCGCCGCCTGCCGGCCCGTGGGCTGAGTCACAGGAAGAGGAAGGCGAAGCTAGAAGGTGAAGCGCATGCCGCCGACCCACTGCGTCAGGTCGTTGTCGGCGGTGGTGGTCAGGCCGCTGGGAATGGTGAACGAGGCGCGTCCCAGGCCGGCGTTGACGTCGTTCTTGAAATAGCTGACCGAGGTGTAGAGGGTGGTGCGCCTGGACAGCGAATATTCGTAGCCCAGGCCGATGCCCTGGGTGTGCGCGTCGCTGACGTAGCTGGGCGCATTGACCACGTATTGGATCTTCACCAGGCTGGTGCCCAGGCGATAGTCGGCGCCCACCCACCAGCCCGAACCGTCCTGGTTGAAGCTGCTGCGGTCATCGACCTCGAGATAGGCGCCGCGCACCTTCAGGTTGCCGAAGCTGTAGGCCGCCGCCACGATGTAGCTGCGCCGAGCGGCGTCGGGCAGCACGCTGCCGCCGCGGTCGTCCACGTAGGCCGCGGCGATGTCGACCGGGCCTTGCGCATAGCGCGCGTAGGCGTCGAGCACGCGGTTGCCGCTGGCGTCGTCGACCACCTCGCCGAAGCCGCCCTGCATGCCGAAGCGGAAGCCGGCCCATACCGGAGACTCGTACTTGACGGCATTGTTGAGCCGCGCCGGGCCGCCGTTGCCGGTGCCGCTGTCGAGCGAGCCGCGCACCGGCTCGTAGCCGCCGAAGCCGCCGATGACCGCGCTGCTCGGGCCGTTGCCGGAGTTGGAGAATTCGCTGAATTCGTCGGTGACGTGCCAGAAGCCCGTGTACTGGCGTCCCAGCGTGACCGCGCCCAGGGACGTCGAGCCCACGCCGACGAAGGACTGGCGCCCGAACACGGCGCCCTGGCCGTAGGTGCCGTCGTCCATGTTGAGGCCCGTTTCGAGGACGAAGTTGGCGTACAGCCCGCCGCCCAGGTCTTCGCGCCCGCGAAAGCCCAGGCGCGAGCCGGACAGGCCGCCGGACTGCAGCTGGGTGATGCTGCCTGCTCCGCCCCAGATGCCAGTGAGGTAGGCATCTGCCACGCCGTACACGGTGACGCTGCTGCCTTGCGCCTGCGCGGCGCCGGCCAGGGCCGAAAGGCCGAGCCAGACAGGCCATCCGCGCAGGGCTGATCGATCAGGCAAGGGCGTTCTCCTGTAATCGCTGGCGCCGATTACACGCGTTGGGGTGCCGCATGGCAAGTCCCGGAGAGGGCGGGTGTGTCGCGCCGACCCGACGCAGCGGCAAGCCCGCACGGAACGGACAAATGACAATTAGACTCGCGCGAGCGTTTGCATCATGTGAAAGAGTCAGCCCGGCGTACAGGCCGAGAGGAGTCAGGATGATGTTTTCCGCAGGAGTCGGAGCGGTCGATGCACGGCCTGTCCTGGGGACGGCTGTGCTCCTGCTGGCGGTGCTGGTGGCCGCGTGCTCGAAGGAGCCGGCGCCTGCGGCCGCGGGGCCGGGTGCGGCAGCGGTCTCGGCGCTGACGGTCAAGGCGCAGACCCTGCCGGTGACCTTCCAGTTCGTCGGCCAGACAGAGAGCGCCCAGCAGGTCGAGATCCGGGCGCGCGTGGACGGCTTCCTGGAAAAGCGCGTCTACCGCGAGGGCAGCTTCGTCAAGCCGGGCGAGCCCCTGTTCCTCATGGACCGCAAGCCGTTCGAGGCGGACCTGCAGGCCGCCCGGGCCGAGTTGGCCCAGCAGCAGGCGCGCCTGACCACCGCCCGTGCCAACCTGGCCCGGGTCAAGCCGCTGGTGGCGGACAACGCGCTCGCGGCGAAGGATCTCGACGACGCCACGGGGCAGGCGCAGGCCGCGGCCGCGGCCGTCGAGGCGGCCAACGCCAAGGTGACCGACTCGCAGCTTCGCCTGGGCTACACCACCATCGCGTCGCCGCTGGCCGGCCTCAGCTCGTTCGCCAAGGTGCAGGAGGGGGCTTACGTCAGTGCATCCAACAGCCTGCTGACCTACGTGGCCCGGCTCGACCCGATGCGGGTGAACTTCAGCCTCTCGGAAAACGAAAGCCTGCGCGTGAAGGACGAGGTGAAGAGGGGCCTGCTCACGCCCGCGCCGGGTGACCGCTACGGGGTGGAGCTGGTGCTGGCGGACGGCTCGGTGTTTCCGGCCAAGGGCCGCATCACCTTCGCCGACGCCGCGTTCAGCCAGGAGACGGGCACCTTCCTCCTGCGTGCCGAGCTGCCAAACCCCGACGGCCAGCTGCGTCCCGGGCAGTTCGTGCGCGTCAACGTGATCGGTTTCTCGCGACCGGGGGCCATTGCCGTGCCGCAACGCGCCGTGCAGGAAGGGCCGCGCGGCCAGTTCGTCTGGGTGGTCGATGCCGACGGCAAGGCGAACCAGCGGCCCGTGGTGGCCGGCGACTGGCTGGGTGACCAGTGGCTGGTGAGCGAAGGCCTCAAGGACGGCGAGCGCGTCGTGGTCGATGGTTTCATGCGGCTGGCGCCCGGGATGGCGGTGCAGGCGAAGGAGGTCCCTGCGCAGGCGTTGCCCGCGCCCGCCGCCGGCGGCGCCGCCGCCGCGTCGCCGGCTTCCGCACCAGCGGGCGCGGGGACCGCGGCGCATGCCGCGGCAACGGCATCCGCGGGATCTTCGGGAGGCGCGCCCGCGGCGACCACTGGGACTGGAGCAGCTGGCGCGACTGGCGCAAGCGCGGCAACCCCAGGCGCGCCCGCACCTGCAGGCGCGGCGCCGCGCGCCGTGTACTTCGACTCCGACCGTGCCCGGGTGGACGCCACCGGCCGCGCCGTGCTGGCGGCGCTGGCCGCCGAACTGAAGGCAAAGCCGCACTTGCGCGTCACGTTGCAGGGCTACGCGGACAGCACCGGCAGCGCGCGGCGCAACCGGGCGCTGGCCAGGCAGCGCGCACAGGCGGTGCGCGACGCACTGGTAGCCGCCGGGGTGCCGGCCGGCCGCATCGAGCTGCGAAAGCCGGCCGACATCACCGGTGGCCAGGCACCGGTGCAGGCGCGCCGGGTCGACATCGCGCTGGCGGCGGCCTGATGAAGATCGCGCACTTCTTCATCGACCGGCCGGTCTTCGCGGCCGTGATCTCCATCATCCTGGTGCTGGCCGGGGCGGTGGCGATGGCCAACCTGCCGATCGCGCAGTTCCCGGAGATCACGCCGCCGCAGATCTCGGTCACCGCCTCCTACCCCGGCGCCAGTGCCGAGGTGGTGGCGCAGAACGTGGCCGCGCCGATCGAGCAGCAGGTCAATGGCGCCGACAACATGATGTACATGAACTCGACCTCGAGTTCGACCGGCAACATGACGCTGTCGGTGTACTTCAAGATCGGCACCGACCCGTCGCTGGCGCAGGTGGACGTACAGAACCGCGTCAACCTGGCGCTGCCGACGCTGCCCTCGGCGGTGAGCCAGCAGGGCGTGTCGGTGGCCAAGAAGTCGCAGGCCTTCATGATGATCGTGGCGATCTACTCGCCCGACAGCAGCCTGGACGCGACCTACGTCGCCAACTTCGCCAACATGAGCGTGCTCGACACGCTCAAGCGCATCCCGGGCGCCAACCAGAGTTCGATCTTCGGTGCGCCCGACTACGCGATGCGCCTCTGGCTCAAGCCGGACCGCATGGCCAGCCTGGGACTGACGGCGACCGACGTGCAGCAGGCGGTGGCGGCGCAGAACCAGCAATACGCGGCCGGGCGCCTCGGCGCATCGCCGACTGCGGCGCCGGTGCAGCAGACTTTTCCGGTCGCGACATCGGGCCGAATGACCGAGCCGGCCCAGTTCGACAATATCATCCTGCGGGCGCAGGCCGGCACCGGCGCCATCGTGCGAGTCAAGGACATCGGCCGCGCCGAACTGGGCGCCAAGGACTATTCGATCCGCTCGCGCTACAACGGCAAGACCGCGACGCTCATCGCCGTCTACCAGCAGCCCGGCGCCAACGCACTGCAGGTGGCGACCGACGTGCGCACGGCGCTGGCGGACATGAAGAAGAGCTTTCCGCCGGGGCTGGACTACGACATCGCGCTGGACACGACGGAGTTCGTCAAGGAGTCCATCAACGAGGTGGTGCACACCTTCTTCGAGGCATTGGTGCTGGTGGTGCTGGTGGTGTTCCTGTTCCTGCAGAGCTTGCGGGCCACCATCGTGCCGATCCTGGCGGTGCCGGTGTCGATCGTCGGCGCCTTCATCGGCATGACGGCCATGGGCTTCTCGATCAACATGCTGACGCTGTTCGGCATGATCCTGGCCATCGGCATCGTGGTGGACGACGCCATCGTGGTGGTGGAGAACGTCGAGCGCAACATGAGCGAGTTCGGGCTCGACCCGAAGACCGCGGCCAAGCGCGCCATGGACGAGGTGAGCGGGCCGGTGGTGGCGATCGTGCTGGTGCTGTGCGCCGTGTTCATTCCGGTGGCGTTCCTGTCGGGCATCACCGGGCAGCTGTACAAGCAGTTCGCGGTCACCATCGCGGTGTCGGTGGTGCTCTCTGGCGTGGTGGCGCTGACGCTGTCGCCGGCGCTGGCCGCCATCCTGCTCAAGCCGCACCCGCCGGGCAGCGAGCATGGCAGGAAGGGCTTCTTCGGCTGGTTCAACCGCGGCTTCGACCGCGTGACCGAAGGCTACAGCCGCAGCACGCAGCTGGCGATCCGGCGCGCGGCCGTGTCGCTGCTGCTGATCGCGGGCATGGTGGTGATCATGCTCGGCCTGTTCAAGCGCGTGCCGGGTTCGTTCCTGCCGGTGGAAGACCAGGGCTACATCTTCACCGCCGCCATCCTGCCGGACGCGGCCAGCCTGGACCGCACCGAAGCTGCGACCGACCGGGCGCAGAAATGGTTCAGCCAGCAGCCCGGCGTCCAGTCGGTGGCCACCGTGCCCGGTTTCTCGCTGATCGACTCGCAGCTCAAGTCCAACGCGGGCCTCCTGTTCGTGGCGCTCAAGGGATTCGCCGAGCGGCAGGCGGCATCCGACAAGGCGGACGCCCTGATCCACGACGCCGCGCGCGAATTCGCCAAGGACCAGGAAGCGGTGATGATCCCGGTGAACCCGCCCTCGATCCCCGGGCTGGGCACCACCGGCGGCTTCGAGTTCTGGGTGCAGAGCGAAGGCGACGCGCCGCTGCAGCGGCTCGAGGAACTCACGCGCGAGATCATCGCCAAGGCGAATGCGCGGCCGCAGCTGCGCGGCGTCAACTCCACCATCAACACCCGATCGCGCCAGTTGCTGGTGGACGTCGACCGCGACAAGGCCGAGAGCCTGGGCGTGCCGGTGCAGGACGTCTACAGCACCTTGCAGACGCTGTTCGGCTCGCTCTACGTGAGCCAGTTCCCGAAGAACAGCCGGCTGTTCCAGGTGATCCTGCAGGCCGAGCCCGACTACCGCACCAAGCCGGAAGACCTGCAGAACATGTACGTGCGCAACCACGGCGGCGAGATGGTGCCGCTGAAGGCGATGGCGAGCACGCGCTACGTGGTCGGTGCCGACCTGGTGACCCGGTTCAACAACTACCCGGCGGCCAAGATCTCGGGCGGGCCGGCGCCGGGCTACAGCTCGGGTCAGGCGCTCGACGCGATGGAGGCGGTCGCGCGCGAGGTGCTGCCCGAAGGCTTTTCATTTGCCTGGTCGGGCCAGGCCTACGAGGAGAAGTCGGCCGGTTCGACCGCGGGCCTGGTGTTCGGCTTCGCGCTGGTCATGGTGTTCCTGATCCTGGCGGCGCAGTACGAGAAGTGGACGCTGCCGCTGGGCGTGCTGCTGGCCGTGCCGTTCGCGCTGTTCGGCGCCATCGTCGCGATCTGGCTGCGCGGCACGGAGAACGACGTGTATTTCCAGATCGGCCTGACCGTGCTGATCGCGCTGGCGGCGAAGAACGCCATCCTGATCTTCGAGTTCGCGGTGGAGCTGCAGCACAAGGAAGGCATGTCGCCGTACGACGCCGCGATCGGCGCGGCCCGGCTGCGCCTGCGGCCGATCATCATGACGTCGCTGGCGTTCATCCTCGGCTGCGTGCCGCTGGCGATCGCCAGCGGCGCATCGTCCGCCAGCCGGCATTCGCTGGGCACCGGCGTGATCGGCGGCATGCTGGGCGCCACGGCGATCGCGATCTTCTTCATTCCGATGTTCTTCTGGGGCCTGCAGACCCTGAGCGAGCGCGGGGCCAGAAGGAAAGGCGCGGCAGCCGGGCCTGCGGGCGACGCGGCGGCAGATGCAGAGGCGGACCATGCGCCGCGGTGACCGGCCCGGGCAACGGCGCCCGGTCGGGGCCGTGCACGCCGCGCTCGTCGCGGCCCTGCTGCTTTGCGGTTGCACGCTGGGGCCCGACTATGCCCGGCCGACGCTGACCGTGCCCGATCGCTTTCGTGCCGCGGCCGATGCCGGCGCAGCCAGCGCAAGCGCGGCCGACAGCGCGTGGTGGCAGCAGTTCGGCGACGCGCAGCTGGATGCGCTGATCGACGAGGCGCTGGCGGGCAACCAGGACGTCGTGGCCGCCGCGGCACGCGTCGACCAGTTCTATGGCGCGCTGGGCACCACCCGTGCGCAGCTCTTTCCGCAGCTGGGTGCCGATGTCTCGGGCGCCCGCACGCGGGCGAGCGGGCAGACCATCAGTCCGGCACCCGGCGCCAACCCGTACAACGCGTTCCAGGCCAGCCTGCTGGCGAGCTGGGAAATCGACCTGTTCGGGCGGACGCGTCGCCTGACCGAGGCGGCGGCCGCCGAACTGAACGCCAGCGAGGCAGCCCGGCGCGCCACGGTGCTGTCGGTGGTGGCGGCGGTCATCGCCGGCTACGTGCGGCTACGCGACCTGGACCGCGAGGTGGAGGTCGCCCGCTCCACCGTGGGGCTGCGCGAGGACACGCTGCGCCTGTTCCAGCGCCGGCGCCAGGGCGGCGTGGTGTCCGACCTCGAGGTCAACCAGGCGAGCTCCGAATACGCGAGTGCGCTGCGCACGCAGCGCCAGCTGGAGCAGCAGGCCGTGCAGCAGGAAAACGCGTTGTCGGTGCTGGTCGGCCGCAACCCGGGGCCGATCGCGCGCGGACTGGCGATCCAGGCGCTGCGCATGCCGCCGGTGCCGTTCGGGCTGCCGTCGCAGGTGATCGAGCGGCGCCCCGACCTGCTCGCGGCCGAGCAGCAGCTGGTGGCGGCCAACGCGCGGATCGGCGCGGCCAAGGCGGCGTACTTCCCCAGCATCTCGCTGACCGGGGCCTTCGGCTCGGCCAGCCGTTCGCTGTCGGACCTGTGGAGCGGCAGCGCCCGCACCTGGACGTACGGCGCGGACATCAGCCTGCCCATCTTCACCGCCGGCGCCATCGCCGGCCAGGTGCAAAGCGCCGAAGCGGCGCAGCGCGTGTCGGTGGCCAACTACCGGCAGGCGGTGCAGACGGCTTTCCGCGAGACCGACGATGCGCTAACGGGCGTGCGCCAGACGCAGCTGGCGCGCGACGCCGCGCAGCAGCAGACCGAGGCCCTGGCCAACTATGCGCGGCTGGCGCGCAAGCGCTATGACGGTGGCTACACCAGCTACCTGGAGGTGCTGGACGCCGAGCGCAGCCTCTTCAATGCCCAGCTGCAGCTGTCGCAAAGCCAAGCCGACGTGCTGCTGCAGGCGACCCAGCTGTACAAGTCGATCGGCGGCGGCTGGGTCGACCTGGCCGGGCAGAAGGCGCCCGAGCCCCTCAGCTCAGCCCGGTGACCGGTAGCGCGGCGCCGTGCACGGCGCGCGCCGCGGGCGAGGCCAGGAAGGCGATCACCTCGGCCAGGTCGGCCGGCGCCACCCATTGCGCGGGATCGGCGTCGGGCATGTCGGCGCGGTTTTCCGGCGTGTCGATGATGGTCGGCAGCACGCAGTTGACGTTGATGCGCTGGCTGCGAAGTTCGGCGGCCATCGACTCGGTCAGGCGGATCACCGCGCTCTTGGATGCGATGTAGGCGCCCATGTTCGCCAGCCCGCGCTGCGCCGCGAACGCGCCCACGTTGACGATCCTGCCGCCGCCTTGCTGCTGCATCACGGGCACGACGGCCTGGGCCATGTTGAGCATGGTGCGCATGTTCAGGCCGAACATCGCGTCCCAGGTGTGCGCCTCGGTGGCGTGCACGGGCGTGCCCATGCGAAAGCCGCCGGCCAGGTTGCACAGCACGTCGATGCGGCCGAATCGCTCGAGAACCGCGTCGGCGGCGGCCTGCGCGTCCTGTGCGTCGAGCAGGTCGGCGGCCACGAATCGCTGTCCATCGGTTTCAGGGCCGAAGGTCGACGCGAGGCGCTCGACCTGCCGGCCCACCAGGGCCAGGCGCGCGCCGCGCGCGGCGAAGACCTGCGCCACCGCGCGTCCGAGATTGCCGGCGGCGCCGGTGACGAGTACGACCTGGTTGTTCATTGGCAAGCCTGCGTGCTTCGCTCGGCGGTGCGAGCCTTGTGATAGGAGCCGGTGCCGCGGGACACCAGCCGGTCGGTCTCCAGGACCGTGCCCGGCTCGTGGTCGGGCAGTCCGTCGATGCGCTCGTACAGCGGCGCGAAGTCGATGTGCGCCAGTTCGAGCAGGGCATCGAGGTTGTCGATGACGAAGTAGCTTTCCTGGAAATCGTCGATGCGGTAGCGGGTGCGCATGACGCGCTCGAGCTCGAAGCGGATGCGGTTGGGCGAAGCGCTCTCCAGAGAGAAGACGCTCTCGGTATAGGAAGATGCGATGCCGGCGCCATAGATGCGCACGCCGTCGGGCTGCTGCACCAGGCCGAACTCCACCGTGTACCAGTACACCCGGGCCAGCTTGTCGAGCACGCCCAGCTCGCGTGCCCGCAGGCCGCCCCGGCCGTAGGCCTGGATGTAGTCGGCGATCACCGGATTCATCAGCATCGGCACGTGGCCGAACACATCATGGAAGACGTCCGGCTCTTCCAGGTAGTCGAGCTCGTGCGGCCTGCGGATGAACTGCCCGGCCGGAAAGCGCCGGTTGGCCAGGTGGTCGAAGAACACCTCGTCGGGCACCAGGCCGGGCACCGCGACCACCTGCCAGCCGGTGCGCTGCATCAGAACGTCGGACAGGCGGCGGAAGTCGGGAATCTGCTCGGGGCCGATCGGCAGGCTCTCCATGCCCGCGACGAACTCGTCGCAGGCACGGCCCGGCAGCAGCTTCGTCTGGCGCTCGAACAAGGTCTTCCAGACGGCGTGCTCGGCGGGCGTGTAGCGTTCCCAGCCCTGGTCGATGGTCCAGTCGGCACGCGCCGGCTGCGCGCCGCCGGCCAGGCCGTGCAGCGTCTTGGCGTCGCTGCCGGCCTCGGGGCTCACGCTGGTGTCCTGGGTTGACACGGCGCAGCCTCGGTCTCAGGCGGTCTGCAGCACGCCGCGGCGGATCTGGTCGCGCTCGATCGACTCGAACAGCGCCTTGAAGTTGCCTTCGCCGAAGCCGTCGCGGTAGTCGCCCTTGCGCTGGATGAACTCGAAGAACACCGGTCCGAAGGTGGGCTTGGAGAAGATCTGCAGCAACAGGCGCGGCGTGCCCCCTTCGGTGGTGCCGTCGAGCAGGATGCCGCGCGCCTGCAGCTCGGCCACCGGCTGGCCGTGGCCGGGCAGGCGGGTTTCCAGCATCTCGTAATAGATTTCGTTGGGCGCGTCCAGCAGCGGCACGCCGGCCAGGCCCAGCTTGTCGATGGTGCCCAGGATGTCGTCGGTGAGCAGCGCGATGTGCTGGATGCCTTCGCCGTTGAACTGCATCAGGAACTCCTCGATCTGGCCGGAGCCCTTGGACGATTCCTCGTTCAGCGGGATGCGGATCTTGCCGTCCGGCGCCGTCAGCGCCTTGGACGTCAGCCCGGTGTATTCGCCCTGGATGTCGAAGTAGCGGATCTCGCGGAAGTTGAACAGCCGCTCGTAGAAGCCGGCCCAGAAGGCCATGCGGCCGCGATAGACGTTGTGGGTCAGGTGGTCGATGACCGACAGGCCGTGGCCCGGCGGGCGGCGGTCGGCGCCTTCGACCCACTCGAAGTCGATGTCGTAGATGGACTTGCCGTCTTCATGGCGGTCGATCAGGTACAGCGGCGCGCCGCCGATGCCCTTGATCGCCGGCAGGCGCAGCTCCATGGGGCCGGTGGCCATCTCGACCGGCTGGGCGCCCAGTTCGAGCGCGCGGGCGTAGGCCTTGTGCGAATCCTTCACGCGGAAGGCCAGGCCGCAGGCCGACGGTCCGTGCTCGGCGGCGAAATACGCAGCCGGGCTGTGCGGCTCGCGGTTGACGATGAAGTTGATGTCGCCCTGGCGGTAGAGCACCACGTCCTTCGAGCGGTGGCGCGCCACCAGCGAGAAGCCCAGGGCTTCGAACATCGGCTCCAGGATGCCGGGCGTGGGCGAGGCGAACTCGACGAACTCGAAACCTTGCAGGCCCATGGGGTTGTCGAAAAGATCGGCCATATGTGTCTCCGGTGGGGCGCTTGAGCGTGGGGATTGAGAGGGTTGGATGAGATGGGATGCTACGAATTCCTCAAGCACGCTTGATGCATATTTCGGCTGCCGAGCGGCCCTGCGCGCAGGAAACCTGCAAAATCAGTGGAATGAACGCACAAACCGAACTCGATCGACTGGATCTCCGCGTGCTCGAACTGCTGCAGGCGGACGGGCGCGCCACCTACGAGCAGATCGCCGAGCGGGTGGGCCTGTCGCCTTCGGCCACCCTGCGGCGGGTGCGGCGGCTGGAGGAGTCGGGCGTGATCGACCGCTACGTGGCGCTGGTGCGCCCCGAACGGGTCGGCCTGGCATTGACCGCCTACATCAACGTCCGGCTGGAAAAGCATGCCGAAACCCACAAGCGCAGCCCGATGGACGCCTTTCGCGCCAGCGTGCAGGGTTGGCCCGAAGTGGTCGAATGCAGCTCGCTCACCGGCGAGATGGACTATCTCCTGCGCGTGATGGTGGCCGACATGGCGCACTACTCGCGCTTCGTCATGGACACCCTGCTCAAGCACCCCAGCGTGCAGGACTGCAAGACGAGCTTCGTGCTCGAGAGCATCAAGCGCACGACCGCCCTGCCGCTGTAGCGCTACTCGCGCAGCATGCCGCGTTCCTCGATGAACGCGATCACCTGGTCGAGCCCGTCCTGCGTCTTCAGGTTGGTCATCACGTACGGCCGGTTCTTGCGCATGCGCTGCGTGTCGGCTTCCATTACCGACAGGTCGGCACCGACGTACGGGGCCAGGTCGGTCTTGTTGATGACGAACAGGTCGCTCTTGGTGATGCCCGGGCCGCCCTTGCGCGGAATCTTCTCGCCGGCGGCGACGTCGATCACGTAGATGGTCAGGTCGCTCAGCTCGGGGCTGAAGGTGGCGGCGAGGTTGTCGCCGCCGCTCTCGACGAAGACCACGTCGGCGTCCGGGAAGGTGGCCAGCATGCGATCGATCGCCTCGAGGTTGATCGACGCGTCCTCGCGGATGGCGGTGTGCGGACAGCCGCCGGTTTCCACGCCGATGATGCGTTCGGCCGGCAGCGCGCCGGCCACCGTGAGCAGGCGCTGGTCTTCCTTGGTGTAGATGTCGTTGGTGATGGCCACCAGGTCGTACTGCTCGCGCATGCGCTTGCACAGCATCTCGAGCAGGGTGGTCTTGCCCGAGCCGACCGGGCCTCCGATGCCCACGCGCAGCGGCGGCAGGTTCTTGGTGCGATGGGGAATGTGGTGCAGGGCGGCGCTCATGGTCGTGTGGCGGAGGATCTGGAACTAGCTTCTGAAAAGGCGTGAATACTGGGTTTCGTGCCGGGACGACAGCACGGCGAGCATCGGCGTGAACGCCTGCCGCTCGTCGTCGGACAGCCCCATGGCGTGCTCGACCGCAGCGGGAATGACCGCGGCCAGGCGTGCCAGGATGCGCTGGCCGGCACCCTGCCCGAGCGGCACCGCCTTGACGGCGGCACCGGTCATGTTCTCGGCCCAGCCGAATGCGAAGGCCAGGCAGCCGTCGCGCACGCTGGCGCTCGTGCGGGCCACGGCGAAGGCGAAAGCCACCGGATAACTCGCCGGCAATGCGCCGAACACGTCGGCCGCGTCCTCGTGGTGCAGCTTCAGCCACTCGACGAAGGACCGGCCCATCTGCTGTGTCTGCAGCAGGAATTCGGCCGATTCGCGGGTTTGCAGCACCCAGTCGTTCAGGGCGGCGATGCGCGCGTGGTCGGCGGCGCGCCATGCGGCGATGGCCTGCGCCAGCACCGCCAGGTCACCGCGTGCCAGGCCCAGGTGCAACTGGTCGTCCAGCCAGTCGGCGGCTGCGGACTCGCTGGAGACGCCGGCCAGTTCAACGGCGGATTCCAGGCCTTCCGAATAGGCGAAACCGCCCACCGGGAGCGCCGGCGAGGCCAACCAGATGAGCTGCAGCAGGCTGGCGGGATCGCTGGGTGCGGGAGTCATCGCGAAGGGTCAATGGGAATGACTGTGATCGTGGCCGTGATCGTGGCTGTGGCTGTGGCCGTGTTCGTGCTGATGGCCGTGGCCGTGGCCGTGGCCGGTGGCGCTGGCCCCGTAGGCGCCGCCTTCCGGCTCGAAAGCGGCGCTTTCCTCCCGCACGATCAGGTGCATGGCGCGCAGCATGTCGGCCAGCACGTGGTCCGGCTCGATCTTCAGATGGTCGGGCCTGAGCTCGATCGGCACATGCCGGTTGCCCAGGTGATAGGCCGCGCGCGTCAGGTCGAAGGGCGTGCCGTGCTGCGGGCAGTGCGTGATCACCAGTACCGGCTGAGGCGCCGACACCACCCGCACGAGCGACCCGTCTTCGGCCACCAGCACGTCGCCGCCCCGCACGCAGGCGCCCCGGGACAGGAACACGCCCAGGCGCCGGCCTTGCGAGTCGGTGCAGTCGAAGCGGCTCTTCTGGCGGATGTCCCAGTCCAGTTCCACGGTGGCGGCGCGCCTGAGGAGAACCGGGGCGAGGCCGCGACCTTGGGGAACGAGTTTGTTGGCGGTGAGCATGGGCAGGAGCGCGAAGTGATGTGGGCGGCGGCGTGTCGGCGCCGCGCGACGATGAAAGTGATCGAGGTTGCCCGGATTGTCACTGCAATTACCGCGCCCATCGGGGAGTGTCCTCGTGACGTGCCGCCGGTCGCGATGCGGGCCGACTTTCCATCGTCGGTTTGACAAAGAAATCAGGTTTGAAAAATCAATATTGATTTGCGCATTGAATTGATTCTAATGACGTGATTGGGTGAAATGAATCACGCCCGGTTGCGCCGATAGTCGATATATTTGTTTGCCTATTGATCGCCATGGGTGGTTGATTTGTTTTGATAAATGTCGCCAATTGGCACTCCGGATTTAACAAATATGCTGAAATTCAATATGTCCACAGGAAAGCTGGCGTCCCGGACCCGGGCCGCGGTCTTGCTGGCGTCGGCCACCGTGTGCATGGGGGCGTCCGGCCTGTGCCATGCGCAAGCGGTCGATCTGAGCCAAGGCGCGGCATACCACCCCGTGCCCGGGGTTGCGAAAGGCCAGGCCCAGCTGGTGGTCATGCGCAAGAGCCTTCCGCCGGGCGACCCGGCTGCGCGGCAGGGAGCGCATGTCTATATCGACGGTTCGCTCAACACCGCCCTGCTGCCGGGCACCTACACCCGCTTCTGCGTGGCGCCGGGCCAGCACAACATCGAGGCCTATGTCGGCGACGAGCCCTTCTTCGCGGGCAAGGCGCATCCCAGGACGCAGGTTGAGCTCAAGGGCGGCAACACCTATTTCGTCGCCGTCTCCGACGGTGGCGCCGGCGAACTGGTGCCTTACGGCCGCGAAAAAATGGAACCGATGCTGGCCGACATGCGCGAGCTTCGCTTCGTGGTCAACCGGGCCCAGGCCGTGATGCCCTGCGAGCCGGAGGCCGAGCGCACCATCTACACGCTCAAGTCCGACGTGCTGTTCGACTTTGCCAGAGGCGACTCCGCGGCCATCACGGCAGAAGGCCGCGCCGAAATCGGGCGCCTGGGCGCCGAGATCCGCGAGAAGGCCGCCGAAGGCCCGCTGAATATCTCGGTACGCGGCCACGCTGACCCTATCGGGCGCGCATCTTCCAACCTCGTACTCTCACGCGAACGCGCGCAATCGGTACGGCGTGTGCTGGTGAGCAGCGGCGTCACGTCCGAGTGGATCCGGGCCGAAGGCGTCGGAAGCCGCGAGCCCGTCACCGACTGCGGCGCCGGCCCCGCGACCCGCTCGCGAATCGAGTGCAACGCGCCCAACCGCCGGGTCGAGGTCATCGTCCAGCCGGCCGTCGAGCGCTGAGGCTTCAGAACAGGAAGTAGCGCTGCGCCATGGGCAGCACCTTGGCCGGCTCGCAGGTCAGCAACTGTCCATCGGCGCGCACGGCGTAGGTCTGCGCGTCGATCTCCATGGCCGGCGTCAATCCGTTGTGCACCATGTGCTTCTTGCGCACTCCGCGGATGTTGCGCACCGCGCTCAGGGTCTTGGCCAACCCGAAGCGCTCCCCAATGCCGGCATCCAGCCCCGCCTGCGATACGAACGTCAGGGACCCCCGCGCCAGCGCACCGCCGAAGGCGCCGAACATCGGGCGGTAGTGCACCGGCTGCGGCGTCGGGATCGAGGCGTTCGGATCGCCCATCGCCGCCAGCGCAATGGCGCCGCCCTTGACGATCGTGAAGGGCTTGATGCCGAAGAATGCCGGCTTCCATACCACCAGGTCGGCCCACTTGCCGACCTCGATGCTGCCCACCTCGTGGGCGATGCCGTGGGCAATGGCGGGGTTGATCGTGTACTTGGCCACGTACCGCTTGGCGCGGAAGTTGTCGTTGCGCTCGCTGTCCTCCGCCAGTGTGCCGCGTTGCTGCTTCATCTTGTGCGCCGTCTGCCAGGTGCGCAGGATGACCTCGCCGACGCGGCCCATGGCCTGGCTGTCGCTGCTCATCATGCTGATCGCGCCCATGTCGTGCAGGATGTCCTCGGCCGCGATGGTCTCCTTGCGGATCCGTGACTCGGCGAATGCCAGGTCTTCCGCGATGCCGGCGTCCAGGTGATGGCACACCATGAGCATGTCGACATGCTCGTCCAGCGTGTTGACCGTGTAGGGCATCGTCGGGTTGGTCGACGACGGCAGGAAGTTGGCCTCGCCCACCACCCGGAGGATGTCCGGCGCGTGGCCGCCGCCGGCGCCCTCGGTGTGAAAGGCGCAGATGGCGCGCCCGCCCACGGCGGCGATGGTGTCCTCGACGAAGCCCGATTCGTTGAGCGTGTCGGAGTGGATGGCGACCTGGGTGTCGGTGGCATCGGCCACGTCCAGGCAATTGCTGATGGCCGACGGGGTGGTGCCCCAGTCCTCGTGCAGCTTCAGGCCGATCACGCCGGCCTCGATCTGCTCGTGCAGGCCCTGCGGCAGGCTGGCGTTTCCCTTGCCCAGGAATCCCAGGTTCATGGGGAAGGCCTCGGCCGCCTGCAGCATCCGCTCGATGTGCCAGGCCCCCGGCGTGCAGGTGGTGGCGAAGGTGCCCGTGGCCGGGCCGGTGCCGCCGCCGAGCATGGTGGTGATCCCGGCGGCCAGCGCTTCCTCGATCTGCTGTGGACAGATGAAGTGGATGTGGCTGTCGATGCCGCCGGCGGTGACGAT
Source organism: Variovorax sp. (assembly GCF_035634955.1). Lineage (GTDB taxonomy): Bacteria > Pseudomonadota > Gammaproteobacteria > Burkholderiales > Burkholderiaceae_C > Variovorax. The sequence continues at coordinate 63,078 of NZ_DASQBZ010000004.1, read as the reverse complement.
CATGCCCTCGCAGCTGATGATCTCGGTGCCGGGGCCGATGACGATGTCCACCCCGGGCTGCACGTCCGGGTTGCCGGCCTTGCCGATGGCCATGATGCGCCCGTCGCGAAGTCCGATGTCGGCCTTGACGATGCCCCAGTGGTCGAGGATCAGGGCGTTCGTCATGACCGTGTCGGCCGTGCCCTCGGACCGGGCGCGCTGGCCCTGCGCCATGCCGTCGCGGATGGTCTTGCCGCCGCCGAACTTCACCTCTTCGCCGTAGCCGCCGGCACGCAGCGTGTAGTCTTCCTCGACCTCGATCAGGAGGTCGGTGTCCGCGAGGCGGACGCGGTCGCCCACCGTGGGGCCGAAGATCTCGGCGTAGGCGCGCCGGGAGATGGTTGCCATCAGAGGGTTCCTTGGATCAGGCCGCGAAAGCCGTAGACGACGCGGGCGCCGCCGAAGTCGCACAGTTCGACCGTGCGCTGCTGGCCGGGCTCGAAGCGCACCGCGGTGCCCGACGCGATGTTCAGCCGCATGCCGTGCGCGGCCTCGCGATCGAAGTCGAGCGCGCCGTTGGTCTCGGCGAAGTGGTAGTGGGAGCCGACCTGGATCGGCCGGTCGGCGGTGTTTCGCACCACCAGCGTCAGCACGCGGCGGCCCCGGTTCAGGGTGTGCTCGCCGCCGTCGGTGATCAGTTCGCCGGGAATCATGTCCGTTCGGCCCCGCTCACTTGCGGCCCAACCAGACGGCGGCCCCTACCGCCAGCGCCAGGGCCAGGTAGACCGCAGCGTCGGTGGCATGCCAGTGGGGGCCTTCGAGGCCGTGGCCGGGATGGGCGAGGGCGAGCGACGAGGCGGCGAGGCCGGCGAGCGCGGCAAGGGTACGGAATGCGGTGCGGTGGGTCATGGTCAGGGCTTGTTCAAGGTTGCGGCTGGCCCGCTCGCCGGCCGGCGGTCCGGTGCGCGGCGGGGCGGGAGGCGGAAATCACGGAATGGGCTGATGGACCGTCACCAGCTTGGTGCCGTCCGGAAAGGTCGCCTCGACCTGGATGTCGGGCAGCATCTCGGGCACGCCCTCCATCACGTCGTCGCGGGACAGCAGCGTGCGGCCCTCGCTCATCAGGTCGGCCACGCTGCGGCCGTCGCGCGCGCCCTCCATGACGGCGGCCGAAAGCAGGGCCACGGCTTCGGGATAGTTGAGCTTGAGGCCGCGGGCCCGGCGGCGTTCGGCCAGCAGGGCGGCGGTGAAGATCAGCAGCTTGTCTTTTTCTCGGGGCGTCAGTTCCATGGGGCTCGACTATCAACGGTTGACACATAGTTTGCAACGATCATGCCGCCCGGCACGAGTGTTGCACCCAATGTGACCGTGACCACGTCCGCCTCGACACCCGCCCCCGGCTCGGCCGCCGCTCCCGAAGCGCCGGAGGCGCCGCAGCGCATCGTGAAGGTGCGGCGCGACTACAACAGCTGGGTGGCCAGCGAGACGCTGGAGGACTATGCGCTGCGCTTCACGCCGCAGCGCTTCCGCAAGTGGTCCGAATGGCGCGTGGCCAACACGGCGTTCGGCGCCGCTTCGTTCCTCATCCTGGAGGCGGTGGGCGCCACGCTGCTGGTGCAGTACGGGTTCATGAACGCGTTCTGGGCGATCCTGTGCACGGGGCTGATCATCTTCCTGGCCGGCCTGCCCATCAGCGTCTATGCCGCGCGCTACGGCGTGGACATGGACCTGCTGACGCGCGGGGCGGGCTTCGGCTACATCGGCTCGACCATCACCTCGCTGATCTACGCGAGCTTCACCTTCATCTTCTTCGCGCTCGAGGCGGCGGTGATGGCCTACGCCCTGGAGCTGGCCCTGGGCATTCCGCCGGCCTGGGGCTACCTGGTCTGCGCGCTGGTGGTGATCCCGCTGGTCACGCACGGCGTGTCGGCCATCAGCCGCCTGCAGTTGTGGACACAGCCCGTCTGGCTGCTGATGCTGGTGGTGCCGTTCTGCTACGTGCTGCTGCGCGATCCTGGTGCGTTCGACGGCATCACGCACTACAACGGGGCGCACAGCGCCTCGCCCGATTTCCAGCTGCCGCTTTTTGGTGCGGCGCTCACGGTGGGCATCGCGCTGATCACGCAGATGGGCGAGCAGGCCGACTACCTGCGCTTCATGCCGGCGCGAACCCGCGCCACCCGCGGCCGCTGGTGGCTGGGCGTGCTGGCCGGCGGGCCGGGCTGGGTCCTGCTGGGCGTGGCCAAGATGCTGGGCGGCGCGCTGCTGGCCTACCTGGCCATCTCGCACATGGTGCCGCCCGAGCGCGCGGTCGACCCGAACCAGATGTACCTGGCCGCCTACGAGTACGTCTTTCCCAACTACACCTGGGCGGTGTGGGCAACGGCGTTGTTCGTGGTCATCTCGCAGCTCAAGATCAACGTGACCAATGCCTATGCCGGCTCGCTGGCGTGGAGCAATTTCTTCTCGCGGGTGACGCACAGCCACCCGGGCCGCGTGGTCTGGGTGGTCTTCAACACGCTGATCGCCTTCATGCTGATGGAGATGGACGTGTTCGAGGCGCTGGGCGACGTGCTCGGGCTGTACGCCAACATCGCGATCGCCTGGATGATGGCGGTGGTGGCCGACCTGGTCGTCAACAAGCCGCTGGGCCTGTCGCCGCCGGGCATCGAGTTCAAGCGGGCGCACCTGTGGGACATCAACCCGGTCGGCGTGGGCGCCATGGCCCTGGCGTCGCTGCTGTCGATCGTGGCCTACCTCGGTGCCTTCGGGCCGCTGGCGCAGGCGTTCTCGGCGCTCATCGCGCTGGGGACGGCCTTCGTGGCGGCGCCGCTCATCGCGTGGGCCACGCGCGGCCGCTACTACCTCGCCCGGACGGAGGATCCGCGACCGGCCGCCGTCGCGGTCAACCGGGCCCCACGTGGCAACGGCGCGGGCCCGGGCGCCCTGCAGCGCTGCGTGATCTGCGAGCGCACGTACGAGGGCCCGGACATGGCGCACTGCCCGGCCTACCAGGGGCCGATCTGCTCGCTGTGCTGCACGCTCGACGCGCGCTGCGGCGACCTGTGCAAGCCGCATGCGAGCCTGGCGGCGCAATGGTCGGCGGTCCTGCGCGCGGTGCTGCCGCGGGGCGGCTGGCGCTACCTCGACACCGGGCTGGGGCACTTCCTGCTGCTCATGCTGGTGATCGTGCCGCTGCTCGCGGCGGTATTCGGCGTGCTGTACCGGCAGGAGCTGCGCGCGCTGGTCGACGGTGGCGCGGCGGACATCGCGGCGCAGGCGCTGCGGGCCGGCATGCTCAAGGCTTCGATGGCGGTGCTGCTGATCGCGGGCATCGTCGCCTGGTGGCTCGTGCTGGCGCACCAGAGCCGGAAGGTGGCGCAGGAAGAATCCAACCGGCAGACGCTCCTGCTGATGCGCGAGATCGAGCTGCACCGCGAGACCGACCGCGCCTTGCAGGCCGCCAAGCGCACCGCCGATGCCGCCAACCAGGCCAAGAGCCGCTATATCAGCGCCATCAGCCACGAGTTGCGCACGCCCCTCAACAGCATCCTGGGCTATGCCCAGCTGATGGGCGAGGACCAGGCCGTGCCCCCGCACCGCCGCCAGGCCGTGGCCGTGATCAAGCGCGGCGGCGAGCACCTGTTGCAGCTGATCGAGGGCACGCTGGACATCGCCCACATCGAGGCCGGCAAGCTCACGCTGCACGCCCGGCCCATGCCGTTCGCGCAGACCATGCAGGCACTGGCCGACATGTTCGAGCTGCAGGCCGAGGACAAGGGGCTGGCCTTTCGCTTCGAGCCCTCCGGCGCGCTGCCGGAAGTGGTGCGCGCGGACGAGAAGCGCGTGCGGCAGATCCTGATCAACCTGCTGGGCAACGCCATCAAGTTCACCACGCGCGGCCATGTCGTGTTCCGGCTGAGCTACGCGCGCGAGTTCGCGGCGCTCGAGATCGAGGACACCGGCCCCGGCATGTCGGCCGACGAGGTCCAGCGCGTGTTCGAGCCATTCGCGCGCGGGGCCGGTGTCGCCGTCGGTGGCGCCGGCCTCGGCCTGACGATCGCCAAGATGCTGACCGACCTGATGGGCGGCGAGATGTCGTTGCGCAGCACGCCGGGCGAGGGCTCGGTGTTCCGCGTGCGCCTGTTCCTGCCGCGGCTGCACGACGCGCGGGCGACCGAGCCCGGCGCGTCGCGCCCGGCCACGGCGGCGGCACGACTGGGCTACCTGGGGGCGCGTCGGCAACTCCTCGTGGTCGACAACGAGGAGGCCGACCGCCAGTTGCTGGTCGACGTGCTGGCGCCGCTGGGTTTCGAGATCCGGACCGCGGCGAGCGGCCACGACGCGCTCGACCTGGTGGCCGCCGGCCTGCGGCCGGACGCCATGTTCGTCGACCTGGCCATGCCGGGCATCGACGGCTGGGAGACCATCCGCCGCGCACGCAAGCTCGGGCTCGACCGCACCGCAATCGCCATCGTGTCGGCCAACGCCTTCGACAAGCGGCTCGAGAACGACGTGGGCATCACGCCGGAAGACTTCTTCGTCAAGCCGGTGCGCCACACCGAGCTGCTCGACTGGCTGGAACAGCGCCTGGCGCTGGCCTGGACCGCCGAGCCGGTGCATGCCGGCGCCTCGGCGCAGGATGCCGCGGCGGCGCCGTTGCAGGTCCCGGACGCCGGCCACATCCGCCGGCTGGAGGAAGCCGTCGGACTGGGCTACCTGCGCGGCATCATGACGCAGCTCGACGAGATCGACCGGGCCCAGCCCGAGTGCGTCGCCTGGACCGAACGCCAGCGCGCCCTGGCGCGCCGCTTCGACCTGGACGCGCTCAGCCGCTCGCTGGCCGAGTCCGGCGAACACAGCGAATCCGCCCACCGATGATGACGCACGACGCCCCGCCGCCCGCCACCGAAGCTCCGTCGCTTGCCCGCAGCCTGCGCGAAAGCGCAGACGGCGGCGACCTGGTGCTGATCGTCGACGACGTGCCCGACAACCTGGCCGTGCTGCATGACGCGCTGGACGAATCGGGCTACACCGTGCTGGTGGCCACGAACGGGGAGCAGGCGCTGGCGCGCGCGGCGCAGGCGCGACCGGACATCGTGCTGCTCGACGCCATGATGCCGGGCCTGGACGGCTTCGAGGTCGCCCGTCGCCTGAAGGCCGACGCCGCCACCGCAGCCATCCCCATCATCTTCATGACCGGGCTGACCGAGACCGAGCACCTGGTGGCCGCGCTGGAGGCGGGCGGTGTCGACTACGTGACCAAGCCGATCAAGCCCAAGGAAGTGCTCGCCCGCATGAACGTGCACCTGCAGGGCGCGCGCGCGTCGCGCCAGCAGGCGCGCCAGGCTGGACAGGCGCGCAACGCGCTGGACGCCTTCGGCTATGCCAGTGCCACCGTGCAGTGGCCGCAGGGCCGCATCATCTGGCAGACCGGCCTGGCGCGCGACCTGTTCCTGCGCTATTGCGGCACGCAGGCGCCCGACGCGCCGCAGGCCGTGCTCGACTGGCTGCGTCGCCATCTCGACGACGCGGTGCAGCGCCAGCTCGAGCCGCCGCCGCTGGTCATGGCGCAGGGCGGCGCCAGCCTGAGCATCCGGCTGCATCAGCAGACCGCCCACGACGAGGGCCACGACGAGTGGCTGCTGATCCTGCGCGAATCCTCCGACAGCTCGGTGATCGAGACCATGAGCCTGGCGCTCAAGCTCACGCCGCGCGAGGCCGAGGTGCTGTACTGGGTGATCAAGGGAAAGACCAACCGCGACATCGGCGAGATCATCGGAAGCAGCCCGGCGACGGCCAAGAAGCACCTCGAGCGCGTGTACGTCAAGCTGGGCGTGGAGACGCGCACCGCGGCGGCCGGCGTGGCCATCAGGAAGCTGCGCGAACTGCAGCCCGGTTTCGAGATCTGAGCCGTTCGCCGCGCGCCGGCCGCATTGATCGTACGATCGCGGGATGTTGTCCCAGACGCTTCGCTTTCGCGGCGCCACGGCCGCCGACCTGCCCGCCATCGTCGCCATGCTGGCCAACGACCCGCTCGGGGCGCAGCGCGAGCGTCTCGAGGACCCGCTGCCGCCGTCCTACCTGAGTGCGTTCGAGGCGATCGCGCGCGATCCGAACAACGAGCTCGTCGTGGCCGAGGGCGGGGACGGCCAGGTCGTGGGCGTATTGCAGCTGACCTGCACGCCCTACATCACGCACCAGGGCGGCTGGCGCGCCACCATCGAGGGCGTGCGCGTGCACGAGTCCTGGCGCTCGGCCGGCGTGGGCCGCCGGTTGTTCGAGTGGGCCATCGCCCGGGCACGCGAGCGCGGCTGCCATCTGGTGCAGTTGACCACCGACAAGCAGCGGCCCGACGCGCTGCGTTTCTACGAGCAGCTGGGCTTCGTCGCCACGCACGAAGGGATGAAGCTCAAGCTGTCCGCGCCGGCGGCGTGACCGCCGCAACCCCATTGACCACGAGAAGAGGAACGAAACAGATGTACAAGCTGCACGGCTTCGCCCAATCGGGCAACACCTACAAGGTGGCGATGATGCTGCAAGCCCTGGGGCAGCCCTGGACGCCGGTCCATGTGCCGTTCGGCGAGTTCGTCGGCGGGCTCACGCGCACCGACGCCTGGCGCCAGGCGAACAACGCCATGGGCGAAGTGCCGGTGCTCGAGGATGAGGGCGGACGCAGGCGCACGCAGTCCGGCGCCATCCTCGTCCACCTGGCGCGCAGGCACGGCGCCTACGGCGGTGCGACCGAGGACGAGCAGGACGAAGCGCTGCGCTGGCTGTTCTTCGACAATCACAAGTTCACGAGTTTCCTGGCGACCTGGCGCTTTCTGAAGTCCTTCGCGCCCTCGGCACCTGACCCGGCGGTGGAGCGCTGGCTCAAGGGCCGGATCGACAGCGCCTTCTCCATCGTCGAGAAGCACCTGGCGTCGCAAGACTGGCTGGTGGGCCGGCAACCCACGATCGCGGACATGTCGCTGGCCGGTTACCTGTACTTTCCGGCCGAGGAGAGCGGCTACGACATCGGCCGCGACTTTCCGGCCATGGCGCGATGGCTCGACCGCTTGCAGCAGCAGCTGCCCGGCTGGACACCGCCCTACGAGTTGCTGCCTGGGGAGCGGCTGACGCCGCGCCGTTGACGAACAGGCGCGGCCGCCGCGCCGCATGCACTTGAGGCCGTCAACCGGCGGCGGCCAGCACCATCCACAGCGCGCTCACGGCGGCGATGCCGAGCACCAGCACGGCGCCGAGCAGCCAGCGCACCAGGAGTCGATTGGCCTCTACGCGCCGGATGAGCAGCGCGTTCTGGCTGGCCAGGGTATCGATCAGGGCGGTGGACTCGACCATCTGCCGGTGGAGTTCTTCCAGTGCTGCGTCGCTTGCGTCCAGGCGGGCCTGCAGGTGCGCCAGCCGTGCCTCGGGCGTGCGCGGCGCCGACAGGGGCGGAGCGTCCTCGCCGCCCCCGGCCGTGCCCGGTGCCTTCCTGGCGACGTTGCCCCACAGTTTCTTCGCGGTCTCGGCAATCTGCGGCGCGTTGCTGATGACTTCGGTCCAGGGGACCATCTTGAGGACGGAATACCAACCCACTGCCATGTCGGCCCCTCAGCCTTGGCGCACGCAGCGCAGCGGCATCGCGTTCGGGCCCCAGCGCAACTGCACTTCGCCCTGGTGTTCCCAGAACTGGACGTTGGCGCCTTCGTAGCGCGCGCCGCTCGCGGCCGGCTGGCGCTGCAGTTCGGCGACGCTGTCGGCGCGCCTGAGCGTCATCGACGATGCGTCGGGCTGGCGATAGCGCGCCACGATCGTCGACGGCGGGGTGTCGTTGCAGACGAAGCGGACCGCCGGCCCCAGGCCCGCGTCCGCGGCCGGCGAGCCGTTCGTGCCGCAGGCGCTCAGCGCCACCGCGGCGGCGGCAGCGAGGGCCATGGCGGTGGGCGAGCGGAGCAGGCGCCGCGGATGGACGGGGCAGGTGTCAAAGGTCTTCATCGCTTGTGTCCTTGAGTGGTTCCGGTGGCCGGCAGTTCCGCGCCCTCGATCATGAAGCGCACGCGCCGCACGCCTTGCCATTCGTCGGCCTCCAGCCTGTAGGCAAGCACCACGCGCGGCGGCAGCGGCTCGGTATGGCCGAACCATATGCCATCGACCGGCCGGCCCTGGTGCCGCAGCTTCAGCGCCAGGTGCTTTTCCCCGAGCAGGCGCTGTGACAGGACCTCCACCTCTTCGCTGAAGGTGGGCGGCGCGAAGCCCTGGCCCCAGACCTCGCGCTGCAGCGTGTCGACCAGGTCGATGCGCAGGTATTCGGGGGCCAGCGGCCCGTCGGTTTCGAGCCGCCGGGTGAGCGTTGCGGCGTCCAGCCATTCGGCCGCGACCTGGGCGAATGCGGACTGGAATTCGCCGAGCCGGTCGCGCGCCAGCGTACAGCCGGCCGCCATGGCGTGACCGCCGAAGCGAAGCAGCACCCCGGGGTGTCGCTTGGCCACCAGGTCGAGCGCGTCGCGCATGTGGAAGCCGGCGATCGAGCGGCCCGAGCCTTTCAGTTCGCCGGACTTGCCCTCGGCGCCGCTGGCGGCGAAGACGAAGGTGGGCCGGTGGTATCGGTCCTTGATGCGCGAGGCGACGATGCCCACCACGCCTTCGTGGAACTCGGGGTCGAACACGGTGATCGCCGCCGGCGGCGCCTGGTCGTCTGCGAACATCCGTTCGGCCACGAGCAATGCCTGTTCGCGCATTTCGCCTTCGATGCCGCGGCGCTCGCGGTTGATCTCGTCGAGCATGCGGGCCAGTTCCTCGGCGCGCGCTGCATCGTCGGTGGACAGGCATTCGATGCCCAGCGTCATGTCGGCCAGCCGGCCGGCGGCATTGATGCGCGGGCCCAGCGCGAAGCCGAAGTCGAAGGTGGTGGCCGCCGCCGGCGTGCGGCCGGCCACCCTGAACAGCGCGGCCAACCCGGGCGGCAGCACGCCGGCGCGGATCCGCCGCAGGCCCTGCGCCACCAGTCGGCGGTTGTTGGCGTCCAGCCGCACCACGTCGGCCACGGTCCCGAGCGCCACCAGCGGCAACAGGTCGTCCAGCCGCGGCTGCGGCCGGCCTGCGACCGGTGTCCCGCCCGCTGGCGCGGCAGGCGCGGCGTCGAAGGCGCCGCGCGCGCGCAGTTCGGCGCGCAGCGCCAGCAGCACGTAGAACATCACGCCGACGCCGGCGATGCACTTGCTGCCGAAGCCGCAGTCCGGATGGTTCGGGTTGACCAGCACGTCGGCCGCCGGCAGCTCCGGACCGGGCAGGTGATGGTCCGTCACCAGGACCGACAGCCCCAGCGCCTGTGCGGCCGCAACGCCGTCGACGCTGGCGATGCCGTTGTCGACGGTGACGAGCAGGTCGGCACCGCGCTCGGCGACGCGCCGGGCGATGCTCGGTGTCAGGCCGTAGCCATCGACCACGCGGTCGGGCACCAGGTACGTGACCTGACGCGCCCCGAGTCGGCGCAGGCCCCGGAGCGCCACGGCGCAGGCGGTGGCGCCGTCGCAGTCGTAGTCGGCGACGATGCAGATGCGGCGGTCTGCGGCCACGGCGTCGGCCAGCAGCACGGCGGCTTCGCGCGTGCCGCGCAGGGTGTCCGGCGGCAGCAGGCGGGCCAGGGTGTCGTCCAGGTCGTCTTGGCCGTTCACGCCGCGCGCAGCGAACAGCCGCGCCAGCAGCGGGTGGACGCCGGCCTGCTCCAGGGCCCAGGCGCTGCGGGGCGGCACTTCGCGCGCGGAGATCTTCATGGCGCCGCTCATGCAGCGGTCTCCCGGCTCATAGGTCCCCCAGCACGGCGGCCGCCGCAGGAAGGCGCTCGAGCAGCCGGCGGGCGAGCATGCCGAGGCCGCCGCCTTGGCGCGCCGCGTAGCTGCGCGCGGCGCGGTCGCCGCACAAGGTCAGCCGCACCTGCGCGCCGGCTTCCAGATCGGTCAGCAGCGACGCCATCACGTCGGAGTCCAGAGCCTGCCAGGCCTCGGCCCAGCCCGGCGCGTCGTCGATCAGCGCGGGGCCGCGCAACCGGTCGTCTACCGCGGGCGCCGGCCCGGCGGGCGCCGTGTCGTCCGGCAGCGTGCCGGTGCCGCTGGCCCAGAAGGAATTGATGGGGGGCAGGCCCCGCTGCGTGCGTGCCTCGTTCAGTGGATGGGTGTAGAGCAACATCTGTGTTTCGTTCTGCAGGCGACGCAGCGGGCGCGCGGCGTCGGTCAGGGGCGACCACTCGGAGATCGGCCGCCCCACGGCGCGATCGATCGACGCCGTGGGCAGGTGGTCGAACAGCGCACCGCCGGCCAGCCACTGCCCGGGCCGGGGTCCGGCATGCAGGGCGATGCCGTCCTCGGCGAAAAAAGGCTGCAGGACGGCCAGCAACGCGTCGGACTCGTCCGGCTCGATGACCAGCGCGCGCGGATCGCCCAGCGCCACGTCATCGATGCCCACCTGCCAATGGCAAAGGGTCACAAGGCTCCAGCCCTGGCCGGGCGGCAAGGGCGGCAGGCCCTGCAGCCGCGCCTGCCGGGCGGCCCACGGAATGGCGCCGTCCGGCGCCGGCAGGCCCAGCGCCGCGGCCAGCGCGCGTTCGTGCGGCGGCGACAGGGTGCCCTCGTCCTGCGCATCCTCCTGCACCGGCTGCATTCTCGCGAGCAGTTTCCCAAGCCGGGGCAGGCTCAGTTGTGCCAGCGCCGCTCGGCATCCCGGCGACTGGCGGCCGGCAAAGGGGACGATGACATGGCGGACGGGTTCTGACACGGACATGGGGCTATTGTCGACTCGATGCCACAATCCGGCCGATCGATCCCTTCCGCGCTCTCGTCCGGCCTGCACCGGCGGAGCCGATTTCCAGTCTCTATGCAACTTCCCTACGAACTGCAACTCGGCTGGCGCTACACGCGTGCCGGCCGGGCCACGCGGCGCAATGGCTTCATCAGTTTCATCTCCGGCGTGTCGATGCTCGGCATCGCGCTGGGCGTGGCGGCGCTGATCATCGTGCTCTCGGTGATGAACGGCTTCCAGAAGGAGGTGCGCGACCGCATGCTGGGCGTGGTCTCGCATATCGAGATCCTCTCGCCCGACGGCCAGGCCCTGCAGGACATCGGCGCGGTCATGCAGGACGCCCGCAAGAACCCGCAGGTGGTCGGCGTGGCTCCCTTCATCGCCACGCAGGCATTGCTCGCGCGCGGCGAAGACATGAAGGGCGTACTGGTGCGAGGCATCGATCCCGCGCTCGAACCCGAGGTCACCGACCTGGCGACGACGGCGCAGAAGGGCGCCCTGTCGCGCCTGGTGCCCGGCGGCTTCGGCATCGTGCTGGGCAGCGACCTGGCGCGCTCGCTGTTCGTGCGCGAGGGCGACACGGTCACGCTGATCGCGCCCGGCGGGCAGGTCACGCCGGCCGGCGTGGTGCCCCGGCTCAAGCAGTTCACCGTGGTTGGCACCTTCGAGACGGGCCACTACGAATACGACTCGAGCCTGGCCATGATCCACGACCAGGACGCGGCCAAGGTGTTCCGCCTGGAGGGCCCCAGCGGCGTGCGCCTGAAGCTCAAGGACCTGAACCAGGCGCGCGAGGTGGCCGACCAACTTGCAGGCACGCTGCCCGGCAACTTCCTGATCCGCGACTGGACGCGCCAGAACCGGACCTGGTTCGCCGCCGTCCAGGTCGAAAAACGCATGATGTTCATCATCCTGACGCTGATCGTCGCGGTGGCGGCCTTCAACCTCGTCTCGACGCTGGTGATGACGGTGACCGACAAGCGCGCCGACATCGCCATCCTGCGCACGCTCGGCGCCACTCCGAAAAGCATCATGGGGGTGTTCGTGGTGCAGGGGGCGATGGTGGGCGTCATCGGCACGCTGGCCGGCCTCGGCCTGGGGCTGCTGGTGGCCTGCAACATCGACGTCATCGTGCCGGCGCTCGAGCGCCTTTTCCACGCCAGCTTCCTGCCCAAGGACATCTACCTCATCAACCGCATGCCCAGCGATCCGCAGTCCTCGGACATCGTTCCCATCACCGTCATCTCGCTGATCCTGGCCTTCTTCGCCACGCTCTATCCGAGCTGGCGCGCCAGCCGCGTCAATCCGGCGGAGGCGCTGCGCTATGAATGAGGAAGCCATGCTGCAACAGGCGGCGGCGCAGGCCGAGGCCCACGGCGGCAGCGCCGTCCTGCGCGTGCGCGGCCTGACCAAGCGTTTCCATGAAGGACGGATCGACCTGACCGTGCTGCACGGCGTGGACCTGGACGTGCATGCGGGCGAGACGCTCGCCATCGTCGGCGCCTCCGGCTCGGGCAAGAGCACGCTGCTGCACCTCATGGGTGGCCTGGACCGTCCCACCGCCGGCAGCGTCGAGCTGCATGGCGAGGACATGGCGCGCCAGGACGCCGCCGAGCAGGGCCGGCTGCGCAATCTGCACCTGGGCTTCGTCTACCAGTTCCACCACCTGCTGCCCGAATTCAGCGCGCTGGACAACGTCGCCATGCCGCTGCGCATCCGCCGCATGCCCACGGCGCAGGCGCGCCAGCAGGCCGCCGGGATGCTGACGCTGGTCGGCCTGGGCGAGCGGCTGGCGCACCGGCCTGCCGAGTTGTCGGGCGGAGAGCGCCAGCGCGTCGCCATCGCCCGCGCCCTGGTCACCGGCCCGGACTGCGTGCTGGCCGACGAACCCACCGGCAACCTGGACCGCAGCACCGCCGACACCGTGTTCGCGCTGATGCTCAAGCTCGCGCACGAGCGCGGCACCGCCTTCGTGGTGGTGACCCACGACGAGTCGCTGGCTGCGCGTTGCGACCGCGTGCTGCGGCTGACGGCGGGGCGGCTGGCGGACTGACTGCCGTCGGCGCGGCGTCGGCGCCGCGCCGGCATTGACACTTTCTTTACGCCGGCGCCGCCAGTCTCTGCGACATCTTGATGCGGTACTCCGCAGACTCGCTGCCATGTTCTTTCGAATGGCAGGTGAGTTGAATGGATATCGTCTGGATTGCCGTGCTGGCAATGCTCTGGCTGCTCGTCGCGGCACTGGCAGCAGGGCTCGATCGCCTCGGCGGGCCGCGGGGAGAGCGGCCATGATTCCCTTGGAGGCTCTCTACGGGCTGGGTGCACTGCTGGCGATTCTGCTGCTGGCCTACCTCGTGTTCGCGCTGATCTGCGCCGAGGAGTTCTGACCATGGACGCCCGCGCCTGGGGCCTCCTGGCCTTGTTCCTTCTGCTGCTGGGCCTTGTGGCCTGGCCGCTGGGCCGCGGCCTGGCGGCATTGATCGCCGGCCGTCTGCCGCGCTGGATGCAGCGCGTCGAAGCGCCGCTGTACCGGCTTGCCGGCGTGCAGCCAGGCACGTCGATGGGCTGGCGCGACTATGCGCTGGCCCTGCTGGCTTTCAACGTGCTGGGCGCCGTGGTGCTCTACGCCCTGCAGCGCGCCCAGGGCGTGCTGCCGCTCAATCCTGCGGGCATGGGAGCCGTGTCGCCGGATTCGGCGTTCAACACGGCCATCAGCTTCGTGAGCAACACCAACTGGCAGGGCTACGCAGGGGAAGGCACCATGAGCTACCTCACGCAGATGCTGGGGCTGGCGGTGCAGAACTTCCTGTCCGCCGCCACCGGCATCGCGGTTGCCTTTGCACTGATCCGCGGCTTCGCCGCGCGCGGCGAAGGTCGCGCCGGCGCGCCGCGCCTTGGCGCCATCGGCAATGCATGGGCCGACCTCACGCGCATCACGCTGTGGGTGCTGCTGCCGATTGCCTTCGGGCTGGCGGTGTTCTTCGTCTCGCAGGGCGTGATCCAGAACTTCGATCCCTACCGTGACGTGACGACGCTGGCTGCCGGCGTCCACCAGCAATTGCCCATGGGCCCGGTGGCCTCGCAGGAGGCGATCAAGATGCTCGGCACCAACGGCGGGGGTTTCTTCAATGCCAACTCGGCGCATCCCTTCGAGAACCCTACGCCGCTGACCAACCTGGTGCAGATGCTGGCCATCTTCGCCATCCCGGCGGCGCTGTGCCTGGCTTTCGGCCGGGCGGTGGGCGACACCCGGCAGGGCTGGGCGATCCTGGCGGCGATGACCCTGATCTTCGTTGTGGCCGTGGTTGCTGCCACCTGGGCGGAAAGCGCCGGCAACCCGTTGCTGGTGGCGCTGGGCGTCGATCCGTCGATGGGCAACATGGAAGGCAAGGAGCTTCGCTTCGGCATCAACGCCTCGGCCCTGTTCGGGGTGGTGACGACCGCCGCGTCCTGCGGCGCGGTGGTGGCCATGCACGACTCGTTCACACCGCTGGGCGGAATGGTGCCGCTGGTGATGATGCAGCTGGGCGAGGTGGTGTTCGGCGGCGTGGGGTCGGGCCTGTACGGCATGCTGGTGTTCGCGGTTCTGGCGGTGTTCATCGCCGGCCTGATGATCGGCCGCACGCCGGAGTACCTGGGCAAGAAGATCGAGGTCTACGAGATGAAGGTCAGCGCCATCATCATCCTCGTGACGCCGCTGCTGGTGCTCCTGGGCACTGCCGTTGCCGTGATTGCCGCGCAGGGCAGGGCGGGCATCGCCAATCCCGGGGCGCACGGCTTCTCCGAGATCCTCTACGCGCTGACCTCGGCCGCCAACAACAACGGCAGCGCTTTCGCAGGCCTGTCGGCCAACACACCTTTCTACAACGCACTGCTCGGCGTGGCGATGTGGCTGGGCCGCTTCGCGGTGATCGTGCCGGTACTGGCCATGGCGGGCGCGCTGGCGGCCAAGCCGCGCGTGCCGGTGACGGCGGGCACGTTGCCCACGCACGGGCCGCTGTTCGTGCTGTTGCTCATCGGCACGGTGCTGCTGGTGGGATTGTTGAACTACGTGCCGGCCCTGGCCCTGGGGCCTGTCGTCGAGCACCTGATGCTCTGGAAGTGAAGCGCGCATGACCTCGAAGAAGAAAACCCTTTCCCTGCTGGACACGGCGCTGCTCGGGCCCGCGCTGGCCGGTGCGTTCGTCAAGCTCAGCCCGCGGGTGCAGTGGCGCAACCCGGTGATGTTCGTCGTCTACATCGGCAGCATCCTCACTACGCTGCTGTGGGTGCATTCGCTCAACTTTCCGGCCGACACGGCAGTGCGTTCGGGCTTCGTGCTGGCCGTGGCCGTGTGGCTGTGGTTCACCGTTCTGTTCGCCAACTTCGCCGAGGCGCTGGCCGAAGGGCGCAGCAAGGCGCAGGCGGCGTCGCTGCGCGGGCTGCGCAAGGACACCTGGGCCAAGAAGCTCAAGGGCGGGCATCGCGACTCCGGCTTCGTACCGGTGCAGGCGACCGAGCTGCGCAAGGGCGACGTGGTACTGGTCGAGGCCGGCGACATGATCGCGCTCGACGGCGAGGTGATCGAGGGCGTCGCCTCGGTGGACGAAAGCGCGATCACCGGCGAATCGGCGCCGGTGGTGCGCGAGTCGGGCGGCGACTTCTCCGCCGTCACCGGCGGCACGCGCGTGCTGTCGGACTGGCTGGTGGTGCGTGTCGCGGTGAACCCGGGCGAGTCGTTCCTCGACCGCATGATCGGCATGGTCGAGGCGGCCCGGCGCAGCCGCACGCCCAACGAGATCGCGCTGTCGATCCTGCTGGTGGCACTGACCATCGTGTTCCTGGTGGTCACGGCCACGCTGCTGCCGTACTCCATGTTCGGCGTCGAGGTCTCCGGCGCGGGCACTGTGGTCTCGCTCACCGCGCTGGTGGCGCTGCTGGTGTGCCTGATCCCGACCACCATCGGCGGCCTGCTGTCGGCCGTGGGCGTGGCGGGCATGAGCCGCATGATGCAGGCCAACGTGATCGCGACCTCCGGCCGTGCCGTCGAGGCCGCCGGGGACGTGGACGTGCTGCTGCTGGACAAGACGGGCACCATCACGCTTGGCAACCGGCAGGCCGCCGCCTTCCTGCCGGCACCGGGCGTCAGCCGGGCGCGGCTGGCGCATGCCGCCCAGCTCGCGTCGCTGGCCGACGAAACGCCCGAGGGGCGCAGCATCGTCGAGCTGGCGCGGCGCGAAGGCCTCGAAGCGAAGCCGGTGGAAGGCGCCGTGTTCGTGCCGTTCACCGCCCAGACGCGCATGAGCGGCGCCGACCTGCCCGCCGCCGCACTCGACCTGGCCGGTGAGCCGGTGCCGCTGCGCAAGGGCGCGGTGGACGCCCTGCGTCGCCACGTCGAGGCGCTCGGCGGGCACCTGCCGCCGGAGTCGGCGCGGGCGGCCGACGAGGTCTCCCGCCGCGGCAGCACGCCCCTTGCGGTGGCCGAGGGTTCGCGCGTGCTCGGCATCGTGGAGCTCAAGGACATCGTCAAGCCGCGCATCCGGGAGCGCTTTGCCGAGTTGCGCCGCATGGGCATTCGCACCGTCATGATCACCGGGGACAACCGGCTGACGGCCGCCGCCATCGCCGCCGAGGCCGGCGTGGACGATTTCCTGGCCGAGGCCACGCCGGAGGACAAGCTCAAGCTGATCCGCCAGTACCAGGCCGAGGGCCGACTGGTCGCGATGACCGGCGACGGCACCAACGATGCGCCCGCGCTCGCCCAGGCCGACGTGGCGGTCGCCATGGGCAGCGGCACCCAGGCCGCCAAGGAGGCCGGCAACATGGTCGACCTGGACTCCGATCCGACCAAGCTGCTGGAGGTGGTGGAAACCGGCAAGGCCCTGCTGATGACGCGCGGCTCGCTCACCACCTTCTCCATCGCCAACGACGTGGCGAAGTACTTCGCCATCATCCCGGCGATCTTCGTGAGCACCTACCCGCAACTGGCCCAGCTCAACGTGATGCGGCTGGCCAGCCCGTCGTCGGCGATCCTGAGCGCGGTGATCTTCAACGCCCTGATCATCGTTTTCCTCATCCCGCTTGCGCTCAAGGGCGTGCGCTACCGGCCCGTGGGCGCCGCCGCGCTGCTGCGCCGAAACCTTGCCATCTACGGCCTGGGCGGCCTGGTGGTGCCGTTCGTCGGCATCAAGCTCATCGACCTGTTGCTCGTCGCGACAGGCCTTGCCTGAAAGGAATCGCGTCATGAACGCAACCACACCCATCCTGCGGCCCGCAATCGCCTTGCTGATCGCGCTGAGCGTGCTCACGGGCCTCGTCTATCCGCTGGCCGTGACCGGCGTGGCGAAGACGGTCTTTCCCGCGCAGGCCGCGGGCAGCCTGGTGACGAAGGACGGCCAGCCGGTCGGCTCGGCGCTGATCGGCCAGGACTTCCGCGACCCGGCGCGCTTCTGGGGTCGCCCCTCGGCCACCGCGCCGACTCCCTACAACGCGGCCGCATCGTCGGGCTCGAACGACGGGCCGCTGAATCCGGCGCTGGTGGACGCGGTCAAGGAGCGGGTGGCGACCCTGCGCGCGGCCGATCCCGGCAACGACGCGCCCGTGCCGGCCGACCTCGTCACCGCATCGGCCAGTGGACTGGATCCGCACATCAGTCCCGCCGCGGCGCTCTACCAGGCGCCGCGCGTGGCCCGGCTGCGCGGGCTTTCACAGGAGCAGGTGGAACGCCTGGTGCTGCGGCACACCGAGCAGCCGCTGCTGTTCGGCCTGGTGGGCGAGCCGCGCGTGAACGTGCTGGCGCTGAACCTGGCGCTGGATGCGGCGGCCAAGGCGGACGAACCGCGCCAGGGCGGCCCCCGCCCGGCGCCGCAGCCGATGCGCTAACCTGCGCGCCCGATGCAAGACAACGTCCGCCCAGACCCCGACGCGCTGCTGGCGCAGATGCGCGCGGACGAGGCGCGGACACGGCGCGGCCGGTTGCGCATCTACTTCGGTGCCAACGCCGGCGTCGGCAAGACGTGGGCCATGCTCAGCGCCGCGCAGCGCGAACGTGCGGCCGGCCGCGAGGTGCTCATCGGCGTGGTCGAGACGCACGGGCGCGCCGAGACTGCCGCATTGCTCGACGGCCTGCCCGCGCTGGCGCTGCGCGACGTGCCCTACCGCGATCGCGTCCTGCACGAATTCGACCTCGACGCCGCGCTGGCGCGGCATCCCCAGGTGCTGCTGGTCGACGAACTGGCCCACAGCAACGCGCCGGGATCGCGCCACGCCAAGCGCTGGCAGGACGTCGAGGAACTGCTGGCCGCCGGCATCGACGTCTGGTCGGCGCTCAACGTGCAGCACCTCGAGAGCCTCAACGGCAATGTGGGCGCCATCACCGGCATCCGCGTGCACGAGACCGTGCCCGATGGCGTGCTGGACGCAGCCGACGAGGTCATCCTGGTCGACGCGACGCCGGACGAACTGGCGGCGCGGCTCGCCGCCGGCAAGGTCTACCTGCCGCCGCAGGCCGAGCGGGCGGCCCGGAATTTCTTTCGCAAAGGGAACCTGATCGCACTGCGCGAGATTGCCCTGCGTCGCACGGCCGAACATGTCGAGGACGACGTTCGTGGCTGGCGCATCGAGCAGTCCGGCGCGCCCGGCCGCAATGGCGACGCGGTTCCGCCGCCCGCATGGAACACGTCCGGCGCCATCCTGGTGGCCATCGGCCGGCACGAGGGCGCCGCGACGACGGTGCGCGCCGCCGCCCGGCTGGCCGGACAGCTCAACGTGCGCTGGCATGCGGCCTATGTGGAGACGCCGCGCCTCGCACGCCTGCCGGCCGCCGCGCGCGACCGCATCCTGGCCGTGCTTCGGCTGGCGCAGGAACTGGGCGCCGAGACGGCGGTGCTCACCGGCGAGCAGATCGCGCCCGCCCTGGCCGCGCAGGCCCAGCGGCTCAATTGCGCAACGCTCGTCCTGGGCCGCGGCGTCCCCCGGCGTGGATGGCGCCGCTGGTTCGATCCGTTCCGCCGATCCCTGGCCCGCCAGGTGGCGCGGGCGGCGCCGGGGCTGGACCTGATCTCGATCGCGCCCACCGACAGTGTGCGCCGCCTGTCGTCCGCGCCACCGGGCTCGCCGCCGACGCGCGGCGGAGCCGAGGAAGGCGACGAGCGTGCGCCGGCGCGCTGGCCCGGCTTTGCCTGCGCAGTGGCCAGCAGCGTGGCGCTGACGCTGCTGGCGGCGCCGCTGTCGAGCGTGCTGGAACTGAGCAACATCGTCATGCTGTACCTGCTTGGCGTGGTCGGGGTCGCCTGGCGCTTCGGACGCGGTCCGGCCGCCCTGGCCGCGGCGCTGAACGTGATCGCGTTCGATTTCTTCTTCGTGCAGCCGACGTCGTCCTTTGCCGTCAGCGACGTGCAATACCTGCTGACCTTCGCCGTCATGCTGGGAGTGGGCCTGCTGGTGGGCCAGCTCACGGCCGGCCTGCGCTTCGCGGCCGGCGTTTCGGCCAGCCGCGAACGGCGCGCCCAGTCGCTGTTCGAGCTGACGCGTGAACTTTCCGCCGCGCTCGAGGCCGGTCAGGTCACGAGCCTGGGCGCGAGCGCGGTGCAGCGGCATTTCGGCGGCCAGGCGCTGGTGCTCCTGACCGATGCGCAGGACCGGCTGGCGCCGCCCGCCGATCCGCCGGCCGGCTTCGACTTCAGCGTCGCCGACTGGGCCTTCCGCCACGGACAGAGCGCCGGCCTGGCCACCGCCACGCTGGCGGCCCAGCCCTGGCACTACGTGCCGCTGGCCGCCCCGATGCGGGTGCGCGGGGTGCTGGCGCTGAGGCCGGCGCGGCCGCGCTGGCTGCTCATTCCCGAGCAGGCGCAACAGCTGGAGACGCTGGCGCGCCAGATCGCCATTGCCGTCGAACGCGTGCACTACGTGGACGTGGCCCAGCAGGCTGTGCTGGACATCGAGTCCGAGCGCCTGCGCAACGCCTTGCTGGGCGCGATCTCCCACGACGTTCGCACGCCGCTGACGGCGCTGATCGGCCTGGCCGAGTCGATGCACGCGCTGTCGCCCCCGCTGTCGGATGAGCAGGCCCGCGTGGCCCGCGCCATCGTGGCGCAGGCCCAGGCGCTCGGCATGCTGGTGGGCAACCTGCTGGACATGGCGCGGCTCGAGGGTGGCGCGGTGAACCTCCGGCGCGACTGGCAGTCGGTCGAGGAGGTGGTGGGCGCCGCCATCCGCGCTGCCGAGCCGGCGCTGGGCGGGCTGGCGGTGCGGACCGACCTGCCGCCCGGCTTGCCGCTGGTGGAGTTCGACGCGGTGCTGGTCGAACGCGTGCTGGTGAACCTGCTGGAAAACGCCGCGCGCTACGGCGCGCCGCCGATCGTGGTGTCGGCCCGCGCCTTGCCGCAGGCGCTGCAGGTCAGCGTGCGCGACCATGGACCCGGGCTGCCGGCGCATCTGCGCGGGCGGGAGCAGGTGCTGTTCGACAAGTTCACGCGCGGCCAGGCCGAGTCCGCCACGCCCGGCGTCGGCCTGGGCCTGGCCATCTGCAAGGCCATCGTCCAGGCCCATGGCGGAGAGATCGCCGCGGCGAACGCACAGCCCGATGCGCAGGGCGGCGGCGCAGAATTCACGGTGACACTGCCGCGCCGCGAGCCGCCGCCCCTGCCCGACCCGCTTGAACCCGACCCCACATGACCGCCCGCGAACCTACCGCCATCGTGATCGAAGACGAGCCGCAGATCCGTCGCTTCGTGCGTTCGGCGCTGGAGGCCGAGGGCTGGCATGTGCACGAAGCCGGTACGCTGCGCGACGGCCTGGTCGCCGCCGGCACGCGCCAGCCCGATCTCCTGGTGCTGGACCTGGGCCTGCCCGATGGCGATGGGGTGGAGCTGATCCGCGACGTGCGTGGCTGGTCCGCCGTGCCGATCATCATCCTGTCGGCCCGTGCGGACGAGTCGGACAAGATCGCCGCGCTGGACGCCGGCGCCGACGATTACCTCACCAAGCCCTTCGGCACCGGCGAACTGCTGGCCCGCGTACGTGCCAACCTCCGGCGGCCGCGCGTGGCCGGCGAAGGCGCGGCAGCGTCCGAGGCGGCGTTCCGGTTCGGCGAGGGCGAGGGCGCCATCGAGATGGACCGCAGCGCGCGCCTCGTTCGCCGCGCCGGCCAGGAGGTCCACCTGACGCCCACGGAGTACCGGCTCCTGTCGGTGCTGGTGGCCAACGCCGGCCGCGTGCTCACGCAGCGCCAGCTGCTCCATGCGGTCTGGGGGCCGGCGTACGGCGAGCAAAGCCACTACCTGCGCGTCTACATGGGCCACCTGCGCAGCAAGCTCGAGGTGGACCCAGCGCAGCCGCGCCACCTGCTGACCGAGACGGCCGTGGGCTATCGGCTGGTGCTGTAACGGTCAGGCGGCGATCGAATACCCGCCGTCCACCGGGATGGCGGTGCCGGTGATGAAGTCCGATGCCCCGCTGGCCAGGAACACCGCGATGCCCGCCAGATCCCGTGGCTGGCCCCAGCGGCCGGCGGCGGTGCGGGCCAGCACCCGTTCATTGAGGCCTTCGACCTGCGCGCGTGCGCCGTCCGTGAGTTCGGTCTGGATCCAGCCGGGCAGCACGGCGTTGACCTGGATCCCGTCGACCGCCCACGACGCGGCCATGGCGCGCGTGAGTTGCACCACGCCGCCCTTGCTGGCGCCATACGCCGGCGCGTAGGAGGCGCCGAAGATCGACATCATCGAGCCGATGTTGATGATCTTGCCGCCGCCGCCGCGCTTCATCAGCGGATGCGCGGCCTTGCAGCACAGGAAGGCGCTGGTGAGGTTGGTGTCCATCACCTGGTGCCACTCGGCAAGGGCGAGCTGGTCGACCGGCTTGCGCACCGTCGTGCCGGCGTTGTTGACCAGGATGTCGAGCCGCCCGCAGCGCGCGTCGACCTGCTCGAACAGCGCGGCCACGGATGTTTCGTCCGTCACGTCCACGCCCAGCGCCAGGCTGTCGCTGCCCAGCGCGCGCAGCGCCTCGACGGCCGCGGCCGACTTGCCGGCATGGCGTGCCGCCACCACCACCCGCGCTCCCGCCCGGGCCAGTCCCTCGGCCATTCCCAGGCCGATGCCGCCGTTGCCGCCGGTGACCAGCGCCACCTTCCCTGAAAGATCAAACATCCGGTCTCCAAGTGGAAAAAAGCAGAGCACGATTGTCTTCGAGGCAAGCGAGACGAACTCTCTTCGCAGCCATCGCCCAGGAGGGAGGGGCCCTGCGAGGCAGGGCAGCCCGGGGATCAGAGAATCCGGTTGAACCAGAGCAGGGAAAGCCCCGCCGCCAGCAGCGCCAGTGCGGCCGCAGCCAGCGCAAAGAGGGATGACACCTCGGTTTCCTTCTTCTCGACGGTCAGGCGCGAGCTGAGCGTGTTGTAGACCTTCTTGAGGTCGTCCGCGGTGCCCGCGTAGAAGTAGTCGGCCTGGGTCTTGTTGGCCACCGCCTTGAGCGTGTCCTCGTCGAGCCGAACGCGCATCGACCAGCCTTCGAAGCCGATGGTCTCGCCGTCGACCGTGCCCACGCCCACGGTATAGACGCGCACGCCGCGGTCGGCCGCCATCTTGGCCGCGTCCAACGGGTCGACGCCGGTGGTGCGCTGGCCGTCGGTCAGCATGATGATCGCCGCCGAGGTGTAGGAGCCCGGCGCCACCGGCTTGAATTCCTTCTTCGGCTCCTTGCCGGCCTGCTCGATCGGCACGCCCCGCTTGAAGGACTGCGGCGCGAAGTCATCGATGCCGATGCCCGCGTCCGGGAACAGCGTGGACAACGCCATCACAAGGCCGTTGCCGGTGGCGGTGCCGCGCTGCAATTGGAAGGAGTCGATCGCCGCGACCAGGTCGTCGCGGTTGGTGGTCGGCAACTGGGCCACCTGCGCGCTTCCGGCAAACGCCACGATGCCGACCTTGACGGTACGCGGCAGGTCGGCAATGAAGCTCTTGGCGGCCGCTTGCGCGGCCTCCAGCCGGCTGGGCTGGACGTCGGCCGCGCGCATGCTGCCCGAGACGTCGATCGCCAGCACGATGGTCTGCTGGTTCGACGGCAGCGTCACCACCGCCAGCGGCCGCGCCGAGCCCAGGAGCATCGCGATCATGGCCAGCAGGAACAGCAGCGGCGGCAGGTGCCGCCTGAACGCCTGACCCGACCCCATCGCCTCGCGCACGATGGAAAGGCTGGCGTAGCGGATCGCCATCTTCTTCTTGCGCCGCAACAGCCAGAAGTACATCACCACCAGCAGCGGCACGGCCAACAGCAGCCAGAGGAATTGGGGCCAGAGGAAGTTCATGTTCCCACCGCAGTAGCAAGGACGGAGCCGGCGCGAACGCGGCGCTTGCGCAGGTCGGCAAAGCGCACGATGGCATGCACCAGGTCATCGGCCGTGGACAGCTCCAGCGTGTCCACGCCGGCGCGGCCCAGCGCCTCGCGCAGATGCGACTCGCGTTCGCGCGCCAGCTTCGAGAACCGCCGGCGAAAGCCGGGGTCGTGCGTGTCCACCCACAGCTGCTCGCCCGTCTCGGCATCGGTCAGGGGCACCAGGCCAAGGTCCGGCAGGTCCAGCTCCAACGGATCGAACAGGCGCACGGCCACCACTTCGTGACGCTGCGCCAGCCGGCCCAGCGGGTGTTCCCAGCCGGGTTCGCTCAGGAAGTCGGAGACGACGAAGACGGTCGAGCGCCTGCGCATGGCGGTGCCCGCGGCAGTGAGCAGGTCGCCCAGCCGCGTGGTGCCGCCGGCGCCGCCGCGTTGGCGGGCGCGCGCCTGCGCAGTGTCGGCGCCGGCCTGTATGGAATGCATCAGGTGGAGCACGTGGGGGCGGCCGACGCGCGGGGGGATCACCGCCTCGACGCTGTTGCCGTAGAGCATGGCGCCGACACGGTTGCCGTGGCGGGTGAGCAGGCGCGCCAGCACGCCGACGAAGCCGGCGGAGATCTCGCGCTTGGCCCGCGTCCCGGAGCCGAAGTCCACCGAGCGGCTCAGGTCGAGGATGAACCAGGCGGCCATCTCGCGGTCTTCGGTGAACACCCGCACGTGCGGCACCTGCAGCCGCGCCGTGACGTTCCAGTCGATGTGGCGCACGTCGTCGTGGTGCTGGTATTCGCGCAGGTCCGCCAGGTCCAGGCCGGTGCCGCGCATGAGCGTGCGGTAGTCGCCCTGCAACAGGCCGTCGAGGCGGCGGATGACGGTCCATTCCAGGCGACGCAACGCATGCTCGACCCCTGCCGCAGCCGCGGCTTCGCGCGCCTGCGCGTCGTTCGCGGCGCGGTCGCGCCTACGCCACCAGCTTGTCATATTCCATGACCTTCGACGGGGCCGGCACGGCGCGCATGATGCGGTCGATGATGCCGTCCGGCGTGAGCCCGTCGGACAGCCCCTCGTACGACAGCGTGACGCGATGGCGCAGCACGTCCGGCGCCAGCGCCGTCATGTCCTCGGGCAGCGCATAGCTGCGCCCGCGCAGCAGCGCCAGCGCGCGTGCGCCCTCGGTCAGGTTGATGCTGGCGCGCGGGCTGGCGCCGTAGGTGATGTAGCGCTGCATGTCCTTGAGCCCGTGCCGCTCGGGCGCGCGCGTGGCCGACACCAGCCGCACCGCGTACTGGATCAGCGAGGGGTCGACATAGACCCGGCGCGCGTGCGCCTGCAACTGCGCCAGGACCACGGTATCGGCCATGGCGTTGGCCATGATCGGCGGGCCGATGACACGTTCGACGATGACGAATTCCTCCTCGTCGGTCGGGTAGTCCACCAGCACCTTCATCATGAAGCGGTCGACCTGCGCCTCCGGCAAGGGGTAGGTGCCCTCGGTCTCGATCGGGTTCTGCGTGGCCATCACCAGGAACGGGCGCGGTACCTTGTGCGTCTCGCCGGCGATGGTCACCTGGCGCTCCTGCATCACCTCGAGCAGGGCGCTCTGCACCTTGGCCGGCGCCCGATTGATCTCGTCGGCCAGCAGCAGGTTGGCGAAAACCGGGCCGAGCGAGGTGCTGAAATCGCCCGTCTTCTGGTTGTAGATGCGCGTGCCGACCAGGTCGGCCGGCACCAGGTCGGGCGTGAACTGGATGCGCTTGAAGCTCCCGCGCAGGGTGTCCGCCAGCGTCTTGACCGTCAGCGTCTTGGCCAGCCCGGGCACGCCCTCGACCAGCAGGTGGCCTTCGGCCAGCATGGCCACCATGACCCGCTCGAGAAACCGGTCCTGCCCGACCACGACGCGCTTGACCTCGTACAGGATCTGCTCGACGAGTTCGCTGCTGCGCGCGGCGGAGGCCGCGGCTTCGGCGGCGGACGAGGCGTTGGGGTTCTCTTCTGTGCTCATGCGGGGCCTTCTCGGGTGCTGGTCGGTGGATGCGGTGTCAGAACGGCGGCGTGCCGGCGGCGGTGGCGGCGTTCTCGATGGGCACCGCGAAGCCGATGCCGACGAAGGTGCGCTGCTGCGTCGGATTGAGGATGGCGGTGACGATGCCCAGCACCTCGCCGTCCATGTTGACCAGTGGTCCGCCCGAATTGCCCGGGTTGGCCGCGGCGTCGAACTGGATCAGGTTGCTCAATTCCTGCTTGCCCTCGGGCGAGCGGAAGGAACGGTTCAGGCCGGAGACGACACCGGCCGAAACAGACGGCCCGATGCCGAATGGAAAGCCCACGACGGCGACGTTGTCGCCCGGGGCGAGGTCGGCGGTGGACCGCATGGTGGCGGCCACCAGGTCGTCGGGGATCTTCTGGGCCTGCAGCACGGCCAGGTCGTTCTCCGGCTGCAGGCCGATGATGGTCGCGGGGGACTCCAGCCCGTCCGCGAAGGTCACGCGGATCTTCTCGGCGCCGGCCACGACGTGCAGGTTGGTGAGGATCACGCCCTTGTCGACGATGACCACGCCGGTGCCCACGCCGCGTTCGATCTCGCCTTCCTCCGGCTCCTTGGCTGCCTGCTGGTTCTCGGCCGGCTCCTTGGGAGCGTCCTTGGCCGACGGGGGCTCCTTGGGGGGCGCCTTGGCGGTGCGTTCCTTGGCGCCGCGCTTGTCCGAGGGGCGCGCCTTCTTGCCGGCCTTGGGCTCGGGCGCCGCGCTTTGCGGGCCGAGCGCGGTCACTTCGACCACGGAGGGGCGGATGATGTCGGCCGCGCGCGCCGCGGCGGACGGCAGCGAGGTGGTGCGCAGCGTGCGCAGCACCGCCGCGTCGATGTCCTTTTGCGTGAGCGTGTGCCCGGCCGGACGCGCGAGAAAGTGGTAGCTGCCGCCGGCGGAGGCGGCCATCAGGACCACGACGGCGAGGGGTGCCAGCCAGCGGCGGTGCCGACGCGGTGCGGCGGCCTTCCCGGGCGCCTCGGCGCCGGTCTGCCCGCCCGGGGGCGCCTGGTCATCCGGCGCGGATGATGCATCGTGCCCAGCGGGCGGCGCGGCAGTCGCCTGGGGCGAGCGACTGTACAAGGCGGGCCTGCGCATCGGGTACCTCCATCGCTTGAAAAAGACGACTTTCGGGGTTCACGGTAGCACGCTTTGCGCGCGGATGCATCACGTCGGGCATGATTGCCGGATGGCCGTCTTCGTCGATACGCATTGCCACCTGGACGCGCCCGAATTCGAGCCCGATCGGGCCGAGATGCGCGCGCGCGCGGCGCGCCAGGGGGTTGCCCTGTGCGTCATTCCGGCGGTGGCCGCCTTCAACTTCGATACCGTGCGCGAACTGGCCCACGCGCAGGGCGACGCCTACGCGCTGGGCATCCATCCGCTGTGCGCGGACCAGGCGCAGCCGGGCGACCTGGAGCGCCTCGACGCCGAGCTCGGCGCACGCCGCGACGACCCGCGCCTGGTGGCCGTCGGCGAAATAGGCCTGGACTATTTCGTGGAGGGCATGGCGCCGGGCCGGCAGGAGGCGCTGTTCGAGGCGCAGCTGCGGCTGGCGCGCCGCCACGGGCTGCCGGTGCTGCTGCACGTGCGCCGCTCGGTCGACCCGGTGCTGCGCCGGCTTCGCCAGGCCGGCGGCGGACGGCCCTGGCAGGGCATCGCCCATGCCTTCAACGGCAGCGAGCAACAGGCGCAGGCCTGCCTCGACCTGGGACTGCACCTGGGTTTCGGCGGCGCCGTGACATTCGATCGCGCGTTGCGGCTGCGCAGGCTGGCCACCGGGCTGCCGCTGTCGGCCCTGGTGCTCGAGACCGATTCGCCCGACATTCCGCCGCATTGGCTGTATGCCACCGAGGCGCAGCGGGCCCAGGGCCGTGCGCAGGGGCGCAACGAACCGGCGGAACTGCCGCGCATCGCGCAGCACGTGGCCGCCCTGCGCGGCATTGCCGTGGAGTCTCTGGCGCGCGCCACCACCGCGAATGCGCGCGCCGCGCTGCCGCGACTGGCTGCGCTGGCCGAACTGTCGGACGATCGCCCACAACTGGCGTAGGACAGTGGTGCCGCCGTGCCCGGCCGGTGCAGATCGGGCCGATTCGGTGTCATGCTAGCGTCTGGGATGGCGCGACGCGGCCCGCGGGCGGGCGCCGCGCATCACCCATCAATCAGATAGAAGCAAGGACTTTCCGAATGATCCGTATCCATCGTCACCGCTACACCATTGCCCTGGCTTGTGCGCTCGCTGCGCTGGCGGCCCCCGCCGTGGCACAGGAAAAGAACTCGGCCGAGAAGGCCTGGGACGCCACCAAGAGCGGCAGCGAGAAGGCCTGGGATGCCACCAAGGACACGAGCGGCAAGGTGTGGGACAAGACCAAGGACACCAGCGAAGACGCCTGGGACGCGACCAAGAGCGGCACCAAGAAGGCCACCAAGGCCACGAAGAACGCCGGCGAAAAGGCGTGGGATGCCACCAAGAGCGGGACCAAGAAGGCGACCCATGCCGTCGGCGAAGCCGGCAGCGCGGCCGCCGACGGTACGCGCAAGGCGGGCGACAAGATCGGCGAGCACATTCCCGGCACGGCCCAGAACGAAGCCGCCAAGGCGGCCGGCAAGCAGTAGGCGCTTGCCCGCGCAGGAAGGAGCCCGCCGCCGGCGGGCTTTTTTTCGGGCGCCGTGCGCCGTCCGCGTCAGGCCGCCTGCGCCGGCCCGATGGTGCGATGCGCCACCGGCAGCTCGGGCGTCGGATAGCCGGCAGCGCCGAACACCCGCACCACCGCCCGATGGGTGTCGAAGTACACCTGCCAGTAATGGTCGGTGTGCGTGTAGGGCCGCACGGCCAGCAGCGGGCCTTCGGGCGTGAACTGGAGGATTTCCACGTCCGGCGGCTGCTCGGCCGAGACGTTCGGGATCCTGGCCAGTTCTGCCTTGAGCAGGTCGATCGCCTGGTTGACGTCCACGCCGTTGGCAACCTTGGCCACCGCGTCGACGCGCCGGAAGGGCAGGGTGCTGAAGTTCTGGATGTTGTCCGACAGCACCTTGTTGTTGCCCACGAGGGTGAAGGTGTTGTCGGGCGTGACGAGCACGGTGCCGAACAGTCCCAGCTCGCGAACGGTGCCGGTGACGCCGCCGGCGCAGATGTAGTCGCCGACGCGGTACGGCCGCATCACCTGCAGGAAGACGCCGGCTGCGAAGTGGGTGAGCAGGCCGCCCCACGCGGTGCCGATGGCCAGGCCAGCGCCGGCGAGCAAGGCCGCGAAGGAGGTGGTGCGCACGCCGAACATGTCCAGGATCGCCAGGATCAGGACGATATTGAGCAGCACGCCCAGGATCGAGACCAGGTACTTGCTCAGCGTGGCGTCCATCTTGCCGCCGCGCGTGAGCGCCGATGTCACCAGCCGCTGCGCCATGCCGATCAGCCAGCGGCCGATCACCCAGGCGACCAGCGCGCCGATCACCTTCAGGCCGAAGCTGGCGCCCTGCGTGGTGATGAAGGTCCAGATTGCTTCCGTGTTCATCATCGAAAGTACCCCTGTGGCACGCCATCGCGAATGGACCCGGCGTGCATTGAAGGAAGACCGAAGCCCCCGGGCCGCGGCCGCAGTGCCGGCGCCGACGCCGGAGGGTCGGCAAGGCGGCGGTATTATCAGCGGCCAACTTCATGAAACCGATCCTTCCCGAAGTCAATTTCTCCGATTGGGGAGACGTGCGCTATCTGCACCTGGGCACCGAATGGGTGCAGGGGTCGATGAAGCTGGACGCCCCCTTCGAGATCGAGCTCGACTACGTGCAGCGCATGATGGCCTGGCTGCTGTTCGTCGAGCCGTCGTCGGTGATGCGCCGCCACGCCATGCAGCTGGGACTGGGCGCCGCGGCACTGACCAAGTTCTGCCGCAAGCAGTTGCGCATGCGCACCACCGCGGTCGAGCTCAATCCGCAAGTGGTGGCAGCCTGCCGCGGCTGGTTCAAGCTTCCGCCGGAAGACGGCAAGCTCGAGGTGGTGATCGCCGATGCCGCCGTCGAGATCCGCCAGGCCCGCTGGCAGGAAAGCGTCGACGCGCTGCAGGTCGACCTCTACGACCACGAGGCCGCTGCGCCGGTCCTGGACAGCGAGGCGTTCTACCGGGACTGCCGCGCGGTGCTCACCGAGGATGGCGCGATGACGGTCAACCTGTTCGGCCGCGACGCCAGCTACGAGCGCAGCCTGGCGCACATCGTGGCGGCATTCGGCGAAGACGCGGTGTGGGCCTTCCGCCCGACGCGCGAAGGCAACACGGTGGTGCTGGCCCAGCGCACGCCCCTGCGGCTCGACCGTGCCGGCCTTGCCGAGCGCGCCCAAACCATACAGACTCGCTGGGGCCTGCCCGCAACCAAGTGGCTGCGGGTGTTCAAGGCCCTGAAGCCGTAGCGTCCCTTCACGAATGAGCGCCTCCGCCACGTCCCTTTCCGCCGCCGCACCGGCCGGCCCGCTGGAGCTGCGCAGCGTGATCGAGTGGCTGGCCAGCGACGGCGTCATCTCGCCGGCCGAGGCGCAGCGCACGATCGCCCGCTGCGCCCGCGCCGAAAGCCGGCAGACGCCGCTGGTGCGCCTGGCGGCCGTGGCCATGACGCGCCAGGCCGACGGCAAGACGCTCGACGTCGAGATGCTCACCGAGTGGCTGGCTGCGCGCGCCGGGCTGCCTTACCTGCGCATCGACCCGCTCAAGGTCGACGTGGGCAAGGTGGCCGACACCATGAGCGCCGCCTATGCCGAGCGCCACAAGGTGCTGCCGGTGCAGGTCACGCCGACCGAGGTGGTGGTGGCCACCAGCGAACCGTTCATCGCCGACTGGGTCGGCGAGGTGGAACGCCAGTCGCGCCGCAGCGTGCGTCGGGTCGTGGCCAGCCCGGCCGACATCCAGCGCTACACGGCCGAGTTCTATGCGCTGGCCAAGTCGGTGCGCGCGGCGCAGAAGGCCGGCGGCGCGGCCACGT
The DNA here is from genome assembly GCF_035634955.1 of Variovorax sp. Taxonomy (GTDB): domain Bacteria; phylum Pseudomonadota; class Gammaproteobacteria; order Burkholderiales; family Burkholderiaceae_C; genus Variovorax. Next base: position 33,019 of record NZ_DASQBZ010000004.1, on the reverse strand, counting down.
CGGCGAGCTTCGAGCAACTGGTCGAGCTGGGCAAGAGCAACAAGCAGCTCGATGCCAACGACCAGAGCGTGGTGCAGGTGGTCGACTGGCTGTGGCAATACGCCTTCGACCAGCGGGCCAGCGACATCCACCTCGAGCCGCGGCGCGACCAGGGGGTGATCCGCTTTCGCATCGACGGCGTGCTGCATCCGGCCTACCAGATGCCGCCCGGGGTGATGGCCGCGATGATCGCGCGCATCAAGCTGCTCGGCCGCATGGACGTGGTCGAGAAGCGCCGGCCGCTGGACGGCCGCATCAAGACGCGCAACCTGCGCGGCGACGAGGTCGAGATGCGCCTGTCGACGTTGCCCACCGCCTTCGGCGAGAAGATGGTCATGCGCATCTTCGACCCCGACACCACGGTCAAGAGCCTGGACGAGCTCGGCTTCGTGCAGCACGACGCCAAGCGCTGGCAGCAACTGGTGGCGCGTCCGCACGGCATCATCCTGGTGACCGGGCCGACCGGCTCGGGCAAGACCACCACGCTCTATTCCACGCTCAAGCGGGTGGCCACCGAAGAGGTGAACGTCAGCACCGTGGAGGACCCGATCGAGATGATCGAGCCCTCGTTCAACCAGACGCAGGTCCAGCCGCAACTGGACTTCGGCTTCATCGAGGGCCTGCGCGCGCTGATGCGGCAGGATCCGGACATCATCATGGTCGGCGAGATCCGCGACCTGGCCACGGCCGAGATGGCGGTGCAGGCGGCCCTGACCGGCCACCTGGTGTTCAGCACCCTGCACACCAACGACGCGCCCAGCGCCATCACGCGCCTGATGGAGCTCGGCGTTCCGGGCTATCTCGTCAATGCCACCTTGCTCGGCGTGCTGGCGCAGCGGCTGGTGCGCACCCTGTGCCCGCAATGCAAGAAGCCCGACGAGGAACTCGGACGCGAGCAACTCGAGGCCTTCGTCTCGCCATGGCAGATCACCGGCGCGGTCCGCGCCTACCGTCCGGTCGGCTGCGTCGACTGCCGCATGACCGGCTACCGCGGCCGCATGGGCCTGTACGAGTTGCTCACCGTGAGCGAGGCGTTCAAGAGCCAGGTCCACAAGGAGCCGGACATGGCCGAATTGAGGCGCCAGGCGGTCGCCGATGGCATGCGCCCGCTGCGGCTGGCCGGCGCCCTGCGCGTGGCCGAGGGCCTGACCACGATCGAGGAAGTGCTCGGCGCGACGCCCCCGCTGGAAGCATGAGATCGCGGTTTTGAACTAGGGACATACCCTGGCTGCGCGCTAGGTGGAATCCACATCGAGGCGCCTTCGGGCAGCCCCCAGAATCCCGCTCGGTCGAAGACTTTCATTCGACTTTCGATCGAGGAGACTTTCGTGAAAATCAAGAGTCAGAAGGGCTTTTTCTCGGGCCTCATGTTCACCGTGGTCGGCGTGGCCTTCGCCTGGGGCGCGACCACCTACAACGTGGGCACGGGAGCGCGCATGGGCCCCGGCTACTTCCCGCTGATGCTGGGCATCCTGATGGCGATCATCGGGCTGGCCATCATGTTCACCGGCCTGACGGTCCAGACCGACGACGGCGAGCCCATCGGCAAATGGGCCTGGAAGCAGGTCCTCTACATCCTGGGCGCGAACCTGGCCTTCGGCGTGCTGCTGGGCGGGCTGCCCAGCTTCGGGGTGCCGGCCATGGGATTGATCATCGCCATCTATGCACTGGTGATCATCGCGGCGCAGGCCGGCAGCAAGCATGCGCTGCCCTCGGTGCTCGGCCTGGCCACGGTGCTGGCCGTCGGCAGCTATGTCGCCTTCATCTGGGCCCTGAAGCTGCAGATCCAGGTGTGGCCCACCTTCATTACCGGTTGAGTCGAACACCATGGAACTGATCCACAACCTCTCCATCGGCTTTGGCGTCGCCTTCACCGGCGTCAACTTGCTGTATTGCCTGGTCGGCTGCATCCTGGGCACGCTGATCGGCGTGCTGCCAGGCATCGGCCCGGTCGCCACCATCGCCATGCTGCTGCCGGCGACGTATGCGCTGCCCCCGGTGTCGGCGCTGATCATGCTGGCCGGCATCTACTACGGTGCGCAGTACGGCGGCTCCACCACGGCCATCCTGGTCAACCTGCCCGGCGAGTCGTCGTCCGTGGTCACCGTGATCGACGGCTACCAGATGGCGCGCAAGGGCAGGGCGGGTCCCGCGCTCGCGGCCGCCGGCCTGGGCTCGTTCTTCGCCGGCTGCGTCGGCACGCTGATCCTGGCCGCCTTCGCTCCCCCGCTGACCGAGCTGGCCTTCAAGTTCGGCCCGGCGGAGTACTTCTCGCTGATGGTGCTGGGCCTGATCGGCGCGGTGGTGCTGGCGTCGGGCTCGCTGCTCAAGGCAGTGGCCATGATCGTGCTCGGCCTGCTCATGGGGCTGGTCGGCACGGACGTCAACTCCGGCGTTGCGCGCTTCTCGTTCGACATTCCCGAGCTGACCGACGGCATCGGCTTCGTGGCCATCGCCATGGGCGTGTTCGGCTACGGCGAAATCATCGCCAACCTGTCGCAGCCCGAGGAGGACCGCGAAGTGTTCACCGCCAAGGTGACCGGCCTGTTCCCGACCAAGGAGGACTTCCGCAACATGCTGCCGGCGGTGCTTCGCGGCACGGCGCTGGGTTCCTCGCTGGGCATCCTGCCCGGCGGCGGCGCGCTGCTGGCGGCATTCGCGGCCTACACCATCGAGAAGAAGACCAAGCTGCGTCCGGGCGAAGTGCCCTTCGGCAAGGGCAACATCCGCGGCGTGGCCGCGCCCGAGTCGGCCAACAACGCCGGCGCGCAGACCTCGTTCATCCCGCTGCTGACGCTGGGCATTCCGCCCAACGCCGTGATGGCGCTGATGGTGGGCGCGATGACCATCCACAACATCCAGCCGGGCCCGCAGGTGATGACCAGCAACCCCGAACTGTTCTGGGGCCTGATCGCCTCGATGTGGCTGGGCAACGCCATGCTGGTGATCCTGAACCTGCCGCTGATCGGCCTGTGGATCAAGCTGCTGTCGGTGCCTTACCGGTTCCTGTTCCCCTCGATCGTGCTGTTCTGCGCCATTGGCGTGTACTCGACCAACAACAACACGTTCGACATCTGGATGGTGGGCATCTTCGGCTTCGTGGGCTATGCGTTCTACAAGCTCGGCTGCGAGCCGGCGCCTCTGCTGCTGGGCTTCATCCTGGGGCCGATGATGGAGGAAAACCTGCGCCGGGCGCTGCTGCTGTCGCGCGGCGACTGGGGCGTTTTCGTCACGCGGCCGATCTCGGCCGGCCTGCTGGCCGCCGCCTTGCTGCTGCTGGTCATCGTGCTGCTCCCCGCGGTGAAAGCCAAGCGCCAGGAGGCATTCGTGGAGGATTGACGGCGCCTGCCCTCTTTCTTCGTTACGATTGAGTCGCCAGGAACGGCACCCCATAGCGGGTGCCGTTCCTGCTTTTTCGTTCCATCATCGTTCAATCAGTCGAGAGATTCGCGCCATGAACAAACGCCGTGTCGTCGCCGCAACCCTCGCTCTTGCGGCGCTGGCCGCCGTGCCCTTGCAGGCCGTGCAGGCGCAGCAGGCCTACCCCGCTCGCCCCATCCGGCTGGTCGTGCCGTTTCCGGCCGGTGGCGCTACCGACCTGTTCGCCCGCACCCTGTCGCAGAAGCTGTCAGAAAAGCTCGGCGCCACCATCGTGGTGGACAACAAGCCGGGCGCCGGCGGCGCCATCGGCTCGGCGGCGGCGGCCACCGCCCAGCCGGACGGCTACACCCTGCTGCTGGCCACCACCAGCACCCACGCCATCGGCCCGCTGATCACCAGGACACCGTACGACACGGTGGCCGATTTCACCCCCATTGCCCACGTCGGAGACGCGCCCAGCATCATGCTGGTGCCGGTCGATTCGCCGGCCAGGTCGGTGCGCGAGTGGGTGGACTACGCCAAGAAGAACCCGGGCAAGCTGAACTACGCATCCAGCGGCATCGGCACCATCGTCCAGTTGACGGCCGAACTGTTCAAGTCCGAGGCCGGGGTGTTCGTCACGCACATTCCGTACAAGGGCACGGCGCTGTCCATTCCCGACCTGATCAGCGGAAAGGTGGACGTGCTGTTCGATTCGCTGCCCACGGGCATGCCGCACGTGCGCGACGGCAAGCTGCGCGCCCTGGGCGTGACCTCCCTCAAGCGCAGCCCGCTGGCACCCGATCTCCCGGCAATCGCCGAGACGCTGCCGGGCTTCGAGTCGAACACCTGGTTCGGCCTGTACGGGCCCAAGGGCCTGCCGGCCGACATCGTGGCCCGTGTGAACAAGGCGGCCAACGAGTCCCTCGCCGACCCGCAGATGCAGGCCAAGCTCTCCAGCCTGGGCATCGAGCCGACCAGCGGCACGCCGCAGGACCTGGCGCGCCTGCAGGCGCAGGACACCGCCAAGTGGAAGAAGATCATCACCGATCGCAAGATCACCAACGAATGAAGAACGCAAGCATGAACTTCAACTTCGCCAACCCCTACACCAGCACCCGGCTGCCGGTCTTTGCCCGCAACGTGGTGTCCACCTCCCATCCGCTGGCCGCGCAAGCCGGCCTGCGCATGCTGCAGCAAGGCGGCAACGCGGTGGACGCAGCGATCGCCACAGCAGCCGTCATGACGCTGGTCGAGCCGGTCAGCAACGGCCTGGGCAGCGACGCCTTCTGCATCCTGTGGGACGGCCAGCGGCTGCACGGCCTCAATGCCTCCGGTTGTGCGCCGCAGGCATGGACGCCGTCGTACTTCGGCAAGAAATATGGCGACGATGCGAGCGCGCCACCGCAGCGCGGCATCGACTCGGTCAGCGTGCCGGGCGCCGTGGGCAGCTGGATGGCGTTGTCCGAACGCTTCGGCAAGCTGCCTTTCGCGGACCTGATGGCGCCGGCGATCGACATTGCCGAGCGCGGCTACCTGATGCCGGTGGTGGTGCAGGAGAAGTGGGCCGCGGCCACACCGCTGCTGCGGTCGCAGCCGGGCTTTGCAGAAGCCTTCCTGCCATGGGGCCGCGCGCCCGAAGTGGGCGAGCTGTTCCGCTTTCCGGCGGCGGCGCGCGCGCTCCGGGCCATTGCAGCGACCAAGGGCGAGGCGTTCTACCGCGGCGAGATCGCGCAGGCGCTGGAGAAGTTCTCCGCGGCCAATGGCGGCAGCCTGAAGGCCGGTGACCTGGCGGCCTGGAAGCCCGAGTGGGTCGAGCCGATCTCGCGCGACTACCGCGGCCACACGTTGCACGAGATTCCGCCCAACGGCCAGGGCATCGCCGCGCTGATCGCGCTGGGCATCGTCGAGAAATTCGACATGGCGTCGATGCCGGTGGATTCGGCTGCCTCCCAGCACGTGCAGATCGAGGCAATGAAACTCGCCTTCGCCGACGTCTACCACCACGTGGGCGAACGCTCGGCCATGGCGCTGACCACCGAACAGATGCTCGACGATGCCTACCTCGCGTCGCGCGCGCGCCAGATCGACATGAAGAAGGCGCAGCCGTTCGCACCCGGCAATCCGGTCAAGGGCGGCACCATCTACCTGACGGCCGCCGACGAGAGCGGCATGATGGTCAGCTTCATCCAGAGCAATTTCATGGGCTTCGGCTCGGGCTGTGTCGAGCCCGAGTTCGGCATCAGCCTGCAGAACCGCGGCCACGGCTTCAGCCTCAGGCCCGGGCCCAACCAGGTCGCGCCCGGCAAGCGGCCCTTCCACACCATCATCCCCGCTTTCCTGACCAAGGACGGGCAGCCTGTGATGAGCTTCGGCGTGATGGGCGGCAACATGCAGCCGCAGGGCCATATGCAGACCCTCGTGCGCATGCTCGACTATGGACAGAACCCGCAGGCCGCGTGCGATGCGCCGCGCTGGCGCTTCAACGCCGGGCTGGAGATCAACGCCGAGGCGGCAATGCGCGCCGACACGGTGGCGGCGCTCCAGGGCATGGGCCACCAGGTCGAAGTCATCAACGACTCGTACCAGGACTTCGGTGCCGGCCAGTTCATCTGGCGCGCTGGCGATCCGGCAGTCGAAGGCTATGTCGCGGCCAGCGATCCGCGCCGCGACGGGCAGGCGGCAGGGTATTGATGGCATCGGTCCCGGCGCCGGCGGAAGGCAAGCGGCTGGGGCCCGGGCTGGTACTGGCCACGCTCGGCGCGATCGCGTTCAGCGGCAAGGCGATCATCGTCAAGCTGGCCTATCGCCACGACGTGGACGCGGTGACGCTGATCATGCTGCGCATGCTGTTCGCGTTGCCGCTGTTCGCGGCCATGGCCTGGTGGGCCGGCCGCGGCAAGCCGGCGCTGACCCGGCGCGACTGGATGGGGGTTCTGGGGCTCGGGTTTTCGGGCTACTACCTGGCGAGCTTCCTGGACTTTGCCGGGCTGGCCTACGTGACCGCGAGCCTGGAGCGGCTCATCCTCTACCTGAACCCGACGCTGGTCCTGCTGTTCGGCTGGGTGGTCTACCGCAGGCGCATCACGCGCGGCCAGGTGTTGGGCATGGCGATCAGCTATGCCGGGGTGCTGCTGGTCTTCGGCCACGAGGCGACGGCCGGCGCCACCTGGGAGACCGCCTGGGGCACGTTGCTGATCTTCCTGAGCGCGGTGAGCTACGCGGTCTACATGGTGGGCAGCGGCGAGTTCGTCAAGCGCCTGGGATCGATGCGGCTGGTGGGGCTGGCCACGAGCGTGGCTTGCCTGTTGTGCATTGCGCAGTACCTGCTGTTGCGCCCGGCCGCAAGCGTGCTTCACGTGGCGCCGCAGGTCGTGTGGCTGTCGGTGCTCAATGCCAGCCTGTGCACGGCCGTGCCGGTGCTGATGGTGATGATGGCGATCGAGCGCATCGGCCCGGCGATGGCGGCGCAGACCGGCATGGTCGGGCCGATGTCCACCATCCTCATGGGTGTGGTCATCCTCGGCGAGCCTTTCAGCGCCTGGATTGCCGCGGGTACGCTGCTGGTCATCGCGGGCATTTTCGTTTTCACGCGCGCCGGGCGCTGAGTCCACGGGCCAGCCCGGCGCATTTCGTTCTTCTGTTCATTCTCGAGTTGTAGGGGGTATTCGACATGGATCTGGGCATTGCAGGCAAGACGGCGCTGGTGTGCGGCGCCAGCAAGGGTTTGGGCTACGGCTGCGCGCTGGCGCTGGTGAAGGAGGGTGTGAATGTCCTCGTCGTCGCGCGCGGGCAGGAAGCCCTGGACGACGCGGCGCAACGCCTGGCCGCCGCCGCGACCGGCGGCGCGCAGGTGCAGGCCGTGGTGGCCGACATCACCACCGAAGCCGGGCGCGCGGCGGTATTCGGCGTCCAGCGCGACTTCGACATCGTGGTCACCAACGCCGGCGGCCCGCCGCCCGGCGACTTCCGCGACTGGGACCGGGATGCCTGGGTCAAGGCGGTCGACGCCAACATGCTCACGCCCATCGAACTGATCAAGGCGACCGTGGACGGCATGGCGCAGCGCGGGTTCGGCCGCATCGTCAACATCACGTCGAGTTCGGTCAAGTCGCCAATCGACATCCTCGGCCTGTCGAACGGGGCGCGCAGCGGGCTGACCGGCTTTGTCGCCGGCGTGGCGCGCAGCGGCATCGCCAGCCAGGGCGTGACGATCAACAACCTGTTGCCCGGCTCCTTCGACACCGATCGCCTGCGCAACACCGCCATCGGCGCGGCCAAGAAGACCGGTCAGCCGATCGAGGCGATCCAGGAGGCGCGCAAGAAGACCATCCCGGCGCGCCGCTTCGGCACGCCCGAGGAGTTCGGTGCCATCTGCGCCTTCCTGTGCAGCGTCCATGCGGCTTACATGACGGGCCAGAACGTGCTGGCCGATGGCGGGGCGTACCCGGGAACGTACTAGGCACAGCCGCCGCGATACGGGGCCGCCCGGGGCTTGCAAGGATTGGTTACAGTCAATGTCCTTCCTGGCCTATCCGCACGACCGTCCCCGCAATGCCGCTTCCCGCCGACTGGTTCGCAGGTGCATTCCGTCGGCGCGGACGCATCGCGTCGATCGCTTTTGCGGCGCTTTTGTGGCTGGTCGGCGCGGCGCTGGGCACTGCCTGGCAGGTTACGCGCTTCGTGGAGCGCGAGCATGCGCGCTTCGCGGCCGAGTTCGACGCGGCGTCCGCGATGGTGGCGCAGCGCCTCGATCAGAACGAGGCCTTGCTCGACGGCCTGGTGGCCCTGCTTCGATCCAGCCGTGACGCGGAATTCGTCGAACTGCGCCGCTATGCCAACGAGGTGCTGCAGCGCTACCACCATGTGCACACGATCGGCTACCAGCCGCGCGTGACGCTGGCCCGGCGGCTCGCATTTGAGACCGTCATGAGTCAACGCATGGGGCGTCCCGTGCGGATCCACGATTTCGATTTCGATGGCAGTCGCCGCTGGCGCGATTCGCCCGAGCGCCCGTTCTACTACCCCGTGAGCTTCATGGCGCCCGAACTGCCCGAGGCCCAGGACGTGATCGGCTACGACATCCATGACGATGCGCGCTTTCGTGGCGCGATCGACCAGTCGCACCTGCGCAAGGTGTCGGCGTCCACCTTGCCGTTCGACCTTGTCGAGGGCGGGCGCGGCTACATCTTCCTGCGCGCCCTGACGTTGTCGGCGGACGGCGGGCGAGGCGGCGCCGGCAGCGCAGCACGGCAGGGGCCGGAGCATCTGGTCTCGTTGCTGATTCGATCGGATCGCCTGTTCGCCGGGCTGCACATGTCGCCGGCCGTGCTGCTTACGCTTCGGCACCGCGAGGCCAAGGATGCGGGCGCGTCGCTGATCGGCCAGTTCGGCGACGCTGCCCGTCTGGCCCCGGGACCGCGCTGGCAGATGCCGCTGCCCGAACTCGCGCTGCGCCGAACGCTGGCGTCGCAGCAGCAGCCTTTCGCGCTCGAACTGCGCGCACGTCCCGCCTGGCATGACTTCGACTGGGGTTCGTGGCTGCTCTGGAGCGCCGTGTGGACGGTGCTGGTATGGGGCGGCGGCGCCGGCGCGCTGGCGCTGCGTCGCTCGCACAGGGTGCGGTGGCAGGCGCAGCAGCGCATGGCGCTGGCCGAGCGCGACCTGGCTGCGACGCAGCGGCGCGCCGAAGCCACGCGCGCGCACAGCCTCGACGAACTGGGCTCGGGCATCGCTCGCGAACTGGGCCAGCCCCTGACCGCGGTCGTCGGCTACAGCCAGGCGGCACTGCGGATGCTCGACAACCCCAATCCTGCAACCCGGGAGTCGCTTGCGAGCCTTCGCGCCACCTTGCGCGCGGCGGCTGACCAGGCCGCGCGTGCCGGCGAACTCGTGCAGCGGCTGCGGACGCTGGTCCGCAAGCAGCCGATGCAGGTCAAGGCCGTGACGATGCAGGAAGTGATCGCCAGCGTTTGCCGGCTCGAGCGCGGGCGGCTCGAAGGCGCGGGCGTGGTCATCGATATCCGCCTGCCGTCCGAGCCGATCGTCCTGCAGGCCGATGCGATGCTGCTCGAGCAGCTGTTCAGCAACCTGTTGCGCAATGCGGTGGACGCCGTTGTGCCGCTGCCTCGTGGCATGCGCCGGGTGGCGATCGAGGCCGAGTGCAATGCCCGGTTCTGCCGCGTGACCGTATGCGACAGCGGGCCTGGCCTCACCGCGCAGGAGCGGGAACGCGCGTTTCAGCCATTCCAGTCGACCAAGGCCGGCGCCATCGGGATCGGTCTGGTCGAGTGTGCTGCGATCGCGCAGGCGCACCACGGTGACATTGCGATCGACGCGGCGTCGCCGCCGCTGCATGCTGCCGGGACCGGGGCGCGCTTGATTGTCACCTTGCCGCTTGCCAGCCAGCCCTGAGGGCCGCGCGTTGCCGCGATCGGGAGGGGCGCCGAACAAGAAAGGGCCGGTGCGAACCGGCCCTTTTCGTTGGCAGCGGACGTCGTCAGACCGGCGGGCGGCAGACGTTGTTCAGGCCAGCGCCCACGATCAGCGGGCGGGTCGTGGCGCCGGGTGTCTGGACGTCGTCCGGGCCCAGCGCATCGATGCTGAACCGGCAGCCATAGGCAGGGGCTGCCACGGTCGCCGGCGTGAGCACGTCGTCGCCGGCGGGCGCCGTGCCGTTCTGTTCCCACGCGATCATGTCGTCGAACGCCTTGACCTGCTCGGCGACGGTGAAGTCGCAATGCGTGATGCCGCGGATGGCGCGCTGCACCAGCCAGCCGTCGCTGCCGTGGGCCTGGGCGCGCTGCCGGTAGACCTGTTCCATGCTGAAGGGCACGAACAGGTCGCCCAGCGTGTGCAGGGTGACCACCGGCACGCTGAACTCGCCGTTGACCTTGGGAATCCAGCGCAGGCCGTCGGTGCGCAGGCGGTTCGCATCGGGCGTGGCGGTGACCTTCTGCACTCCGGCATTGAGCTGCGCCGAGGCGTTGGCGTCGCCGGTGTCGTAGACGAAGCGGTTGGTGTCCAGCACGTTCCTGTTGAGAATGCCGTCGATGGTCCCGTCGCCGCCGAACACGCCGATCGGGGCCGTGAACGACTGGCCTTGCGTCAGGCCGACATCGAACAGCGGGCGAGGGCCTCCGGTGAGGTTCTGCAGTACGCCGTAGTAGGCGTAGCCGGCACCGGCAACCGGGGTGATGCTGCCACCGGCGCCGAAGACGAACAGCTGGCCGAGCACCGCGTTCTGGATGCTTGCCCAATCGGTCATTGGCCGGGACGCGTAGCCGGTCAGCGCCTGCGCGGTCAGCTGCGCGGCGGCGAAGTAGTCGAACAGGTCGGTGTCGCCCATCACGCCGCACATGGGCACGGCGCCGGCGTAGCTCACCTTGTGGTTGGCGTTGGCGAGCGTTTCCTTCTCCACGGCGGCGCCGGCGATGTGGCCGCCCATCGAGTGGCCGATGATGTAGGTCCTGCCAGGTGCCGCGAGAGGGCGTCCGTTGGCTGCGGCGATATTGTTGAAGGCCAGCGCCAGCGCGTTGGTGTCCTCGATGCCGGCGCGGACGTCGTAGTAGTTCCTGCTGTAGCTCGAAGCGGCCCAGGCGTAGCCCTGCTCGATCAGGTGGCGGCGGATGGACGGATTCGTGACCACCAGTTCGCTGACCTTGCCGACGTAGCCGTGCGCGTACATCACCAGCTTGCCGTTCCAGTTGGCCGGCACCTCGACGCGGTAGAGCGCGCCGTCGAGCACGCCGGCCCAGCGGCTGGTGGTGCTCATGTCCACGGTGTCGCCGGCAGCCGGCGCGAGGGCATCGAACGTGGTGGCATTGGCGGCTGCCGGCGCAGGGGCGAAGCTGCGATCGTCCTGGGCGCGCTTTTCCTCCGGTGCGGGGGCAGGGGCGGGCGCAGGGGCCGGGGCGGGTGCCGGCGCGGGTGCGGAAGAATGGCCGCCGCCGCATGCGGCCAGCGAGGCGATGGCCAGCGCCATCAAAGTGGGACGGATCTTGTTCAAGGTGTTGTTTCTCCGGATGTCGGGTGGCTGCCTTTTTTGTTGGATGCTGCTGCGCGTGGCCCGACTTGGCGGGCCGCAGGCGGCGCGCCGAGCGTAGGCTCGCCGCCGCAGCGCTGCAGACGGGGTTACCCGGATTTCGTATCGCCTATGCGACAGCCGTGCGCATTGCCGGGTTTGCCCCGGGCGGCCGGCGTGCGCAGCGGGCGCGGCCGATTGATGGCAGGATGCTCCGTTGTGTGCATTCGAACCCAAGCCAGGAGATATCAGAAGTGAAAAGCAAAGCCATCCGAATCGACCGCAACGGCGGTCCGGAAGAACTCAAGCTGGTCGAGGTCGACGTGGGAGAACCCGGGCCCGGCGAGATCCGCGTACGCCACCACGCGGTGGGCCTGAACTTCATCGACACCTACCAGCGCAGCGGCCTGTACAAGCTGCCGCTGCCGCTGCAACTGGGCATGGAGGCCGCGGGCGAGGTGGAGGCGGTGGGCGAGGGTGTCTCCCACCTCAAGCGTGGCGACCGCGTGGCCTACGCCAGCCAGCCGCCCGGCGCGTACTGCGAGCTGCGCGTGATGCCGGCGCGCTGCGTGTGCCGGCTGCCCGACGCCATCGATTTCGAGACCGGCGCCGCGATGATGCTCAAGGGCCTGACCGCGCAGTACCTGCTCAAGAAGACATTGCCCGCCGAGGGCCTGCAGCCGGGCGACCACATCCTGTTCCACGCAGCGGCCGGCGGCGTCGGGCTGATCGCCTGCCAGTGGGCCAAGGCGCTGGGTCTGCAGCTGATCGGCACCGCCGGCAGCGATGCCAAGTGCAAGCTGGCGCTCGAACACGGCGCCGCGCACTGCATCAACTACAGCACCGGGAATTTTGCGGAACAGGTCAAGGAGATCACCGGCGGCAAGGGCGTGAAGGTGGTCTACGACTCGGTCGGCAAGGACACCTGGCAGGGCTCCATGGATTGCCTGCGCCCGCTAGGCCTGCTGGCGGTCTTCGGCAACGGCTCGGGCCCGGTGCCGCCGATCGACATGGGGCTGCTGGCCAAGGGCTCGTTCTACATGACGCGCCCCACGCTGTTCACCCACCTGGCCACGCGCGAAAGCACGCAGGCCATGGCCAACGACCTGTTCGAGGTGGTCGGCAGCGGTGCGGTGCATATCCCTATCGCACAGCGCTACGCGCTCGAAGACGTGCAGCAGGCACACCGCGACCTCGAGGCCCGCAAGACCACCGGCTGCACCATCCTGACGCTGTGAAGCACGCGACGCTGCGCCAGTTGAAGGTGTTCGAGGCCGTGGCGCGGCATCTGAGCTTTTCGCGCGCGGCCGAGGAGCTGCACCTGACGCAGCCGGCCGTGTCGACGCAAGTGGGCAAGCTGGAAGAACACGCGGGCAATGCGCTGTTCGAGCAGTTCGGCAAGAAGATCTACCTGACGCCGGCAGGCAGCGAACTGCTGGCGATCAGCCGGGCGATCATCGGCCAGTTCGAGGCGGCCGAGGCGGCGATGGCGCAGTACCGCGGTGTCTCGGGCGGCAAGCTGAACGTGGCGGTGATCAGCGCGGGCGACTACTTCTTCCCGCGCCTGCTGGTGGAGTTCGCCGGGCGGCACCGCGACGTGACGCTCAACTTCACCGTGCACAACCGGGCCGAGCTGCTGCGCCACATCAGCGAGAACCAGACCGACCTGGCGATCATGGTGCGCCCGCCGACCGACATGGACACCATCAACCAGCCGTTCGCGCCGCATCCCTACGTGATCGCGGCCGCGCCGACGCACCCGCTGGCCGGGCAGCGCCGCGTCACGATGACGCGGCTGATGCTCGAGCCCTTCGTCGTGCGAGAGAAGGGCTCCGACACGCGCAACTCCATGGAGGAAGGCTTCGGCGAGCACCTGCCCGAACTGCGCGTGGCCATGGAGATCCGCAGCACCGAGACCATCAAGCAGGCGGTGATCGCGGGCATGGGCCTGAGCTTCATGTCGGCCCACACCATCAGCCTGGAGTTGCGCACCGGCAGCCTCTGCGTGCTCGACGTGGAGGGCTTTCCGCTGATGCGCAACTGGTACGTGGTGCACCGGCGCACCAAGCGCCTGCCGCCGGTCGCGCAGGCCTTCAAGGACTTCCTGCTGGCCAATGGCACGGCGCTGATCGCGCAGATCGTGCCGCTGGATTTTCCGCACTGATCCCGCCTTCCCATTCCGCCAGGGAATAGACGTTATGCGCGCCTCCCGGCTACCGCGACCGGGCTGCTGACGCGACCATCCGCTCCAACGCAACTTGCTCAAGGAGACACGCGATGGCCAAGATGAAAGCCGCCCTGGCGGCGGTGCTGGTGATGGAAAAGGAAGGCGTGTCCCAAGCCTTCGGCGTGCCGGGCGCCGCAATCAACCCGTTGTACTCGGCGATGCGCGAACGCCAGTCGATCAGCCACATCCTGGCGCGCCACGTCGAGGCGGCCTCGCACATGGCCGAGGGCTATACCCGCGCCCGGGCGGGCAACATCGGCGTGTGCATCGGCACTTCCGGGCCGGCCGGCACCGACATGATCACCGGCCTGTACTCGGCGTCGGCCGATTCCATCCCAATCCTGTGCATCACCGGCCAGGCGCCGCGTGCGCGGCTGTACAAGGAAGACTTCCAGGCGGTGGACATCGAATCCATCGCCAAGCCGGTCACCAAGTGGGCCGTCACCGTGCGCGAACCGGCGCAGGTGCCGCGCGCCTTCCAGCAGGCATTCCACCTCATGCGCTCGGGCCGTCCCGGGCCGGTGCTGATCGACCTGCCCTTCGACGTGCAGATGGCCGAGATCGAGTTCGACATCGACAGCTACGAGCCGCTGCCCGTGTACAAGCCGGCGGCGTCGCGCAAGCAGATCGAGCGGGCGCTGGAGATGCTGGCCACGTCGGCCAAGCCGGTGATCGTGGCCGGCGGCGGCATCATCAACGCCGACGCGTCGGACCTGCTGGTGGAACTGGCCGAACTGACGGGCATTCCGGTGATCCCCACGCTCATGGCGTGGGGTGCCATTCCGGACGACCACCCGCTCATGGCCGGCATGTGCGGCCTGCAGACGAGCCACCGCTACGGCAACGCCACCATGCTGGCGAGCGACTTCGTGCTGGGCATCGGCAACCGCTGGGCGAACCGTCACACCGGTTCGATCGACGTCTACACCAAGGGCCGCCGCTTCGTGCACGTGGACATCGAGCCCACGCAGATTGGCCGGGTGTTCAATCCCGACCTGGGAATCGTGAGCGACGCCAAGGCCGCGCTCGAACTGTTCGTCCAGGTGGCCGCCGAGATGCGGGCCGACGGGCGCCTGCCCGACTGGGGCGACTGGGCCGGCCGCTGCGCCGAGCGCAAGCGGCTGATGGGCCGCAAGAGCCACTTCACCGAGACGCCGATCAAGCCGATGCGCGTCTACGAGGAGATGAATGCCGCCTTCGGCCGCGACACCACGTACGTCAGCACGATCGGACTGTCGCAGATCGCGGGCGCTCAGTTCCTCAATGTCTACGGCCCGCGCCAATGGATCAACTGCGGCCAGGCCGGCCCGCTGGGCTGGACGCTGCCGGCGGCGCTGGGTGTGGTGGCGGCTGACCCGACCCGCACCGTGGTGGGCCTGTCGGGCGACTACGACTTCCAGTTCCTGATCGAGGAACTGGCGGTGGGCGCCCAGTTCCACCTGCCGTACGTGCACGTGCTGGTGAACAACAGCTACCTGGGACTGATCCGCCAGGCGCAGCGCAACTTCGACATGGACTACTGCGTCCAGCTCGCTTTCGACAACCAGAACGTGGACGATCCGGTGACGCGCCACTACGGTGTGGATCACCTGACGGTTGCGCAAGGCCTGGGCTGCAAGGCGCTGCGCGTGACCGACCCGGAAAAGATCGGCGGCGCGCTGGCCGAGGCCCGCACGCTGGCACAGAAGCACAGGGTGCCGGTGGTGGTGGAGGTGATCCTGGAGAAGGTGACCAACATCGCCATGGGCACGGAGATCGACAACGTCAACGAGTTCGAGGCCATCGACTGCCGGCATCCGGACGGCCGCAAGGGCCTGGAACTTGCCGGCCTGCTCGAGTAGCGAAGTTTTTCTGCTGGGGTTTTTGAGCCGCCTCCGGGCGGCCTTTTTTTTGGCATATAATTCGAGGCTCACGCGGGAATAGCTCAGTTGGTAGAGCGCAACCTTGCCAAGGTTGAGGTCGGGAGTTCGAGCCTCCTTTCCCGCTCCAGATTCTTCAGCGTTCGCTGACCAGCAAAAGCCACCTCCGAGGTGGCTTTTTGCTTGGCGCTCCCCGCTCCGGGCGGGGCATCAGAGCGACTCGAACTTCTGCATATCCGCATCCACGACATCCGCGATGTCACGGTCTTCGTTGGGCAGGCGCTGGTTCTTGAAGACGCTCTTGACGTAGAGCTGCGAGTTGCGGGGAAACAGGATCTCCCGCTCCGAGCTCTCGCTGTTGCGCTCGCCCAGGATGTCGGACAGGTTCACGCCCTGGTCCTTGTCGGCCTGGATCCTCAGGAAATAGTTGCGTCTGCCAGCCCTGGCCATTTCCTCGGGTTCGCCGAAGAAGGCGGCAGCCGTTCTTGCATTCTGCGAAGTGCTCAGGAACTGGTCAGGCCGATAGTAGGTTCCGGCTGCAATGTCTGTCGGCGTCCCGGCTGCCGTCTGTACTTTCCCGTATTGATCGGCAGGCGTGCTCTGGCCTCGGTAGACCGTGCCCGCGTCATTGCCGTAGCCGAGCTCGATTCCCCGATCGATGGCGCGGTCGAGTTCCCGCGCGATGGACCGGGTTTCCGGCGTTGCCTGGCCCGCGCTCAGTTCCGCGTTCATGGCATGCGAGTAGACGGAGTACCTTTTCAGCGCAAGGTACGTCCGGAAATCAAGGGATTCGTTCATGCGCTCCCTGTTGAAGTCCGCGCCGAACGAAGCGATGCCCGGCGCGTCTTCCTCATCGGAACTGGCCGCGGAGGAGTCCGGGCTTTCCCTGGGAATCTGTTCGTCGTAGAGCCTGTAGAGATGCCTGCTTTCGGCCGGCCTGAACTGCGGGAACGGCTGCTCCGCGGGAATCCGCCCGTCCGGCAGGCGATCGGGAGGTGCTCCGCCCTTGAGGCCCTGATAGCCGGCGGGCGCCGTCCGGATCTGCTCCTGTTCGGCCTGCACTGGCGGTGGCGAGGCCTCCCCTGCGGCGGCATGTCGGACCGAAGGCGCAACGTCCACGAATTCGCGGGAGAAACGGGAGTTCTGCCTGAGTGCCTGCAACGTGCCATCACCGAGCACCGCGACCTTGTCTGCGCTTGCGGGCCAATCTTGTCCAGCGGCATAGATCTTGGGCGATGCCTCGCGCGTTCTTGGCACGTCCAGGTTGCCTCGAAGCGGCGCCTGGATCTGCGGCGCCTTGCCGCTCCCCGGGTCGAGTGCGAGGTAGCCGCCCTTGAACGTGTGGAGCCGGGCGTCGTTCTCGAGGTTGTAGGTGTTGACCGCTGGTGTCCACCGACCCGCATCGGTCCTGATCGACAAGGGGTTCGCGCCGGCGCCGGCCGGCGTCCTGATCCGATCTCCCAGTTGCTGATAGCCGTCACGCAGCGGTGACGCGAGCGTGTGCGCTCGCGGCGGGATGGATCCGGACAGCGAGGGCGCCCTGGCTGCACCTCGTGATACGGATGACGCCGCACCCGGCGCAGGCGCACCATGGCCTCGGGTGGCTTGCGACAAGGGCTGTGCGGCGCCCTGCGCAGTCGCGCCACTGGCTCGTGCGGGCGAGGGCGAGGGCGCAAGCGTGGACAAGGCCGGCCGAGGTCGTGCAACCGCTCCGAACGGCGCCTTCGGGATTCGACCGCCGCTGAACGCGGCCAGCACGCCGCCAGCCACGGATCCCCATGGATCGAGTTTCCCAGGAATGTTGATCGCCGCGTCCACATGGCGCGTCGAGCCGCCCAGGTTGAGAAATGCCCTGGGTCGCTCGCTGGATCTGTCGAGAAGGGGTGAGCGCTCCTGCCGCCGCTGGGGTGCCCCGCTCGTTTGCCTGGTTGCCTGGCGCGAGGGCGGGTCGAGCAGCGTGTACGTCGATCTGGACGCTGGTGACCGCGTGTTGCCGGCGGATGCTTGTTTGGACGAGGGCGTTGCCGCCCGTGCTGACTTCTGAGTAGTTGCCTTGACCATCGGCGCCATTCTTCAATGGCCGAATTTCGTCCCGATTTCGCGCCGACGCGTCTGCCGCGCCGGCGCGAACCTTCTTGCCGGGAATTGCCTCAGGCGACCGCGCGCAGCCTGACCTGCCCCTTTTCGGTTTCCATGCTGCGCGCCAGCAACTTGACCAGTGCATGGACCGTGTCGATATGCGGCGTTGGCGTGTCGGTCAGGCGCGCCAGCTCGACCACCGATCCGACCAGCGCGTCGATCTCGGGCGACCGACCGGCCTCGACATCCTGCAGCATCGACGTCTTGTGCTTGCCGACCTTTTCCGCACCCGCGATGCGCTTGTCCAGCGTCACGCGGAATTCGATCCCGAGCTTGCCGGCCACGGCCTGCGCTTCGCGCATCATGTCGGCAGCCAGCTCGCGCGAGAGCGGGTATTGGCAGATGTCCACCAGCGTGGCGTGTGCCAGCGCGCTGATCGGGTTGAAGGTGAGGTTGCCCCACAGCTTGAGCCAGATCTCGGCCCGGATGTTGTCCAGGACCGGCGACTTGAAACCTGCGCGCGTGAAGGCGTCGGACACGCGCTGGGCGCGCGTGCTGAGACTGCCGTCGAGCTCGCCCAGCGGAAAGCGCTCGCCCTCGATGTGCCTGACCACGCCGGGGGAGACCAATTCAGAGGCCGGGTAGACCACGCAGCCGAGAATGCGCGCCGGATCGATGGCGCTCAGGAGCTCGCCGTCGGGGTCGACGCTGCGCACCACCGCGCCCTCGTGCGGACCGCCGTGGCGGCTGAAATACCAGAAGGGGATGCCGTTCTGCATCGGCACGATCACGGTATCGGGCCCCAGCAGGTGCGGCAGTTGCGGCAGCACCTCCTGCACCTGATGCGCCTTCATGGCCAGGATGACCACGTCCTGCACGCCGGCCTCGGCGTAGCTCTCGGTCACACGCAGCTCGCGCGCGACCTCCTCGGTGCCATCCGGGTGCATCAGGCGAAAGCCCTGCCTGCGAATGGCTTCCACGTGGCGGGCTCGCACCAGCAGGCTCACTTCTTCTCCGGCCAGGGCCAGCTTGGCGCCGACCAGTCCTCCGATGGCGCCGGCGCCGATGACTGCAATCTTCATGGTGGTTCCAGGTAGTTGATGTCGGGTGCGGCCGGCGCGGGGCCGGCGGGTGCGTAAGGGTTGGCGAGGCAGCCGATGCCGGCGATCTCCACCTCGACCTGGCTGCCCGGCTTCATCGAGCCGACACCGACGGAGGTGCCGCAAAGGATGACGTCGCCAGGCAGCAGCGTCATGTCCATCGAGATCAGGCTGACCAGTTGCGCCACGGAGAAGCGCATGTCGCTGATCGGGTAGTCCTGGCGAACCTCGCCGTTGAGGCGGGTGACCACGCGCAACTGCGCGGCATCCAGCCCGGTGGCGACCACCGGGCCCATCGGGCAGAAGGTGTCGAAGCCCTTGGCGCGGACCCACTGGGCGAAGGAGGCGTCACGGTTGAGGATGTCGGCCACCGTCACGTCGTTGGCGCAGGTGTAGCCGAACACGTGGTCCAGCGCCGCGTCCTCTGTCACGCCGCCGGCGGCCTTTCCGATGACGATGCCCAGTTCGCCCTCGTAGACGACCTTGCCGGCGCAGCGCGGGGCGCGGATGGCCCGGCCGTGCGGCAGATAGCTGTTCGGTGTCTTGAGCAGGTACAGCGGCTCCGCCGGCACCGGCAACGAGAGCTTCTCGCCCAGCGCCTTGAAGTTGTTCCACAGCGCGATGACCTTGCTGGGCTGGCTCGGCGTGAGCGGCTGCAGTTCGGCCAGGGCGATGATGGTGCCGGTGGCCTCGCAGGCCCCGAACATGTCGCCGCGCCATTCATGGACGGTGTTGCCATGCAGCTGGCCGAAGCCTTGGCGGCCGGCGTGCATGAAGCGCAACCAGTGGCGCACCGGGCCAGGCTCCGGCCGCCCGCCGGCGCGGACCGAGGCCGTGCCGGAGGCGAGGGTGGTGGAATCTTCGATGCGCACGCGTGTGTCTCCTTGAGGTGGTTGGTCGGTCGCAGCCGGCGTCACACGCCGATCTCGCGCCCCAGCGTCTCGGCCCAGTCGAACCACGCGGGAGACACCATCGCGCCGGTGCCGCCCAGACGGCGCTTGTGCGCCGCCGCCTTCTCCTCGATCACGGCGCTGAGGAAATCGGCGTCGTAGGCGCGCAGCAGATGCGGCTGGTGCCTCTCGAGGTACAGCCGGATGCGAGCGCCGGCGTCGCTGCGTTCGCGCAGCAGCTGGCCGTAGACGTCGCCGCACCAGTGCCAGCGCAGGCCCAGTTCGTTGAAGGCGGCGTTGTAGGCATTGCGGTCCAGTTCGGCGTCGAGGTATTGGGCGGGCAGATCGTTGTGCATGGCCAGGTTTCCTTGTGCTTGGGTGCCGCGGGGTGGTGGTCGATGGCCTTGGAAAGGCGGCAAAGCGGCGGCACGGAAGGAATCTTCGAAGCCTTGATCAATAAATAACAGTCAAATGTTTTTATGCAATGCATCAACGATTACTGATGCATTTTCGGGCGGCGCAATCCCTGGCTCCCGGCCTTCGGCACGGCGCCAGCCCGGCGCAGCGGACGGCTCCGGCCATCCGCCGGCGTGCCGTCCGCGTCGGCTCAGATGACGCTCAGTTCGCGCAACCGGGCCACTTCTTCGGCGCTGTACCCCAACTGGCCCAGCACCTCTTCGTTGTGCTCGCCCAGCAGCGGCGAGCGGGTCACCTCGGTCGGGCTGTCGCTGAGCTTGATCGGGTTGCCCACCGTCAGATACTTGCCGCGGGTGGGATGGTCCACCTCGACCAGCGTGCCGCTTGCGCGCAGCGACTCGTCGGCGGCGATCTCCTTCATCGACAGGATCGGCCCGCAAGGGATGTCGTGCTTGTTGAGGATTTCCATGACCTCGAACTTGTCCTTGGTCATGGTCCACTGCTCGATGCGGCGGAAGATCGGCTTGAGGTGCAGTAGCCGGGCCTGGGGTGTGGCGTACGCCTCGTCGTCGATCCACCCTTCTTCGCCGATCACCCGGCAGATGGCCGGCCACACGGCGCCCTGGGTGATGAAGTAGATGTACGCATTGGGATCGGTCTCCCAGCCCTTGCACTTGAGAATGGAGCCGGGCTGGCCGCCACCGGACGCGTTGCCCGCGCGCGGCACGGCGTCGCCGAAACGGCCGTCCGGGTACTGCGGATATTCGTGCATGGTGCCGGTGCGCTCCAGCCGCTGCTGGTCGCGCAGCTTGACGCGGCAAAGATTGAGCACGGCGTCCTGCATCGGCGCCAGGACCTTCTGCCCGCGGCCGGTCATGGTGCGCTGATACAGCGCCGCGACGATGCCCAGCGCCAGGTGCAGGCCGGTACCGCTGTCGCCGATCTGTGCACCGGTCACCATCGGTGGACCATCTTCCATGCCGGTGGTGGAGGCGGCGCCGCCGGCGCATTGCGCCACGTTTTCGTAGACCTTGCAGTCCTCGTACTTGCCCGGACCGAACCCCTTGACCGACGCCACGATCATGCGCGGGTTGATCTCGTGGATGTGCTCCCACGTGATGCCCATGCGGTCGAGTGCGCCGGGGGCGAAGTTCTCCACCAGCACGTCGCAGGTCTTGATCAGCCGGTCCAGCACCTTCTTGCCCTCGGGCTTCTTGGTGTCCAGCGTGATCGACCGCTTGTTGTGGTTGAGCATGGTGAAGTACAGGCTGTCGGCGCCCGGGATGTCGCGCAGCTGCCCGCGCGTCGCGTCACCCTCGCCGGCGCGTTCGACCTTGATCACGTCGGCGCCGAACCAGGCCAGCAACTGGGTGCACGTCGGCCCGGACTGGACGTGCGTGAAATCGAGGATGCGGACACCCTCCAAAGCCTTGCTCATCGAGCATCTCCTGTGGAATTGATGATCTTCTCGGCTTCGGCGACCCGGGCGCGCAACTTGCGCTCTTCCTGGAATCGCTCGGTCTCGTCGCGCACGATGGCGACGATGGCACTGACTTTGCCGTCGCCGCCATGCAGCAGCGACACGGTGAACGCGATGGACAGCGGGCGGCCTTCCTTGTGCAGCGCCGGCACCTTCAGCAAGGTGGTGCCGTAGCGCGTGACGCCGGTCTCCATCGTCTTGACATAGCCGTCCCAGTGGCGCTGACGCTGGCGCTCGGGGATGATGAGGTCGAGCGAGCGGCCCATGGCCTCTTCGCGCGAGAAACCGAAAATGCGTTCGCAGGCAGGGTTCCACAGGATGATGTCCCCGCGTGCGTCGCACACGACGATCGCATCGCCTGCGCCTTCGACCAGTTGCGCGAGGTCGATCGCCGGAAGCTTCTTGTTGTTGTTGACTTGCGTGGGTTCGCTCATGTCCTTCTCCGGGGGGCAAAAAAATGGCCGGCGCGCCGAAGACTCTCGTCTTCGCGCTACCGGCCACATTTCACCTCAAATGTTGCGTCGGGTTTACCCGCGCGGCCGGCCCTGCCGGGCCGCCGGGGGCCCGGCGCAACTGGATCAGACGATCTTGCTTTCGTGCATCTTGGCGATCTGTTCCTTGCTGTAGCCCAGTTCGGCCAGCACGTCGTCGGTGTGCTCGCCCAGCAGGGGCGATGCGGTCACCTCGGGCTTGAGATCCGAGAACTTGATCGGGCTGCCGATGGTGAAGTAGCTGCCGCGCTCCTTGTGCGGCACTTCCACGATGGAGCCGCTCTTGCGCAGCGACTCGTCGCGAAGCAGTTCCTTCATCGACAGCACGGGAGCGCAGGGGATGTCGAACTTGCGGAAGATGTCCACGGCTTCGAACTTCGTCTTGTCCTTGATGAAGTCTTCGATGGTGGCGAAGATCTGCTCGATGTGCGGCTGGCGGGCCTGGGCGGTGGTGTAGTCCGGATCGGTCTTCCACTCGGGCTTGCCCAGCGCGTCGCAGATCGGCTCCCAGGCGTGGCCTTGCACCGTGAAGTAGATGTAGGCGTTGGGGTCGGTTTCCCAGCCCTTGCACTTGAGGATCCAGCCCGGCTGGCCGCCGCCGCCGGCGTTGCCGCCGCGCGGCGTGACCTTGTCCTTGAAGGCTTCCATCTCGTGCGGGTACTGCGGGTATTCCTCCAGGTAGCCGACTTTCTCCAGGCGTTGCTGGTCGCGCATCTTCACGCGGCACAGGTTGAGCACGGCGTCCTGCATCGAGCAGGCCACCTTCTGGCCCTTGCCGGTCTTCTCGCGGCCGATGATGGCCGTGAGGATGCCGATGGCCAGGTGCATGCCGGTGTTGGAGTCGCCCAGCGCTGCCGCCGAGATGGTCGGCACCGAGTTCTCGCCCTTCCACCAGCCGGTGGTGGAGGCGGCGCCGCCGGCGCACTGCGCAACGTTTTCGTAGACCTTCAGGTCCTCGTAGTGGTGGCCTTCCGAGAAGCCCTTGACCGAGGCGTGGATCAGCTTCGGGTTCAGTTCCTGGATGCGGGCCCAGGTGAAGCCCATGCGGTCGAGCGCGCCGGGGCCGAAGTTCTCCACCAGCACGTCGGATTCACGCACCAGCTTCTCCAGCACTTCCTTGCCTTCCTTGGTCTTGGTGTCCAGGGTGATGGAGCGCTTGTTGCTGTTGAGCATGGTGAAGTACAGCGCGTCGACGTTGGGAATGTCGCGCAACTGGCTGCGGGTCACGTCGCCAGCACCCGGACGCTCGACCTTGATCACGTCGGCGCCGAACCAGGCCAGCATCTGCGTGCATGCCGGACCGGCCTGCACGTGGGTGAAGTCGATGATCTTGATGCCGTCGAGAGGTTTGTTGCTCATGTGCGTATCTCCTGGGTTGCCTGGGTTGTCTTTGGATGTGTATGTGTCGGGATCAGATGCTGGATCGGGCCGGGCTCATGCCTTCTTCTTGGCCGTGGCCGGGTTCAGGCTGGTGATGCGGCCGCTTTCGGTGCCGGCGGTCTCGTCGATCACGGCGTTGATCAGCGTCGGACGACCGGAGGCGACGGCCTCGGCCAAGGCCTTCTGCAGCTCGTCGGCGGTGGTGGCATGCACGCCAACGCCGCCGAACGCCTCCATCATCTTGTCGTAGCGCGCGCCCTTGACGAACACGGTGGGAGCCACGTCCGGCGTACCGCTGGGGTTGACGTCGGTGCCGCGGTACACGCCGTTGTTGTTGAACACGATGATGCAGATCGGCAGGTTGTAGCGGCAGATCGTCTCCACTTCCATGCCGGAGAAGCCGAATGCGCTGTCGCCCTCGACCGCGATCACCGGCTTGCCGGTGACCACCGCTGCGGCCACCGCGAAGCCCATCCCGATGCCCATGATTCCCCAGGTGCCGACGTCCAGCCGCTTGCGCGGCTCATACATGTCGACGATGGAACGGGCGAAGTCGAGCGTATTGGCGCCTTCGTTGACGAACATCGCATCCGGCCGGGCCTTGACCTGGTCGCGGATGACCGACAGCGCGCTGTGGAAGTTCATCGGCGACGGCCGGGCCGCCAGTTGCTGGGCCATCTTGGCCAGGTTCTTTTCCTTGCGCTCGGCGATCGCGCCGGTCCAGTCGGCCGGGGGCTTGGCCCAGTTGCCGCCCATGCCTGCCACCAGCGCCGCCACGCACGAGCCGATGTCGCCGATCACCGGGGCGGCAATGGCCACGTTGGAGTCGATCTCGGTCGGTGCAATGTCGATCTGGATGAATTGCTTGGCGCCCTTGTCGGCGCCCCAGGTCTTGCCCTTGCCGTGCGAGAGCAGCCAGTTCAGGCGCGCACCGACCAGCAGGACCACGTCGGCTTCCTGCAGCACGTACGAGCGGGCGGCGGCGGCCGATTGTGCGTGCGTGTCGGGCAGCAGGCCCTTGGCCATCGACATCGGCAGGTACGGGATGCCGGAGGTCTCGACCAGGGCGCGGATGTCCGCGTCGGCCTGGGCATAGGCGGCGCCCTTGCCCAGCAGGATCAGCGGGCGCTTGGCGCCCTTGAGCAGATCGAGGGCGCGCTTGACCGAATCCTGTGCCGGGATCTGGCGCGGGGCCGGATCGACCACCTTGATCAGCGACTGCTTGCCGGCCACGGCGTCCATGGTCTGGGCGAACAGCTTGGCCGGCAGGTCCAGGTAGACGCCGCCCGGCCGGCCCGAGACCGCGGCGCGGATGGCGCGCGCGATGCCCACGCCGATATCCTGCGCATGCAGCACGCGGAAGGCGGCCTTGCACAGCGGCTTGGCGATGGCCAGCTGGTCCATTTCCTCGTAGTCGCCTTGTTGCAGGTCGACGATCTCGCGCTCCGACGAACCCGAGATCAGGATCATCGGGAAGCAGTTGGTGGTGGCGTTGGCCAGGGCCGTGAGGCCGTTCAGGAAGCCCGGCGCCGAGACCGTCAGGCAGATGCCGGGCTTTTGCGTCAGGAAGCCGGCCGCAGCGGCGGCGTTGCCGGCATGTTGCTCATGGCGGAAGGAGATGACGCGCAAGCCCTCGGCCTGCGCCATGCGCGTCAGGTCGGTGATCGGAATGCCGGGCAGCGCAAAGATGGTGTCGATGTCGTTGAGCTTGAGCGCATCGAGGACCAGGTGGAACCCGTCCGTGGTCTCGGCCTCGGGCGTATCGCTGGCAATGCTCTTGATGGCGCGTGCGATCGCCGGGTCGAGCGTCGCGGGCTGCTGGTCGGTGACGGAAGACATGTCTCTCCTTCTTGCTTGTCGAGGGGTGGGCGAAGCCCGAGCCACGACTATGATTCGCGGCGTCCCCTCGGGGCGTTGACCTCGGTCAACTTTCGCAAAAACGATGCGGGCGCCCCGCGGCCCGTCGTGCAAGGCAGTAAGACAGAAATGACGTTGCTGGAAAACCACCCGGAGAAAAACATCATTCGCCTCCAGCTCCGGGAGAACGTAGTGCTCAAGGACCTGAGCGACAGCGAGCGCGCCGAACTGGAAGGCCACCTGACAGTCGTGGATGGCAACAAGGGCGACTTCCTGCTGCTGCAGGGGGTGCGCGACATGACCCAGTACTTCATCCTCGACGGCATCCTCAAGCGGGTGGTCAGCAACCCGGAGGGCAAGGAGATGATCCTGCGCTTCGCCGACGAGAACGACATGGAGACCAGCTACGCCGCGCTGCGGCTGGGCACGCCCACGCCCTACGGCATCGTCTGCGTGACCAAGGCGCGGGTGGCCACGCTGCCGCTGAAGGAATGGATCGCCTTCCTCAACCGCCATCCGGACGCCAAGGAGCACTTCGAGTACGCGGTGATGAAGGGCATGAGCGAAATCATGGCCCACACCATCACGCTGCACCTGCTCGACGCGCCCGGGCGCGTGCACCGGTTCATGCGCAAGCACCCGGAACTGGCCGAGCGCATTCCGCGCAAGGAACTGGCGTCGTACCTGAATCTCTCCGCAGAAACCCTGAGCCGCCTGCGGGCCAAGGGGAAGATCTGATCGAGGACGCCGGATTCAGCCGGCATGCCTTTGCATGGCCGCCTGCCACCGCTGCTGGCAGGCGGCGAGGTAGTGCCGGACCCGCCGGGTGTTCTCTCCGAACTCGGATGTTCCGCACGCCATCGCCTTCGGAATGACCGCAAGGCCGGCCTGCAGCCGCTCGAACGCAACGCCCGGTGGGCTCGACCATTGCAGCAGGGGCTCGAGCAGATCCATGTCGGCCTCGCTCAGCGCAGGGAAGAACTTGGCCATCACCCGTTTCCTGACGGCCGAAAGGATGGTCCGGATGGACATCAGGTCCCTCGACTGCTGCCCGGCGTGAAGACGGTAGTGCACGAGAGGCCGCGGCAGGTTGGCGAACCTGGCGTGTGCAAACATGGCGTCGACGAAGAAGTTCCAGTCGAACGCCCACCACCTGGACGGATCGCAGCGCAGCCCTGACTCCTTGACCAGCTCACGGCGGAACATGGCCGTGGGGTTGATGATGTTCTGGACGCCGACGAGAAGTTGGGCCTTGATCGTGGCGTCGTCTTCGGGTGCCAGGATCCTTGCCTGCGTTGTGCCAAAGCACTCGACCATGCCGCCGAGCAACTTGATTCCCGGGTTCGCGCGGAAGAAGTCGATCTGTGCCTGAAGCCGGTAGGCAGGCGCGATGTCGTCCTGGTCCATGTGCGCGATGTATGTGCCTTGCGCAACCTCGTGCCCGCGTCGGGTTGCCGCCGCGGTGCCCGAGTTGCCGGGCATTGCGACAAGCCTGACGCGACTGTCCTTGATCGAGCTGACGATCTCGGCGGATCTGTCCGTCGAGCCGTCGTCGATCGCAATGAGTTCGAAGTCCTTGAAGTGCTGCGTCAGGATGGAGTCGATGGCCTCCCTGAGATAGCGCGCTCCGTTGTAGATGGGCATGACCACGGAGATGTGTGGCATCGTTGTTCCCTTGGGGATGGCTGTATGAGACAGCGTGAGGACCGGATGGCTTCGCGCCCTATGATGAGCCGCGAAGGAGGAGGGGCGGCATGCACATGAAGAAGCGCGCCGGCTTGCGCAAGACCGTCGGGCCGTCAGAGAAGTTTGCACGCGAGTTCGAGATGCACAGGCGGCGCTTTGTCGAGGCGACGGCCAGGGAAGACTACGCAACGGCGGCGCAGGCGGCCGAGGCCGTTCTGAAGGTTCAGGCCGGCAACATCGGCGTGATGGCGGACTATGCGTTTGCCTTGCTGCGGCAGAGTCGGCACGAGGAGGCGCGCGAGGTGTACCTTCGCGTCTACGCGGCGAACGCCGGTCGCGTGCAGCCTGGTCAAACTTGGTTGGACGGCCTGGCGGAGACCTGCGGCTGGCTGAACCGGCCGGACGATGTCCGCCGTTTCGGCAAGGAGTCGCTCGACCAGGCCGACGCCCGCCTGCGGGGAGGCCCCGCCAGCCCGATCTTGCGCGCCCCGCCACCATTCGAGGCCGACGCTGCCGAGCGCAACATCATCTCGTACACGCTGTTCGGCGGAAGTCCGCGCTACTGCGAGCCGGCCGTGAAGAACGTGGAGGTTGCCGCCGATCTGTTTCCGCATTGGCGCTGTCGCGTCTATCTCGACGACACAGTACCGGCCCCTGTACGCCGGCGCCTGCGGGATGCGGGGGCCCAGGTCGTTGACATGACTGGTCAACGGGCGTGCGGCCTCCATCCGCTGATGTGGCGCTTTCTGGTTGCGGACGACCCTCGGGTGTCTCGTTTTCTCGTGAGGGACGCGGACGCGTTGCTTTCGGAACGCGAGCAGGCAGCGGTTCAGGCATGGACGGAAAGTCACTTCTGGTTTCACCATATGCGCGACTACTTCACGCACACCGAGCTGATCCTCGCCGGGCTCTGGGGTGGTTGCCGCGGCGTTCTTCCGCCGTTGCTGCCGTTGATGAATAGCTGGTTGGCCAGGCAGCGTGACCTGACCCGCTTTGTCGATCAGATCTTCCTGCGCGAGGCAGTCTGGCCGACCTTGCGCCAGAGTTTGCTGAGCCATGACGAGCTTTTCGGCTTTCACGACGCCCAGCCGTTTCCCGCCCATCCGCCGGTTCGGTGGCATACCGACTCGTTTCACGTGGGCAGCAACACTGGATTCAAGCGCATTCGGGGGACCAGCAAGAAGGCCGATGGCGAAGCTCAGCAATGGACCGTGCTGGATGAGAAGGACCGAATGGTGTGTGACTACAGTTCTTCGGTCCAGGATGGCCACTGGGAAGCAAGCTTGCCGTTCTTCGTCGCCGACCCAATTGCGGCGGGCCGCTGGAAGGTGACGCAGGCCCCGTAGGGCCGCGGCAAGGCGCACTCATCTCCTCGGCGCCTGCGTGTGCCGGGAGATGGCGGGCCTACAGGATTGCCAACTGGACGGTGTCTTCGACCGGCAGTTCGGAACTCGTGCCAGAGGCAAAGCCTGCGCCGAAGCTGGCCCAGTCGCTCCAGGAAGGCAGGCTCGCGCGGCCATTGCCCTGTGTCTCGCTGCCTTGCGACGCATGCTGTCCACCGGGCATGGCGATGTCGCCCGAGCCGAGGAGCGCGGTCAGGTCGATGCTCATGGCTGATGCGTCGAACAGCATGGAGTCCGAACCCGCGGTGCTGTCGGTGCTTCCGCCAGTCAGGCCCACTGCTTCGAACAGGCCGGACAGGTCGATGTCGAAGTCCGACGCCCCAAGCGACGGCAACACGTCGGCGCACGCGCAGTCGGTGGGGATCAGATCCTCGAGGGCGCCGAGATCAACCGTGCTGTCGCCGCCGAGGCCGACAGAGTCGAATAGGCCGGACAGGTCGAGGTTGAAGCTGGCGTCGTCGGCTGCGACGTCGACCGAGCCGGCACCGCTGGTGCTGTCGCCGCCGAGGCCGACAGAGTCGAACAAGCCAGACAGGTCGAGGTTGAAGCCGGCGTCGTCGGCTGCGACGTCAACCGAGCCGGCGCCGCTGGTGGTGTCGCCGCCCAGGCCGACAGAGTCGAACAGGCCGGACAGGTCGAGATCGAAGCCGGAGTCGCCTGCCGTGATGTCGATCGGGCCGCTGGTGATTTCGCTGCCCAGTCCGATCGAGTCGAACAACCCGGACAAGTCGAAATCGAGCTCGGCGCCGACGTGCCCGAGGCCAGCGGCAATATCAATATCTGTATGTGCCAATTTTTCATTCTCCCCGTTTGAAAGTCACAGGATTGCCACCTGCACCTTGTCCTCGACCAGCAACTCGGCATTGCCGCTGGTGTAGACGCTGTACTGGGCGCCGTCGACGCTCGCCGTGCCGGCATTGGTCCAGCCGTCCGCGGTCGACAGGCTCAGTACGCCGCCATCGCCGTCCACCTGCATTTGCACCTTGCCATCCTGCAGGGCGAGGTTGTGCTCGCCATGCTCGATGACATCGGTGACGTCGAGTGACAGCCGGTTGGCGCCCGTGCCGAGGTCGAACTTCTCGAAGCCCTGCACCTTCAGCCCGAGTGCCGAGAGGTCGACGTTCATGCCCGAGCCGCTGAACACGAGGGTGTCCATGCCAAGCCCGCCATCGACGCGGGCGAACCCGTCGCTGACGATGCCGATCACGTCGTCACCGGCGCCTCCGTAGGCGACGTCGCCCGCGCCGATGGCGCTGAGCGTGTCGTTGCCCACACCGCCGCTGAGCCGGTCGACCCCCGCGGTGGCGCTGATCTGGTCGTCTGCGACCGTGAACGCCTGCGTGAGGTTGCCGACCTCTCCGGTGTAGATGTCATAGCGGCCGCCGTCCGGCGCCCCGTCATCGCTCTCCCAGCTGGAGATGCCGATGTCGGCCAGGCCGTCCCCGTTCCAGTCGCCCATGGCCGCGTTGGTGCCGGAGAAGTCGCGCTCGGCGTCCCCATCCCAGCGCCGCGCCAGGCCGCTGGCCACCAGGGCTTCGAGATCCATGTCTGCCTGGTAGCCACCGGCACGGCCATACACCAGGTAGGTTGCGCCGTTGTCGGTCAGGCCTTTGGTGTCGGCATTGGGCGCGCCCATGAGGAAGTCGTCCAGGCCGTCGCCATTGACGTCACCGGCCCCGCGCACGCCGTTGCCCAGGTTGGGGTTGGTACCCAGGCCCGAAGAGCTGAGGGTGAAGCCGTTGGTTCCGTTGAGCGAATCGAGGTTGAAATCGCTCCAGCTGCCCGACTTGCCGAACACCACGTAGGTGCGTCCCGGCGCCATGCCGTCGTCGTTCTGGTTGTCGCCCCAGCCCGGCGAGCCGATGGCGAAGTCGGCGATGCCGTCGCCGTTGATGTCGCCGAGTTCGGCCACCGTGTTGGTGGCGCCGAACACACCGTTGCCGTGCGCCGCACCGCCCTGGTCGTGCACGATGTCACCCAGTTGCTCGCCGTGCTCGGCGCCGCCGATGCGGATGCCGATGTTGGCATAGTCCGTCAGCTGCATGGAAGCGGGCAATTGCTGCGCGGAGCCCCATACCAGGTAGGCGTTGCCGGCATAGGTGTTCCCATCGGCGGCCTGGTCCGGATACGTCATGATGAAGTCCTGATAGCCGTCGTGGTTGACGTCGCCCACCATGTTCAGGTGGTCGGCGAAGCTGCTGTTGCCGCCAGGGCTTGAGATGAAGGACGCGCCACTGGTGACCTTCTGGCCTGTCGTGTGGTTGTACAGGCCGTCGCCTCGCACTTCATAGTTGTGGGCCCAGGTCCCGGTACCTGCGGCCGCGGCGTTGCCGTAGAGCACATACATGGTGTTGCCGGAGGATTCGGTCACGAGGATATCGGCGTAGCCGTCGCCGTTGATGTCGCCCCCTGATGCGCCGTCGGCTGTCCAGGCGCCGCCCCAGCCGAAGCGGAAGCCGTTGGCGTTGGCGCCGGATGCAAAGATGCTGCCCAGGTTGATCTGCGACGTCCCCGTCTCACGGCCGAAGAGGACGTAGGCGGAATCTTCCCGGTGACCACCGATGATGATGTCGTCGTAGCCGTCGCCGTTGATGTCCCCCATCTGGTTGATGTTGATGCCCGTCTTGCCGATATCTGAGGTCACACCCGCGTTGTTCATGCGGATGCCCTGGTCTGGCGTCAAGTTGTCCATGTCGGACAGCGACGGCAGACCCTCGACCCCGCCGTAGACCAGATACAAGTCTGAGTTCGCCCCTCCGCCCTCGGAGCCGCGCTGCATGTGCGGCGCCGACACGAGGAAGTCCTCGAAACCGTCGCCGTTGAAGTCGCCCGCGGAGGTCATGTCCCAGCCGAGGCCGTCGTCCGCTTGCGTGCCCACGCCCGAAGAAGCCTGATCGCGGTCGATCACCAGACGTGCGGCCGGGTTGTCGTCCAGCAGTGCGGCGTCCGACTGATTGCCGCTCGAGTCGACCAGAACGGATTTGAGGTTGTATGTGCCATCGGGCATCAATGGCAACGCATGGCTGAACGTAGCGCCATTGGAGCCGGCGGCCGAGACGGCTATGTTGTCAGCGAACACGGTGTCGCCCGCATCGAGCATGCCGTTGTTGTTGACGTCATCAAACAGCGTTGCGTTGACCGAGCCAGCATTGACCTCTGCCATGTCGGCCTCATTCAACCCGGAAACCGTGCCGTTGATCAGCGGGTTGGTCACGCTGGTGATGTTGTCCGTTGCGTTGACGCCGTTGTCGCTGGCCGTGTCCAGGTCGATCGCGGCCTGCGCGCTGATGGCGGCAGTATCCACATTGATCGCGTACGCGGCGCTTTGGGTCGGGTTGCCCGCAGAGTCCGTGGCAATCGCCACGAACTGGACCGAACCATCCGACAGCGCCTGCTCGACCTGCAGACTCCAGCTTCCGTTTGCCGATACGGTGGTGCTTCCGAGCGAGTGAACCCCGGCCGCGTCGCTGAACTGCACCACGACAACGCTGCCGGCCTCGCCGGAGCCACTGATCCTGGGCGTGTTGTCGTCGGTGTAGCCGCCGGGTGCGACAGTGCCGTGCGTCAGGCCTGCGTCGTCGTACACGTCGTCGATTGACACAAAGGCCGGTGCCTGGGTGTCGATGGTGACTTCGAATGGCGCCGATTCCGGCCCCGGGTTGCCGGCGGCATCGAGAGCGATGATCGTGATGTCGTGCAGCCCTTCGGCAAGTTCAGGCGGTGTGAATGTCCACGCCCCATCCGGGCTGGCCTGAGTTTCGCCGAGGTAATTCCCCCCGTCGTAGACACGGACCGTGTCGCCAGGCTCCGCAGTGCCTTGGAATGTCGGCGTGGTGTCATTGGTGCTGTCGCCGCTGCTGAGCGCACCTGTGATCGGATCAACGTCGTCGAGCGCGCCAGTGATGGCCGCCGAGCCGGACGGCGGCGGCTGCGTATCCACGGTGAATTCGACCGCTGCGCTGGACTCGCTCGTATTGCCTGCAGCATTTCGAGCCGTCGCCGTGATCGAGTGCAGGCCGTCTGACAGTTCGAATTCAGGCGTGACACTCCACGTACCATCCGGCTGTACGGTGGCGGAGCCGAGAGTCTCGGAGCCTTCGCGCACCGTGATGACTTCCCCGGCATTGCCGATGCCGTTGATCTGTGGCTGCGTGTCGTTGGTGGCGCCACCCGCGGCGATGCTGCCGGTGACCGGGTCGATGTCGTCTACAAGGCCGGTGATCTGTGGCGCAGTGGTTGGGCCAGTCGCGATGGTGATATCCACTGCCTGACTGGGTTGACTCGGATTTCCTGCGGCATCCGTCACCACGGTGGTGAAGCTGTGGTCTCCGTTCGACAGGTCGCTCGTCGGCGTGATGGTCCAGGCGCCATCTGGATCCACGGTGGCCGTGCCGATGATCACGTCGCCGTCCAGGACAGTGATGGTGTCGCCCGCGTTGCCTGTACCCCTGAATTCGGGCCGCGCGTCGTCCGTTGTGTCGCCATTGCTCAGGAGGCCCTGTACTTCGCCCTGATCGTCGAAGACCTCCGGCGCCGGCGGCTGAACCGGTGCGTCAGAGTCGACGGTGACCGTGTATGGCGCGCTGTTGATGGGGTTGCCCGCGGGGTCGCGTTCCTCGGCGACGATGGCGTTGGGGCCGGTGGCCAGGGCGTTGCTGTTCTCGACCTGCACGCTCCAGGTGCCGTCCTGGGCCACGGTGGTGGTGCCCAGCACGCGCTCGCCGACCT
>NZ_DASQBZ010000003.1:0-124446 GCF_035634955.1 Variovorax sp. | reverse complement strand
GCACGGGCTGTACGCGCCCAAGGGCACGCCGGCGCCGGTGCTCAAGAAGATCAACGACGCGCTGAAGCTGGCGCTCAAGGACCCGGACTTCATCAAGAAGGAAGAGGGCCTGGGCGCGGTGGTGGTCAACGACAAGCGGGTGGAGCCGGCAGAGCACAAGAAGTTCGTCCAGTCCGAGGTGGCGCGCTTCGGCCCGGTCATCAAGGCCGCCGGCATCTACGTGGACTGATCGCCTCGAGACGCCCTGGAAGCCGCCGGCGCCTGCGGGCTGCGGCGGCTTTTTTGTGGCCGCCGGGCATGCTGGCCGGGATGCAGGGGCCGAAGATACTCGTGCAGCGCGAAGGCCGCCGCGCCCACGGCCGGCGCCAGTGCGCCATAGCGCGCCGGGCGCACCGGCGGAGGCGCCAGGCCGGCCGCCCGCGCATAGGTCTGGACGGTCTGGACGGCATGCTCGAGCAACCGCGGATGCGCTGCACAGCTGGCGCCGCCGACCACGATGACGCGCGGATCGAACGTGACCCACAGGTTCTGCAGCAGCACGCCCAGGAATGCGGCCGCCTGCTGGGGGTCGGCACCCGGCCGCGCCAGCGCGCGCGATCCGAAGAACGCCTCGGCGCAGCCGCGCCGTCCGCACGAGCATGGCGGGCCGCCGGCCTGGACGATGGTGTGGCCGATCTCGCCCGCCATGCCCTGCGCGCCGACGAACAGGCGGTCGTTGAGGACGATGCCCGCGCCGACGCCCACGTCGCAGTTGACGAAGATGAGCGGGTCGGCGCCCTCGCCCGCATCGCCGAATTCGTATTCCCCCAGCGCGGCCGCGTCGGCCTCGTTCTGCAACTGCAGCGGCACTTCGCAGACGCGCGCGTCTGCCAGCGCCCGGTCGAGCAGCGGCAGCAGCGCCACGTCGCGCCAGCCCAGATTGGGGGCGAAGCGCACGCGCCCGGTGTCATGGTCGACCGCGCCGGGCACGCCAATGCCCAGTCCCGCCAGCCGCATGCCGCGCGCCGACATGGCACGGCTCGCCTGGGCCGCCAGCGCCGCGGCGTGGTGGCAGACCGCCTCCGGCGACGTGCCGTCCAAGGCCTGTTCGTCCGAATGCAACAGTTCGCCTTGCAGCGAGACGCAGGCCAGGCGCATGCACTCGACGCCGACCTCGATGCCCGCCAGCGCGCGCACCCCGGCGTCGATGGCCAAGGGCGTCGACGGCCGCCCGGCACCGCCGGCCACGGGCAGGCCGGATTCTCGAAGCCAGCCTTCATCCAGGAGCTCGCGCACGAGTTGCCCGACGGTGGACTTGGTCAGCCCGCTTGCCTGCGCGAGCTGGGCGCGCGACAGCCCCGGCCGGGCGCGCAGCAGACGCAGCAGCACGCTGCGGTTGATGCGCTTGACCAGTCGCTGGTCGCCGATGGGGGTCATCCCGCTGACCGCGCCGTCTCCGCGATTGCCTCGGGCCGCTTGCCCGCGATGATCATGCCCAGCACCTGGTCCTCGGTGACGTCGGCCGTGGCATAGGTGCCGACCAGGCGACCGTTCTTCATCACCGCGAGGCGGTCCGACAGGCCGAACACGTCCGGCATGTCGTGGGTGATCAGGAAGATGCCCACGCCGTCGGCCTTGAGCTGGCGCACCAGGCTGCCGACCATGGCGGTTTCCTCCGGGCCGAGTGCGGCGCAGGGCTCGTCCATGATCAGGATGCGGGCATTGAAGTACAGCGCGCGCGCGATCGCCACCACCTGACGTTGGCCGCCCGACAGGCGGCGCACCGGCACGCGGATGTTGGTGAAGTTCCGGTTCAGGCGCTGGAACACCTTGCGCGCCTGCACCTCCATGAAATCGTCGTCGAGCGTGCGCCACGGCGTGAGCTTCTCGCGGCCGAGGAACAGGTTGGCCACCGAATCCAGGTTGTCGGCCAGCGCCAGCGTCTGGTAGATGGTCTCGATGCCCAGCGCCTGCGCTTCGGCGGGCGTGCGGATGTGGACCTGCTGCCCGGCAACGATGACATCGCCCGAGTCGACCGGGTAGGCACCGGCGAGCATCTTCATGAGCGTGGACTTGCCGGCGCCGTTGTGGCCGAGCAGCGCCACCACTTCACCCGGATGCAGGTTGATGCTGACGTCGTCGACCGCCTTGATGCCGCCGAAGGCCTTGCGGATGCCGCGCAGTTGAACAAGGGGCGTACTCATCAGTTGTCTCCGACGCGGCGCCGGTACAGCACGTCGAACACCACCGCGACGATCAGCACCTGGCCGATGATCACCATGCGCTTGCCGATCGACACGTCCAGCAGCAGCATGCCGCTGTCGAGCGACTGCATGATCAGCGCGCCCAGCACCGAGCCGAAGATCGATCCGCTGCCGCCCGCCAGCGCGGTGCCGCCGATGACGGCCGCCGCGATCACGTACAGCTCCATGCCGGTGCCAAGCGAGTTGGTGCCGGCATTCAGGCGCGCGATCGACACGATGGCCGCGATCGTGACCAGCACCGCCAGCAGCGCGAACAGCATGAGCGTGACCCGCTTGACCGGAATGCCCACCAGCGCCGCCGCGTCCGGATTGCCGCCCATGGCGAACACGTAGCGGCCGAAGCGGGTGCGGTGCACGAGAAAGGACAGCACGACCGCCACCGCGGCCCACAGCAGCACCGGAATCGGCAAGCCCTGTGCCTGCGGCTTGTCGCCGATGCGGTAGTCGTTCATCACCGCGGCGAAGGCGAACACCGCCACGATCGGCACAGCGACCAGCACCGACTCCAGCCACAGGGGCCGGTTCGGCATTCCGTGGAAGGCGCGCGCTCGGCGCCGCTGCAGCATGCGCAAGACCAGCACCACCGCGATGACGGCCGCCAGCAGCCAGGTCCAGGTGGTGCCGATGCCCCCGTCGTAGCCGCCACCCAGGCGCTGGAAGAAGGCGTCGTTGACCGGTTGCGTCTTGCCGTCGGCGACCAGGAAGGCCGCGCCCCGGAAGGACATCAGTCCACCCAGCGTGACCACGAACGACGGCACGCCGAGGCTGGCGACGAGCCATCCCTGGTAGATCGACACCACCAACGCCACCGCCAGCCCCGCCAGGCACGCGGCCGGCCAGGACCAGCCGGAGGTGTACTGCAGGTAGGCCACCAGCACGCCGATGAAGCCCATCACCGAGCCGACCGACAGATCGATGTGGCGCGCCACGATGATCAGCACCATGACGGTGGAGACGATGCCCACGACCGCCGTCTGCTGCGCCACGTTGTAGAGGTTTTCCGGGGTCAGGAACAGGCCGCCCGACAGCACGTGGAAGCCCACCGCCAGTGCCGCCAGCAGCACGCACATCAGCAGCAGCCGCAGGTCCACCCCCGTGCGCCGCCACAGCGGCACGGCGTCATCACTCATCGCGTCCTCCTTGACTCGGGCAACTCCCGGCGCATCCGTCATGCGCCGCCGGCGCGACCCGCGAGGCAGGCCGGCCCCGGATCGGGCCTACTTACATGCCTGAGGCGCAGTGGCCGCCGCGACGCCCTTGCACAGCTCGGCCTTGGTGATCCAGCCCGCCTTGATGATCACGTCGAGGTTGTCGCGCGTGATCGGCACGGGCGTCAGGAAGCGCGAGTTGAGCGGCACCTTCTTCTCGCCGCCGGACCACGGCGCCGCCTTGTCCACCGGCTTGCCGCCGGCCAGGGCGACGGCGGCGCTGGCGGCCTCCTTGCCCAGCTCGCGCGAATCCTTCCATACCGATACGGTCTGGGTACCGAGCGCCACGCGGTTCAGGGCCGCATGGTCGGCGTCCTGTCCCGACACCGGGACGCCGCGGATTCCCTTGGCGGTGAGCGCGGCCACCGCGCCGCCGGCGGTGCCGTCGTTGGCTGCCACCACGGCATCGACCTTGTTGCCGTTGCGCGTGAGGATCTGCTCCATGTTCTTCTGCGCGACCTCGGGCTTCCAGCCCTCGGTGTACTCGTCGCCGACGATCTTGATGTCACCCTTCTTCACCGCCGCGTCCACAACTTCCTGCGCTCCGGCGCGCAGGAAGTTGGCGTTGGGATCGGTGGGGGAGCCCTTGATGAAAACGTAGTTGCCCTTGGGCACCAGCTTGTAGACCGCGCGCGCCTGCATGCGGCCCACCTCGACGTTGTCGAAGGTGATGTAGAACACACCGGGCGCCTCGATCAGCCTGTCGTAGGCCACCACCGGGATCTTGCGTTGCGTCGCCTTGTTCACGGCCGGCAGGATGGCGTCCTTGTCCATCGCCAGCACGATCAGCGCCTTCGCTCCCTTGGAGATCAGCCCTTCCACGTCGGCCAGCTGCTTCTCGGGCGAGCCGCCGGCGTCGGCGCTGATGTACTTGGCGCCCAGCTTCTCCAGTTGCGCCTTGATGGCGGCCTCGTCGGTCTTCCAGCGTTCCTCCTGGAAGTTGGACCAGCTCACGCCGACCACCGTCTGGGCCATCGCGCCGACCGCGGAAAAGCCCAGGGCCAGGATGCCCAGGGCGCGCAGGGACTTGTGCATGTGGATGTCTCCGTTGTTGGGGTGCCGCCTATTAGTTCGGGCGACGAACTAAATAATCGCCGCACCCGGCGGAGCGAACATCGGGGGAATCCCTGCGGCCTTTCTTCGGCAACGCGCCGCTTCGCTCGCGGGTAAGCCCGCTGCCTCAAACTTGGTCACGTTCGATACCATTTTGTGCGCCGAGCGCGCAGCCCTGTCCTGCGCCGGAGACCCAATGAGTTCCATGACTTCCGACCCGCGCGCGCGCCGCGCGCTCTATCGCATGATGTTGCGCATCCGCGCCTTCGAGAACGCCGCCGAAGCGGCCAGCCAGGGCGGCGTCAGCGCCTATGGCCAGCAGGCCGGCACGGCCGCCAAGGTGCGCGGTCCGCTGCACCTGTCCACCGGCCAGGAAGCCGTGCCGGCGGGCGTATGTGCGCACCTCGACGCCAGCGACTACCTCACCTCGACCCACCGCGGCCACGGGCACACGCTGGCCAAGGGCGCCGACCTCACGCGCATGATGTGCGAGCTGTTCGGCAAGGCCAGCGGCTTCAATGGCGGCAAGGGCGGCTCGATGCACATTGCCGACTTCTCGGTGGGCATGCTCGGCGCCAACGGCGTGGTCGCGGCCGGCCTGCCGATCGCGGTGGGCGCGGCGCACGCGCAGAAACTGCTCAAGGCCGCTCGCCAAGGCGGCCCGGGTTCGGGCGCGGGCGAGGCCATCACGGTCTGCTTCTTCGGCGACGGGGCCATCAATCGCGGCCCCTTCCTGGAGGCGCTGAACTGGGCGCGGGTGTACCGCCTGCCGGTGCTGTTCGTCTGCGAGGACAACCGCTGGAGCGCCACCACGTCCAGCGGCCCCATGACGGCAGGCGACGGCGCCTCGGCGCGCGCCGCGTCGCTCGACATCGCCGCCACCCGGGTGGACGGCAACGACGTGTTCGCCGTGCACGCCGTGGCCGCCGGCCTGGTGGCACAGGTGCGCGCCGGCAGCGGCCCGCGCCTACTGCACGCCCTCACCTATCGCGTCAAAGGGCACGTGTCGGTCGACCCGGCGGCCTACCGCGACCCGCAGGAACTGGCGGCCGCGCTCGACACCGACCCCATTGCCCGCGCCCGCGCCACCCTGCTGGCCGACGGCGTGAGCGCGGCGGAGCTCGATGCGCTGCAGGACGAAGCGCAGGTGGAGGTGGACGAGGCCCTGGCCGCGGCCGACGCGGCCCCGTGGCCGGCGCCCGAAGCGGCCTTTGGCGATGTGCAGGACGTGGGAGCGGGGCAATGGATCTGACCAGCATGCAGGAACACGACAAGACCAGCGCCGGCGCCGCCGCGCAGGAACTCAGCTACGCCCAGGCCGCCGCATTGGCCGTGCAGCGGGAGATGGACGGCGACGCCCGCGTGGTGGTGGTCGGCGAGGACGTCGGTCGCGGCGGCATCTTCGGCCAGTACGCCGGGCTCCAGGCACGCTTTGGCGGCGAACGCGTGATCGACACGCCGATCAGCGAGGCGGCCATCATGGGCGCCGGCGTCGGCATGGCCCTGGCGGGCCTGCGGCCTGTGGTCGAGATGCGGGTGGTTGACTTCGCCCTGTGCGGAATGGACGAACTGGTCAACCAGGCCGCCAAGAACCGCTACATGTTCGGCGGCCAGGGGCGGGTGCCGATGGTCGCGCGCATGCCCGGCGGCATCTGGGACGCATCCGCCGCCCAGCACTCCCAGTCGCTCGAGGCCTGGTTCGCGCATCTGCCCGGCGTGGTCGTGGTGTGCCCGGGCACGCCGCAGGACAACTACGGCCTGCTGCGCGCGTCGATGCAATGCGACGACCCGGTGGTCTACATCGAGCACAAGGCACTGTGGGGCCTGCGCGGCACGGTCGACGAGGCGCAAACGGTGCGGCTGGGACAGGCGCGCCGGGTGCGCGCCGGCGATGCGCTCACGATGGTGAGCTGGAGCCGCCAGCTGCAGTCCTGCGAGCAGGCCTGCGACATCCTGGCGGCCGAGGGCCTGGCGGTCGATCTGATCGACCTGCGCACGCTGTGGCCCTGGGACCGGGAAACGGTGCTGGCGTCCTGCGCGCGCACTACCCGCCTGCTCGTGGTGCACGAGGCGGTGCAGGCCGGCGGCTTCGGCGCCGAGATCGCGGCGACCGCGGCTGAGGCGACCGGCTGCCGCGTGGCACGGCTCGGCGCGCCGCGAATCCCGGTCGGCTATGCGCCGGTGCTGGAGGCGCAGTCGCGCGTGGATGCCGCCGGCATCGTGCAGGCGGCCCGGCGGCTCGCGAGCGGCCGCGGCTGATGCCGCCCGCGGACATCGACGGAGCGCACGCCGTGGATGCCGCAGCCGACGACCTGCTGCTCCTTCAACTGGTGCGCGTGGTCAACCTCGCGGGTCGGCCTTTCGCGCAGCGCGTCGGCCGCGAGCACCGGCTGACGCTGCCGGAATGGCGCGTGATGGCAGTGGTGGCGCGCCTTCCGGGCTGCACCGCCAGCCAGGTGTGCGAACAGTGCGGCATGGACAAGATGGCCGTGAGTCGCGCCCTGGGGAGCCTTCAGCGCGCGCAGCGGGTCGACCGTTGCGCGGACCCCGACGACCAGCGATGCAACCGGCTCTACCTGAGCGAAGCCGGGCGGGCCTTGCATGCGGTGGTGCACGAGGCGGCGCGCCACCGGGAAGCGGAGCTGTTCGAGGGCATGGTGCCTGCCGAGCGCGAGCAGCTCGCCGCCGCGCTCGAGAAGATGCTGGCGGCCATGGCGCGCGTCGATCACTGACCCGGCGCACGCCTACCCCGGGGAATCACCCGCGCGCAAGAACGCCATCCCACGTACAACCGCTGGTTTCGAATCGAGTTGCGGAGTCTTCAATGTCCCATTCCACCCATTCCATGCCGCGCCGCACCATGCTGGGCGCGTGCGCGCTCGCCCTGCTGTGCGCCGGCGCCGGCCCGGCCGCTGCGCAGGAGGCCTGGCCCAGCAAGCCGGTGAAGATCGTCGTGCCCTTTGCGCCTGGCGGAACCACGGACATCCTGGCGCGCGCCGTCGCGCCCGAGTTGTCCAAGGCCTTCGGCCAGCAATTCATCGTGGACAACCGCGCTGGCGCGGGCGGAAACGTGGGCGCGGAAATCGTGTCGCACTCGCCTGCCGACGGCTACACGCTGCTGATGGGCACGGTGGGCACGCACGGCATCAACCGTGCGCTGTACCCCAAGCTGCCCTACGACCCGATCAAGGACTTCATGCCGATCACGCTGGTGGCCGCCGTGCCGAACGTGATGGAGATGAACGCACAGAAGGCCAAGGACCTGAACATCCACAACGTGCAGGACTTCATCAAGTATGCGAAGTCGCACCCCGGCAAGCTCAACATGGCGTCGAGCGGCAGTGGCACCTCGATCCACCTGGCCGGCGAACTGTTCAAGTCGATGACCGGCGTTTCGATGACGCACATTCCCTACCGCGGCTCCGGGCCTGCGCTGCTCGACATGGTGGCCGGCAATGCGGACGTGATGTTCGACAACCTGCCCTCTTCGATGCAGCAGATCAAGGGCGGCAAGCTGGTGCCGCTGGCCGTCACGAGCGCCAAGCGGTCCCCGGCGTTGCCCGATGTGCCCACGGTCGAGGAAGCCGGTGGTCCGGCACTCAAGGGCTACGAGGCCAGCTCATGGTTCGGCCTGCTCGCACCGGCCGGCACGTCGCCCGACATCGTCAAGCGCATTCAGCAGGCTGTCGCCAAGTCGCTGGAGAGCCCGGACATCAAGGAGAAGATGCAGGCGCAGGGCGCCATTCCGAGCGGCAACACCCCCGAGGAGTTCACCCGGCTGATCGCCAGCGAACACGTGAAATGGGCGAAGGTGGTGAAGGACTCCGGCGCGAAGGTGGACTGACGCGGGCCAGCGGGCGTCACACGCCCCAGACGACGTCCTTGCCCTCGGCCAGGGAACGCTTGAGCATGTTCAGCAGCGGCGCGGCGCGCTGGTGCAGCCCGACATGCTGGCGCTCTGCCTCGTCGGCATGGGCCTCGGCCGCGAAGGCGTCGTGGTTGTGCTTGTTGGCGGATGCATCGGCATTGATGGCCGCCTCCAGGGCGCTGATGGCCGCGGGCATCTGTTCGACGGTGATGACGCCCTTGCTGGACGACTTTCCGACGATATCCAGCAGTTGACGCGCGTTGCCCTCCATCATCACGAAGGAATCGGTGGCCTGGGACTTGAATCGGTACAGCATCTGGTTCTACCTGTAGATGTAATCGCGCGAATAAGGGTACTGCGATTGCGCGCCACGCATCGTACCGCTCGACATATCCCCGTCGGGCTTGGCCGAGAGCATCTGGTGCAAGGAGATCCACCCCCGCTCGAAGGCCATGGCCGATCCGGCCAGGTAGAGCCGATAGGCGCGCAGCACGCGTTCCGCACGCTGGGCACTGCCGGCGCCGCGCTCGAGCACCTCGCGCGCCTCGACCAGCCTCGATTCCAGTGCGTCCGACCAGCACCACAGCGTGCGTGCGTAGTGCGGGCGCAGGCTTTCGGTGTCGACCATCTCCAGCCCCGCGGCAGCCGTCTCGCGCAGCACGTGCGTGACGTGCAGCAGTTCGCCGCCGGGGAAGATGTATTTCTCGATGAACTCGCCCATGCCGGAGCCCAGTTGCCGGTAGTCGAGCTGGCCCGAGGTGATGCCGTGGTTCAGCACCAGGCCGCCCGGCCGCAGCAGCCGCATGATGGTGTCGAAATAGGCACGCATGTTGGCGCTGCCCACATGCTCGAACATGCCCACCGACGAGATCTTGTCGAATGGCTGCTCGGGCTGGAGTTCGCGGTAGTCCTTGAGCTCGACCCGTACCCGGCCGGCGAGCCCACGCTCCTCGATCAGGCGGCTGACGTAGGCGTGCTGGTTCTTCGACAGGGTGATGCCGGTCGCGCGCACGCCGTAGTTCTCTGCGGCCCACAACAGCAGCGCGCCCCAGCCGGACCCGATGTCCAGGTAGTTCTCGCCTTCGCGCAGGCCGAGCTTGCGGCAGATGTGATCGAGCTTGGCCTCCTGCGCCTGCGCCAGGCTCATGGAGGCGTCGCGGAAGTACGCACACGAGTACACGCGCCGCGGATCCAGCCACAACGCGTAGAAGTCGTCCGAGACGTCGTAATGGAACTGGATCTGCTCGGCGTCCTTGCGCAGCGAGTGAAGGCTGCGCGACTTGAGTGACCGCTTGAGCTCGCCCAGCCACCCGTGCTGGGTCTCGGCCGGGTTGTCCGGCAGCAGGCCGACGACGGCATCGGTCAGGTCGCGCATCGCGCCCTGTATCTGCACCTTCCCCTCGACGTAGGCCTCGCCGATCGCCCCGACCTGGCGCGCGGCCAGCTTGGCCAGTGCGGACCATTCGGTGAAGGCCAGCGTCACGCGCGAATTGGGGCTGGCCACCCGGCGGCCATCGGGCAGTTCAAGCGCGATGGGGACGGGGAGCGAAGCCAACTGCGATTCGATCTTGGGTATGAGGCTCTGCATGGTCCGATTTTTGCCACCCTGGAGGATCAGCGTCAACAGAGTGTCTTTAGCGATGGGCGTTGCGCGCTGCAGTAATTGAGAGCTAAACTATTTATGACTCAATCGCCTACGATGGCGGCCAGCCGGCCGCCCGGATGTACTGCGATGCCTGCGGAGATTGCATGAGCCCCACCGTCGACTGCTTCGTTCAAGACCGCCTGCCACCGCGTGAACAATGGCCCCGGTTCCGCTACGACTTGCCCGGAATGGAGGTTTCGGAACAGGCGAACCTGGTCGACGCACTGTTCGACCGCGCCGAAGCGGCCGGAAATTCGGAGCGGCCGATGCTTCTCGCTCCCGGCGTGCGCCTGACGTACCGCCAGGCGCGCCAGGAGGTCGACCGCATTGCCCGGCTGCTGGTCGACGAGTTGTCCCTGGTCCCCGGCAATCGCGTCCTCCTGCGGGGCGGCAATTCCGTGGCCATG
The DNA here is from genome assembly GCF_035634955.1 of Variovorax sp. Classification (GTDB taxonomy): domain Bacteria; phylum Pseudomonadota; class Gammaproteobacteria; order Burkholderiales; family Burkholderiaceae_C; genus Variovorax. Next base: position 114,022 of record NZ_DASQBZ010000003.1, on the reverse strand, counting down.
GCTTTGGGATGGCTCGGCACCGTCAAGGCGGGCATGATCGCGCTGGCCACGATGCCCCTGTTGCGTGCGCGCGAACTCGGCGACATCCTCGAGAAGGCGCAGCCGAGCGCCGCCCTGTGCGATGCCCGCCTGCTCGATGAACTGGAAGCCGCGCGCGCCACGCCGGCGGGCGCCTCGTTGCGCCACGTGCTGCCCTTCAACGCGCCGGACGACCAGGCTTCGATGGAATCACGCGCGGCGCGGCTGGCCGGCGCTTTCACGGCTGCCACGCCATCGCGCGCGGACGACATCGCCCTGATGGCCTTCACCTCCGGCACCACCGGCAAACCGAAGGCGCCCGTGCACAGCCACCGCGACGTGCTGGCGTCCTGCGCCGCCTGGCCCGAGCACGTGCTCAAGCTCACCTGCGACGATGTCGTGATCGGGTCGCCGCCGCTGGCGTTCACCTTCGGCCTCGGCGGCCTGCTGGTCTTCCCGATGTGGGCGGGCGCCAGCGTCTGGCTGCCCAATGCAGGCTACACGCCCGAATCGATGGTGAGCACGATCAACCAGATCGGCGCCACAGTCTGCTTCACCGCCCCCACCTTCTATCGGCAGATGGCCCCCATCGCGAAGGCGCACGGCGTGCCCACCCTGCGCAAGTCCGTCAGTGCCGGCGAAGGGCTGCCGGACGCAACGCGGCAATTGTGGAAGGACGCCACCGGCATCGAGATGATCGACGGCATCGGTGCCACCGAGATGTTCCACATCTTCATCTCCTCGGCCGGCGAAGACGTGCGGCGCGGTGCCATCGGCAAGGTCGTGCCTGGGTACACCGCGCGGGTCGTCGACAGCCAGGGCCAGGAGGTCCCGCGCGGCACCATCGGGAAACTGGCCGTATACGGTCCGACCGGCTGCCGCTACCTCGGAGACGAACGCCAGCTCAAGTACGTCAAGGACGGCTGGAACTACCCGGGCGATGCGTTCGTGCAGGACGAGGACGGCTACTTCTTCTACCAGGCGCGCGATGACGACATGATCATCACCGCAGGCTACAACGTGGGTGGGCCGGAAGTGGAAGACGCGCTGCTGCGCCACCCGGCCGTCGCCGAATGCGGCGTGATCGGCGCGCCCGACGAACAACGCGGAATGATCGTCCAGGCCTGGTGCGTGCTCAAGCCCGGCCATGCGGGCGATGCAGCAATGGTCAAGGCCCTGCAGGACCACGTGAAGGCCTCCATCGCGCCCTTCAAGTACCCGCGCTCGATCGTGTTCGTCGATGCACTGCCCCGTACCGAAACCGGCAAGCTCCAGCGGTTCAGGTTGCGCCAGATGCAGGGCGAATAAGCCCTGAAGAGGCAAAGGAAAACGGCAAAAGAAAAAGGCCTCTTGTTTTCACAAGAGGCCTTTTCAATTTGGTTGCGCGAGCAAGATTTGAACTTGCGACCTTTGGGTTATGAGCCCAACGAGCTACCAGACTGCTCCATCGCGCGGCAGAAGCAAATTATAGCTTATTCTTCGGCAGCTTGCTCAGCGCTGTCCTCGGAAATTTCAGGGCGGTCGACCAGTTCGACCAAAGCCATCGGCGCATTGTCACCAACGCGGAAGCCCATCTTCAGAATGCGGGTGTAGCCACCCGGACGCGCCTGGTAGCGCGGGCCGAGTTCGTTGAACAGCTTGACGACGCTGTCCCGATCACGCAGGCGATCGAAGGCCAGGCGCTTGTTTGCGACGGTGGGCTTCTTGGCCAGGGTGATCATGGGCTCGACGACGCGGCGCAGCTCCTTGGCCTTGGGCACCGTGGTCTTGATCGCTTCGTGGGCGATCAGCGAGTTCATCATGTTGCGCAGCATCGCGAGGCGGTGCGAGCTGGTGCGGTTGAGTTTGCGAAGGCCGTGACCGTGACGCATGGTGGTTTCCTTTCGAGGGTTCTAATAAAGGCAGCCGTTTCAGGTACTGCCCTTCGCGCTTCGATCAGCGCTTGTCGAGGCCGGCCGGCGGCCAGCTTTCGAGCTTCATGCCAAGGGTGAGGCCGCGCGAAGCGAGCACTTCCTTGATTTCGTTGAGCGACTTGCGACCCAGGTTGGGGGTCTTGAGCAGCTCGTTCTCGGTGCGCTGGATCAGGTCACCGATGTAGTAGATGTTCTCGGCCTTCAGGCAGTTGGCCGAGCGCACGGTGAGTTCGAGTTCGTCGACCGGGCGCAGCAGGATCGGGTCGAACTGCTGTGCACTGCGCGGCGCCGGCGCATCGAACGCGGCCAGTTCGCCACCTTCGAGTTGCGCGAAGACGGCCAGTTGCTCGACCAGGATCTTTGCCGAGGCGCGCACGGCGTCTTCGGCGCTGATGGCGCCGTTCGTCTCGATCTCGACCAGCAGCTTGTCCAGGTCGGTGCGCTGCTCCACGCGGGCGCTCTCGACCGTGTAGCTCACGCGCTTGACCGGCGAGAACGACGCGTCGAGCACGATCCGGCCGATGGACTTGGTCGCCTCGTCGGCGTAGCGGCGCATCGTGCCGGGAACGTAGCCACGGCCCTTCTCGACCTTGATCTGCATGTCGAGCTTGCCGCCTTGCGACAGGTGCGCGATCACGTGGTCCGGGTTGATGATCTCGACGTCGTGCGGCGTCTGGATGTCGGAGGCCGTGACCGGGCCCTCGCCGTCCTTGCGCAGGCTCAGCGTGACTTCATCGCGGTTGTGCAGCTTGAACACCACGCCCTTGAGGTTCAGGAGGATGTTGACCACATCTTCCTGCACGCCGTCGATCGAGGAGTACTCGTGCAGCACGCCGGCAATGGTGACTTCGGTCGCCGAATAACCGACCATCGACGACAGCAGCACGCGACGCAGCGCGTTGCCCAGGGTATGGCCGTAGCCGCGTTCGAACGGTTCGAGCGTAACCTTGGCCTTGTTGGCGCCGAGTTGCTCGACCTGGATGGTTTTGGGCTTCAGCAGGGTGGTTTGCATTCAGACTTCCTCTCAATACCCCCGGCTCGTTACACCGGTAAGGCTGGTGAAGCGCCCGGCGGGGATGCCTCCGCACCGGGTACCGAAACACTACGAAGGATGGGGCTGCACTGCAGCCCCGATTCCTGGAATTAACGCGAATACAGTTCGACGATCAGCGATTCGTTGATGTCGGCTGCGAATTCGTCGCGGTCAGGAGCCTTCTTGAAAACGCCTTCCGCCTTGTCGACGCTGACTTCGACCCAGGCCGGAATGCCGACCTGCGTAGCCAGTTGCAGCGCCTCGACCACGCGGTTCTGCTTCTTCGACTTGTCGCGCACGGCCACGACGTCACCGGCCTTGACCAGGTACGACGGGATGTTGACCGACTGGCCGTTCACCGTGATCGCCTTGTGCGACACCAGCTGGCGTGCTTCGGCGCGCGTCGAGCCGAAGCCCATGCGATAGACCACGTTGTCCAGGCGGCACTCGAGCAGCGACAGCAGGTTGGCGCCGGTGTTGCCGCGGCGGCGATCGGCTTCCTCGAAGTAGCGGCGGAACTGCTTCTCGAGCACGCCGTACATGCGCTTGACCTTCTGCTTTTCGCGCAGCTGCAGGCCGAAGTCGGAGGTACGCTGACCCGAGGTGCGGCCGTGCTGGCCGGGCTTGGAGTCGAACTTGGCCTTGTCCTGGATGGAGCGGCGGGCGCTCTTGAGGAACAGGTCGGTGCCTTCACGGCGGGAGAGTTTGGCCTTGGGGCCGAGATAACGTGCCACGAGATCTTCCTTTGATGTCAACTGCCGCCAGGCGCTTCGCCCGGCGGGAGCCGTCGGTCAATGATTGCCGGCGGCGGTGGGCTTGGATTGAATGAACAACCGAAAAAGCAAAACGCGCAGACTGCCTGGGGCAGCCTGCGCCTGGCGTCGAACGCTCAGATGCGACGACGCTTCTGCGGACGGCAGCCGTTGTGCGGCACCGGCGTCACGTCGGAAATCGAGTTGATGCGGATGCCCAGTGCGGCCAGCGCGCGCACCGAGGATTCGCGACCCGGGCCGGGGCCCTTGATCTCGACGTCCAGGTTCTTGATGCCTTGTTCCACCGCCACGCGGCCGGCGACTTCCGAAGCGACCTGGGCGGCGAAGGGCGTCGACTTGCGCGAACCCTTGAAGCCCTGGCCACCCGACGAAGCCCACGACAGGGCGTTGCCCTGACGGTCTGTGATCGTGATGATGGTGTTGTTGAACGAGGCGTGCACGTGCGCGATGCCGTCCGCGATGTTCTTGCGAACCTTCTTGCGAACGCGCTGCGCAGCGTTATTGGCAGGAGACTTAGCCATGCTGTTGGATCCTTACTTCTTCAGGGACTGCGCGGCCTTGCGCGGGCCCTTGCGGGTGCGTGCGTTGGTACGCGTGCGCTGACCGCGCATCGGCAGGCCACGGCGGTGGCGGAAGCCCCGGTAGCAGCCGATGTCCATCAGTCGCTTGATGTTCATCGTGGTCTCGCGGCGCAGGTCGCCCTCGATCGTGAACTCTGCGATCTGATCGCGAATCTTTTCCAGATCGCCGTCGGTCAGGTCCTTGATCTTCTTCGAGTAGTCGATGCCGCAGGCTTCGCAGATCTTGCGAGCGCGCGTGCGACCGATGCCGAAGATCGCCGTCAGGCCGATCTCGGCGTGCTTGTGCGGCGGAATGTTGATGCCAGCAATACGTGCCATGTGCGTCCTCTAAATCTCTTTAGTCGATCAACCCTGGCGCTGCTTGTGGCGCGGGTCGGTACAGATCACACGCACCACACCCTTGCGGCGGATGATCTTGCAATTACGGCAGATGGTCTTGACCGAAGCCGAAACTCTCATTTTGTTACTCCTAAATCTCTTTATCCGGGCTCGAGTTCGCTCAATCAAGACGTCTTGAAGTTGGCCTTCTTGAGCAACGATTCATATTGCTGGCTCATCATGTAGTTCTGCACCTGGGCCATGAAGTCCATGGTGACGACCACGATGATCAGCAACGACGTCCCGCCGAAATAGAACGGCACGTTGTACTTGAGGATCAGGAACTCCGGCAGCAGGCAGACGAAGGTGATGTACACCGCGCCCGCCAGCGTGAGGCGAACCAGGATCTTGTCGATATAGCGGGCCGTCTGGTCGCCCGGACGGATGCCCGGAATGAAAGCGCCGCTCTTCTTCAGGTTGTCCGCCGTCTCGCGGCTGTTGAAAACCAACGCCGTGTAGAAGAAGCAGAAGAACACGATCGCAGCCGCATACAGCAGCACGTAGATCGGCTCGCCGGGACGCAATGCACCCGCGATGTCCTTGACCCACGCCCAGCCCGTATCACCGGCTCCGAACCAGCCCACGACCGTCGCCGGCAGCAGGATGATCGACGAGGCGAAGATCGGCGGGATCACGCCGGCCATGTTCAGCTTCAGGGGCAGGTGGGACGATTGTCCGCCGTACACCTTGTTGCCGACCTGGCGGCGCGCGTAGTTCACGAGGATCTTGCGCTGGCCGCGTTCGACGAACACCACGAAGTAGGTCACCAGCACCACCACCGCGACGATGAACAGTGCGACCAGCACGTTCATTGCACCGGTGCGAACCAGCTCCAGCAGGCCACCCACGGCATTCGGCAGACCGGCCGCGATACCTGCGAAGATCAGGATCGAGATTCCGTTGCCCAAACCGCGTTCGGTGATCTGCTCGCCCAGCCACATGAGGAACATGGAGCCGGCCGTCAGGCTGATCATGGCGGTGATCCGGAAGCCGAAGCCGGGCGAGATCACCAGGCCGGCCGACGACTCGAGCGCCACCGCGATGCTGAACGACTGGAACAGCGCCAGGCCCAGGGCCCCGTAACGGGTGTACTGGGTGATCTTGCGGCGTCCGGTCTCGCCTTCCTTCTTGAGCTGCTCGAAAGTCGGCACGACGTAGGTCATCAACTGCATGATGATCGACGCCGAGATGTACGGCATGATGCCCAACGCGAACACGGTGAAGCGCGACAGCGCCCCGCCCGAGAACATGTTGAACAGGCTCAGGATGCCGCCCTGCTGACCCTGGAACAGCTGCGCCAACTGGTCCGGATTGATGCCCGGAACCGGAATGTGCGCGCCGATGCGGTAGACCACCAGGGCGAGCAGCAGGAACACCAGACGGCGACGCAGGTCGCCGTACTTGCCCGTCTTCGCCAGCGTTGCCGCGTTGGTTGCCACGTACTTCCTTTGTGCCCGCTGCTTAGGCGATGCTGCCGCCGGCCGCTTCGATCGCAGCCTTGGCACCGGCGGTTGCACCCACGCCCGTCAGCTTGACGGCACGGGTGAGTTCGCCCGACTTCACGACCTTGACCACCTTGGCGAGCTGGCCCACCAGGCCGGCTTGCTTGAGGGCCAGGACGTCGACTTCGGCCAGGCCGAGCTTTTCCAGCGCGGTCAGCGTCACTTCGGCGTTGAACTTCAGCGTCTGCGACTTGAAGCCACGCTTGGGCAGGCGCCGCTGCAGCGGCATCTGGCCGCCTTCGAAGCCGACCTTGTGAAAGCCGCCAGCACGCGACTTCTGACCTTTGTGACCACGACCGGCAGTCTTGCCCAGGCCGGAGCCGATACCGCGGCCGACGCGGCGCTTCGCGTGCTTGGCGCCAGCGGCCGGCTTGATGCCATTGAGTTCCATATCGTTCTCTCAGCGGCTCTTGTCAGAGCACTTTGACCAGGTAACTGATCTTGTTGATCATGCCGCGCACCGCGGGCGTGTCCTGCAACTCCGAGACGGAGTTGAGCTTGCGCAGGCCGAGGCCACGCACGGTGTCGCGATGCGACTGCTTCGTGCCGATCGGGCTGCGAACCAGTTGCACCTTGATGGTTTGCTGTTGGGTCGTCATGTGACTACTCCGCTCAGGCCGTGAACAGCTGTTCGACAGCCAGGCCACGCTTGGCGGCGACTTCCGAGGCCGTGGTTGCGTTGCGCAGGCCGTTCAGCGTTGCGCGGACCATGTTGTAGGGGTTCGAAGAGCCATGGCTCTTGGCCACGACGTCGGTGATGCCCATCACTTCGAACACGGCGCGCATCGGGCCGCCGGCGATGATGCCGGTACCCTTCGGGGCCGGATACATCACGACCTTCGAAGCGCCATGATGGCCGTGCACCTGGTGGTGCAGCGTGCCGCTCTTGATCGAAACCTTGAACAGGTTGCGACGGGCTTCTTCCATTGCCTTCTGCACGGCGGCGGGCACTTCCTTGGACTTGCCCTTGCCCATGCCGACGCGGCCATCGCCGTCACCGACTACCGTCAACGCTGCGAAACCGAGGATACGACCACCCTTGACCACCTTGGTCACGCGGTTGATCGAGATCATCTTCTCGCGCAGACCGTCCTCGGGGCCTTCGTTCTGCGTTCTTGCCTGAATCTTTGCCATTGTGAATCTCGTGTCCGGTTAGAACTGCAGGCCGGCTTCGCGGGCCGCATCGGCCAGCGCCTTCACGCGGCCGTGGTAGGCGAAACCTGCGCGGTCGAACGCAACCTTCTCGATGCCGGCGGCCTTCGCCTTCTCGGCGATGCGCTTGCCGACGATCGCGGCGGCGGCAACGTTGGCGCCCTTGCCGGCGCCGCCCAGCGACGAACGCACTTCGGCTTCGGCGGTGGAGGCGCAGGCCAGCACACGGGAGCCGTCGTCGGAGATGACGCTGGCGTAGATGTGCAGGTTGGTGCGGTTCACCGTGAGGCGGGCAACGCCCTGAGTCGCGATGCGGATGCGGGTCTGACGCGCGCGGCGCAGACGCTGTTCCTTCTTGGTCAACATCATTTTGCTGCCCCTTACTTCTTCTTGGTCTCTTTGATCACGATCTTCTCGTCCGCGTAGCGGATGCCCTTGCCCTTGTAAGGCTCGGGCGGACGGAAGGCTCGGATCTCGGCGGCCATCTGGCCGACACGTTGGCGGTCTGCACCCTTGACCACGATCTCGGTCGGGGTGGGGGTGGTGACCGTGACGCCTTCGGGCATCACGACGTCGACCGGATGCGAGAAGCCGATGGCCAGGTTGAGCTTGGCGCCCTGGGCGGAGGCCTTGAAGCCCACGCCAACCAGGTTCAGCTTCTTTTCGAAGCCCTTCGACACGCCGATCACCATGTTGTTGACGAGCTGGCGCATGGTGCCGCTCATCGCCACGGCTTCGCGCGAATCGTTGGTGGGGGCGAAGCTCAGCTTGCCGTCGCCGTTGCTGACCTTGACCAGCGGGTTGACGACCAGCGACAGCGCGCCGCCGGCGCCCTTGACGTTGACCTGGGCGTCCTTGATCGACACATCCACGCCTTGCGGGATGGTGACCGGTGCTTTTCCTACTCGGGACATGTTCCTTGCTCCTCGATCAAGCGACGTAGCAAAGGACTTCGCCGCCAACGCCGTTGGCGCGCGCCTTGCGGTCCGTCATCACGCCCTGGGGCGTGGTCACGATGGCGACGCCCAGGCCGTTCTGGACCTGGGGAATCGCCGAACTGCCGCGATACACGCGCAGGCCGGGGCGACTGACGCGCTCGATGCGCGCAATCACCGGGCGACCGGCGTAGTACTTGAGGGCGATTTCGAGTTCGCTCTTGCCGGCTTCGGTCTTGACCTGGAAGCCGTCGATGTAGCCCTCGTCCTTCAGGACCTGGGCGATCGCGACCTTCACCTTGGAAGCCGGGACCGACACCGTGGGCTTGGCGACCATCTGCGCGTTACGGATACGCGTCAGCAGGTCGGCAATGGGATCACTCATGCTCATGTTTGTTGCTCCTGCCTGGCTTACCAGCTGGCCTTGATGACACCGGGGATGTCACCGTTGAAAGCCAGTTCGCGGATCTTGGCGCGGCCCAGGCCGAATTGACGGAAGGTGCCGCGCGGACGCCCCGTGATCTCGCAGCGGTTGCGCTGGCGGGTCGGGTTCGCATTGCGCGGGAGCTTCTGCAGGCCCAGGCGGGCAGCAGCGCGCTCTTCGTCGCTCTTCTTCGCGTCGTTCGCGACAGCCTTCAGTTCGGTGTACTTGGCGGCGTACTTGGCGGCCAACTTGTCGCGCTTGAGTTCGCGCTGGATCAAAGCTACTTTAGCCATGGATCACCTCAGTTCTTGAACGGGAAACGGAAGCCGGCCAGCAGGGCCTTGGCTTCGTCGTCGGTCTTGGCCGTCGTGGTGATGCTGATGTTCAGACCACGCAGGGCATCGACCTTGTCGTACTCGATCTCGGGGAAGATGATCTGTTCTTTTACGCCGATGTTGTAGTTGCCGCGGCCATCGAAGGCACGGCCCGAGACACCGCGGAAGTCGCGCACCCGGGGCAGCGCCACGGTGACGAAGCGGTCCAGGAATTCGTACATCTGGACGCCGCGCAGCGTGACCATGCAGCCGATGGGCTGGCCTTCGCGGATCTTGAAGCCGGCGATGGCCTTGCGAGCCTTCGTGACGACGGGCTTCTGACCGGCGATCTTGGTCAGATCGGCGACGGCGTTGTCGAGCACCTTTTTGTCGGCCACGGCTTCGCCCACGCCCATGTTGAGCGTGATCTTGGTCAGGCGGGGAACCTGCATCGCCGAGGAGTAGCCGAACTTGTCGGTCAGCTCCTTGACGACCTTTTCGCGGTAGTGTTGTTGCAGTCGTGCCATGTCGGTACCTCTTACGCGGCCTTGATGAGTTCGCCGCTGGACTTGTAGACCCGCACGCGCTTGCCATCGACGAGCTTGATGCCCACGCGATCGGCCTTGCCGGTCGCGGCATTGAAGATCGCCACGTTGGATTGGTGGATCGGCATGGCCTTCTCGACGATGCCGCCGGTCGTACCCTTCATCGGGTTCGGCTTGGTGTGCTTCTTGACGAGGTTGATGCCCTCGATGAGCAGGTGGGAGTCGTCGGCACGCATCGTCACGGCGCCGCGCTTGCCTTTGTCGCGGCCGGCCAACACGATGACCTGGTCGCCTTTGCGAATCTTGTTCATGGCTGTGTTGTCCTTGCTTACAGAACTTCGGGGGCCAGCGAGACGATCTTCATGAACTTCTCGGTGCGCAGCTCGCGCGTGACCGGTCCGAAGATGCGGGTGCCGATGGGCTCGTGCTTGGCGTTGAGCAGCACGGCGGCGTTGCCGTCGAACTTGACGAGCGAGCCGTCAGCGCGGCGGATGCCCTTGGCGGTGCGCACGACGACGGCGTTGTAGATCTCGCCCTTCTTGACGCGGCCACGCGGAGCAGCTTCCTTGATGCTCACCTTGATGATGTCGCCGACGCTGGCGTAGCGACGCTTGGAGCCGCCAAGAACCTTGATACACAGGACGGATTTCGCGCCCGTGTTGTCGGCCACTTCGAGCCTGGATTCAGTCTGGATCATTGTTCGTAGTTCCCAACTTGTATCGATCCGGCGGCGCCTGCAGCCAGCGCTGCAGCGTGTCGATCGGATCGATCAGTCTTGGGCCCGTCAATCGCACCCCGAACCACTCGGAGCGCCACCTTTGGGCAGATAGTCCTCACTTGGCCTGGCAGGGCGCCCTTGGAGGCGACAATAAGTCACTGCTGACTTTGGCTGTGCCGGCGCGCCCTTGCTGCAGCCGTTTACTGTAGCCGCTGCAGCCATTCCGAAGCGAAGCCGCATATTCTCGCACGCCTGAAAATTCTCGTCAACTACCCCGCCATGACCCAATCTCCCGCCCTCCCCTCCTCCCCCGGCCTGCCTGCAGTCGCCTTCATCGGAGGCGGCAACATGGCCAGCGCCGTCATCGGCGGCCTGATCCGCCGTGGCGCCCCGGCCGCCGCCTTCGAGGTCGTGGAGCCATTCGAGGCGGCCCGGCTCAAGCTCAGGCAGGACCTGGGCATCGAAGCCCGGCCGGTCGCCAGCGAAGCCCTGGCGCGCTGCGCCGTGGTGGTCTGGGCGGTCAAGCCGCAGACCTTCGCCGAGGCGGCTCGGCCGGTGCAGGCCTACGCGGCCGGCGCGCTTCACGTGAGTGTTGCCGCGGGCATCCCGTCGGACAGCATCGCCCGATGGACGGGCAGCGAGCGGGTCGTGCGCACCATGCCCAACACGCCGGCGCTGGTCGGCCAGGGCATGACCGGGCTGTTCGCCCGCCCGGCGGTCACGCAGGCCGACCGGGCGCTGGTCGAGCAGGTGCTCGCGCCCACCGGCGAGCTGCTGTGGCTCGATGCCGAGGCGCAGCTGGACGCCGTCACCGCCTGCTCCGGGTCCGGGCCGGCGTACGTCTTCTATTTCATCGAGGCCATGACCGAGGCCGGCGTGGAGATGGGGCTCACTGCCGCGCAGGCGCACCGGCTGGCGGTGGGCACGTTCACCGGGGCCGCGGCGCTGGCTGCTGCGTCCAGCGAATCACCAGCGGTGTTGCGCGAGCGCGTCACGTCCAAAGGCGGCACCACCTACGCCGCGCTCACCGCCATGGAGGCCGCCGGCATCAAGGACAGCTTCAAGTCGGCCATCCGGGCCGCGCAGGCCCGGGCCGCGGAATTGGCCGACGAGTTCGGCCGCGGGTGAGCGGCCGGCCCGGCCGGAACGCTCAGCGCCAGGCGTAGCCGGCCACGACGCCGGCGAACACCGCGAAGCCGAGCCAGTGATTCAGCCGGAAGGCCTGGAAGCAGCCTTCGCGCGTGCGCGCCCGGATCAGGCGCCAGTGCCATGCGGCCTGGGCCGCCGCCACCGCGATGCCCAGATAGAACAGCGGACCCAGCCCGTGGGTGACGCCCACGGCCAGCCACACCGCCAGGAAGATGACGTAACTCAGCATCACCGCCGCGACGTCGAAGCGCCCGAAGGTGATGGCCGAGGTCTTCATGCCGATCTTCAGATCGTCGTCGCGGTCGACCATGGCGTATTCGGTGTCGTAGGCCAGCACCCAGAACAGGTTGCCGGCCAGCAGCAGCCAGGCCAGCGGCGCCACCTCGCCGCTTACCGCCGCGAAAGCCATCGGGATGCCGAAGCTGAAGGCGACGCCCAGGACGGCCTGCGGAACGGCCAGGAAGCGCTTGGCGTATGGATAGACCAGCGTGACCGCCAGCGCCGCGAAGGACCACAGCACGGTGGCGCGGTTGGTGGTCAGCACCAGGCCGAAAGCCGCCAGCGCGAGCGCGGCACCGACCGCCAGGGCTTCGCGCACCGACACTTCGCCGCTCGTCACCGGCCGCTGCGCAGTGCGCTTGACGTGCAGGTCGAAGTCGCGGTCGGCAACGTCGTTGATGCAGCATCCGGCGCTGCGCATCAGGATGGTGCCCAGTACGAACACTGCCACCAGATGCCAGCCCGGCCAGCCGCCGGCGGCGAACCACAGCGCCGCCAGCGACGGCCACAGCAGCAGAAGCCAGCCTGCCGGCCGGTTCCACCGGATGAGGTCCAGCCAGGCCGCCAGCCGACCGCGCGCCGGCACGGACGCCCGCGTGCGGTCGATCGCCTCTCTCACAACCACTCTCCCGGCTGGCGCTCGGCCCGGCGGTGGATCATTCCTCCAGCAGCGACCGCAGCATCCAGGCGGTCTGGTCGTGCACCGTGCAGCGCGCGGTCAGCATGTCGGCGGTCGGATCGTCGCCAGCCTGCTCGGCCACCGGGATGAACTCGCGCGCAATGCGCGAGACCGTCTCGTGCCCCTTGACCAGGATTCGCACCATTTCCATGGCCTTGGGCGGCTGCTGCGGCACGTCGGGCACGGTGGCGATCTTGCTGAACTCGGCGTAAGAACCCGGCGCGTAGTGGCCCAGGGCGCGGATGCGCTCGGCAATCACGTCGGTTGAAGCCCACAGCTCGGTGTACTGCGCCATGAACATGGCGTGCAGCGAGTTGAAGTGCGGGCCCGTGACGTTCCAGTGGAAGTTGTGCGTGGTCAGGTACAGCGTGTAGGTGTCGGCCAGCACGCGGCTCAGACCCTCGGCGATGGCGGCGCGATCGGCGCGGTCGATGCCGATGTTGATCGTCGGCGCGGCGCCGCTGCCCGACTCCGCGGCTACGCGCGTACCGCCCTTGACCGGCACCTTGCCGGCCGATGCCGCGGGCGATGCGGCGATGGAGGGCTTGGACTTCTTCGGAGCTTTTGCCATGACGGAAGTTTTCCTTCTTCAGGTTGGTGATGGTGAATCGGACTGGGCGACTGTAGAAGCGGTCAATTGCGACCGCAACAGTTTCAGGCTATGAAGCGTCGGCCCTGCTCACGACAGGCGCTTGACGCCCGGCAATTCGCAGGCATAGATGGCGTTGCGCAACGCGGCAATGGCCTCGTAGCGGGTGAAGCTGCGGCGCCACGCCAGCACCACGCGGCGCGTCGGCGGATCGCGCTCGCCTGCGTCGCGGACCGGGAGGTAGCGCACCATGGGCTCGGCCTCGCGCCGCGCGCGGGCCTTGGGCTTGAGCGCATCCTGCGGCACCGACAGGCGCGGGACCAGCGTCACGCCCATGCCGGCGGCCACCATGTGCTTGATGGTCTCGAGGGACGATCCCTCGAAACTCTTGCGGATGCCCTCGGCGCTGCTCGAGAAGCGCGCGAACTCGGGGCAGACCTCCAGCACGTGGTCGCGGAAGCAGTGGCCGGTGCCCAGCAGCAGCATCGTCTCGTTCTTCAGTTCGTCCGAGGTGACCGATTCGCGCTGAGCCAGGGGATGCTGGGTCGGCACCGCCGCCATGAACGGCTCGTCGTACAGCGGCGCGATGGCCAGCCCGGTGTCCGGAAATGGCTCGGCCATGATGGCGCAATCGACTTCGCCGGCTCGCAGCATGTCGAGCAGCTTGGCGGTGAAGTTCTCCTGGAGCATCAGCGGCATCTGCGGCGTGCGCGCGATGTTCTGTCGCACCAGGTCGGGCAGCAGGTACGGACCGATGGTGTAGATCACGCCGAGCCGAAGCGGCCCGGCCAGGGGGTCCTTGCCGCGCTTGGCGATCTCCTTGATGCTGGCGGCCTGGTCGAGCACGCTTTGCGCCTGTTGCACGATCTGCTCGCCCAGCGGCGTTACCGTGACTTCGCCGGCGCTGCGCTCGAACAGCTTGATCTCCAGCTCGTCTTCGAGCTTCTTGATCGCCACCGACAGCGTCGGCTGCGACACGAAACAAGCCTCTGCCGCCTTGCCGAAATGCCGCTCCCGCGCGACCGCAACGATGTATTTCAGTTCAGTCAGGGTCATAGCCTGGATCAATTATGGCGCACGAAGCGATAACCGTCACCCGGGGTCCGCTTCGCGCGCCCGCGGCCGCGCGGCTCAGGCGCGCAGGTATTCGGCACGGGTGCCGAGCCAGCGGTCGATGTGGCGCTGCGCCAGGCCGGGGTATTCGGCAAGCATGCGCGGAGCGAGTTCGCGCGCCCATTCCAGCAGGCGCGCGTCGGTGGCCAGGTCGGCAAAGCGCAGCAGCGGCGCGCCGGACTGGCGGGCGCCCAGGAACTCGCCCGGGCCGCGGATCTCCAGATCGCGGCGGGCGATCTCGAAGCCGTCGCCGGTCTCGGCCATGGCGCGCAGCCGGGCCCGCGCGGCCTCGCCGACGCGGCCGCTTTCCCCTGGCGCATAAAGGAGCACGCAGGCCGAGGCTGCCGCACCGCGCCCGACCCGGCCGCGCAACTGGTGCAGCTGAGACAGGCCGAAGCGTTCGGCGTGCTCGATCACCATGAGCGAGGCGTTGGGCACATCCACGCCGACCTCGATGACGGTGGTGCTCACCAGCACCTGCATCCGGCCCGCCGTGAACTCGGCCATCACCGCCTGCTTCTCGGCCGTGGGCATGCGCGAATGCAGCAGGCCGACGGACACCCCGTCGCCCAGCGCATCGGCAAGCTCGTCGCGCGTGGCGGTGGCGTTGCGCAGGTCGACCGCCTCGCTCTCCTCGATCAGCGGGCACACCCAGTAGACCTGGCGGCCCTGAGCCAGTTGCGACTGGATGCGCTCGATCACCTCGTCGCGCCGGTGGTCGGCGACCAGCTTCGTGACCACCGGCGTGCGTCCGGGCGGCAATTCGTCCAGGGTGGAGACATCCAGGTCGGCGTAGTAGCTCATCGCCAGGGTGCGCGGAATCGGGGTGGCGCTCATCATCAGCAGGTGCGGCTCGAGCCCGGCGCCCCCGGTCCCGTCCGCCACGGCGGGGCCGGGAGCGGCAGCCCCGTCGGCCGGCAAGGGCGAGGGACTGGCCTTGCCCCGCAAAGCGAGCCTCTGCGCCACGCCGAACCGATGCTGCTCGTCGATGATCGCCAGCGCGAGCCGGGCAAACCGGACCTTCTCTGAAATGACCGCGTGCGTGCCGATGACCAACGCGGCCTCGCCGCTTTCGACCGCCGCCGCCATGGCATCGCGCTCGCTCTTCTTCTGGCTGCCGGTGAGCCAGGCGACTCGCAGGCCGCGGGCCTGCAGCAAGGGGTCGAGCCATTGCACCAGCTTGCCGAAATGCTGTGCGGCCAGGATCTCGGTCGGCGCCATCAGCGCGCACTGGTGGCCGGCGTCGATGCAAAGCGCCGCGGCAAGCGCCGCCACCACCGTCTTGCCGGAGCCCACGTCGCCTTGCAGCAGGCGGTGCATCGGCAACTCGCGCGCGAGGTCGCGGCCAATCTCGTCCGTCGCCCTGCGCTGCGCGCCGGTCAGGGCGAACGGCAACACGGCCAGCAACTGCTCGGAAAGCGACCCAGGCACCACCCGCGGCCGCAGAGCCGGCGCGCGTTGCGCCGCGCGCTCGTGTCTCGCCTGCTGCTGCGACAACTGCTGCGCCAGCAGTTCCTCGGCCTTGACGCGCTGCCAGGCCGGGTGGCTGCGGTCTTCCAGGGTCGCCAGCGCGACGTCGGGCGTCGGGTAGTGCAGGAAGTGCAGCGCACGGCGAAGGTCCCACGCGGGGCGACCCGCCTCGTCCGGCAGCGTCTCGTCCAGGGCCGCCCGCGCCAGGCCGGAACGCACCTCGCGCCGCAGCGCGGGCTGCGCCAGCCCCGCGATGGTCGAGTAGACCGGCGTCAGGGCTTCGGGCAGCTCGGTACCGGCCGCCTTGACGGTCGGATGCATCATCTGCCGCCCCAGGAAGCCGCCGCGCAGCTCGCCGCGCACGCGCACGCGGGCGCCGACCGACAGCTGCTTCTGCTGCGACGGATAGAAGTTGAAAAACCGCAGTTGGCAGGTGTCGCTGCCGTCGTCGACGGTCACGATGAGCTGGCGCCGCGGCCGGTACACGATCTCGCAGGTGCGCACCACCGCCTCGATCTGCGCGGTGTCGCCGTCGCGTGCATCGGCCAGGCGCACGATGCTGGTCTCGTCTTCGTAGCGCAGCGGCAGGTACAGGGCGAAGTCGATGTCGCGCACCAGCCCCAGCTTGCGCAGCGCCCGCTGCTGCGCGCTCAGGCCCGCGCCAGGTGCCGCCGGCGCGGCAGCGCCGGGGGTCTTTGCGGATGACGGAGGCTGGGCGGCTGCGGGCATGGGACAATTCTGCCCGCCCGGCGCCGCACCCCGACGCGATGGCCGCGCACCTTCCCCCTTCCGTTCCCTTGGCATGGGTCTGTCCGGCCCTCAAGCGCGATGCAGCAATTCAGCCTTTCCGATTTCGATTTCGAGCTGCCACCCGAGCTGGTGGCACAGCATCCCGCCGAAGAGCGCAGCGCATCGCGCCTGCTCGACGGCACATCCCCCGACCCGGTCGACCGGGTCTTCCGCGACCTGCCGCAACTGCTGCGCCGGGGCGACCTGCTGGTCTTCAACGACACCCAGGTCGTCAAGGCGCGCCTGTTCGGCCACAAGCCCACCGGCGGCCAGCTCGAGCTCCTGATCGAGCGCGTCCTCCAGGGCCAGGAGGTGGTGGCCCACATGAAGGTCAGCAAGAAGCCCCCGGTCGGCACGGTGCTGGCCATGGCCGGCGGCTTCGAGGCCACGGTCCTGGGCCGCTGGCCGGATGACCAGGGTCCCCTTTTCCACCTGCGCCTGGACAGCCCCGACGGCGAGACGCCCTACGACCTGATGGCCCGCTGCGGGCATGTGCCGCTGCCGCCCTACATCACCCATGCCGACTCGGCCGAGGACGAACGGCGCTACCAGACCGTGTTCGCCCGGGTTCCGGGGGCGGTGGCGGCGCCGACGGCAGCCCTTCACTTCGACGAAGCGCTGCTGGCCCGCCTGGACGAGCGCGGCGTGGAGCGCGCCAGCGTCACCCTGCACGTCGGCGCCGGCACCTTCCAGCCGGTCAAGACCGAGAACATCGCCGAGCACACCATGCACGCCGAGCGCTACCAGGTGCCCGAGGCGACCCAGCGGGCGATTGCCGCCTGCCGCTCGCGCGGCGGCCGCGTGGTGGCAGTAGGAACGACCACCGTGCGCACCCTCGAATCCTGGGGCGCGACCGGCGAGCCGGCGGGCGACACCCGCATCTTCATCACGCCCGGGTTCCGGTTCCGCCACGTCGACCTGCTCGTGACCAACTTCCACCTGCCCAAGAGCACGCTGATGATGCTGGTGAGCGCGCTGGCCGGGCATGCCCGCGTCATGGCCCTCTACGCGCACGCGATCCGCGAGCGCTACCGCTTCTTCAGCTATGGCGACGCCATGCTGCTCGCCAGGGAAAACCTTCCATGCTGACCTTCGACCTCCTCGCCACCGACCCCGACAGCCACGCCCGGCGCGGCCGGCTCACGCTCAACCACGGGGTGGTGCAGACCCCGATCTTCATGCCCGTGGGCACCTACGGCACCGTCAAGGGCGTGATGCCCCGCAGCCTCGAGGAAATGGGCGCGCAGATCATCTTGGGCAACACCTTCCACCTGTGGATGCGCCCTGGCCTGGACGTGATGAGCGCCTTCGGCGGACTGCACGCGTTCGAGAAGTGGAACCGCCCGATCCTGACCGACTCCGGCGGCTTCCAGGTGTGGAGCCTGGGCGCCATGCGCAAGATCAGCGAGGAAGGCGTGCGCTTCGCGTCGCCGGTCAACGGCGACAAGCTGTTCCTGACGCCGGAGGTCTCGATGCAGATCCAGACCATCCTCAACAGCGACATCGTCATGCAGTTCGACGAGTGCACCCCCTACGACACCGGCGGCCAGATCACGACCGAGGCGCAGGCGCGCAGCTCGATGGAACTGAGCCTGCGCTGGGCCCGGCGCTGCCAGGCCGAGTTCTCGCGGCTGGGCAATCCCAACGCGCTGTTCGGCATCGTGCAGGGCGGCATGTTCGAGCACCTGCGCGAGGAATCGCTGGCACAGCTGGTCGAGATGGACTTCCCGGGCTACGCGATCGGCGGCGTCAGTGTCGGCGAGCCCAAGGACGAGATGCTGCGCATCATGGCGCACACCCCGCACCGGCTGCCGGCGCACAAGCCGCGCTACCTCATGGGCGTGGGCACGCCGGAAGACCTGGTGCAGGGCGTGGCCGACGGGGTCGACATGTTCGATTGCGTGATGCCCACGCGCAACGCGCGCAACGGCACGCTGTTCAGCCGCTACGGCGACCTGAAGATCCGCAACGCGCGCCACAAGAGCGACCCCCAGCCGATCGATCCCAGCTGCACCTGCCATGCCTGCGCCGGCACGTCGGGCGTGCCATGGGACAGCGGCGGCCGCGACGGCTTCTCGCGCGCCTACCTGCATCACCTCGAGCGCTGCGGCGAAATGCTTGCGCCGATGCTCGCGACCGTGCACAACCTGCACTACTACCTGAACCTGATGCGCGAAGTACGCGAAGCGCTCGAAGCGGGCACGTTCGGCGCGTTTCGCGCCCGCTTCAGGCAAGACCGCGCCCGCGGCGTCTAGCCGGGCGCCGCGGCAGCTGCGGCGGACGGACGGGGCGCGGGCATTGCCGTGGCCGCCGTGCCGCAGGCGTGGCAGAACTTGGCGAACGCGCTCTTGCGCGTGCCGCATTGGCCGCAGTGGTCATGCAGGCCGATGCCGCAATGCGGACAGAAGTCGATGGCGGTGTTCTTCAGGTCCACCGGCCGCTCGCAGCCCGGGCACACGCCCTTGGCCAGGCGTGCGAGCGCGGTGTCGTAGCCCAGCTCCTCGCGGCGCGCCTGCTCCGGCTGCGCCTCGGCCAGCTTCTGCCGCGCCAGGTAGCGGTTGAGGGCCAGGATCGCGTAGCGCCCCACCAGCACCGTGACGACGATGCCCACCGCATAGCGGACATAGCCACCGTAGCTGGGCAGGTAGGGCACCAGCTCCACGAAGAACGCGAACAGCGCAAAGAAGATGAAGCCCCAGACGAACGGCCACCAGGTGCTCTTGCGCTTGCGGGCGAACAACCACCCCGCGACAACCAGCAAGGGCAGCGTGAGCGCCAGCCGGTAGCCGAAGACGCGAAGCTCCTGGCGGCGCGCGGCGGTCTGCCACTCCTTGTCGGCGGCGCGGCGCATCTCGTCCAGTTGCAGGTTCGCCTGCTGCTCGGCCTGCCGCGCGTCGAGCGCGTGCTGGCGCTGCACCTGCACTTTCTTCTGGGCCGCCTCCTCCGCGGACTTGAGCCCGTCGAGCTGGCGTGTGCGCTCGATCAGCTCGCGGTCCTGGTCGGGTTGCTGGGTGGCCCGGCGCGTGGCCAGCCAGTTGGAGAAGCTTTCGCGTGCGTTGCTGTTCGCCTGTCGTGCCGCCTCCAGGCCGAGCCGCGCCTGCTCCAACTCTCGCTGGGCCGTGCGCTGCGCCTCCCTGGCCTGCTCTGCCGATTCGCGCAGCGCCGTCGCCGCCGCCGGCATGAAGTCGTCCGGCGAAAGCCTCTGCTCGACCCGCGGCAGGTCGCCGACCAGCGTGCTGCCCAGGCCGATCAGGAACGAGGCGAACACCAGCGCCACCAGCCACAGGCCGCGGCGATACCACTTTTCGGACAGTCGCAGGGACTTGCTCATGCCAGGCCCCCCGAACGCATGGGCGATGCGGGCGCGGACGAAGCGGAAGGTCTGTCGTACATGTCGGGGGCAGTCTTCAGATGGGAAACACGAGCAGTCCGGCCGCCACGGCGATGGCCGCCATCATGGCCAGCTGGAGCATGCCGGGCGTCATGCGGCGCCGGTGACGGTCGCTCGCGCGGCGCGCCTCGTCGTCTCCATAGCTGCCGTAGTTGGTGTTGTTGTCATCAACTGGTTTCACCTGGAACCTCCACTGGAGTCATCGGATGCGGGCGAATGATGGATGGCAACTTCGCCGCGCGCGCTGCCGGAGTCGACAAGTCGCACGTGCGGCCCGCCGGAGTATCGGAAGGCGATACCGCGCCGCGGGCCGGCACCGATCGGCATGCCAGGTCGTCCCGCGTGAATGGCCGCTCGATCCCCGCCACGCGCGTGGCGATCCGCTCGAGAAGGCCCTGCGTCGGTGCCGCATGACCGGGCGGGAACAGGGTCAGCGGCAGCAGCAGCGTGAGCAGGACAAGCGATGCCCGCGGCGCGGGATGCGGCAGGCGCCGCTGGGCGGCCAGAAACGCGGCGCTGGTCGCCGTTCCGAGCAACAGGCCCGAGGCAACCTCCGATACCGAGTGCGCCAGCAGCGCCAGGCGCGAGAGGCCGATGGCCCAGGCCAGCAGCCACCCGACAGTGGCCATCGTCACGCGCCAGCGGTGCCCGGCGCGTGCCGCCGCCAGCCACAGGGCCACCGGCCACACGCTTGCCGAGAGCATGGTGTGCCCGCTGATGCCGGTGAAGTTGAACCGCGCGCTGCCGATGCCCCAGCCGAGAAACGCCAGTTTCGTCAGCAACACCAGCGCGCTCGCCGAACCGAACAGCACCAGCCACAGGAACGCCGTGTGCCACGTGCGGCGCGAGACCAGCAGCCACAGGCCGATGAAGAACGCCGCCGGCACCAGCAACCCGCTGTCGCCCAGCCAGGTCAGGCCATGCCAGAAGCCGAACGGCACGGCCAGGATGGTCTGCCAGATCGCGTCGCGCAGGCTCATGGCGTCGATGCGGCCTGCAGCAGCTCGCGCACGCGGCGCTGAAGGGGCTCCGGTGCGGCGTACGCCGCCGGCATGGCGCTGCCCACGTGCAGGCCCACCCGGCTGAACATGCCACGCCTGAACGGACGCACCATTGCGACCCGTTCGCCGTCGCGCACCTCGATACGGCTGAAGAAGGAACCCCACAGGTTGTGCAGGGCCATGGGCACGACCGGCACTGCCAGGCCCTCGGCCCGCGCCATGTCCAGGATCTTCTTCGCGCCGGCCTTGAACGGCTGCAGTTGCCCGTCACGCGTGATGGCGCCTTCCGGGAAGATGGCCAGCAGATCACCGTCGCGCAGCACCTGCAGCGCCTGCTCGAAGGCCTGTTCGTAGGCGGCGGCATCGTCTTTCTGCGGCGCGATCGGTATGGCCTTGGCCAGCTTGAACAGGCGCCCGAGCACCGGCAGGCGGAAGATGCGGTGGTCCATCAGGAACCGGATCGGCCGCGGGCTGGCCGCCATCAGCAGCACCGCGTCGACGAAGCTGACGTGGTTGCACACCAGCAAAGCGGCGCCCTGCCCGGGAATATGGCCGGCGCCGCGCACCTCGAAGCGGTATACGACATGCGAGAGCACCCAGGCCACGAAGCGCAGGAGGTACTCGGGCACCAGGAGGAAGATCCAGATCGCGACCACCGCGTTGGCGATGCCGGTGGCCAGGAACACCTGGGGAATCGAGAACCCGGCCGCCAGCATCGCGCCGGCCAGTACCGCGCTGGCAATCATGAACAACGCATTGAGGATGTTGTTGGCGGCGATGATCCGGGCCCGGTGCGTTGCAGGGCTGCGCAACTGGATGAGCGCGTACATCGGCACGCTGTACAGGCCGGCGAACAGCGCCATCAGCCCCAGGTCGGCCATCACGCGCCAGTGCGCCGGGCGGGAGACGAAGTCTGCCAGCCCTTGCGCCGCGGACGCCGGCAGCCCGCGCGATGCGAAGTACAGGTCGACCGCGAAGACGCTCATGCCGATCGCCCCCAGGGGCACCAGTCCTATCTCGACCTGCCGCCGCCCGAGCGCCTCGCAAAGCAGCGACCCCAGGCCGATGCCGACCGAGAACACCACCAGCAGCAGCGAGGCCACATGCTCGTCGGCATGCAGCACCTCCTTGGCGAAGGCGGGAAACTGCGCGAGGAAGACCGCGCCGAAGAACCACATCCACGAAATGCCGAGCAGCGACCGGAACACCACGGTGTTGCCATGCGCCAGCCGCAGGTTGCGCCAGGTCTCGGTGAACGGATTCCAGTTGATGGACAGGCCTGGATCGGTGGCCGGTGCCGGCGGAATCGCCTGTGCGCAGGCACGGCCGGCCAGCGCAAGCAGCAGGCAGGCTGCCGCCACGCTGGCCCGGCCGATCTCCGGGACGGCGACCAGCAACCCGCCGGCGACCTGGCCGAGCAGGATCGCCACGAAGGTGCCCATTTCCACCATGCCGTTGCCGCCGGTCAGCTCGCGCGCGTCCAGGGCCTGGGGCAGGTAGGCGAACTTGACCGGTCCGAACAGCGTGGAATGCAGGCCCATCAGGAACACGCAGGCCAGCAGCATCACCGCGTCCGCGCGCAGGAAGCCCCAGGCGGCCAGCGCCATGATGAGGATCTCGAGGTTCTTGACCAGCCGGATGACCCGCGTCTTGTCGAGCTTGTCCGTGACTTGCCCGGCAGTGGCGGAAAAGAGAAGGAACGGCAGGATGAACAGCGCACCGATCACCAGTCCGGCCAGGGCCGGCGGCAACCAGGCCAGTTGCAACTGGTAGGTCACCATCACGGTGAACGCGAACTTGAACAGGTTGTCGTTGGCGGCGCCGGCGAACTGCGTCCAGAAGAAAGGCGCGAAGCGGCGCTGGCGCATCAGGGCGAACTGGCTGGAAGCTTGGGCCGTCGCCGGTTCGCGCTCGCCGCAATGGCGGGATTCAGCCATGTCGAGGTTTCTCCCAGAAGAATCGGGCACGGGTGCGTCGGGTGTCACAAGGTCGGTGCAAGGATTGCGCCTGCTACCTGTTTCAAATCGTGACCGGCCGATGGGCGCGATTGTGCCCGACCGGCGCGGCGTCGAGGCCGCGCAATGCCTGCAGTACGGGCAGGGCCGCCAGGGCTGCCGCCACGTGCTTGAGGGAATGCCCCGAAACCAGGTGCGCGGTGCCTTCGTAGATGGATGCGTCGGCCAGCTCGCACAGCTTGGCGACGGCGTACAGGGCAATCACCCATCCGAGGTTCAGGCGCATGCCGGCGGCCGAGGCGCAGTCGACGGGTCGCAGCATCGCCATGCCCAGCACCAGCCCCATGCCGCCGAACTGCACCACCGCCCACGGCACGACGTTGCCGGTGCTCTGTGAGATGGCGACGGACAGCAGGCCCGCGGCCAGCAGCGTCCAGGCCACGGGCCACCCGGCGCGCGGACTGATCCTGTCGCAGGCCGCCATGCCGAGCAGCCCGGCGAACGCCACCGTCATGGCGGCCCGATCCCCGGCCAGGCGCAGGCTGTCCCCCGGCAGCAGGTGATAGAACGCCGACGCCGCGGCCACGAGGATCAGGCCGCCGAAGAAGAGCCAGGCGCAGTCCAGCGCATTGAGCGGCAGTTCGTCTTGACCGGCGCGCGTCGCCACCGGGCGCTGCGGTTCGGCCTCGAGCCTGCATTCGAGGCGGTGCAGGCGACGTAGTCCGAGCACGCCGAGCGCGAGGAACGGCAGGTTGCTCAGCACGTCCAGTGCGTTGGGCAGGCCGCTCCAGCCGCGCAGATCGGCGAAGTGCGCAGGGGCGTCCCAGCCCTGGCCCAGGCCGGCGGGCAGCAGCAAGGCCGCCGCCACCAGGACGACGGCGACGTACAGCAGGCAGGCCTCGCGGCGCGTCAGGCGACGAGGGGCTGCACGGCGGGAGGCTTCGGCAGTGGCGGCGCTGGGCTTCATGGCAGGTCCTTGCGAGGGTGGTCGAGTCGCTGCGAATGTAGAAGTGGACCAGTTGCAAAGCATCGGATATCGATACGATGGCATCAAGCAGCACTTTCGGTACTATTTCTCGATACCGAACCATGAATGGAGGAGATTCCGACGTGAGCACCACCGCCGACCTGGTCCAGGCCCTGAAGCACGAGCTCAAGACCGCCCGCATGACCTACGCCGACCTGGCCGAACGCCTGGGGATGGCCGAA
Source organism: Variovorax sp. (assembly GCF_035634955.1). Lineage (GTDB taxonomy): Bacteria > Pseudomonadota > Gammaproteobacteria > Burkholderiales > Burkholderiaceae_C > Variovorax. The sequence goes on along the minus strand of NZ_DASQBZ010000003.1, from coordinate 90,112 downwards.
TCGAGCGTCAAGCGCATGCTGGCCAAGGGCGACATGCCCCTGTCGCGCGTCGATGCCATCTGCAGAGCGCTGAAGACCGACTTCGCCGAACTGGCGCGCCGGGTGGCGGAATCGCAGCCCCTGCTCAAGGAACTGACGCTCGAACAGGAGCGGGCCGTCGTCCGAGACAAGAAGCTCCTGCTTTGCGCCATCTGCGTGCTGAGCCAATGGACGGCGGACCAGATCGTCAAGGCCTACCGGATCAGCGAAACAGAATGCATCGGCTGCATGGCGCAACTCGACCGCATCGGCATCATCGAGTTGCGCCCGCTCAATCGCTACCGCCTCAAGCTGGCCAAGACATTCCGCTGGCGGCCACACGGCCCGGTGATGGCGTTCTTTCGCGAGCACGTGGTGCTGGACTATTACGCCGGCGGCTTCGACGGCCCGGCCGAAGGCCTGCTGCTGGTGCATGGCGAGATCAGCCGCTCGCTCGCGCCCTCGTTCCTGGACCGGCTGCAGCGGGTGGCACAGGATTTCGCGCAGCAGCACCAGGCCGACCAGAAGCAGGGCACGCGCGACCGCGAGGGCTACACGCTGCTGCTGGGCATGCGCAACTGGGAATTCGCGGCCTTTGCCCAGCTGCGCCGGCCCGATCGCGCCAGCACGGTCCGGACGACGGCCTAGTCGGCCGCGAAAACCGTCAGCACGCCGGTGTAGCCGTACAGGTGATGCCGGGCGATTTCGCCCCCGGCGAAGAATCCCACCAGGGGGACGTCGCCGAGCGCGTGGCGCACGATCTGCAGCTCCGCGCCGGGCGCGCCGAAGTGCGGGCCGCCGCGGCCGGAGCAGCTGACATACACCGCACCGGCCATGCGCCTCGCAGGATGCGGACTGGCCTCGGCCTCGCCGGCCGCCATGGCGCTGGCCACCTCCAGCGATTGTTCCTCCGGCTCGAGCTCTTCGCGGATCTCGGCGCAGATGCGCCGCAGATCGGCCCGCGCCGCCTGCGCGTCGCGCCGCACGAACGTCATGCGCATACCGGGCTCGGCCTGGTCGGCAATGGCGACGGCACGCCGGTTGGGGTCCAGCCCGATGATGTGGCGCACCCGCACGTCGGGCCCGAGGTCGCCAGTGCGGCGCAGGCCGTCGCTGCCCGGGCTGGACAAGCCCACGAGGGTGGCGCGCACCGCCTCGATCGCCTCCTGCGGCTGCTCGAGACTGACGCCGAGTTCGGACAGCAGCACGTCGAGCGCCGGCTCGCCATCCAGCGTGATCAGCAGGTTGTCTTCAGACTCGGTGATCGCACGCTCGGCCGAGATCGGGTGGCAGCCCTGGGTGACGCGAGACACCAGGCGCACCCCTTCGCCGAAGGCCACGCCGGACAGGCCGCCGGCGAGCACGCCGCCGCCATGGTCGGCGCCCGGCGGCAAGGCGGCGTCGCCGCTGCGCGCGAACTGGTAGGTCTGGCCGCGTCCGCTCGACAAGCCCCCGAACAGGTAGCCGGTTTCAGTGCGCGCGGCCAGGTCGGCCACCAGTTCCGGCAGATCGTGGGTGGTCGGGTCGGCATGCACCAGCGCGGTGTGCTGGCGGGCCGGGCCGGCGCCCACGGCGTCGACCGGTGGCAGCGGCGCCAGGCCCGAGAACACCCTGTATTGCTTGTCCGGCAGTTCGCACAGCATGACCGCGATGGCCGGCTCGTCGAAATACTCGGCGTTGTGGGCCGCGATGCCGATGCCGACCGTGCCCGACCAGTCGCGCACGCCCGGCAGCGATGCGCACAGGTGCTCGAGGATGGCCGGCGCATCCGCCGCGAACAGGTCGGTGATGTAGAGCAGGCCGAGCGTCGGCTCGGACGCGTAATCGGGCTGAGCCATCTGCGCGCGCAGTTGCGCGAGCACGAGTTCGGCCGCGGTGCTCCATTGCGGGTGGGTGGCATGGCCGGAGGGAAAGAGCTTCATATCGCAGGGGCGAGGGGCAGCAGGCCCCCCGTCTGCCCGATTACAGCACTTGGCGCCGACCCGCCGGCGCGCGTGCCTTCTTCGGTGCCGTCTTTCGTGCCGCGGGCGCGGACGGCTTGGGCTTTGCTTTCCTCGTCGCCGGCGCCCTTGCCGCCGGTGCCGACGCCGGTGCGCCGGCCATCGCAGGCATCTTCAGTTGCGCGGCGTCTTTCAGCGCGGTGCTGGCGATCTGCTGGAACTGCTCGGCCAGGGCGCCCCACAGCATCATGGGGTCGACGATGCCGCCGGACTTGGAGGTCGCAGGCCCGGCATCCGAAGGCGCCGATGCCGGGGCTGCTTGGGGCGCCGGCGCGGCCGGCGGCTCGGATGTGGCCTGCGCTCTCGCCCTCGGCGCACCGGCGGCGAACGCCTGGGCCAGGTCTTCCATGCGCAGGTTCATGCCCTTGAGCGTGGACAAGGTCATCTTCTGCACTTCCAGCGCCTGCACGGTCGCCTTGAGCGCGTGCAGGTTCTGCTCGAGCCAGAACTGCACCGCCTTCATCTCCTGGATGCGCTTTTCGACTTCCTCGACGCTGAGGGTGGGGGCGACCCAGTTCGACAGGCCCGGCACCCCGGCGGTACCAGGCATGCCCTGGCCGGGCGAACTGCTCGCGGCACCGACGGACAGGTTCTTCAGAAAGTCGAAACCGGGAACGAACTGGTCGAAAAAGAAGGACGGCTTCTCGCTCATGGTTCCTGCCTCCTGCAAGTGATGGGCCAGGCCCAGCTTATACCCGCCCCGGCATGCGCCGCTCAGTGCTTGTGCTGGTGCCCGGCCATCGGCGCGGCGTCCGCAGCGCCCCCGCCGGGCGGCGCGATGGCGACGGGCAGGTGCAGGCTCAATGCGCTGGGCGCGCCCTTGTCATCGACGAAGCGAAGCACCAGCGGCACGCTGGCACCGACCGGTATCTCCTGCTTCAGGTCCATCAGCATCAGGTGGAAGCCGCCCGGCTTGAGCTCGACGCCCTCGCCGGAGGGCAGCGCCACCCCACCTTCGACGGCCCGCATCTTCATCGTGTCGCCCTCCATCTTCATCTCGTGGACCTCGGCCACGCCCGCCACCGGCGTGGACGCGCCGACCAGCCGCAGCGGCGCGGAAGAGCGCAGCGTCATGAAGGCACCGGTTCCGCTCTGGCCGGGCACGGCGCGGCGCACCCAGCCGCCGCTCGCCTCGACCGGCGCCACGGCGCCAGCGATCACGTCCAGGCGCGCTGCCGGAAACTCGGGCCTGGCAGCGTCGGTGGCCGGCACCTCGGCCCAGTCCGCGCTGCCGGTGTCGCAGGTCTGCAGTACCTTGAACCACAGGGTGCCGGGCTGGGCCGGCGGCGTGCCGCGCAGAACGAACTGCGTCTTCTCATGGCCCGGCACCGCGCGATCGGGGGCGTCGGCCTTCCAGGTCACTTCGTTGGCGGTTGTCTGAACGGACCAGCCGGGTCGCAGCTCGGCCTTGCCCACGGTGAAGCCTGCCGGAATGCGCACCGAGATGGCGGTGGTCGATGCCGCGCCCTTGCAGGCGTGCCCGACGCGGAAAGCGGCCTCGTACGGCGCGCCCGCGCTTGCCGTCTGCTGCGCGAGCGTGACGTGCGCCAGCGCGCCGGTGGCGCCTCCGAGCAGCAGTGCGGCGGCGCCAAGACGGCGGCCCGCGCGGGGGATGGACAGTTTCTTCATGGTTTGCTCCTTGGCAGAAATGAGGTCAGAGATCGGCCCGCAGGGGCGCCAGCGAAACATGGAACGGTTCATGGATGCCTGTGCCGGCACCCCGGCTTGCTCGCCAAGGGCTGCCGGTCTTTCCTGGAACCGAGCCGCTGTGCATGCCGGCCGGCTCAGCCGGCGGCGCTCACCACGGGACGAGAGGGAGGATCAGGCGCCGGCGGGAGGTCCGCGCGCCGGCAACGGCGCCGCGGCCGCGGCCACGAAGCGGGCCGCGGGAATCGGCTGGAGCGCATGGCCGAGCGGCTGCTCGTGCCCGACGACGCAGACCGGCGCGGGCGGAGGCGGCGCGCCGGCCAGCGCGCACAAGGGACAGTCGAGGTGGCTGGCGCCGAGTTCGCGCGCGCCGTCGTCGGTCTTGACCAGCACCTTGACGGCACCGGCGCTGGTGCACACCAACTGCATGTCCTGTGGCTGCACGAGCGGCGACGCCACGGCCACACCCAGCGACAGCGCGAACCACAGCAGCACGAGGCGGCCCAGCTGCGGAAGGCGTCGAAGGGTTGGCATGGCGGCCGATTATCCACGCGCCGCGCGTTCGAACCGGTACACAATATCAAGCAGACGACACGCTTTCATACATGTTCCGGCCAACCCTCCTTCGTTTCCGCCCGTGCGGGCCGGTTCGCGGTACGCAGCCATCGCGCATATGAAAGTCCCGCGCCGCGCCTGGTTCCGGCCGGTGTACCTGGGCGCGTGCCTCTGCGCGGGGCTGGCCGCGCTGCCGGGCGGCGCGGTGGCACAGGCCGGCGCCGCGCCGACATGCCTGCTCGACGGAAAAGCGGTCGACCCGGACCTTCCGGCCAGCATACGGGGACAGAGCGGCCGGCTGATCTGCCGGGACCCGGCCAGCAACCGCGTGACCCGCGACGCCGTCTACGACGACGGCCAGCAGTTGGGGCTCTCGCGCCTGTTCTACCCCGACGGCACCCTGCGCCGGGCCGCCTTCCGCGCCGAGCCTGGCGGCGACCGGGCGGTGGCCGAGTTCACCGTCAAGGGCCGCCTGTCGCAGCTGCGCTGCGCCGACAAGCCCCTGCTGGCGCCGGCGGTCGACGACGCCCGCCTGTGCGGCTTCGGGACCGGCGAGCCGGCGACGGTCGACCTTTTCGACGGGCAGGACGTGCGCCGGTCGCGCGTCGTGCACCAGGCCGGCCGCAGGTTGCGCACCGAGAGCTACTACGACAACGGCATCGTGGCGACTCAGGAAGAGCAGATCGGCGATCGCCGCTTCGAGCGCCAGTACGCCTCGGACGGCACCCGTCGCAGCGAGACGGTCTTCCTGCTCGAACGCGGCCGGGCGGTGCGGATCAGCGCCAGGGAATATGCGCCCAATGACCTGCTGCTGCGCGAACAGTCGTGGAATGCCAGCGGAGACCTCCTGCGCGACGACCTCTACTACGCCGACAGCGGCAGCCCGCGCAGCACCACCCGCTTCAAGGGTGACGGCTCCGCACGCACGGCGGAAGTGGCGGAGTATTTCCCCGGCGGTCAAACCGCCTTTCGCGGGCTCTACCTGGCGCCCGCGCGCGCGCCGATGCAGCCGGTGGGCACGCACCAGCGCTTCGATGCGCAAGGCGCGCTGGTGGCCGAGTCCATCTACGACAGCAAGGGCAAGTGGCTGCGCGAGCGTGCCTGGGGCGCCGATGGCACGCTGGTGCACGACGACAACAGCGGCGACGCCGGCCATGCAGGCACCGAGGCGGCGAAGCCGGCCGCTGCCACCACCGGTTCGGCGTCGGCCGCGCCGACGCCCTGAGGCGCGGGATCAGTCGAGCTTGACGCCGGCCGCCTTGATGATCGGCCCCCAGCGCTGCGATTCGGCGCGCGCCAGCGCGAAGAACTGCTCGGGCGAACCCGGCATCGCTTCCATGCCGAAGTCGCTGAATCGCTTGGCGACCTCGGGTGCGTTGAACGACTTGTTCAGTTCGCGGTTGAGCCGTTGCACGACGGGACCCGGCAGGCCGGCCGGCCCGAGCACGCCCTGGAAGGCAAAGACTTCGCTGTCGCGCACGCCCGCCTCGGCCAGCGTAGGCACGTCGGGCAGGAGCCGGGAGCGCTGGGCCGATCCGATGGCCAGCACCCGCACCTTGCCCGACTGCATGATCGACAGGCCCGAGGCCAGGTCCAGGAACATGCACGGCACCTGCCCGCCCATCACGTCGGCCATGGCCGGCGCGGCGCCGCGATACGGGATGTGGGTCAGGAACGTGCCGGTGCGGTTCTTGAACATCTCCATCGCCAGGTGGTGCGGCGAGCCGTTGCCGGGCGAGGCATAGTTCACCTCGCCCGGATGCGCCTTCACGTAGGCCAGGAACGACTTGAAGTCCTGCGCCTGGAACGACGGATTGACCACCAGCGCGAGCGGGAACTTGCCGATGGCGCCGATATAGCTGAAGTCCTTGGCGGGGTTGAACGGCAGCTTGGTGAACAGGTATTCGTTGAAGGCCAGCACCGCGTTGTCCGCGGACATGATGGTGTAGCCGTCCGGCTTGGCGTGAGCCACCAGTTCGGCGCCGATGTTGGTCGCCGCACCGGGCCGGTTGTCGACCACGAACTGCTGGCCCATGCCCGCGCGCATCGCTTCGGCCAGGCTGCGTGCGATGACATCCGTGCCGCCGCCGGCCGGATAGGGCACCACCCAGCGGACCGGCTGCGATGGATAGGCGTCCTGGGCGCGCGCCCACGGCGCGGCCAGTGCGGCGCCGGACGCGGCAAGGCCGGCGAGAAGTTGTCTGCGGTCGATCAAGGCATGTCTCCAGTCTTTGTATTCAGGCGGAAAGGGATGGTAGTGGCAGTTCATGCAGCGCATCGGCCAGCGCTGCGCGGCAACGCGCCTCGTCGCCGAGCTGCTCGAACAGCAGCAGCGCCAGGCGTGCCAGGAAGAGCGATTCCCGCTCGGGCCCGGCCTCGCTGATCGCGTGCGCGCACTCGGCATACACGCGGTCGCGCGCCTCGGGTGAAAGCTGGCTCATTGCAGGACCTCCTTGGGCGCGGACAGGAGACGGCTGGCTGACGCGCGCGCCAGGGCGGCCAGCACGTCGTCCGCGCCCGGCCGGTGCCAGCGCGCGGCCACGTGACCATCCGGGCGCAGCAGGTACAGGGCACCCTGGTCCGCCGCGCCGAGCGCTGCAAAGGTTGCCTGCGAATCGGGCTGGGGCAACAGCTCGTGCACCTGCGGCGCCAGGCCTGTCGCCCCGGCCTGCTGCCGCACCTGGGCACAGGTCTGGCGCAACGCAGCGGCCCGTGCACCGTCGACCGGCATGAGCGCAAGAAGGGTGAAGCCCGGCGCAATCAGGTCGCTCAAATGCCCGCGGGACCACGGCAGGTCGGCCATCACCTCGCCGGGTTTCGGCCCGGCCGTCCAGGCCCCGACGTCGTCGCTGGACAGCGGCGAATCGGCGTAGCGCACGGCCTCGGTCTGGCGCGGGTTGATGAGCCTGGCAATGCCCGGATGCGCGCCCGACAGGGACAGCGCCGCCTCGCGCAGCAGGTCGAAGCCGCGCGAGGGCGGGGACATGAACTCGGTACTGCGCATGGCGCTTTCGGCGTTGATGTGGAAAGCGGCGATCCGCTCGTCGCAGTAGGTGTCCAGCAACGCCGCGTCCGACATGCCGCGCGCCACCAGCGCCAGCTTCCAGGCCAGGTTGTCGGCATCGTCGAAGCCCGAGTTGAGGCCGCGCACACCGAAGATCGGCATGGCATGCGCTGCGTTGCCGGCGAACAGGATGCGGCCGCCGCGGCCGTGGCGATAGCTTTCGAGCGTCATCGCCCCGGCGCGATAGATCGACGTCCACACGGTCTTCCACGGCAGATGGCCTTCGCCGATCGCCGACAGGTGGCGCGTGACGAATTCATGCACGGCGTCCGGCTGCAGCGCCGCCTCGCTGTCCTGGCCGGGGCGCAGCTGGTAGTCGATGCGCCAGATGTCGTCCGGCTGGCGGTGCATCAGCACGGTGGAGCCGGGGTTCCACGGCGGGTCGAACCAGGCGCGGCGCTCGGTCGGGTGGCTGCTGTGCAGTTCAATGTCGATGATCACGTAGCGGCCTTCGTAAGCCGTGCCTTCGAGGTTCAGGCCCAGTGACTTGCGCACGAAGCTCTGGCCGCCGTCGCAGGCCACCATCCACGCGGCCCGCAAGGCGTAGTCGCCCAGCGCGTTCCTGGCCTGGAGCATCAGGCCGTCTTCGCCGCTGTCGTCGAAGCCGACGAGTTCCGTGCCCCAGCGAATGTCGATCAGCCCGGGTTGCGCGGCGTCGCGCCGGCGGATCTCGTCGAGCAGGTAGTGCTCGATGTAGTACTGCTCGAGGTTGATCATGGGCGGCAGCTTCTGCCGAGCGTCATGGGGCATCTCGAAGCGGAATACCTCCTGCGTCCTGTAGAAGCTGCGCCCGCCGGTCCAGGCCAGCCCCTTGGCGAGAAAGTCCTTCTGCGCACCAAGGCGGCCGACGATCTCGAGGCTTCGCCGCGAAACGCAGGCAGCCCGGCTGCCGACGCACACGGTGTCGTCCGCCTCCAGGATCACGCTGCGCACGCCATGGTTGGCCAGACCCAGCGCCAGCGACATGCCGACCGGACCGCCGCCGACGATCACCACCGGATGGCGGCCCGGCTCGGTGCCGCCCTCGAGCGGCGGCAGCCAGGGCGCGAAGCGCGTGTAGTGGAAGTCGCCCACGGACGGCGGCAGGGCACCGGACGCCGAGGTGGGCGGCAACGGGGCGCCGGCCGCGCCGACGGCGTCGGTGCGGGGATGCGAGGCAACGAGGGCGTTCATGCGAAGGGATTGTCCGGATGCGTCCGGCTGCAGGTTGTCCTAACTTCGTAGGAGGTACTTACCCTATGAAACGCTGGCGCCTTCCTCCCTCCGACGACAACGCCTCGCTGGCTTCACCGGTGGTGCTCGACCTGCTGGCGGGCATCGGCACCCAGCACCTGGCCGCCAGCTTCCTGGCGGGCATGCACCGGATATTGCCCGTGACGTTCTGCACCGTGTATGCGGTGGGCGCCGATGGCCGCATCCAGACGGTATCGGCCGCCAGCAGCTACGGCACCACGGCCGAACGCACGGCCGAGCACTATGTCGCGCGCCGCTTCGACCAGCTCGATCCGAACATGGTGTGGCTGGCGGCGCGGCCGCGGCCGCGCCGAGCCCAGCTGTGGCTGGGCCACCAGCATGCCGACGAGGTGGCGGACCCGGCCTACCGCGCCGCCTGTTACGGCGACGTGGGCATCCGCGAGCGGGCATCGGTGCTGATGCTCATGCCGCAGGGGCAGCGCGCCGCCGTGAGCTTCTACCGCAGCCTGGCTCAGCCGGAGTTCGGCACCGAGGACTTCGCACGCATCGCCGCGCATGCGGCGCTGCTTGCCGCAGCCACGTTCGCGCACGGCCGTGGCGCCGCCGACGCCCCGGCCCCACAGGCGCCGGACCTGGCGGCCCGCCTGCTCGGCCTGAGCCTGCGCGAGCGCGAAGTCATCGCGCACCTGCGGGCCGGCCGGACCGCCAAGGAGGCGTCACGGGAGCTGGGCATCGAGCTCAGCACCGTACGCACCCACCAGTACCGGGCGTTCCGGCGGCTGGGTATCCGGTCGCAGAAGGAGTTGCTGCGGGCCAGGTGAATCCGGCGACAAGGTCGTCCACCGGGCGGCATCGACGCCCGCGTTGCAGGCTAGGAGGATGCAATGGCTTCCGCCCCGCCCTGAAGATCCGAGCCCGACGCTGCCGACGCCTCCGCCTTCGGTTTGCCGCCCGGCGCCATCACCTCTTGGTCGATCGCGCCGAAAAGCGAGCGTCCATCCGTGCCCTTCATCTCGATGCGGATGGTGTCGCCGAACTTCATGAACTCGGTCGAGGGCTGGCCGTCGAGAATGGTCTCGATGCAGCGCTTCTCGGCGATGCAGCTGTAGCCCTTTGGCCAGTCCATGCGGCCGTCCTTGCGCTCGACGCCCTTGTTGCTGACGGTGCCGCTGCCCACGATGGCGCCGGCGCGCAGGTTGCGGGTCGTGGCGGCGTGGGCGATGAGCTGGCCGAAATGGAAGGTCATCTCGGGCCCGGCATCGCACAGGCCGACCTTGCGGCCGTTCCAGCTGCTTTGCAGCGCCAGGTGCACCCGGCCCGACTGCCAGGCCTCGCCCAGTTCGTCCAGCGTGACCGCCACCGGGCTGAAGGCGGTGGCCGGCTTGCTCTGGAAGAAGCCGAAGCCCTTGGCGAGTTCGGCCGGGATCAGGTTGCGCAGGCTCACGTCGTTGGCGAGCATGACCAGGCGGATGCCCTCCAGCGCCTGTTCCGGCGTCGCACCCATCTTCACATCGCCGGTGACGACGGCCAGTTCGGCCTCGAAATCGATGCCCATCGCCTCGCTCGGCACCACGATCGGGTCGCACGGACCCAGGAAGTCGTCGCTGCCGCCCTGGTACATCAGCGGGTCGGTGTAGAAGCTCTGCGGCACCTCGGCGCCGCGCGCCTTCCGCACCAGTTCCACGTGGTTGATGTATGCCGAGCCGTCGGCCCACTGGTAGGCGCGCGGCAGCGGTGCCATGCACTGCTGCGGGTCGAATGGAAAGGCATGGCGCGCCCGGCCATGGTTGAGGGCGGCGTAGAGATCCTGCAACTGCGGACTGAGAAAGCTCCAGTCGTCGAGCACCTGTTGCAGGCGCGAGGCGATGCCGGTGGCGTAGTGGGCCTGGCTCAGGTCGCGCGAGACGACGACCAGCTGGCCGTCGCGCGAACCGTCCCGGTAGGTAGCGAGTTTCATGGTGTTGGGGTGTCCGCTGCGCCGCCGCGCAGGCGCGACTAAACTGGGCCGATAACGGCCGGCAGTTTAGCGAGGCGCGCGCGACGCCCTGCCAGGCGCGGCTGCGCCGCCGTGCTGCCAGCCGCGACCTGCCGTCGCCGGCCGACCTCGGCGACGGCCATTACCTGATGACGTCCCGCTCCGCCTCCCCCGCACCGACCGCCTGGCGCCGGACCGCCTGGGTGGCGGTCGTGGTGCTGATGCTGCATGCCGTGGCGCTGCTGGGGCTGCCGTTGCGACCGCCCGTGCTGCCGGGGCCAGACCGCCAAGTCACCGAGGCACGGCTGATTGCGCCGCCGCCTCCCCCGCCGGCGCCGGTGACCCGGCCGCCACCCCCGCCGCCGGCTCCTGCAGCGGCGCCTGCCGCGCGCCCGGCCCGGCGGGCAGCAGCGCCTCCCCCGCCGCCTTCCCCACCGAAGCGGACGCCCGCACCTGCCGGGCCTGACGTGGTGCAGGTCTACCCGGCCGCCGCGGAACCGGCATCAACCCCGGCCGGACCGAACGACGGGCAATCCGCGGAACCGGCCAGGGAGCTGGCCGGCGGGCCAACGGTCAGTCATGCTTCCGGCAGCGGGGTCGAAGTGGCCGATCCCGCCCCGGCCGCGGGCCAGTCGCAGGTCCACCCATCGGTGCAGCTTCGCTTCGACATGCTGGGCCAGCGTGGCGTGCAACCGTGGAAGGGCGTCTTCGGCCATCTCGACTGGCAACAGGACGGGCAGCGCTACGAGGCCAGGCTGGCCATCAAGGTGCTGTTCAAGACGGTGCGTACGCAGACCAGCGCCGGGCGGATCGTCGATGGCGCCCTGGTGCCCGAGCGCTTCACGGAAACGCGCCGCAACGAGGAAGTCGCACAGCTGCAGCGCGACCAGGGCCGCGTCGTGTTCGGCAATGGTGCGCCGGCCGCCGTCCTGCAGCCCGGCGCGCAGGACCGGCTGAGCGTGGTGATGCAGCTGGGCGCGCTGCTGGCAGGCAACGAGGCCAGGCACCCGCCCGGCAGCCGGCTGGCCATTCAGACCGTCGGGCCGAAGGATGCCGAAGTGTGGACGTTCGAAGTCGGGGAAACCGAGACGGTGTCGGTGCCTGCCGGCCAGTATTCGGCACGCCGGCTGACCCGGGCCCCGCGCCGCCCGGACGACTATCGACTCGAACTGTGGCTGGCGCCCGAATTGGGGTACCTGCCGGTGCGCATGCAGCAGACGCAAACCAACGGAGATGTGATCGATTTGCAACTGCGTGACGCGTCGACGCCTTGAAACATCGAATTGCGCACGCCAGGCGTCTCGGATGTCGTTGACCGGGGCACTTTCCTACAACAACTGCGTCTATCTTGAAACTGGCGCATCAGTTGCTATCTAACCATCATGAATGACATCGACTTCCGGACTTCGCTGGACAACATGCAAATGCTCTATGACTCCGACTCCTTCGTCGTCGTCCATCTGCAGGCGAACGACGAGGTGGTGCAGCCGAACCTGCCCGCCCTGGTGCGGCACGGGTTCGAAATCGTCGACAAGCGCTCGGGCAAGGAGGTCTACCTCGACGGCTCCTGGGCCGAGTTGTTCCAGCAGCAGATCACGGCCTGGCAGCTGAACACGCCAACCGAGGAGGAAGTCGAGACCACCCTCGAAGGCTATGCCGAATTGGCGCAGAATCCGGTGCTCATGCACTGACTGGCATGGCAGAAATCAAAAGTGAGCGGCCGCTTTCGAGCGGCCGTTTTCTTTTTGGCGCCGTTGGGCTGCTCCTTTGCGGCTTCGGCGCGGCCGGCTGCAGCCTGCTGGCGCCCGGCCCGGCGGACGGCCCGGCACCCGGGCCGGGCGCCACCGGAGCGTCTCTGTCCAAACTGCCCGCGGTCGACTTCCTGCTGATCGGCGAGCAGCACGATGCCGACGAACATCACCGCATCGAGCGCGAAGCGGTGCAGGCCCTGGCGGCGCAGGGCCGGCTGGCGGCCCTGGCGGTGGAAATGGCCGAGCAGGGCCGCGACACGCGGCGGCTGGGCCCGGACGCCGAGCCGGCGCAAGTGCGCGAGGCACTGGCCTGGAGCGATCGTGCCTGGCCGTGGTCGGACTACGGGCCCGTCGTGATGGCGGCGGTCGAGGCCGGCGTGCCGGTGCTGGGCGCCAACCTTCCGCGGGCCAGGATGAAGGACGCCATGGCCGACGTCTCGCTCGATGCCCAATTGAGCGCGGACGCCCGCAAGGCCCAGGAAGACGCCGTGCGCGACGGCCACTGCAACCTGCTCCCGGAAAGCCAGATCCAGCCCATGACCCGGGTGCAAGTCGCGCGCGACCGCGCCATGGCGTTGACGCTGGCGCAGGCCCGTGTGCCGGGCAAGACGGTGCTCCTGGTCAGCGGCGCCGGCCACATTGCGCGCGGCACCGGCGTGCCGCAACACCTGCCCACGGACATGAAGGTGCTGGTGCTGCGCCTGGCCGCCGGCGAGCCGCCCCCGGCCGAGCCGCCGGCCGCCTACGACGCGACCTGGACGACCCCGGCGCTGCCGCCGGTCGACCATTGCGCCGAATTGCGCAACCGGCCGCGCTGACGGCGAGGCCGGCGCCGGTCAGGCGTGGCGCTTGATCGAATCCGCCAGCGTGTTGACCAGCGTGTCGATGTGCGACTTCTCGACGATGTAGGGCGGCGCGATCACCAGCACGTCGCCAGCCGGGCGCACCAGCGCGCCGCGGTGGTAGCAGTCCAGGAAGATGTCGTAGGCGCGCTTGCCCGGTGCGCCGGCCATCGGCGCCAGCTCGACCGCCGCCGCCAGCCCCATGCTGCGCACGCCGATCACGTTCGGCAGACCCTTGAGCGTGCCGTGGAAGGCATCGCCCAACACCTTGGCCATCTCGCCGGCGCGGGCGAACAGGCCCTCTTTCTCATACAGCTCCAGCGAGGCGATGGCGGCCGCGCAGGCCACCGGATGGCCCGAGTAGGTGTAGCCGTGGAAGAACTCCACCACGTGCTCCGGCGCGCTGGTGTTCATCATCGCGTCGTAGAGCTTGTCGCGGCAGATTACGCCGCCCAGCGGGATGACGCCGTTAGTCACGCACTTGGCGAAGTTCAGCATGTCCGGCACGACGCCGAAGAAGTCGGCCGCGAAGTTGGTGCCCATGCGGCCGAAGCCGGTGATCACCTCGTCGAAGATCAGCAGGATGCCGTGCTTGTCGCAGATCTCGCGCAGGCGCTGCAGGTAGCCCTGCGGCGGCAGGTACCAGCCGGCCGAGCCGGCCACCGGCTCCACGATGATCGCCGCCACGTTGCTCGGGTCGTGCAGCGGCAGGATGCGCTGCTCCAGTTCGGCCAGGGGATCTTCCTTCCACTGCGGCAGCTCGTTGTGGATGTAGGCGTGATTGACCGGGTCATGGATGAAGCGCATGTGGTCCACCCGCGGCAGCAGCGAGGTGCCGAACACCTTGCGGTTGGCCGGAATGCCGCCCACCGACATGCCGCCGAAGCCGACGCCGTGATAGCCCTTCTCGCGGCCGATGAAGATGTTGCGGTGGCCCTCGCCGCGGGCGCGGTGATAGGCCAGCGCCACCTTCATGGAGGTGTCCGCCGCTTCGCTGCCCGAATTGCAGAACAGCACCCGGTTGAGGTCGCCCGGGGCCATGGCGGCGATCATCTCGGCCGCCTTGAAGGCCTTGTCGTTGCTCACCTGGAAGGCGGTCGCGTAGTCCAGCGTGTCCAGCTGCTTCTTGATCGCCTCGTTGATCGGCTTGCGGTTGTGCCCGGCACCGACGCACCACAACGACGACACCCCGTCGATCACCTTCCTGCCGTCGTGCGTGGTGAATTCCATGCCATCGGCCGCCACGAAGACCCGCGGGTCCTTCCTGAAATGGCGGTTGGGGGTGAAGGGCAACCACTGGTTGTCCATGTTGAAGTCGTTGTAGGCCATCGATATCACTCCTAGGGCAAGCCGGCGGGGCCGGCGACAGGGACGGGCATTTTGGCACCCCGGGCAAAGCCGTGCACCGGCGCCGGCAAGGGCACCGCCGCCCTGCGACAATAGCCCCCCTCTATGACCCCCGCGTACATCCTTACCCTTTCCTGCCCCGACCGGACCGGCATCGTGCATGCCGTCTCGGGCTTCCTGCTCGAGCGCGGGGCCAACATCGAAGAGGCGGCGCAATACAACGACCACGGCACCGGCCTGTTCTTCATGCGCGTGCGCTTCGCCTGCGGCGACCATCCCGAGGCGGCGCTGCGCCAGCAACTGGAGGTTTTCGCCCAGGGCTTCGCCATGAACTGGCAGCTGCATGCGGCAACCCAGCCGATGAAGACCGTGCTCCTGGTCAGCCGCGACGGCCACTGCCTGAACGACCTGCTGTTCCGCTGGAAGAGCGGCCTGCTGGCCATCGACGTGCGGGCCATCATCTCGAACCACCGCGACTTCTACCAGCTGGCCGCCAGCTACAACGTGCCGTTCCATCACATTCCGGTGACGGCCGCGACCAAGGCGCAGGCCGAGGCCCGGCAGCTGGAGGTGATCGAGGCCGAGGGCGCCGAGCTGGTGGTGCTGGCGCGCTACATGCAGATCCTGAGCAACGATCTGTGCACCCGGCTGGCCGGCCGCGCCATCAACATCCACCACTCCTTCCTGCCCAGCTTCAAGGGCGCCAAGCCGTACTACCAGGCCCATGACCGCGGCGTGAAGCTGATCGGCGCGACCGCCCACTACGTGACCGCCGACCTGGACGAAGGCCCGATCATCGAGCAGGACGTGGCGCGCGCCGACCACACCGACACGGTGGAAGACCTCACCGCGCGCGGCCGCGACACGGAAAGCCAGGTGCTGGCACGCGCCGTGAAGTGGCATGCCGAGCACCGCGTGCTGCTCAACGGGCACAAGACCGTCGTGTTTCGCTGACGGCCGCGCCGGCCCGACGCGCCGTGGGCGCCGCCCCCGGATGACGCACAATGATTCCTCGCCCATAGCAAAGGAGGAACCCATGAACCGACAAGTCCGAAGCCGCACCGCACGACGCCTGGCCGCGCTCGCACCGACCGCCGGCGCCCTGCTGCTGGCCGCGTTTGCGGCCGCTCCCGCGGCGGCCCAGTACACGGGCCCGAACGCCGTCGCGCCGGTCACGGTCGAATCGCTGCTCAAGGACGGTCGGGACGACCAGCAGGTCGTCCTGCGTGGGCGCCTGCTCAAGAAGGTGGGCAGCGACAAGTACGAGTTCTCCGACGGCACCGGCACCATCCGCGTCGAGATCGACGCCAAGCACTTCCCGGCCGAACCGATCGACGACAAGACGCAAGTCGAGATCCACGGCGAGTTCGAGAAGGACTTCATGCATTCGCCCGAGATCGACGTCGACGTGCTGCGCCGCGTCACCGGCTCCTGAACCCGCTGCCATGAACGCGCCCGCCTCGCCCCCTCACCAGGCCGCGCTGTCGCGCGCCGAGCGCCAGTCCCAGGTGGTGCGCGCCCTGCAACGCGTGCTGCCAGCGCACGCCCTGCTGTGGCAGTCCGAGGACACCGTGCCGTACGAATGCGATGGCCTCACGGCGTACCGCGCGCGGCCGCTGGTGGTGGCGCTTCCGGAAAGCGAGGCCCAGGTGGCCGCTGCGCTCAAGGTCTGCCATGCCCTCGGCGTGCCGGTGGTGGCGCGCGGCGCCGGCACCGGCCTGTCGGGCGGAGCCATGCCCCACACCGAAGGCGTGACGTTGTCGCTGGCCAAGTTCAACAACATCGTCAAGATCGATCCGGTCAGCCGTACCGCGGTCGTGCAATGCGGGGTGCGCAACCTGGCCATCAGCGAGGCCGCGGCGCCCCATGGCCTGTACTACGCGCCCGATCCGTCCAGCCAGATCGCCTGCACCATCGGCGGCAACGTGGCCGAGAACTCGGGCGGCGTGCACTGCCTCAAGTACGGGCTGACGCTGCACAACGTGATGCGCGTGCGCGGCTTCACCGCCGAGGGCGAGCCGGTGGAATTCGGCTCGGACGCACTCGACACGCCGGGCCTGGACCTGCTGCCCCTGGTCATCGGCAGCGAAGGCATGCTGGCCATCACCATCGAGGTCACCGTCAAGCTGGTGCCCAAGCCCCAACTGGCGCGCTGCATCATGGCCAGCTTCGACGACGTGCGCAAGGCCGGCGACGCCGTCGCGGCGGTGATCGCCGCCGGCATCATCCCGGCCGGCCTGGAGATGATGGACAAGCCGATGACCGCCGCGGTGGAAGACTTCGTGCAGGCCGGCTACGACCTGACGGCCGCGGCCATCCTGCTGTGCGAATCGGACGGCACGCCCGAAGAGGTCGAGGAAGAGATCGGCCGCATGAGCGAGGTGCTGCGCGCCTCGGGCGCCACCGCCATCGCCGTGAGCCGCGACGAGGCCGAGCGGCTGCGCTTCTGGAGCGGGCGCAAGAACGCGTTTCCGGCGTCGGGCCGCATCAGCCCCGACTACATGTGCCTCGATTCGACCATTCCGCGCAAGCGCCTGGCCGACATCCTGCTGGCGATCCAGGAAATGGAGAAGAAGTACGACCTGCGCTGCTGCAACGTCTTCCATGCCGGCGACGGCAATCTTCACCCGCTGGTGCTGTTCGATGCCAACGATCCGGACGAGCTGCATCGCTGCGAACTGTTCGGCGCCGACATCCTCGAGACCAGCGTGGCGATGGGCGGCACCGTCTCGGGCGAACATGGCGTGGGCGTCGAAAAGCTCAACAGCATGTGCGTGCAGTTCACCCCCGAGGAACGTGCGCAGATGGAGGGCGTCAAGCGCGCCTTCGACCCCGCCGGCGGATTGAACCCCGGCAAGGTGATTCCCACGCTGCAGCGCTGCGCCGAATACGGCAAGCAGGTGGTGCGCGGCGGCCGCCTGCCGCATCCCGAGCTCCCGCGCTTCTGATGCCGGGCATGCAGGGCCTGCGCGGACTGGCCTGGCTGCTGGCCTTCCAGAGCCTGGGCGAATTGCTCTCGCGCGCGTTTTCGCTGCCGCTGCCCGGGCCGGTGCTCGGCCTCGTGCTGCTGCTTCCCGCCCTGCGCCATCCGAGGGTGCGCGAGAGCGTCGCCGCCTGTGCCGATTTCCTGCTCGCGCACCTGTCCCTGCTGTTCATCCCGGTGGGCGTCGGCGTCATGACGCACCTGACGCTGCTGGCGCAGTACGGCGGGCGCATGCTGCTGGTGATCGTGCTGTCCACCTGGATCGGGCTTGCGGTCACGGCGGCCGTTCTTTGGTGGCCGCGCCCGAAGCGCGACCGCGAGCACTGAACGAAGGTCATGCCGCGCTTCGTCGAACTCTGGATCTACCTGTCGGCCCAGCCGCTGTTCGGGCTGACGGCCACGCTGGTGGTGTACCTGCTGGCGCAGGCGCTGTCGGCACGCGTGGGCGGGGCGCCCTGGGCCAATCCGGTGCTGTGGTCGGTGGTCGTGCTGGCCAGCGGCCTGCTGGCAACCGGTGTCGACTACGGGAGCTACTTTGCCGGTGCGCAGTTCATCCACTTCCTGCTGGGGCCCGCCGTGGTGGCACTGGCCTGGCCGCTGTGGCAGCGGCGGACCGAATTGCGCCAGCGCTACGGCCGCATCCTTCTGGCCGCCCTGCTCGGGGGCGCGGCCGCCAGCAGCTCGGCGCTGCTGCTCGGGTGGGCAGTGGGGCTGCCGCACGACGTGGTGCTGTCGCTGGCGCCCAAATCGGTGACGGCGCCGGTGGCGATGGGCATCTCGGAAAAGATCGGCGGGATTCCGGCGCTGTCGGCGGTGTTCGCCGTGCTCACCGGCATGACCGGCGCGCTGTCGGCGAAATACCTGTTCGACCGCCTGCGCATCGGCACCGACCCTGCCGGCTACGCCGCGCGCGGATTCGCCCTTGGCACCGCCTCGCACGGCATCGGCGCGGCGCGGGCCCTGCAGGTGGATGCACAGGCCGGCGCCTATGCCGGACTGGCGCTGGGCCTGCAGGTGGTGATGGCGGCGCTGCTCATGCCACTGGCGTTCCGCCTGCTGGGCCACTGAGCACCGCTACGCGCCTGGAGAAGCCGCTCAATAGCGATAGGGGTTGTTGGGACGACGGTCGTGGCGGTTCGGCACGCCGTCGCCGTCACGGTCCCAGCGGCGAGCGTTGTACTCGCGATGGTAGTGACCACGGTCGCGATAGTGATAGCCGGGCGCCGGGCCATAGACCGGACGCGGCGCCACCACGACCGGGCGCGGCACGTACACCGGCGGTGCCGGCACCACGGCCACCGGCGGGCCCGGCAGGTTGAGGCTGATCGAGCCGTAGACCTGCGCGTTCGCGGTCGATGCGCCGAGCGCGGCCAGCCCCAGAAGGCCGGTGGCGAGAGCGATGCGGGCTGTACGGTTCATGGTGGGCTCCTATGTATTGTTTCGATTCGCTTGCGGCGCGGCGTGGTTGCCGTGCTGCATGACGCTATCGTGGATGACTTATGTAAACGCTATGTCAAGCGCGGGCGAAGACTTGGTTGAAAGTGCTTCGCCCGTCCACACCGTTGTTAGCGACGATGCGGATCGTCCGGACGGCGATCGTAGGCGTTGGCTACGCCGTCATGGTCCCTGTCATGCCGTGCGGCATCGGGCCGGTCCGGGTGCCGGTCGTCTCGATTGGCGATACCGTCGCCGTCACGATCCCAGCGGGCCTGGTTGTAGTACCAGCGGCCATTGCGCTCCTGCCATTGCGGCGCGTGATAGGCATAGCCCGGTCGGGCGTCCATCCAGCGGCCCTTCGACCACACGTAATGGCCCTTCCTGTATTCGTAGTGGCCCGGCGCCCACACGTGGCCCGGACGCGGTGCCGGCACGACTTCGCGCACGGGTGGCGGCGGCGGGCCGAACTGGACGGAAACGGCCACGTCGGCCAGGGCGGTGGACGGCAGTGCCAGCGTGCCCAGCGACATCAGGGCGGCGGCGCCGGCGGTGATCAATAGCTTCTTCATGTTGTGGTCCTTTCCATCGAATGAAGGAGCCTTCATCGTGCCGGGGCCATGTCAAAGGCGTGTAAGCCTGACGCGAAGTCTTGTGTAGAGGTGTAGCGCCGATCCGGGACAGCCGGGCGCGCGCCGCGTCCTCACCAGGTGTCGACGAACGGCTGCGCGGGCTCGTGCATGCCGGCCGCCGAATCGAGGCCGCGCACCAGCCATTCGCGCGTGTGCGCGGGGTCGATCACCGCATCGATCTCGAGCGTCTGCGCCATGTGGATGGCTTCGCCGTTGGCGTACTGCTGCGCCACCAACTGCTTGAACAGCGCATCGCGCGGCTCGCCTTCGGGCACCGCCTCCAGTTCCTTGCGAAAGCCCAGCCGGACGGCCCCTTCCAACCCCATGGCGCCGAACTCGCCGGTCGGCCAGGAAACGGTGAAGACCGGGGCGTCGAAGCCGCCGGCCGTCATGGCCTGCGCACCCAGCCCGTAGCCCTTGCGCAGCACGACCGCGAAATACGGCACGCGCAGGTGCGACGCCACCATGAACATGCGGCACACGTGGCGAACCTGCGCCTGCGCCTCGACGTCTGGGCCGACCATGAAGCCCGGCGTGTCGCACAACGCCACCAGCGGCAGCCCGTGCGCGTTGCACAGCTGCATGAAGCGGGCCGCCTTGTCGGCCGCGTCCACGTCGATCGCGCCGCCCAGGTGGTGCGGATTGTTGGCCAGCACGCCGACCGGCCTGCCCTCGATGCGCGCCAGCGCGGTGATCATGCCGGCGCCGAAGCCGGCACGCAGCTCGAGCATCGATCCGCTGTCGACCAGCCCTTGCAGTGCGGCGCGCATGTCGTAGACGCGCAGCCGGTTCTCGGGCACCGCATGCCGCAGCAGGCGCTGGTCGGCGCATTGCCAGTCGGTCAGCGGGCCCTGGAAGTAGGACAGGTATTGCTTCGCGACCGCAACGGCATGCACCTCGTCCTTGACCAGCACGTCGATCACGCCGTTGCCCGATTGCACCCTGCTGGGCCCGATCTGCTCTGGCGCGAAGGTGCCAAGACCGCCGCCCTCGATCATGGCCGGGCCGCTCATGCCGATGTTGCTCGCTTCGGTGGCGATGATGACGTCGGCGCAACCCAGCAATGCCGCATTGCCCGCGAAGCACCGCCCGTGCGCGACGCCGATCACCGGCACCTTGCCCGACAGCGCGGCGAACTGGCTGAAGGTGTGGTTGTTCAGGCCCGCGACGATCGGCATGTCGGTGTCGCCGGGACGCCCGCCCCCGCCTTCGGCGAACAGCACCACGGGCAGCCGCAGCTGGTGCGCGACGCGCAGCATGCGGTCGGTCTTCTGGTGATTGCGCCAACCCTGCGTGCCCGCCAGCACCGTGTAGTCGTAGGCCATGACCACGCAGCGCGACTTCTCGGGCCCGAAGCGGTCCGCATTGACGTTGCCGATGCCCGTGACCATGCCGTCTGCCGGCGTGCTGGCGATCAGGTCGTCGAGCGAACGGCGGCGCGTCTGCGCGGCGATGGCGAGCGCACCGTATTCGCTGAAGTTGTTCGCGTCATCATGCAGCGCGCACAGGTCCGCGATGTTGGCGCGCGCCGTGCGGCCACCTTGCGCCTGTCGCTTCGCGACCGCCGCCTGCCGGTTGGCGTCCAGCGTGGGCGCATGCCGGTCGATGACCTTCTTCAGGTCCGGGCGGATGAGGTCGGGATCGAGCGCCTCGTTCGCCAGCGCCTGCACGCCGCCGGCGTCGACGGCCTCGAGCCGCATCAGCGACTGCCCCTCGACCAGGTACTCCCCGGGCTCGGCCAGCAGTGCCAGCACCCGCCCGGCACGCGGCAGGTGCAGCAGGTGCTCCATCTTCATGGCCTCCAGCACGCCGGCCTGCGCGCCAGCCGGCAGCGCATCGCCCACCGCGACTTCGAACTGCACCAGTCGCGCGGCCATGGGCGCGCGCAGGATGAAGACGCCGTCTTCTTCGTCGCCGGCAATGTCGCGCGGCCGCGGATGCGTCGACGCGGCCGCGACTGCGGGTGCCGACGGGCGCTCGAACCGCCGCGCCGAAGCCAGAAGGTCTGCCAGGTGCATCTCGACGAAGCGCGTGTGCACCGCTTGTCGCGCGAACTCGGGGCGCTCGCCGAGCGCGCGCAGCAGCGGCAGGTTGGTCGCCAGGCCTTCGATGACGAATTCGTCGAGCGCACGCTGCGACCGGCGCAGCGCATCGGCGAAGTTGGCCGACGCGCTGTGCACGACCAGCTTGGCCAGCAGCGAATCATAGTGAGGCGAAGGCGCCAGCCCGGCATAGCCGTGCGTGTCGACGCGCACGCCTGGTCCGGCGGGAAGGTCGAAGCGCGACAGCATGCCGCTGGCCGGCCGCGCCTGGCCGTGCACATCCAGCGTCTCGGCGTTGATGCGCCACTGGACGGCAAAGCCGCGCTGCGGCACGGACCGCCCCGGCGCGACGCCCAGTTCATCGAGCGTGCGGCCGGCGGCCACGCCGAGCTGCAGCTGCACCAGGTCGAGTCCGGTGACCGCCTCGGTGACGGTGTGCTCCACCTGCAGGCGAGGGTTGGCTTCGATGAAGACGAACGGCAGGTCGCGCGCGTTCTCATCGACCAGGAATTCGAACGTGCCGAGGCCGCGGTAGCCGACCTGTTGCGCCATGCGCAGCGCCGCCTGGGTGATGCGCTCGCGCAGCGGATCGCCCAGCGTCGGGCTCGGCGCAATCTCGACCAGTTTCTGGAAGCGCCGCTGCAGCGTGCATTCGCGCTCGCCCAGGCTGGCCACGGAGCGGCCATCGCCGAGCACCTGGATCTCGATGTGCCGCGCGTGCAGCATCAGGCGCTCGACGTAGACGCCCTCCACGCCGAAGGCCGCCTTCGCCTCCGAGCTGCAGCGCGCGTGCGCATCGGCCAGGTCCGCGCGCCGCAGCACGGCACGCATGCCGCGGCCGCCGCCGCCACCGATGGCCTTGACCATCACGCCGGCTTCGCCGCCTTCGGCCTGCTGCGCGTCGAAGAAGGCCCGCGCCTGCTCGAGCGTGACGGCTCCGACGCTGCCCGGCATGACCGGCACGTCGCATTGCCGGGCCAGCGCCCGGGCCCGTGCCTTGTCACCGAACAGCGCAAGCTGCTCGGGCGTCGGCCCGATGAAGACCAGACCCGCATCGGCACAGGCCTGCGCGAAATCGGCCCGCTCGCTCAGGAAGCCGTAGCCGGGATGCACGCCGTCGCAGCCGTGCTCGCGCGCGATGGCGATCCAGCGCACCGGATCGAGGTAGGCCGAGGGGCCGGTGGCGTCGAGCGCGACGGCGGTATCTGCCACGCGCGCATGCAGCGCCTGCGCATCGTCACGCGAGAAGCCAGCCACGCTGACGATGCCCAGGTCGCGCAGCGCGCGTGCCAGCCGCACGGCGATCTCGCCGCGATTGGCAATGAGTACCTTGCGCAAGCTCATGCTTCCACCTCGGCGCGGCGCGCTGCGGTGCGTGCCCTTTGCGGGGCGGTCCGGCGACGACTCATCGGACGTCCTTGAGCAGTCGGCGCAGCACCTTGCCGGCGCCGGTGGTCGGCAACGCGTCGATGAAGCGCACGGCTCGCGGCGCCTTGTACGGCGCCATGTTCTCGCGCGCCCAGGCGATGAGCTGGGGCTCGTCGAGTTGCGCATCCTTCTTGCGCACGATGAAGGCCTTGACCACCTCGCCCTTTTCCGGATCGGGCTGCGCGATGACCGCGGCCTGCGCCACCGCCGGATGCCTGATGAGAATGGTCTCGACCTCTTCGGGAAACACGCTGTAGCCCGAGACCTTGATCATTTCCTTGAAGCGCCCGATAAAGGCGAGGTAGCCATCGGCATCGAGCTTGCCCATGTCGCCGGTGTGGACCCAGCCATCGCGCAGCGTGGCGGCGGTGGCCTCTGGCTTGTTCCAGTAGCCCTTGAAGGTGCCCGGGCTGGTCAGCACGATTTCGCCGATCTCGCCCGTCGGCTGGTCCTGCCCGGTATCGGGGTCGACGATGCGGATGCGCACGCCCGGCGCCGGCAGGCCCTGCGTTCCCCAGCGCGGCGCGTGCTGCGGCGTGTAGGTGTCGCAGGTGTGCGTTTCCGACAGGCCGTAGGCAGCCTCGAACGACACGGAGCTCGCCGCGTAGTCCTGCCACTGCCTGGCCAACGGCTCGGTGAAGACGATGCCAAAGCTCGTGACCGGGTTGCGCCGCAGGCTGCCGAGGTCGAATTGGCGCACGTCGGGCAGCTGCATCACCGCCACGTTCATCGGCGCGATGCTGTACCACCAGCTGACGCGATACCGCTCGATGGCCTGCGGCACTGCATGCGCATCGAAGCGATGCAGCAGCACCGCGGTGGCGCCGGCAAGCACCGGCACGTTGACGCCCATCAGCATGCCGGCGATGTGATAGAGCGGCGCGATCGACAGCAGCACGTCGTCGGGCGTGACGCCGTTGCAGTCGGCCGCCACACGCGTCTTGAACAGCGCGTTGGCGTAGCTGAGCATCGCGCCCTTGGGAAGGCCGGTGGTGCCCGACGTATAGGTCATGAGCGCGACGTCGTCCATGTCGATGTCGACCGGCGCCGGCCTGGCGGTGGTGCGCATCGCGGCCAGGAAGTCCTCGCATCCTTGCGGGACGACGCGCGGCGCCGTGCGTACCGCGGCCAGTTCGGCCGGCAGGTCGAGCGTCGGCGCTTGAGGCAGCAGGTCGGCGTAGTGCACGACGAACACGTGCGCGAGCGAATCGACCTGCGCGCGCACCCTGTCGACCACCGGCAGCAGGTCGCTGGCCGCGACGATCACGCGGGCGCGCAGGTCGCCCACCTGGTAGGCGAGCTCGTGCTCCTTGTTGAGCGGCCCGCTCGGGCAGACGATGGCGCCGGCCTTCTGGATGCCGTAGTGCGCCACGAGGTATTGCGGGCAGTTGCCAAGGAAGAGCACCACCGGATCGCCCTTGCGCACGCCGATGGCCTGCAGGCGCGCGGCAAAGGCGTCGCTGGCGGCGTCGAGTTCGGCAAAGCTCATGGTGGCGCCGTACCAGATGCAGGCCGCGTGCGCGCCGCGATCTCGCGCATGCGCGCGCAGGTATTCATGCAGGGGCTGCAGCGGGCGATCGGGAAGGGATGTCACCATGGCGTCTGTCTCTCAGGGTTACCGATAGCGGCGTGGGCCGCGCCTTCGGTTGTCATCTGAACAATGTTGCAACAACAATCCTACCGATGGGTATAACTTCGGCGACACCGCGGAAACCCTCTCGGCGGCGAGCGGCGGGGAGCGATTCGCCGCGCACCGGCCGGCAGCGCGTGGCCACGCCAGGGACGCAGCTGCAGCGTGAGCGAATCCTGCAGGCGGCGGCCCGGCTTTTCGCCGAGCAGGGCTATGCCAGCACGACGATGGCGCAGATCGTGCGCGAGCTGGGCGTGACGAAGCCGTTCGTCTACTACTACTTCCGGGACAAGCAGGAGATCTTCGAGACGCTGTCGTGGCGGCCGGCGGTGGCGTGCCTGACGGCGATGGATTTCGCCGCCGATGACCCGCGCAGCGCCTGCGACAAGGTGCTCGAGGGGCTGCGACGCCTGATCCGCGCGACCATTGCCCACCAGCCCTGCGCGTTCTTTCCGTATCGCGAGCCTCAGGTGTACCGGCCGGAGTACCGCGCTGCGCAGCGCAAGCTTGCGCACCATTTCTACGACCAGTTGCGGCCCTTGCTCGAGCAGGCCCGCAGCGACGGCGACCTGGACTTCGACGACGCCTCGATCACTGCGCTGGCCGCCTGCAGCCTGCCCGGGTTCCTCTACACCTGGTACCGGCCGGACGGGCGCTACGGGGAGGACGAGTTGAGCGACAAGCTGTGCGTGCTGGCCTATCGGGTTGTTGGTCTGCGCAAGGTCGCTGGTTATTGATTGTGCTGTGTTGTCACGTTGCGCCCTGCTGCGGCGGTGGGCGGCGTGCGCCGGGGGCCTTCACTGTGTCGGCCCCTTCGGGGCTGCCCTGCGGTGCACCCGCCAGTCCCTCCGGCAAGGCCGGTCACGCCACGCCGCCCGGCCTGCGCTGCCCGCCGGCGGCCGCCTCTGTGCCGCCGAGGAGCGCAGTGAAGCCCCGAAGGGGCCGGCGCAGTGAAGGCCGCTGGCGGGCAGCGCAGGACGGGCGGCCCTCCCCAAAGAAATGGACCCGCCTATAGCACGACCGAGAGACCGCAGGATGGCCACCCCACCTCCCCACCCAGACAAAGCAGAAACAATGTCTCGGAATACGAATCTTTCGGAGCTACACTGATTCGCAGTGGTCAACAAAATGTGACGGCGCCGACCGGCACGCAAGAACATGACGCTGCTTGACTGGGTAGGGAATCTGCTTCGCGCACATCCGGAAATCGCCCTGTTTCTGGCGTTGTCGATCGGCTATGCGGTCGGCCAGATCAAGTTCGGGCCGATCCAGCTGGGCGGCATCTGCGGCACGCTGATCGCCGCGCTTCTGATCGGGCAGTTCGGCGTGACGCTGGAGCCGAGCGTGAAGAACGTCTTCTTCATGCTCTTCATCTTCGCACTGGGCTACGCCGGCGGCCCGCAGTTCTTTGCCAACCTCAACGCCAAGGGCCTGCGCATCGGCCTGCTGTGCGTGATCGAGGTCGTCGTCGTGCTGGCGCTGGTGCTGACCGCCACCCACCTGATGAAGCTCGACCCGGGCACCGCCGCCGGCCTCATGGCCGGGGCCGCCACCGAATCGGCCGTGGTGGGCACGGCCACCGACGCGATTTCCAAGCTCGCGCTGCCGGCCGAGCAGATCCAGCAGCTGCAGGCCAATGTCGTCACGGCCTATTCGATCACCTACATCTTCGGCCTGATCACCATCGTGGTGGTCACCAGCCAGCTCTTTCCGCTGATCCTGCGCGTGAACCTGCGCGAGGAAGCCGAGCGGCTGTGGAAGGCCATGGGCGGGCAGTCCGACGATGCCAGCGCCGTGCCGGCGGCACCGGAGCTGGTGGGACGGGTGTACCAGGTCAAGGCCGGCGGCCGGACCGTGCGGCAGATCGACGAGCGACTGCGCGGCGCAGGCAGCGTCCAGGGCCTGATCCGCAACGGCCAGCATCTTGCGCTGACGCCCGAGACGGTCTTCCAGCCCGGCGACCACGTCCTGCTGATCGGCCACCGCCGGGCGCTGGTCGACGCCACCGAGCGCGCCGCCGGCCTGGTCGAGGAGTCGGGCGACGCCAGCGCGTTCGGCCTGGTCCTGCAAGGCAGCACGCTGGTGCTGCGCAACAAGGCGGCGCAGGGATCGACCCTGCGCGAACTGTCGCTGCCCGGCGTCGGCGGGCGAGGCGCGCCGCTGGTGGGCGACAGCGTGCTGGTCGCCAACGTCCAGCGCGGAACCTACCGATTGCCGCTGCTGCCCGGCCTCAAGCTCCAACTGGGCGATCGGCTTGAACTGTTCGGCACTGCCGACCAGATCGGCGATGCCGTCAAGGCGCTGGGCGAACCCGTGCTCAAGTCGGTCAAGAGCAACATCGCCTACGCCGCGGCCGGCATCGTCCTGGGCGTGTTCATCGGGCTGTTCAGCGTCAAGGTGGGCGGCGTGCCGCTGTCGCTGGGTACCGGGGGCGGCGCCCTGCTCACCGGCCTGGTGTTCGGCTGGTACCAGGCGCGCCACCCGAGCCGGCTGAGCGTGCCGGACGACGCGCTGTCGCTGCTCAAGGACATCGGCCTGGCGACCTTCATTGCCTGCGTCGGGCTGGCCTCCGGGCCGCAGGCGCTGGACCTGGTGCACAAGTACGGCGTCTCGCTGCCGCTCATGGGCGTGGCCATCGCCGTCGTGCCGGCCTTCTGCTCGCTGATGGTCGGGCACTTCCTGCTCAAGTTCGAGGCTCCGGTGCTGCTCGGCGCCATCGCCGGCCAGCAATGCAGCACGCCGGCGCTCAGCGCCATCCAGAACGCGGCGGGCAACACCACGCCTCTTCTGGGCTACACGATCACCTACGCCATTTCCAACGTCATCCTGCCGCTGATGGGGCCGGTGGTCGTGGCGCTGGCAGGACTCGCGCAAAACGGCTGAGGCGGCCTTCGCCTCTGAAGGGACACGAAAGGAGCTCCCGCATGGACTGGCTGCACGAAATCTTCAAGCGCTCGCCCGAGATCGCCCTGTTCCTGTCACTGTCGCTGGGCTACCTGATCGGCAAGATCAAGTTCGGCAAGTTCCAGCTCGGCGGCGTGGCCGGGTCGCTGCTGGTGGCCTGCGTGGTCAGCCAGTTCGGTGTGCAGATCGATTCGGGCGTGAAGTCGGTTCTGTTCGCACTGTTCATCTACGCGGTCGGCTACGAGAGCGGGCCGGACTTCTTCAATTCGCTGGGCCGGCAGTCGGTCAGGGAGATCCTGCTGGCGGTGATCATGGCGGCCACCGGACTGGCGACGGTGGTGATCATGGCCAAGCTGGCCGGCTTGGACAAGGGCCTGGCGGCCGGGGTGGCGGCCGGTGGCCTGACCCAGTCCGCCATCATCGGCACCGCCGGCGACGCCATCGGCAAGCTCGGCCTCGCGGCCGACGAGACGCAGCGCCTGCAGGCCAACGTGGCCATCGGCTATGCCGTCACCTACGTGTTCGGCTCGTTCGGCGCCATCATCGTGTGCGTCAACATCCTGCCGTGGCTCATGAAGCGCAGCATCCGCGACGATGCGATCAAGGCCGAGGCGCAGATGCAGGCCGGCAGCGTACGCGTGCTGGGCGAAGGCCAGCAGGAAGCGGCACCCGACCTGATCGGCCGCCTCTACAGAATCTCCGCAGGCAAGGGCCACGCCGTGGCCCAGCTCGAATCGGCGCTGGGCGAGCCGCCCGTGACCATCGAGCGCATCAAGCGCGGCGACCAGTTCATCGAGGTCACGCCGCAGGTGGTGCTGGAAGACGACGACATCGTCCTGGTGGTCGGGCGGCGCGCCGGCGTGGTGGCCAGCGCCGCGCTGCTGGGCAAGGAGGTCTACGGCATCGACGGGATGGAAGTCACCCTGCTGCGGCGCGACGCGGTCATCACCAGCAAGGCGTTGATCGGCCGCACCGTCGACCAGATCCGCGTGGCGACGGCCGGAGGCGTCCGGCACGGCGTGTACGTGCTGGGCCTGCGCCGCATGGGCAAGCCACTGCCCCTGGCGCCCGAGGTGGTGATCCAGGCGGGAGACACCGCCACGCTGTACGGCGGCGAACATGACGTGCGCCGCGTGGCGAGCGCTTTCGGCGAGGTGGTGGTGACCAGCTCCAAGACCGATTTCGTCTTCCTCGGCGCTGGCCTGGTCGTGGGCCTGCTGGTGGGCCTGCTGAGCGTCAAGCTCGGCGGCATACCGCTGACGCTCGGCGCCGGCGGCGGCGCGCTGCTGTCGGGCCTGGTGTTCGGCTGGTGGCGCGCGCGCAGGCAGACTTTCGGCGCCATGCCGCCGGGCGCCGTGCAGATCCTCAAGGACCTCGGCCTGGCCGGCTTCGTTGCGGTGGTCGGGCTGCAATCGGGCCTGCAGGCGGTGTCCACCATCCGCGAGCACGGCCTGACGCTGTTCCTGGTCGGCGTGGTGGTCACGCTGGTGCCGATGATCATCACCCTGCTGATCGCGCGCTACGTGCTGCGCTACGACAACGCCGCCATCCTGGCCGGCGCGCTGTCCGGTTCACGCAGCGCCAACCCGGCCTTCGGCGAAGTGCTGGACAAGGCCGGCAACGCGATCCCGACCGTTCCCTTCGCCATCACCTACGCGCTGGCGAACGTGCTGCTCACCCTGCTCGGGCCGCTGATCGTGGCGCTGGCCTGAACCGACTCTTTTCCAAACGGCGCCGGGCGACGAGCCGGCGGCTTCCTGTCCGCATCACCAAGGAGATCTCCCATGGACTTCAGCGACGTCGAGAAACTGGGCAGCCTGAGCCCCTTCGAACTCAAGGATGCCCTCATCCAGGTGGCCAGGGAAGGCGACCGCCTGATGCTCAACGCCGGCCGCGGCAATCCGAATTTCCTGGCCACGCTGCCGCGGCATGGCTTCTTCCAGCTCGGCCTGTTCGCCATGACGGAGGCGGAGCGCTCGTACATCTACATGGACAACGTCGGCGGCTTTCCGCAACGCGACGGCATCGAGGAGCGCTTCGAGATCTTCGTGCACCGCAACCGGGAGGTGCGCGGCGTGATGTTCGTGGCCGCCGCGGTCTCGTACGTGCGCGACCAGCTGGGCCTGTCGGCCGGCGACTTCCTGTACGAGATGTGCGAGGCGATCCTGGGCTGCAACTACCCGGTGCCGGACCGCTTTCTGCGGCTGTCCGAGATCATCGTGGGCAAGTACATCCACAAGGAGATGATCGGCACGCACCCGTTCGACGGCAATTTCGAGATGTACGCGGTCGAGGGCGGCACCGCGGCCATGACGTACCTGTTCGCCAGCATGAAGCAGAACCACCTGATCAAGAAGGGTGACACCATCGCGCTGGGCATGCCCATCTTCACGCCCTACATCGAGATCCCGCACCTGAACGACTACCAGCTGGTGGAGCTGGAGATCGACGCGCCGGTCGAGAACAACTGGCAGTTCACCAAGAAGGAGCTGGACAAGCTGCTCGACCCGAAGGTCAAGGCGTTCTTCCTGTGCAACCCGAGCAACCCGCCCTCGGTGCGCCTGTCCGACGAGGTGCTCGAGTACCTGGTGGAGATCGTCCGGAAGCGGCCCGACCTGATCATCCTGACCGACGACGTGTACGGCACGTTCGCGGACAACTTCGTGTCGCTGTTCGCCATGTGCCCGTACAACACCATCCTGGTGTATTCGTACTCCAAGTACTTCGGTGCGACCGGCTGGCGCATGGGCGTGGTGGCCACGCACGAGAAGAACGTGCTGGACGAGAAGATCGCCAACCTGCCCGAGGCGCAGCGCAAGGAGCTGGACGAGCGCTACGGCTCGATCACGACCACGCCGCGCCAGCTGAAGTTCATCGACCGCCTGGTGGCCGACAGCCGCACCGTGGCGCTGAACCACACGGCCGGCCTGTCCACCCCGGTGCAGGTGCAGATGGTCCTGTTCTCGCTGTTCTGCCTCATGGACGAACGCGACGAATACAAGGAATCGATGAAGCAGATCGTGCGCCGGCGCAAGGAGGCGCTCTACCGCGAGCTGGCCGTGCCGATGAAGCACGATCCCAACTCGGTGGACTACTACCACCTGGTCGACGGCGAGGCGATGGCCGAGCAGCTGTACGGGCGCGACTTCGCCAAATGGATGGCGGCGCGCACCCGGCCCAACGAGATGCTGTTCCACATCGCCCAGCGCAGCGGCGTTGTGCTGCTGCCCGGCAAAGGCTTCGGCACGCCGCATCCGTCGGGCCGCGTGTCGCTGGCCAACCTCAACGAATACGACTACGCCAACATCGGCCGCGCCATGCGGGAGCTGGCCGGCGACTACTACGAGACGTACAAGCGCGAGAAAGCCGGCGGCGGCAAGCCCGCCGGCAAGGCGGCTGCCGGGCCGGCCAAGGCCAAGCGCCCGAAGGGCAAGTAACTCTCTAGTTCGGCGCTGCGGGCGCCTGCACCGTGCCGGCGACCGAGCGGGTCGGCGGCGCCGCGGCAGCCTTGAGCGGCTGCTCGGCCGGCTGCGTCGCGTCTGCCGGTTGCGGGGCGTCGGCCGCGGCTTGCTGCGGCGCGTCAGCCGCCGGTAGCGGCGGCAGGGGGGCAAGCGGCGCGACCATCGCGAGTCCGGCGGTTTCGCCGTGCAGCGGCGTGGCACCCGGAGCCACCTGCTCGGGGAACACCTGCGGGGCCACCGGCATGGCCGTCGGCGGCAGCGGCGCGGGGGTATCCAGCACCAGGTAGCGCTCCACGATCTTGAAGAACCGGTCGTAGAACCGGTCGTCCGTCACCGTCTGGCTGGCGACCTTCACCATCGAATCGTCGGTGGACGAGTACGGAAGCGACACCGACCCGATCACGCCCACCCCGACGCTGGCCGAGTTGTTCACCTTCTTGAGGCTGTAACGGTCTTGCAGGGCGCTGACAAAGGCAATGGTGCGCGGCTTGCCGTCGGGCGACCGCGCGCCACCGCTGTCCTTGGCGCAGACCACGCGGAAGTCGATTTCCAGGTGTACTTCGGGGTCCGGCTGGAAGGCTTTCTTCCCGGATACAAAAGCGGCGTCGCCGGCGGCGACCAGGTAGCCCTGGCTGAGCA
Source organism: Variovorax sp. (assembly GCF_035634955.1). GTDB lineage: Bacteria > Pseudomonadota > Gammaproteobacteria > Burkholderiales > Burkholderiaceae_C > Variovorax. Next base: position 58,566 of record NZ_DASQBZ010000003.1, on the reverse strand, counting down.
AAGCGCGCCGCGCTGCCTCGCAGGTCTGGCTCTCGGTGGCGACGAAGGTGCGCGTGTGCGTGTCCGTGGAGTTGAAGTCCTCGGACTGGTAGTTGGCCCCGGAAGTGGAACTCGTGCTCGCGCATCCGGCCAGCGCGGCGCCGAGCGCGGCACACGCCAGCACGCGCATGGCAGGACGGGAAACAGTAGGTAAGGATCGCAAGGGCATTGACTCAAATGCTACCCGGCCCACGCCGAGTGGCCACTTTGAGTGGAATTTGCCCCTTGTGTTCCCCGGCCGGCTATTCCTTCTTCCCGCTGGCAACCGGATCGGCCGGCGTACCGGCCGCGGGCGCTGGCGGCGGCTTCGGGTCCGGGCCGTCGGTCGTCAGGTAACGGTCGATCAGCGCATAGAAGCGCTCGTAGAACTGGTCGTCGGACACCGTCGCGCTGGCCACCTTGACCATCGAATCGTCGCTGGCCGAATAAGGAAGCGATACCGACCCGAGCACGCCGACTCCCACGCTGGCCGAGTTGGGCGATTTCTTCAGGGCGAAACGATCCTGCACGGCGCTGACGAACGCGGTGCTGCGGCGCTTTTCGCCGCCGGCCTTGGCGTCGGCGGCGCAGACCACCTGCATCTGCACCTCCATGTGCACCTCGTTCTCGGGCTGGAAACCCTTGACGCCACGCACCTGCTGGGACGTCGCGTCCTTGAGCTGATAGCCCTGGCTGAGCAGGGCGCGGCGCGCGGCCTCGCACACCTGGGCTTCGCTGGCCGGGAAGTCGCGCGAATGGGCGTCGGTCGAATTGAAGGTTTCCGGCGCGTAGTTGGCGATGCGCTCTTCCTTGCTGGTTCCGCAGCCGGCAAGCGCCAGCATCAGTGCCGCACCCGCAACGGCAATACAGGAACGCGGCAGACGTCGGGAAGGTCGTGTCGGCATATGGGCAGGCTGTGTCGGCCTCTCGGCCACGGCCTTCGATTGAACCAGCCGCCGTTCGCGCCGTGCGTCGGCCCGGCACGGCCCGGCTTGTCGGACCATGCGCCGTCCTCGGCTGGCCCGCGCTAGCCTGGGTCTCAGGCCGCCGGATCGGCCGCGTACGCCCGGCCGCCGAAGATCGCCGTCCCGACCCGGACCATCGTGCTGCCGGCGGCAATGGCCGCCTCGAGGTCGGCGCTCATGCCCAGCGACAGGGTGTCCAGCGCCAACCCGGCGGCGCGCAGTTTCTCGTACAGCTGCGCCGCCCGCTCGAACAAGGCCCGTTGCGCCTCGAACCCCTCTGCCGGCTCCGGAATGGCCATCAGCCCGCGCAGGCGGATGTTGGGCAATTGCGACACTTGCTGCGCCAGCGCGAGGGCGTCGGCGGGTGCCACGCCGGACTTGTTGGCGCCGCCGTCCACGTTCACCTGCAGGCAAAGCTGCAGCGGGGCCAGCCCGGGCGGACGCTGTTCGGACAGGCGCTGGGCGATCTTGAGCCTGTCCACGCTGTGGACCCAGTCGAACTGCTCGGCGACCGGGCGCGTCTTGTTGCTCTGAAGAGGGCCGATGCAATGCCATTCGAGGCCGGCGCGCAGGTCGGCCAGCGCCTCGATCTTGGCCAGGCCCTCCTGCACGTAGTTCTCGCCGAACGCCGATTGGCCCGCCGCGTGGGCTTCGCGCAACGCCGGCGCGGCAAAGGTCTTGGAAACCGCCAGCAGGCGCACACTCTCTGGCGTGCGCCCACAAGCCAGGCAGGCCGCCGCGATCCGGTCGCGAACCTGCTGGAGCTTGTGCTCGATCGTCGTCATAATCTTTCGAATTCGTATCAAAACGTCACTAAGAATTTAGCCTGACGTCCAACTCTTTGCGTCGAGGGCCCTCGTGGACATTACCCAACTGCTGGCATTCAGCGTCAAGAACAAGGCGTCGGACCTGCACCTCTCGGCCGGCCTGCCGCCGATGATCCGGGTGCATGGCGACGTGCGACGGATCAACGTGGATCCGCTCGACCACAAGGAAGTGCATGCCATGGTGTACGACATCATGAGCGACACCCATCGCAAGCACTACGAAGAGTTCCTCGAGGTCGACTTCTCTTTCGAGATCGACGGCCTGGCGCGGTTTCGGGTCAATGCCTTCAACCAGGCGCGCGGCGCGGCCGCGGTGTTCCGGACCATTCCGTCGAAGATCCTGTCGCTCGAGGCGCTCAACGCGCCCAAGATTTTCGGCGACCTGGCGCTCAAGCCGCGCGGCCTGGTGCTGGTGACCGGCCCGACCGGCTCGGGCAAGTCGACCACGCTGGCGGCAATGATCAACTACCTCAACGAGACCGAGTACGGCCACATCCTGACGGTGGAGGATCCGATCGAGTTCGTGCACGAATCGAAGAAGTGCCTGATCAACCAGCGCGAAGTGGGGCCGATGACGCTGTCCTTCTCGAACGCGCTGCGCTCGGCGCTGCGCGAGGACCCGGACGCGATCCTGGTGGGCGAGTTGCGCGACCTGGAAACCATCCGCCTGGCCATGACGGCGGCGGAAACCGGCCACCTGGTGTTCGGCACGCTGCACACCTCCAGCGCGGCCAAGACCATCGACCGGATCATCGACGTGTTCCCGGGCGAGGAAAAGGAAATGATCCGCGCCATGCTGTCGGAGTCGCTGCAGGCGGTGATCTCCCAGACCCTGTGCAAGACCAAGGACGGCCAGGGCCGCGTGGCGGCGCACGAGATCATGCTGGGCACGCCGGCCATCCGCAACCTGATCCGCGAGGCGAAGGTCGCGCAGATGTACTCGTCGATCCAGACCGGCAGCGGCCAGGGCATGCAGACGCTGGACCAGTGCCTGACCGACCTGGTGCGCCGCAACGTCATCTCCGCGGCAGAGGCGCGGTCCAAGGCCAAGATCCCGGAAAACTTCCCCGGTTGACGCCAACCCCGCTGTCGGTCCCAATTCGCAACAGGCGCCGACGGCGTCCCGTCCAGATTCAAAGGAGCGCGCCATGGAACGCGATCAGGCCAGCCAGTTCATCAACGACCTGCTTCGGCTGATGGTCAGCCGCAAGGGCAGCGACCTGTTCATCACGGCCGACTTCCCGCCGGCCATCAAGGTAGACGGCAAGGTCACCAAGGTTTCGCAGCAGCCGCTGGGCAGCCAGCACACGCTGGCGCTGACCCGCTCGGTGATGAACGACCGGCAGGTGGCCGAGTTCGAGCGCACCAAGGAATGCAACTTCGCCATCTCCCCGACGGGCGTCGGGCGCTTTCGCGTCAACGCCTTCGTGCAGCAGGGCAAGGTGGGCATGGTGCTGCGCACGATTCCGGCGACGCTGCCGACCATCGACGCACTGAACATGCCGCAGGTGCTCAAGGACGTGTCCATGACCAAGCGCGGCCTGGTCATCCTGGTCGGCGCCACCGGCTCGGGCAAGTCGACCAGCCTGGCGGCCATGATCGACTGGCGCAACGAGAACTCGCAGGGCCACATCGTCACGGTCGAGGACCCGATCGAGTTCGTGCACCCGCACAAGAACTGCGTGGTCACGCAGCGTGAAGTCGGCATCGACACCGAGAGCTGGGAGGCGGCGCTGAAGAACACGCTGCGCCAGGCGCCGGACGTCATCCTCATGGGCGAGATCCGCGACCGCGAGACCATGGAGCACGCCGTGGCCTTCGCCGAGACGGGCCACCTGTGCATGGCCACGCTGCACGCCAACAGCGCCAACCAGGCGCTGGACCGGATCATCAACTTCTTCCCCGAGGAGCGGCGCGCGCAGCTGCTGATGGACCTGTCGCTCAACCTGCGTTCGCTGGTGTCGCAGCGGCTCATCCCGACCGAGGACGGCCGCGGGCGCGTGGCGGCGGTCGAGATTCTCCTGAACACGCCGCTGATCGCCGACCTCATCCTCAAGGGCGAAGTGGGCGAGATCAAGGAGATCATGAAGAAGAGCCGCAACCTGGGAATGCAGACCTTCGACCAGGCCCTGTACGACCTGTTCGAGAACCGCGCCATCGGCTTCGAGGACGCCATCCGCTTCGCGGATTCGGCGAACGACCTGCGGCTGCAGATCAAGCTCAACAGCCAGCGCGCGCGCCAGACCGACCTGTCGGCGGGCACCGAGCACTTCGCGATAGTCTGACCCCCGCTGGGCGGCCGGGGTGCGCCGACGCGCCACCTGGCGACGTGGCGCGCTAAGCTCGTGCGCATGACCAGCAGCATCCAACCCAAGACCTACTCCCCCACCCCTTCGCGCCAGGTGGCGTTCCTCGGACTGGGGGTGATGGGCTACCCCATGGCGGGCCACCTTGCCCGCGCCGGCCACGGCGTGACCGTCTACAACCGCACCGCCGCCAAGGCCGCCGACTGGTGCCGCGAACTGGCCGACGCCGCCATCGCCCCGCGCCACGCAGCCACGCCCCGCGAAGCCGCCGCCGGCGCCGACATCGTGTTCTGCTGCGTCGGTAACGACGACGACCTGCGCTCGGTGACGCTGGGCGCCGACGGCGCCTTCGCCGGCATGAAGCCCGGCGCGATCTTCGTGGACCACACCACCGCCTCGGCCAACGTGGCGCGCGAACTGGCCCGGGCCGCACTGCTGGCCGGCCTGCAGTTCATCGACGCACCGGTCTCCGGCGGACAGGCCGGCGCGCAGAACGGCGTGCTGACCGTCATGTGCGGCGGCGACGCGGCTGCCTTCGCATCGGTCCGGCCGGTGGCCGACGCCTTCGCCCGCGCCATCACCCTGCTGGGCGACAGCGGCAGCGGCCAGCTGGCGAAGATGGTCAACCAGATCGCCATCGCGGGCCTGGTGCAAGGGCTGTCGGAGGCCATCGCCTTCGGCCAGAACGCCGGGCTGGACATGGCCGCGGTGCTGGACGTGATCGGCAAGGGCGCGGCCCAGAGCTGGCAGATGGACAACCGCGGCAAGACGATGATCGAGGACCGGTTCGACTTCGGCTTCGCCGTCGACTGGATGCGCAAGGACCTGGGCCTGTGCCTGGACGAGGCGCGCCGCAATGGCTCGGCGCTGCCGGTCACCGCCGTGGTCGACCAGTTCTACGGCGACGTTCAGCGCGCCGGCGGCAATCGCTGGGACACCTCCAGCCTGGTCACGCGCCTGCGCGCGAAGGGCTGATCCGGCGCGCCGCGCGCCGGTGCCGGCTCAGCGCACCGGCGAGGTGACGGCGCCGCCGCCCGCGGGCGCCGTGCCACCGGCCGGCGGCAGCGGCTGCATGGGCGGCAGCGGCACGTTGGACGACGACGACGGGGCCGCCGACGTACCGCCCGTGGTGGCGCCGCCCGCCAGGTCGGCGGCGCTGACGATTTCCACCATGCGCACCACCTTCTGCACGCCGTCGACGCCGCGCGCGATCTCGCTGGCGCGGTCGGCCTCGGCGCGGGTGGCGATGCCCAGCAGGTACACCACGCCGCGCTCGGTCACGACCTTGAAGTTGTTGGCGAAGATGTCGCTCTGGCTGACCAGCTGTGCCTTCACCTTGCTGGTGATGTAGGTGTCGTTGGAGCGGTCCATGATCGTGCTGCCCGGGCCGACGACGATCTCGTTGTAGACGCCGCGCACGTTGTCGACCTGCCCGACAACCTCCTCGGCACGGCGGCGGTCGGCGTCGCTGCCGACGGTACCGGTCAGCAGCACCTTGCGGTTGTAGCTGACCACCGTGACGTTCATGTTGTCGTTGGCGATGTCGCGGATGCGGGCCGCACCGCGCAACTCGATGTTGGTGTCGTCCAGTTGGGCGCCCGAACTGCGCCGGTCGGTCGCGACCATGCCGGCGCCGACGGCCGCCCCGCCCACCACCAGCGGCACGCAGCCGCCCAATGCGAGGGTCAGCGCGGCGCCGGCCGTGAGCATGATCGTGAAGCGTCGAACGGCAACGGTGGCGGACGGTCTCATGAACTTCCTTCCTTCTAGACGGGGCAAACGAGGCGAAACGGGCGAAAACGTGCGGGAAGTTTAGCCCAGGGACTTTCCGGCTCCGAGCCGGAACCCGGGGCGTCGCACCGCGCTCCCCGCCTCCTCGAATTAGTCAAAAAATGTTAATGTTCGAAACATGAACACCCGGCCACGCCGTTCGACGCCGCATATCGCCGCCATGTCCGCCGTGGTTCGGGGAGCGCGCGCGTGAGGGCCTGGACGGCGGCCCGCTCGGTAGCGGCGCGCATCGGTGCGCGGCTGAGCGGCCGGGCCGCCGCACGCGGCGCACCGCTGGTGCTGGTGTTCTCGAAGGACCGCGCGATCCAGCTCGAACTGCTCCTGCGCAGCTACGCGGAGCAACTGTCGAAGCCGCTGCCGCTGACCGTGCTGTACCGCGCATCCACGCCGGCGCACCAGCAAGCCTACGAGGAAGTGTTCGCGGCGTACCAGTCGCTGCAGCTCACCGCGGTGGCGGAGCAGGCCTTCAAGCCCGACCTGCTGCGCCTGATGAAGGCCTCCGGCGCCCGCAACGTCCTCTTTCTGGTGGACGACATCGTCTTCATCCAGCCGGTGGACACGCGGCTGATCGAGCAGTGGGACACGGCGCAGGGCATTCTCAGCCTTCGCCTGGGGCGCAACATCACCCGGTCGTTCAACAGCGGCGGCATCGCGCAGGCGCAGCCCGCCGCGCTCGAGCCGGTCACCCGCGAGGAGCATGCGCTGGTGCGCTGGCGCTGGGTCGACGGGGCGCTCGACTGGTCGCTGCCCACTTCGCTGGACGGGCACCTGCTGCCGCTTCCGGACCTGATCCCGGTGGTCGAGGCCACGCACTTCAAGGCGCCCAATTCGCTGGAACGGGCCATCGGGCAATACCGGTTCCTGTTCAAGTGGCGCCACGGCTACTGCTGGGAACGCTCGCGGATCATGAACCTGCCGCTCAATACGGTGAAGACCGAAGACTTCGACTTTCCGCACCAGGGCTGGGACGCCGAGGAACTGCTGCAGGCCTTCGCGCGCGGCTACCGGCTGGACGTCGGCGGCTTGCCGCTCGCGCAGCACGACAGCTGCCACATGGAATGGCCGCCCGAGTTGCGCCCGCCGGCGCAGCGCGACGCGGCCTGAGCGTTCAGTCTTCCTGCACGCCCAGCAACTGGGCATCGACGCAGTCGCACAGGCAGTGAAGCATCAGCATGTGCACCTCGTGCACGCGCGAGGCCCGCTCATGCGGCACGGTGACCTGCACGTCGGTGTCGCGCAGGGCGCGCGCGACCGCGCCGCCCTGGCCGCCGAGCAGGGCCACGACGGTCATCTCGCGCTCGTGCGCGGCCTGGACCGCCGCCAGCACGGCGGCGGATTCGCCGCTGGCGCTCAGCGCCAGCAGCACGTCGCTGGACTCGCCCAGCGCGCGCACCTGGCGCGCGAAGCGGTCGGCGTCGGCCGCGTCGGCGCTGTCGGCGAGAAGTTCGGCGGGGTCGGACGGCAGCGCCATCGCCGCCAGTCCCGGGCGCTCGCGCTCGAAACGCCCGATGAAGTGCGCCACGAAATGCGCCGCCAGCAGCCCGGAAGGGCCTGCCCCGCAGGCGAGCACCTTGCCGCCGCTGGTCACGCAGGCCAGCACTGCCTGCACGGCGAGCGAGATCGGCTTGCTCAGTACCGGCCCGGCCTGGAACTTGAGATCGGCGCCGTCGATGAAATGCTGCTGGATCCGTTGCTCAAGCATGATGGGCCGGCATGATAGCCGCGTGCGCGCAGGCCATCATGATGGTGCATCGAAGGCCGCCCGCAGCCATTCGATGCGCTCGTGCACCAGGACCACGTCGAAGCGGCACGGCGGCGCCACCCGCAGGCGGGCAATGAAGTGGCGCGCCGCGAACACGATGCGCCGCTGCTTGAGGCCGGTGATGCTGGCGCCCGCGCCGCCGTGCGAGCCGGTGCTGCGCTGGCGCACCTCGACGAACACCAGCGTGCCGTCGCGCTCGCGCATGATCAGGTCGATCTCGCCGCCGCCGCGCCCGGGCGTCCGATAATTGCGTGCCACCGGCGTCAGGCCGGCCGCGCACAGGTATTCGAATGCGGCCGCTTCGGCGTCGTCGCCACGTTGCTTGGTCGTGACGGAATGGGCGCCGCGGCCTGCGCCCGACGCCGCTGCCCCGGCCACGCACCGGCTCCCTGTTGCCATCGTTGTTCTGCCCTTGCGCCGGAGATCGCCCATCTTGAAACCGCCAGCTGCCATCTCCGCCTCGTTCCACAGCGCGCTGCAGGCCGCCCGCGAGGCCGCGGGCTCGCAGCATTATCCGCAGGGCACGCTGTACGTCGTGGCCACGCCGATCGGAAATCTGGCAGATGTCACGCTGCGCGCGCTGCATGTGCTGGGCCTGGCAGACGCGATCGCCTGCGAGGACACGCGCCACACGCAAGGCATGCTGCGCGCCTACGGCATCGAGCCGCGCGCCGGCAGCGCCTTGCTGGCCGTGCATCAGCACAACGAGGCCGAGGCCGCCCAGGCGGTGGTGGCGCGGCTCGCGCGCGGCGAACGGGTGGCCTACGTGAGCGACGCCGGCACCCCCGGTGTGAGCGATCCGGGCGCGCGCCTGGTCGAAGCGGTGCGCGCGGCCGGCCAGCGCGTGCTGCCGCTGCCCGGCGCCAGCAGCGTGACCACGCTGCTCAGCGCGGCCGGGCTGGTGGGCGACGCCGCTGGCGCCGAGGGCGCATTCGTGTTCCAGGGGTTCCTGCCGACCAAGGCCGGCGAGCGTGCGCAGGCGGTCGAGCGGCTGCGCGGCGAAACGCGCGCGACGGTGCTGCTGGAAGCGCCACACCGCATCGATGCGCTGGCCCGCGCCCTGGCGCCGCTGGGCGAGCGGCGCGTGACGCTGGGCCGGGAGCTGACCAAGCAGTTCGAGGAGATCGCCACCGTGCCGGCGCAGGACCTTGCCGACTGGCTGGCCGCCGACGCCCAGCGCACGCGCGGCGAATTCGCGCTGGTGCTGCATCCGGCGCCCGCCGCCGGGGACGACGGCGCGCAGGCCGAACAGGTGCTGCGGCTGCTGCTGGAGGAATTGCCGCTCAAGACGGCTGTGCGCCTGGCCGCGCAGATCAGCGGCGCCGGCCGCAACGAGCTCTATCAGCGGGCGCTGGCGTTGCGCCAGGACGGCGGCGCCGGCGCCGAGGACACCGGCGCGCCGGACTGATCAGCTCTTCATCCGGATCATCATGGCCAGGATCTTCCTGGCGCGCGCGCCGTACGGCGCGGCCAGGAAGTCGATGCTGCGCACCGGGCCCTGGTAGAGGATCGGCCGCATCTTCGAGAAGGTGGTGAAGCCCTCGTAGCCGTGGTAGTGGCCCATGCCGCTGTTGCCGATGCCGCCGAACGGCAGGCTGTGCACGCTGACGTGCAGCACGCTGTCGTTGACCGTGACGCCGCCCGAGAGCGTGTTCATGATGTACCAGTCGGCCAGCGCCTTGTCGTTGGTGAACGGGTACATCGACAGCGGGCGCGGCCGCTCGTTGATGTAGCGCGCCACCTCCTCGCGGCTGGTGTACGTGCGCACCGGCAGGATCGGGCCGAAGATCTCGCGCTGCATCAGGTCCATGTCGTCGGTGACGCCGACCACCACCTTGGGGCCCATGATGCGGCGCGCCGCGTCGGGCACCTGGCCCTCGGCCAGCTCGATCACGGTCGCGCCCTTGCTGCGCGCGTCGTCCAGCGCGGCCATGAGCCGGTCATAGGAGCGCTGGTCGATCACGGCCGTGTAGCTGCCGTTGTTGATGTCCGGGTAGCTGGCCTGGAAGGCCTTGCGCGCGTGGTCGATGAATGCCTGGGTCTTGCCCTCGGGCACGAACAGGTAGTCGATGTTGGTGCAGATCTGCCCGGCATTGAGCGTCTTGGCCCACATCACGCGCTTGGCCGCGGCGGCCATGTCGTAGTCGGGCCCGATGATGGCGGGCGACTTGCCGCCCAGCTCCAGCGTCACCGGTGTGAGGTTGCGCGCGGCGTTGGCCATCACCGCCTTGCCGGTGGCCGGCGAGCCGGTGAAGAAGATGTGGTCGAACGGCAGCGAGGTGAAGGCCGGGCCGCGACCGCCGCCGTCCTCGAAGAAGCATAGCTTCGAGGGCGGGAAATAGCGCGCGGCCAGCTGCTTGAGCAGGCGCGCGGTGTGGTTGGAGTTCTCCGACATCTTCACCATGGCGGTGTTGCCGGCGGCGAAGATGCAGGTGAGCGGGTGGAAGACCATGGCCAGCGGGAAGTTCCACGGCACCACGATGCCGACCACGCCGACCGGCTGCGGCACCAGGCGGGCCTTGGCCAGCGGCATGCGCATCGGGTCGACGTGGCGCTTCTGGGGCTTCATCCACTTGCGCAGGCTCTTGATGGTTTCCTGCAGGCCGTCCAGCGTGACCGCGATCTCGGCGAACGAGGTCTCGAAGCTGGAGCGGCAGCCGTAGTCCGCGTTGACCGCATCCACCAGCGCCTGCTGGTTGTCCGCCACGAGGCGGACCACCTGCTTGAGATCCGCCACGCGCTGCTCGTAGCTGGGGTAGCGGTTGGCCTCGAAGTGGGCCCGCTGCGCCGCGAGCGCTTCGGTGAATTCGGCCGGAATGGCCAGGTGGGCAGGATCGGTGAATGCGTTCATCTTTCTCTCCGGCTTACTGAGCGGGTGCGGGGGGCTGCACCGGCTCGACGATGGCAAAGTTGCCCGGGAACGTGTCGAGCATGGCCATCAGCTCGCCCAGCTTGCGCGGGTCGCCCTGCACCTTTGCCTTGCCCGCCTTGATCACCTCGGGGAACGTGGTCTTGCCCAGGATCACCTCGTTGAGCGTGGCGCGGGTCAGCGTGAAGCTGGCGTCGGCCTTGGGATCGGCGCGACCTTCGGAATAGGTGAGCGCCGAGTTCTCGAGGTTGAGCACGTACTTCTCCTTGGTGTCGGTGAAGTCCCAGTTGAGCACGATGTGCTTGCCTTGCGCCTTGTCGGCATTCAGGCGCACGCCCAGGTAGTCCATGAACAGGCCGGTGGACAGCGCGCGCAGCGTGTCGTCGTTGAGCGTGTTGAGCGACGGCAGCTTGGGCACGCCGTTGCGCAGCTCCTGCGCGCCCATCAGGTACGCGCCGCGCCAGGTGCCGCCTTCGCTCTGGTAGCCGAGCTGCTCCAGCGCGTCGGCGCCGAGGTCGCGTGCCGCCTTGTTGGACGGATCGGCGAATACCACCTGGTTCATCACGCTGGCCACCCAGCGGTACTCGCCGGCGGCGTAGTCCTTGCGGGCATGCGCAATGACGGCGTCGGCGCCGCCCATGTACGCGACCTGCTTCTTGGCCTGCTCCACCTCCGGCAGCGGGTTCAGGTGCGCCGGGTTGGCGTCGTACCAGCCGAGGTACTTCTGGTAGATGGCGCGGGCGTTGTGGCGCAGCGTGCCGTAGTAGCTGTGCGAGGACCACTCGGCGTTCTGGCTCTCGGGCAGCTTGACCATCTCGGCGATCTGGTCGGGCTTGTAGCCTTCGTTGAGCAGGCGCACGGTCTGGTCGTGAATGAACTTGTACAGGTCGCGCTGCTTGCGCATCATCTCGTCGACCCGCTCGGCGCCCCAGGTCGGCCAGTGGTGCTGGGCGATCATGACGTCGGCACGGTCGCCGAATTTCAGGCGCGCCTCGTCGATGTAGCGCGACCAGGCCACGGCGTCGCGCACCTCGGCGCCGCGCAGCGTGTACAGGTTGTGCATGTTCTGCGTCACCACCTCGGCCGCATTGAACACCTTCTGCTGCGGGAAGTACATCATCGTCTCGGACGGCGCCTCGGAGCCGGGCGCCATCATGAACTCGATGTCCACGCCGTCGATGGTGAGCTTGGGCGTCTTGTCGGAGATGGTGTCGGTGGGCGCGATCAGGGTCAGCGTGCCGCGCGCGAGGTTCTTGCCCAGGCCGGTGTCGACGCTGCCGCGCTCGCTCGGCGGCAGGAGCGACCCGAACTGGTAGGTGGCGCGGCGGCTCATCGCGTTGCCGGCGATGATGTTCTCGGCCACCGCATGGTCCATGAAGCCTTCGGGGGCGTAGATCCTGACGCGGCCGGCGGCCACGTCTTCCTCGCTGGTGACGCCCTTGACGCCGCCGAAGTGGTCGGCATGGCTGTGGCTGTAGATCACGGCCACCACCGGCTTGCGCGGGCGGTTCTGGTAGTACAGCTCCAGGCCGGCCTTGGCGGTCTCGGCGGTCAGCAGCGGGTCGATGATGATCAGGCCGGTCTTGCCTTCGACCACGGTCATGTTGGACAGGTCCAGGCCGCGCAGCTGGTAGATGCCGTCGCTGACCTTGAACAGGCCGTGGATGGCGTTCAGCTGGGCCTGGCGCCACAGGCTCGGGTTGACCGTGTCGGCCGCCTTGTCCTTGTCGAGAAACGCGTAGGCGCCCATGTTCCAGACCGGCATCGGCCCCTTGCCGTCGATTCTGCCGCCGGGAATGGCGGCGACGAAGCCGCGCCGGGCGTCGTCGAACGCGCGCTTGTCCTGCCACGGCAGGGTCTTGGAGAAGGCTTCGTTGGCCTCGACGGTGGCAGGCTCGGCCGGCTTGGGCGCCGTCTGGGCATGGGCCGCGTGGAACGCGCAGGCGGCCGTGACAGCAGCGGCGATGAGGCGAATGTTGTTCATGTCTCTTTGGTTTGCGTTGTGGAAACGGGATCGTGGGTGTTGGTAAGCTTCAATCGCGCTCAGGCCGCGTGCGCCAGGCGGACGGCGTCCTCGCGGATCATTCGCGCCGCCTTCTCACCGATCATGATGGTGGGTGCGTTGGTGTTGCCGGAGACGACGTTGGGCATGATCGACGCGTCCGCCACGCGCAGGCCGGCGATGCCGCGCAGGCGCAGGCGTTCGTCCACCACGGCCATCGGGTCGGTGGCCGGGCCCATCTTGCAGGTGCCCACCGGGTGGTATTGCGTATCGGCGCGGTTGCGGATGTCGGCCTCGATGCCGGCCACGTCGTCGACCTTGGTCGAGTACAGCTGCTCGCCGCGAATGCCGTCGAAGGCGCGCGACTCGATGATCCGCTGCTGAAGCTGCACGCCGCGCACGAGCGCGGCGAGGTCGCGGTCGTCTGACAGGAAGCGCGGATCGATGAGCGGCGCCGCGCGCGGGTCGCGGCTGGCCAGCGTGACGGTGCCGCGGGCGTGCGGGCGCAGCAGGTCGACGTGGCAGGAGATGCCGTGGCCCATGTGCATCTTGCGGGCATGGTCGTCGACGATGGCCACCACGAAGATGAGCTGGAGGTCGCAGGCCGGCGCGTCGGGCGTGGAGCGCACGAATGCTCCCGCCGTGGCGTAGGGGGTGGTGACCAGCCCGGTGCGCTTGCTGCGCCATTCGAGCATGGCCTTGCCGAACTTCAGCCCGCCGCCGATCGAGACGCCGAAGGTCTCGGTGTTGCTGGCGGTGCGCCACGATTGCACGTGGTCGATGTGGTCCTGCAGGTTCTGGCCGACGCCGGGCACATCCAGCAGCGTCTGGATGCCCAGCGAGCGCAGGTGCGCGCCCGGGCCGATGCCCGAGAGCATGAGCACCTGCGGCGTGCCGAAGGCGCCGGCGGTCATGACCACCTCGCGCCGCGCGCGCGCCTGCTGCGTTGTGTTGCCCTGGAGGTATTCCACCCCGGTGGCGCGGCCGTTCTCGACGAGCACGCGCGAGGTCTGCGCGCGGGTGATGACCTTCAGGTTCGGGCGCGACAGGTTCGGCGTGAGGTAGGCCTTGGCCGCACTGCAGCGCTCGCCGTTCTTCTGCGTGACCTGGTAGACGAACGCGCCCTCCTGCCGGGCGCCGTTGTAGTCGGGATTGGCGGGAATGCCCTGCTCCTGCGCGGCGCGCAGGAAGACGTCCCGCAGGGGGCTCTGGTAGTGGGCATAGGTGACGTTCAACGGGCCACCCTGGCCGTGGAACTCGTTGTCGAACTGCTCGTTGTGCTCGGACTTGCGAAAGTACGGCAGCACGTCGTCGTAGCCCCAGCCCGGGTTGCCCTGCGCCGCCCAGGTGTCGTAGTCGAAGCGGTTGCCGCGCACGTAGAGCATGGCGTTGATGGAGCTCGATCCCCCCAGCGTCTTGCCGCGCGGCTGGTAGCCGCGGCGGCCGTTCAGCCCCGGCTGCGGCACCGTCTCATAACCGTAGTTGTTGATCTTGGTGGGCATCATGGCCACCACGCCGGCGGGCGCGTGGATCAGCACGCTGGTATCGGGGCCGCCGTTTTCCAGCAGGCACACGGTGACGTCGGGGTCTTCGGTCAGGCGGCTGGCGATGGTGCAGCCGGCGGAGCCGCCGCCCACGATCACGTAGTCGAACTCGTTCATTGGTCAGGTCTCCGTTGGACTCTTTTTGGGATCGCGGCAAAAGCCGGCCGCTGCGTGGCAGACTCACGCCTCGAAGGCGAGCAAGCCGGGATATGAATTGTCAAATTGGCGCAGGACGGCGGGTATGACCGATGACGACGAGGCCATGACGCCGGACGACAAAGCCGGGTTAACCCCTGGGGGACTGGGCTGGAAGCTGTCTGTCCATGACGCCGTTTTCCCGGTTCTCCCTCTCGCCGGCATCCTGACGATCGCGCAGGAGCAGAACTGGAACATCGCCGAGCTGTTCCCGAGCCTGAGCGCCCAGGACGGCCTGCCGGACGCCCGCTATTCCTATGCGGAGGCGCGCGAGGGCATTCTGCGCAGCCTTTACCGGGCACGCGGCCTGCAGCTGGCGGTGAACTCCGGCGCGCGCAAGGCGTTGCCGCACCTGGGCGCGATCGGCCCCGGCTTCGCGGCCCACCGCACCCTGGGCGAAGCGCTGCGTTTCGGACTGAGCTACCAGTTGGTGGCCGGCTCGATGCTCGACCTGCGTTTCCACGAGGACGGCCGCGAATGCTGGCTGGCCGCCCACAGCCGGTTCGACGACCCCGAACTGCGCGATTTCCTGGACATCGACCACCTGGCCACGGTCGCCAACGCCTTGCGGCAGCTGCAGCCGCACGGCCCGCCGCTGTTCAACCGGGTCGAGCTCAGCTGCGTGGCGCCAAGCCTGCGCGACAGCCTGGCCGACCTGTTCGGCGCCAACGTGACCTTCGGCCATCCGATCAGCCGGCTGGTGTTCCAGCCGGGTGCGCTCGACCGGCCGCAGCTGCTCTACAGCGCGTTGGGCATCGAGCTGGCGCGACAGGCCTGCGAGCGCGACCTGGCCATGCGCAGCCTGACGTTGCAGCGTGCCGGCACCCTGCGCAAGCGCCTGTACGACGCAAGTGGGCGCTTGCTCCCATTGTCGCGGGTGGCGGATGACCTGGACATGAGCCCGCGCAACCTGCAGCGCGCGCTGGCACGCGAAGGCCTGCGCTACTCGGACCTGCTCGATGAGCAGCGCCGCGAGGAGGCGCAGCGCCTGCTGCATGCCGGCCACTCCACCGCCCAGGTGGCAGAGAAGCTCGAGTTCAGCGACCAGCGCAGCTTCGTGCGGGCGTTCGAGCGATGGACCGGCCTGAGCCCCGCGGCCTGGCGCAAGTCACAGCAGATCGGCTGACGCGCCACGAATCTGTCAACTGTCGACACTGTCACGCAACCTTCATCGTCGGAACCTAGAGTTCCGGCCATGAAACAAGACAACGCAGACGTGGTCGTGCGCGTGAACGACGTGCGCAAGACCTTCGCGGGCCGTCCGGCGCTGCGCGGCGTGAGCCTGGCCATCCGCCGCGGCGAACGCGTGGCGCTGCTGGGCGCCTCGGGCTCCGGCAAGTCGACCCTGCTGCGGTGCCTGTGCGGCCTGGAGGTGGCCGATGCGGGCGGCGGTTCGGTGGAGGTGTTCGGGCGGCCGCTGCAGGCCGGCGGCCGGCTGGCCAGGGACATCCGGCGGCTGCGCCACGGCATCGGCGTGATCTTCCAGCAGTTCAACCTGGTCGGCCGCCTGCCGGTGATGAGCAACGTGCTGACCGGCCTGGCCGCCGAAGTGCCGCTGTGGCGCAGCCTGACCGGGCGGTTCACGCTGGACCACAAGGCCCGCGCGCTGGACGCGTTGGGCGCCATCGGCCTGCAGGAGCAAGCCTTCCAGCGCGCCTCGACCCTGTCGGGCGGACAGCAGCAGCGCGCCGCCATCGCCCGGGTGCTGGTGCAGGGCGCGCAACTGCTGCTGGCCGACGAGCCGGTCGCCTCGCTCGATCCGGAGTCGACGCGGCGCGTGATGGAGCAGTTGTCCGCACTCAACCGCGACGCCGGCATGACGCTGGTGGTCAGCCTGCACCACGTCAGCCTGGCACAGCGCTACTGCGACCGCGTGATTGCGCTGCGCGACGGCGAACTGGTCTACGACGGCCCGAGCGCGGCGCTGAGCGTGGCGTTCCTGCAGCAGCTGTACGGCACCGCCGCCGAGGAACTGCTGCACGACAGCGCGGCGCCGCATCCGACCGCGCCCGTACCGACCATCCAGGCCATTCCGCTGGCCGCGTGAACGCCCTGCCCTTTTCCTCTCTCTCTTTCCAAGGAAGACATCACCATGATGAAGCTCAAGACTCTCGGCGCCTGCCTGGCGCTCGCCTTCGCCGCCGGCGGCGCCATTGCCCAGGACATCAACTTCGGCGTGATCGCCACCGACTCGGCCTCGACCCAACGCGAGCGCTGGGAGCCGTTCTTCCGCGACATGGAGAAGAAGACCGGCCTGACCGTCAAGTCGTTCTACGCCCCCGACTACGCCGGCGTGATCGAGGCGATGCGCTTCAACAAGGTGCAGGTGGCCTGGTTCGGCAACAAGTCGGCCATGGAAGCCGTCGACCGCGCACAGGGCGAGGTGTTCGCCCAGGTGATGTACACCGACGGCACCTTCGGCTACAAGGGGCTGCTGATCACGCACAAGGACAGCCCGTACAAGACGCTGGACGACGTGTTCAAGAACGGCAAGTCGATCAACTTCGGCATTGGCGACCCCAACTCCACCTCGGGCTTCCTGGTGCCCACGTACTACCTGTTCTCCAAAAACAACGTGGACTACCGCACCGCCTTCAAGACCGTGCGCAACGCCAGCCACGGCGCCAACATCCAGGGCGTGCTGGCCAGGCAGGTGGACGTCGCCACCAACAACACCGAGGAAATCGACAAGCTCAAGGCCAGCAAGCCCGAACTGGCCGCGCAGCTGCGCATCCTGTGGGAAAGCCCGCTGATCCCGAGCGACCCGTTCGTCTGGCGCAATGACCTCGACCCGGCCGTGAAGACCAAGCTCAAGAACTTCGTCGTCAACTACGCCAAGACCGACCCCGAGGAAAAGGCGATCCTCAAGAACATCTACAACTACGGCGGCTTCCGCGCGTCCAGCAACGAACAGCTGGTGCCGATCCGGCAGCTGGAGCTGTTCAAGGACCGCTCGAAGATCGCAGCCGACGAGCACATGGACCCGGCCGCCAAGACCAAGGCACTGGCCGAGCTCGACGCCAAGCTCGCGGTCCTGAAGCTGTGACCGTCGCCGGCACCACCATGGCCGCGCCAGCGCCCAGCGCGGCGTCGCTCGAACTGCTGCGCGCCCGCGTCGCTGCCGAGCGGACCGGCCTGCCGCAGATGCTGGCCTGGGGCCTCGTGCTGGCGCTGCTGGCATGGGCCTGGCGCGGCGCCGAGATCCGCCCGCTGGACCTGCTGCGCGACTCCGGCAACATCGGCACCTACGCGAGCGAGTTCTTTCCGCCGGACTTCCACGACTGGCGCATCTACCTGCGCGAGATGGTGGTGACGATCCACATCGCCATCTGGGGCACGCTGCTGGCCGTCGTGGCCGCCGTGCCCGCGGGGCTGCTGTGCGCATCCAACGTCGCACCGGCGTGGATCCGCCAGCCCGTGCGAAGGCTGATGGACGCCTGCCGCGCCATCAACGAGATGGTGTTCGCCATGCTGTTCATCGTGGCCGTCGGCCTCGGCCCCTTCGCCGGCGTGCTCGCGCTGGCCGTGCACACCACCGGCACCCTCGCCAAGCTGTTCTCCGAAGCCGTCGAGGCCATCGACCCGCGTCCGGTCGAAGGCATCCGAGCCACCGGCGCGCACAAGCTGGTCGAAGTGCTCTACGGCGTGGTGCCGCAGGTGCTGCCCCTGTGGCTGAGCTTCACGCTCTACAGGTTCGAGTCGAACGTGCGCTCCGCCTCGGTGGTCGGCATGGTCGGCGCCGGCGGCATCGGCGTGGTGCTGTTCGAAGTGATCCGCAGCTTCGAATACTCGCAGACCTGCACGGTGCTGATCATCCTGGTGGTGACGGTGTCGTTGATCGACCTGGCTTCTGGGTGGGTGCGGGGGCGGTTTATTTGAGGGTGGGCGGGAGCGGGTGGTGGCCAGGGGAATCGCCCAAGTCACCAGATTTCACGGTTAACTGCGAAATGAAGAAGCAATCATCAAATTCGTTTGACGATTCGATAACCTTTGTGTCTCCACTATCCAGGAGACACTTTGTTTGCAGTCATTGCCGAGAACGACGAGTCGCCATGGGCCGATGAAACCGGCACGCTCTATCACTTCCCCAAGCGCTACAAACCGATCCTGCGGCCGGGAGCACAAGTCATTTATTACAAGGGAAAGATGCGCAACGCATCTTTTGCGTCGAGGCGCCTTACAGCCGAACCTCACTACTTTGGCATTGCTTCGATCGGTAGCGTGCATGCCGATAGGCAGAGCAATAAGGGCGACCTGTTCGCGACTATCGAAAACTATCAGCCGTTCGGCATTGCCGTCGCGATGAAGGACGCACTAGGCGCGTACTACGAGCGAATTCCTGCGAATCGGATCGCAAACTACTGGCGTGATGGGGTGAGAGCTATCGATGAGGCCGTCTACAACACAGTAGCGGCCGCAGCACACGTCAGGCCGGACCCAGCTAACAACGTCAAGGCTCCACCGCCCGATGCTTTACCTAGCGATGATTTCGAATCAGGACAAGAAGGTGATCCCACGCTGCGCTATGTAACGACGTACGAACGCGATCCGCGCTACCGTCGACAGGCACTTGCAATCCACGGTTATCGATGCGCAGCCTGCGACCTCAGTCTCGGCGAACGATATGGGCCATACGCCGACGGACTGATTCACGTGCACCATGTACAGCCTGTTTCTACTTACGCGACGCCTCGCCGCATCAACCCCGCGATAGATCTGATTCCGTTGTGCCCGAACTGCCACGCAGTAATTCACAGAGGGAAGACGAAAACACTCACAGTAGACGAACTGCGGGCGATGCTTGTGTGTGCCGGCTAAGCTGGCCCGGGTACGGGCTCGCGTCACAGTGTGAACGCCTGCCGATGAGGCTGTCCCGAGAAAACGAAAAAGGCCGGAGGCATGTGGAAGCTTCCGGCCTTTGAATTGGTCCCGCCGCCAGGAATCGAACCTGGATCTCAGCCTTCGGAGGGCCGAATTCTATCCGTTGAAATACAGCGAGTGAGCCGGGCGCGAACGTCCGGCAGCCGGCTATTTTAGCCTAGCGCCGCACGATGTGCCGCCGCTGGTTCCGTCCGGTGGCACAGCGGCCAGTTCCGCGCATTGCGGGCCCAGGCCCAACCCGGTCAGGTACACCATGAGCAGGCGCCGCCCGGCGTCGACCAGGTCGAAGGCTTCGGGCTCGAGCAGCCAGTCCTCGATGAGGCCACCCACCAGCGAATGCAGGCCCTGCGCGGCAGTGGCGACCGGCAGCGCCAGCCGGTGGCCGGCCTGGCGCGCGGCGGTGCCCAGCGCATGCTCGAGGTCGGACAGGAACATGCGGCGCGATTCGAGGTGGCGCCGCTGCACGGCTTCCATCTCGTCGGTGTATTCGATCTTGCGGGTGGCGATGTCAAACACGCGGCGGACCTGCAGGTCCGAAGAAATCACGCGCAGCGCGGCGTCCAGCGTCTGCTGCACGCCCAGCAGGGGCTGGTCGGCGCGGGCCTGCATGCCGGCGCGGTTGGCGGCCTCCAGCGGCAGCGTCACGCGGTCCATCATGGCGTTGAACAGGTCGGCCTTGTCCTTGAAGTGCCAGTACACGGCGCCGCGGGTGGCGCCCGCGGCCTGGGCGATCTGCTGCAACGTGGTGCGCGACACCCCCTGCGACTGGAACAGCAGTTCGGCCGCGTCCAGCAGGGACTCACGCGTGGCGAGTGCCTCTTCCTTGGTGCGACGTGCCATGTCTCGACTGCCTTGCTTGATTGGTGCGTTTGTTGCGTATGCGCTGCGTGGCTGCCCAAATTGACCCCACAGGTCAGACTATACATCCATGAATGTATGTATACTAGCCACCTAAATCGAGACGCCCCGACTTCGTTCGCCCGTGCATGACCTGCATGCGGGTGCGGTGGGGCGCTTGTCGCCGTTTTCTGTCATTGCCTCCTTTCCCGAAGGAATCCCATGCCTCTTCTGCATGATGTCTCTCGTCCGTTCCCGACCCGGCTGGCCGCAGGCGTGCTCACTCTGGCCATCGCGGTCCTGCTCAGCGCCTGCGGCAAGGGCGAGGCACCCGCTGCCGCCGGCGCCGGTGGCCCCAAGATGCCGGCGCCCGAGGTGGGCGTGGTGGTGGCCACGCCCGGCGACGTGGGCCTGCTGGTCGAACTGCCCGGCCGACTCGAAGCCTCGCGCGTGGCGCAGGTGCGCGCCCGCGCCGCCGGCATCCTGCAAAAGCGCCTGTTCCGCGAGGGCAGCGACGTGAAGGCCGGCCAGCCGCTGTTCCAGATCGATTCGGCGCCGTACAAGGCGACCGCCATGAGCGCCGAGGCCAGCCTGGCGCGAGCCGAGGCCAACGCCGTGCAGGCGAAGGCGCTGGCCGAGCGCTACAAGCCGCTGGTCGAGGCCAATGCGGTGAGCAAGCAGGAATACGCCAAGGCGGTCGCCGACTGGAAGGCGGCCGAGGCCGACGTCGGTGTTGCCCGCGCCGCGGTGCAAACGGCGCGCATCAACCTGGGGTACGCCAGCGTCACCGCGCCCATTTCGGGCCGCATCGGCCGCGCGCTGGTGACCGAAGGCGCGCTGGTCGGCCAGAACGAGGTGACCGAACTCGCGGTGATCCAGCAGATCGACCCGATGTACGTCAACTTCACCCAGTCGGCCACCGAGGTGCTGAAGCTGCGCCGCGCCATGGAAGCCGGCCAGTTCAAGCGCACCGACGACGCCGCCGGCGCGAGCGTGCGCGTGGTGCTGGAAGACGGCACCGCGTACGCGCTGCCGGGCAAGTTGCTGTTCTCGGACCTGACGGTCGACCCGACTACCGGCCAGATCACGCTGCGCGCCGAGGTGCCCAACCCGAACGGCGTGCTGCTGCCCGGCCTGTACGTGCGCGTGCGGCTCGAGCAGGCGCAGGCCACCAACGCCATCACCGTGCCGCAGCAAGCCGTCACGCGTACGCAGGAAGGCGACACGCTGAAGGTGGTCGGCGACGACGGCAAGGTCAGCGTGCGCAAGGTCAAGATCAGCGCCGGCCAGGACAACCGCTGGGTGGTGCTCGACGGCCTGAAGGCCGGCGAGAAGGTGATGGTCGACGGCTTCCAGAAGCTGCAGATGATGCCGCCCGGCACGCCGGTCAAGCCCGTGCCGTGGACGCCGCCCGCGCCCCAGACCGCCGAAGCGCCGGCCGCCCCTGCCCCGGCTGCTGCCGCCGCCAAGCCTGCCGACGCCGCGCCCGCCAAGGCGCCGGCGGCGGCCCCGAAGCAATAAAGGGAGCCTTCCCGCATGGCCAAGTTCTTTATCGATCGCCCCATCTTCGCGTGGGTGATCGCCTTGTTCATCATGGTGGTCGGCGGCGTGGCGATCACGCAGCTGCCCATCGCACAGTACCCGCCGGTGGCGCCGCCATCGATCGTGATCAACGCGGCCTACCCGGGCGCCTCGGCCCAGACGCTGGAAGACAGCGTGCTGGCCGTGATCGAGCGCGAGATGAACGGCGCGCAGGGGATGATCTACATGGAGTCGGTGGCGCAGGCCGACGGCACCGGGCAGATCACCATCAGCTTCGCGCCCGGCACCAATGCCGACCTCGCGCAGGTGGATGTGCAGAACCGCCTGTCGCGCGCCACGCCGCGACTGCCGCAGGTGGTCACGCAGCAGGGCGTGCGCGTCGACAAGTCGCGCACCAACTTCCTGCTGTTCACGATGCTGTCGTCGGACAACCCCGACGTCGACACCACGGCGCTGGGCGACTACGCGGCGCGCAACGTGGTGCCCGAGCTGCAGCGGCTGCCCGGCATCGGCCAGGCGCAGCTGTTCGGCAGCGAGGCGGCCATGCGCATCTGGATCGATCCGGCCAAGCTGCAGGGCTACAAGCTGTCGTCGGCCGACGTGGTGGCCGCCATCCGCGCCCAGAACGCGCAGGTGGCCTCGGGCACCATCGGCGACCTGCCCAACGTCGCGGGCCAGGGCATCTCGGCCACGGTCACGGTGACCGGCCAGCTGGGCAACGTGGAGCAGTTCGGCAACATCGTCCTGCGCGCCAATCCGGACGGCTCGACGGTGCGCCTCAAGGACGTGGCGCGCATCGAGATCGGCGGCCAGACCTACGCCACCTCCGCACGCCTGAACGGCAAGCCGGCGGTGGGCATCGGCGTCCAGCTCGCGCCCAGCGGCAACGCGCTCGACGCGGCCAAGGCGGTGCGCGCGAAGATGGATTCGCTGTCCCAGTTCTTCCCCCAGGGCGTGAAGTGGACCATTCCGTACGACAGCTCGCGCTTCGTGAGCATCTCCATCAAGCAGGTGGCCGAGACGCTGTTCGAGGCAGTGGTGCTGGTGTTCCTGGTGATGTTCCTGTTCCTGCAGAACTGGCGCTACACGATCATCCCGACCATCGTGGTGCCGGTGGCGCTGCTGGGCACCTTCGGCACGCTGCTGGCGCTGGGCTTCTCGATCAACGTGCTGACCATGTTCGGCATGGTGCTGGTGATCGGCATCGTGGTGGACGACGCCATCGTGGTGGTCGAGAACGTCGAGCGCATCATGAGCGAGGAAGGGCTGCCGCCCTTGCAGGCCACGCGCAAGGCCATGCAGCAGATCTCCGGCGCCATCATCGGCGTGACGGTGGTGCTGGTCTCGGTGTTCGTGCCGCTGGCCTTCTTCGCCGGCTCCACCGGCAACATCTACCGCCAGTTCTCGGCGGTGATGGTGGCGTCGATCTGCTTCTCGGCGTTCATGGCCCTGTCGCTCACGCCGGCGCTGTGCGCCACGCTGCTCAAGCCGGTGGAAGCCGGGCACCATCACGAGAAGCGCGGCTTCTTCGGCTGGTTCAACCGCGGCTTCTCGCGCACGGCCAAGGGGTATGAGGGCCTCGTCTCGCGCATCCTGCGCCGCGCCGCGCGCTACCTGATCATCTACGCGGCCATCGTGGCGGCGCTGGTGCTCGTCTACCAGCGCATCCCGAGCTCCTTCCTGCCGCAGGAAGACCAGGGCAACATCATCGTGAACGTGCAGCTGCCGCCCGGTGCGACGCAGGAGCGCACGCTGGCGGTGATGGAGCAGGTCGAGGGCTACATCCTCAAGCAGCCCGAAGTGCAGAGCATGGTGGCCGTAATGGGCTTCAGCTTCTCCGGCCAGGGGCAGAACGCGGGCCTGGCCTTCGTGACGCTCAAGGACTGGGACGAGCGCAAGGATCCGCAGCACTCGGCCTCGGCGCTGGCGGGCCGCGCGTTCGGCGCGCTGTCGCGCATCCGTGACGCCTTCATCTACCCGCTCAGCCCGCCGCCCATTCCCGAGCTGGGCAACTCGAGCGGCTTCAGCTTCCGCCTGCAGGATCGCTCCGGCGCCGGGCACGAGGCGCTCGTCAACGCGCGCAACCAGATGCTGGGCATGGCCTCCCAGAGCAAGGTGCTGAGCCAGGTGCGCCCGGACGGCCTGGAAGACGCGCCGCAGTTGCAGATCGTCATCGACCGCGACAAGGCCAACGCCCTGGGCGTGGGCTTCGACGCGATCAACTCCGCGCTGTCGACCTCGCTGGGCTCGTCGTACGTCAACGACTTCCCGAACCGTGGCCGCATGCAGCGGGTGGTGGTCCAGGCCGACGCGCCGGCGCGCATGCAGCCGGAAGACTTGCTCAAGATCAACGCCAGCAACAGCAAGGGCGAGCCGGTCCCGCTGTCGGCGTTCGCCACCACGCAGTGGGCCAATGGCGCGACGCAGACGGTGCGCTACAACGGCTACCCGTCGATGCGCATCAGCGGCGACGCAGCGCCGGGCTACAGCACCGGCGCCGCCATGGCCGAGATGGAAGCGCTGGCGGCCAAGCTGCCGGCGGGCTTCGGCTACGAATGGACCGGCCAGTCGCGCGAGGAAAAGCTCGCCGGCTCGCAGGCCACCATCCTGTACGCCTTCTCGATCCTGGCGGTGTTCCTGTGCCTGGCCGCCCTGTACGAGAGCTGGTCGATCCCGCTGGCGGTGATCCTGGTGGTGCCGCTGGGGGTGCTCGGCGTGCTGCTGGCGACGCTGCTGCGCGCCTATTCGAACGACGTGTACTTCCAGGTGGGGCTGATCACGATCATCGGCCTGTCGGCCAAGAACGCGATCCTGATCATCGAGTTCGCCAAGGACCTGCAGGCGCAGGGCCGCGGCGTCGTCGAATCGGCGCTGGCCGCCGCACACCTGCGGTTCCGTCCGATCGTGATGACGTCGCTGGCCTTCGGCCTGGGCGTGCTGCCGCTGGTGCTCGCCTCCGGCGCGGGCTCGGCCAGCCAGCGCGCCATCGGCACCGGCGTGCTGGGCGGCATGCTGACCGGCACCGGCCTGGCTGTCTTTTTTGTTCCGGTGTTCTTCGTGGTGGTGCGCTCGCTGTTCAAGGGCAGCGCGCGCCAGCGCGAGGCCGACCGCCGCCACGCGGAAGCCGCGGGCATCGAGGAATCGCATGGCTGACATGAACAACTTCATCCCCTCGCGCCTCGCCGCGCTGGCGGCCGCACTGGTGCTGGCCGGCTGCTCGATGGCGCCTACCTACGAGCGCCCGGCCGCGCCGGTGCCCGCAGCGTTTCCGGCCACGCCGGTCGACGGCGCAGCCGCGCGGGCACCGGCGGCCGGCACGACGGCGGCAGTCGACATCGCCTGGCAGGACTTCTTCACCGATCCGCGCCTGGCCGGCCTGATCCGCACCGCGCTGGACAACAACCGCGACCTGCGCGTGGCGATCAAGAACATCGAGGTCGCGCAGGCGCAGTTCCGCATCACGCGCTCGGCGCAGGCCCCCAACCTGTCGCTCAACGCCGGCGGCACGCGCCAGCGGCCCATGCCGTTCGTCGGCGGCGTCGGCGAGAGCGACTACGTCAACGTCGGCATCTCGGCCTGGGAGCTGGACTTCTTCGGCCGCATCGAGAGCCTCAAGGACGCGGCGCTCGCGCAGTACCTGGCCACCGAGGAGACGCGCAAGACGGTGCAGACCAGCCTGATCGCGGCGGTCGCCAACGGCTGGCTGGCGCTCATCGCGGACGAGGAATCGCTCGACATCACGCGCCAGACCCTGGCCACGCGCGAGGAAGGCCTGAAGTTGTCGAAGCTGCGCTTCGACAACGGCGTGATCTCCGAGATCGACATGCGCCTGGCCGAGTCGCTGGCCGAAGGCGCGCGCGCCACGTACGCGCAACAGCAGCGCGTGCGCATGCAGGACGAGAACGCCCTCGCCCTGCTGCTCGGCGCGCCGGTGCCGCCCGAAGCGGTCAAGGTCGGCACCAATGCCCTGGCCAGCGTCCAGCCCATGCCGGACGTGCCGGCCGGCCTGCCGTCCGACCTGCTGGCCAACCGGCCCGACGTGCGCACGGCCGAACAGCAACTGCTGGCGGCCAACGCCAACATCGGCGCGGCGCGGGCCAACTTCTTCCCGCGCATCACGCTCACCGCCAACTACGGCACGGCGAGCAACGAGTTGTCCGGCCTGTTCGAAAGCGGCTCCAAGGCCTGGTCGTTCGCGCCATCGCTGGTGCTGCCGATCTTCGACGCCGGCCGCAACCGCGCGACGCTGGACACCGCCTGGGCCAACCGCGACATCGCGGTGGCGCAGTACGAGAAGTCGGTGCAGTCGGCGTTCCGCGAGGTGGCCGACGCACTGGCGGCGCGCGCCACGCTGAGCGAACAGCTGCGCGCCCTGCGCGCCCAGGCCGATGCCGAGGAGAAGCGCTTCCGCCTGTCGGTGCTGCGCTATCGCAACGGCGTGGCCAATGCGCTGGACCTGCAGGACGCGCAGCGCTCGCTGTTCACCGCGCAGCTGGCGGCCACGCAGACGCGCCTGGACCAGCTGCAAAGCCAGGTCCTGCTCTACAAGGCGCTGGGCGGAGGCTGGACAAGCCGCTGACGGCTGAAAAGACGGGGCTTCCCTGCCCTGTGGTGCGGGCCCATCAGGGGGCGCCGCCGCCGGGCGGGCACGCATGGGGTCTCTTCTATAATCCCCGGTTGATTTGAAAAGTCCCCCTTTTGCAGCCCCACGACACTTGAGGACTCCATGAGCGACGCCGCGCACTCCGAAGAAGCCCACACTGGCCCGATCAAGAGCCCCAAGCAGCTTCTGCTGGCCGTGTTCTTTTCGTTCGTGGCGCCGATCCTGATCATCGTCGGCCTGGTGTCGTATGTGGTGTCGGGCTACAAGCCGTCCGGCTCCGCCACCGGCGAAGGCATGGACCTGTACGGCGTGTCGCAGCAAAGCCGCGACAAGGAAACCGCGCTGCGCCTGCAGCGCGTGGGCTCGATCGAAGTGCGCGACGCCAACCGCCCCCTCGCCACGGGCGAGGCCGTGTTCAAGGGCCAGTGCATCACCTGCCACGGCGCCCCCGGCATTCCCGGCGCGCCGCACCTGAACGACAAGGCCGCCTGGGCGCCGCGCATCGGCCAGGGTTACCCCACGCTGCTAGAGCATGCCCTCAAGGGCAAGGGCGCCATGCCTGCCCAAGGCGGCGGCGACTTCGAAGACCTGGAAATCGGCCGCGCCGTGGTCTACATGGCCAACGCGGGCGGTGCCACCTTCCCCGTGCCCGACCGTCCGGCCGCCGGCGCGCCGGCCGACGGCGCCAAGCCCGCGGACGCGGCGCCTGCTGCTGCTGCCGCCGCGCCCGCGCCCGCCGAGGCACCGGCCAAGCAATAAGCAGCCTCTCCGGCACCGCGGCCCGGGTGGCTTGCGGCAAACGACAAAGCCGGCCAGTGGCCGGCTTTTTTCATGGCGCGCTCGGCGATCAGCCAGGCGTGGCGGGCCGCGCCGCCACTGGGCTTTTCACGAAGCCGAAGCGCGCCGGCAGATCCATCGCACGGACCGTCTCCGGCGTCCAGCGCCCCTGCTCGATCAGTTCGGCCGCCGTCGGCACGTCCAGCGTGTGGACCAGCGCCAGCCCCGCGTCGGTGGCCAGGTACACCTTGCCGTCCTCGTCCACCAGGAAGGCCTGGGCGGACAGCGCCGCGCCGGTGTGGGCGGTCAGCTCGCCTTGGGCCGACAGGCGGCCGATCAGGGGCGTGGCTTCCAGTTCGACATAGACGCGCTGCGGACCGTTCTGGAAGAACCACTGGCCGGCCTCGTCATGCGCGTAGTTGCGGCCGATGAACGCCACGAGCTTCTCGTGCTCGAGCCTCGATCCGCGGGACTGCGGGAACGGCCCGGCAGCCTGGGCCGCGTCGTCGCGCAGGTACCAGTTGCCGCGGGCGTCCAGGGCCAGCCAGCCGAAGCAATGGGGAACGTTGGGCCACTTGGCGAGGGCCTGCTTGACGATGTCATCCATGCGGGCATTTTGCGCCGCCCGCCACGGTGCGGGCGCAGGACGGGCTCGCCGCCGCCCGTCGGCCGCCTTCAGTTCACCCGCCGGCCTGGGCCAGCCAGTTGCCGACGGCCTCGGGCATGGCCGCCACGTGGCCCGGCGGCGGGCCGGCGGCAAAACCCACGTGGCCGCCATGCTCGGGCTGCCACAGCGTCACCAGCGGCCCCACGTCCGCCTGCCGCGGCAGGCTCGCGGCAGGCACGAAGGGGTCGTTGCGCGCGTTGAGCACCAGCGACGGCACCCGGATGGCCGCGAGATGCGGTTTGGCCGAACCACGCGTCCAGTAGTCGTCGGTGTCGCGAAACCCGTGCAGCGGGGCGGTGAAGATGTTGTCGAAGGCGTACAGGTCGGGCGCCGCCAGCAGGGCCTCGCGGTCGAACAGGCCGGGATGCTGCTGCAGCTTGGCCAGCGCCTTGGGCTTCATGGTCTGAAGGAACATGCGCGTATACGACAGGCGGTTGAAGCCGCGCCCGATCGCCGCCCCGCCTGCTGCCAGGTCGAGCGGCGCGCTGACTGAGGCCAGCGCGGCGACCGTCTGCCCCGCGCTGCGGCCGGACTCCTCGGCCCAGCGCAGCAGGGCGTTGCCGCCGAGCGAGACGCCGACCGCGAACATCACGCCGCCGCCGGCCGCGGCGTGCCGCGCGCGCAGGCGCTGCAGGATCCAGCCGATCTCTTCGTAGTCGCCCGAGTGGTAGGCCCGGGGGGCGAGGTTCATCTCGCCGCTGCAGCCGCGAAAGTGCGGCACGGCGTAGTCCATGCCTCGTGCCTGCGCGAAGTCCGCGAAGGCGCGTGCATAGTGGCTCTGCGACGAGCCTTCCAGGCCGTGGAACAGCACCAGCAGCGGGCGGCCGGGCCGGGCGCCGGCCGCATCGCGGAAATCGACGTCGATGAAGTCGCCGTCCGGCGTGTTCCAGCGCTCGCGCCGATACGCCATGGGCCCGCCTCGCGGCCGGCCCGAGACCAGCGCCGCCCAGATGGTCTGCAGGTTGCCGCCCGGCAACCACGCGGGGGAAACGTAATCGAAGCCCGTCATGCCGAACGACCGCCCCTCAATGCAGCATCTGCGGCGGGTCGTGCGCCTCGACCGGCTCGTGCGGAACGCCCGGGCTGGCGTGGTGCGCCACCATGCGCCAGCCCAGGGCCGTGCGGTGGTAGATGTTGGTCGCCAGCACGAATGCGTGGCGCGGGCCTTCGGCGGTCAGCACCTCGATGCGCTCGAGCACGTTGTGGACCGCGCTGCCCAGCGTCTCGACCTTGCGCACGCGCCCGGGCGTGGCATGGATGGCGCCATTGCCGAACATCTGCTCGAAGGCGGCACGGATGGCGGCGGCGCCCACCAGGCGCGGACCGCCCGGATGCACGCAGAAGATCTCGTCGTCGTCGGCCCAGCAGGCCATGAGCGCATCGACGTCGCCGCGCTGCAGCGCCTCGTAGAAGGCGGCCTCGAGCTCATCGGCGCCGCCGCTGTCTTCCACACGTTGTCGGGACTTGGCCATCCCCCGATTCTGCCGCGCCTTCAGCCGGTGCTGGGCAGCGCCAGCCAGTCGCGCACGACCTGCTCCATGCGCCCGCCCTGCGCGGCCCGCCAGACGCACTCGGGGGCCGCCACGTGTGTGCCCGGCGGCGCCAGGCGAAGCGCCAGGTCGACGAAGTGCGCCACGCCGGCAGCGCGCACCGGCTGCTCGCTCGAGGGCAGCATGTAGCGCGCGATGGAGATCATCCAGTGGGCCAGCCGCTGCGCCGCACTGGCGTGGACGACCGCGCCGGGCTTGCGGGCGGTGCGCACCAGCACCAGGCGCTCGAAGCCGAGCGAGGCCACGGCCTGTTCGTCCAGGCTGGCCAGGCCGCGCTTGAGCGCCTCGGGCAGGCGGCCCTGGTCGTGCGGCTGCACGACGACCAGCGTCCGCACGCCGGCTTCGCGCAGCCGGCGCGCGAGGGATGGCAACTGCGCGGGAAGCGGCGTCCACAGCGCGCGTTCGCGGTCGTGGTACAGGCGCGGCGGATCGAAGCTCACCAGGGCGACGTCGGCTCGCACCTGCGCCAGCCCGGCGTCGTCGTCGGGAAAGCCGGGCGGCACCCGGACCGAATCCAGCCCGCGCAGGCCATCCTGCACCGGCTCGCGCACCAGCACCAGGGTGTGTTCGAAGCGGTGGCGTCCGGCCAGCCGGCGCACCAGTTCGTTGCCCAGCGCGCCGGTCGCGCCGGCGATGAGCAGGCGGCCGCCGGCGCCGTCCGGCCGGTGCGGCGCGGCCACCGGCCGCTGTGCCGCCTGCAGCGCGTGGAGAGGGTCGAGCGGCATGCGTTCTATGCTACCGTCTGCGTCCTTCACTGCAACGGGAGCACATACAAATGGCATTGCTGAAGCGCTGGCTGATGACGATCGCACTGGGCCTGTCGGCCGTCACCCTGACCGGGTGCGGCTACAACGACTTCCAGCGGCTCGACGAAGCGACGAAGTCCGCCTGGAGCGAGGTTCTCAACCAGTACCAACGCCGTGCCGACCTGGTGCCCAACATCGTGGCGACGGTCAAGGGCCAGGCCAACTTCGAGCAGGAGACGCTCACCCGCGTGGTCGAGGCGCGCGCCAAGGCCACGTCGATCCAGGTCACGCCGGAGACGATCAACAACCCCGAGGCCTTCAACCGCTTCCAGCAGGCCCAGGGCGAACTGTCCGGCGCGCTGTCGCGGCTGATGGCGGTGTCCGAACGCTATCCCGAACTGCAGGCCAACCAGGCGTTCCGCGACCTGCGCGTCACGCTCGAGGGCACCGAGAACCGCATCACCGTGGCGCGCAACCGCTACATCCAGACGGTGCAGGAATACAACGTGCTCGCGCGCAGCTTCCCGACCAACCTGACGGCCAAGGTGTTCAGCTACGACCCCAAGCCCAACTTCACGGTGCAGAACGAAGCCGAGATCTCCAAGCCGCCGACGGTCGACTTCGGCGCGCCCAAGAAGTAGCCGGTTGTCTTCGCGCCCCGACAGCCCGGTGATGGCGCAGGTTCCGCCGCCGACCCGCCGCGCCGCCACAGGCTCCGCGCCCTTGCGCGCCCTGCTCGTGGCGTTCGCCGGCCTCGTGCTGTGGCTGCTGGCCTGCGCGCCGGCCGCGGCGCAGGCGGTGCTGCCGGTGCCCGCGCTCGATGCCCGCGTGATCGACCAGACAGGCACGCTGCAGCCGGCGCAGAAGCAGGCGCTCGAGACCAAACTGGCGGCGCTCGAATC
The DNA here is from genome assembly GCF_035634955.1 of Variovorax sp. Taxonomy (GTDB): domain Bacteria; phylum Pseudomonadota; class Gammaproteobacteria; order Burkholderiales; family Burkholderiaceae_C; genus Variovorax. The sequence continues at coordinate 27,782 of NZ_DASQBZ010000003.1, read as the reverse complement.
CGACAAGGGCTCGCAGGTCGTGGTGCTGATGGTGCCCACCACCGCGCCGGAGGACATTGCCAGCTACGCCAACCGCGTGGCCAATACCTGGAAGATCGGCCGCAAGAACGTCGGCGACGGCGTGCTCGTCATCGTCGCCAAGAACGACCGGCGCATGCGCATCGAGGTGGCCAAGACGCTCGAGGGCGCCATTCCCGACCTGATGGCCGCGCGCATCATCGACGACGGCATGAAGCCGCACTTCCGCCGGAACGACTTTGCCGGCGGCCTCGAGGCGGCGGTGGGGCAGCTGGACGCGCTCATCCGCGGCGAGGCGCTGCCGCCGGTCGAGCACTGGAACGGGCAGCCCGCCGAGCGCGGCTTCGACTTCGGCCAGCTGGCCATCTTCCTGTTCTTCGGCGTGCTGGTGGTGGGCCGGGTGCTGCGCCAGATCCTGGGCAACAAGCTGGGCGCGCTGGCGACCGGCGCGGGCGCTGGCGCCATTGCATGGCTGGTCGGCACGAGCGTGCTGCTGGCCGTGGCGGCGGGCGTGGTGGCGCTGTTGTTCACGCTGATGTCCAGCGCCTTCGTCGGCGTGCCCACGCTCGGACGCAATGCCGGCTACCGGCGCGGCGGCGGCTTCGGCGGCGGCCTGGGCGGCGGACTCGGCGGTGGCTTCGGTGGCGGCGGCTTTGGCGGCGGGGGCGGTTTCGGCTCGGGCGGCGGCGGCGACTTTGGTGGCGGCGGCGCCTCGGGGGATTGGTAGCCATGCAACAGCCAAGCGGTTTTCTCGGCAAGCTCGGCCGCCTGTGGCGGCACCGGTGGACCGACGCTGCCGACGTCCGCCGCGTGCTGCCCGACGCGCTGCTCGAACGCCTGGAGCAGCGCGTCGGCGCGAGCGAGCGCCGTCACACCGGCGAGGTGCGCATCTGCATCGAAGCCGGCCTGCCCTTCTCGTACCTGTGGCGCGGCGCGACCGCGCGCGAGCGCGCCATCGCCCAGTTCGGCAAGCTGCGCGTGTGGGACACCGAGCACAACAACGGCGTGCTGATCTACCTGCTGCTGGCCGAGCATGCGATCGAGATCGTGGCCGACCGCGGTATCGCCTCCAGGGTGAGCGCCGGCCAATGGGCCGACATGACGCGCCGCATGGGCGCGGCCTTCCGCGAAAGCCGCTTCGAGGACGGACTGACGCAGGCGCTGTCCGAGGTGTCTGCGCTGCTGGTGGAGCACTTTCCGCTGGCGCCGGGCGAAGTCGACAGCAACGAGCTGCCGGACGCGCCGGTGGTGATCTGACCGGCCCGGTTGGGCTCAGGCCGCCGGCGCGGGCAACGCCCAGACCGCGTCGCCACCCACCGCATAGAGTCGCCGCCCGGGCCCGCCCTGCACATGGAGGCCGCCGGTGAACTCGCCGAAGGCCGGCAGCACGGCCAGGCGCTCCTCGCGCACGAAGCACGCCAGGCGTACCCGATCGTGGGCACGGCCATGCAGGCTGCAGGCCGGATGCAGGTGGCCGGCCAGCACGAAGTGCGTGCCATGCGTCTGCGGATGGTGGCAACACGCGAAGGGGCCGAGCAGCCACGGCTCTTCGACGATGGCGATATCGAGTTCGGCCGGTGGGTCGCCGGCATGGCTGTCGTGATTGCCGCGCACCAGCGTGCATTCCAGTCCGGCGTGGCGGGCGCGCCAGCCGCGCAGGGCCGACAGCAGCGCAGGCGTGCGAGCCTGCGCCGCGTGCAGGAAGTCGCCGAGCAGCACCAGCCGCTGCGCGCCGAGGCCGTCGATCAGACGGTCGAGCCGGTGCAGGTTGCCGGCTGTGGTGCCGCGCGGCACCGGTTGCCCCAGAGCGCGAAAGCTCGCGGCCTTGCCCAGGTGCAGGTCGGCGACGAACAGCGTGCGCCCGCGCGGCCACCACAAGGCCCGCTCGGCCAACAGGTGCAGGCGCTCGCCGGCCCAGTCGACCAGGCAATCGCCGCTTCGGTCCAGGACGTCTTGGGCACTCATCGCCCGTCAGTGTGCCGGATCGGCGCCGAACACCAGCGTGGCTTTCACGGCCGCGCTGTCCGACGCCTGCATCGGACCGCCCGCGGCTTTCTCGAGTTGCGCCACCATGCGGGCGATGCGGTCGGCCAGCCGCTCGTTCGACAGCTGCTCGCGGAACAGCTCGACCATCAACGGGAAGGAAAAAGGCGTGGCCCGCTCCAGGGGCACCAGTTGCAGCCGGCGTGCGTTCATGCGCGCCAGGCTCTCGCCGAGGCGGCCGATCTCCAGCTCTTGCGCCAGCAACTCGCGCTGCGCCTGGTCGAGCAGCAGGTTGCCGGCGTCGTACTTGCGGAACACCTCGTAGAAGAGCGACGACGAGGCCTGCAGCTGCCGGTTGCTGCGCCGTTCGCCGGGATAGGACTGGAACACCAGCCCCGAGACGCGGGCGATCTCGCGAAAGCGCCGGCGCGTCAGCTCGCTCGCATTGAGGCTGGCCAGCACTTCGCCGAGCAATGCCTGCTCGTCGCCCTGGCGCAGCGCCTGCGGCAGCAGCGCGGCCCAGTCCACCTCCTGGGCGCACAGCAACTCGAAACCGTAGTCGTTGAAGGCCAGTGAAAAGGTGCGCGGCGCCTGCTGCGCCATGCGCCACGCCAGCAGGTTGGCCAGGCCCAGGTGCACCGGTCGGCCGGCGAAGGGATAGACGAACAGGTGCCAGCCCTCGCGGGTGCGCAGCGTCTCGGCGAGCAACTGCGTGGGCGTGGGCAGCGCCGACCAGCGCTGCTGCAGTTCGAGCAGCGGCTGCAGGCTGCGCATTTCCGGGGATTCCCAGCGGCCCTGCGCGGCCAGCGCCATCTGTTCGAGCATGGCGTCGCCGAGCGTGCTGGTCAGTGCCATGCGCCCGCCACCCCAGCGCGGGACCGCGGGACGCTTTCCTTGCGCCCGGCGCACCAGCGCCGTCATGTCGTGGATGCGCACCAGCTCCAGCAGGCGGCCGCCGAACAGGAAGCAGTCGCCGGGCTTGAGCCGCGCGACGAAGCTTTCCTCCACGCTGCCGATGCGCCCGCCGGAGAGATACTGCACCGAGATGCTGGCGTCGCTGACGATAGTGCCGATGTTCGCCCGGTGGCGGCGCGCCAGCCGTGCGTCCGGCACGCGCCAGATGCCCTGCTCGTCCGGCACCACGCGGTGATAGTCGGGATAGGCCGCCAGGGACGGCCCGCCCTGCGAGACGAAATCCAGGCACCACTGCCAGGCCTGGCGCGACAGCTGCGCATACGCGGCGGTGCCTCGCACCTCGCGGTACAGCGCCTCGGGCTCGAACCCGCCGCCCAGGGCCACCGTCACCAGGTGCTGCACCAGCACGTCGAGCGGCTGCTGCGGGCTCGGCCTGGCCTCGATGTGGCCGGCAGCCACCGCCGCACGCGCGGCAGCACCTTCGGCGATCTCCAGGCTGTGCGTCGGCACCAGCGTGATGCGAGACGGTCGACCCGGCGCATGTCCGGAGCGGCCGGCGCGCTGCAGCAGGCGGGCCACGCCTTTGGCAGAGCCGATCTGCAGCACGCGCTCGACCGGCAGAAAGTCCACGCCCAGGTCCAGGCTGGAGGTGCAGACCACCGCGCGCAGGCGCCCGTCCTTGAGCGCCAGCTCGACCCAGTCGCGCACGGCGCGGTCGAGCGAACCGTGATGCAGCGCCACCAGGCCGGCCCAGTCCGGCCGCGCCTCGATCAGCGCCGAATACCAGATCTCGGCCTGAGAGCGGGTGTTGGTGAACACCAGCGTGCTGCCGCTGGCCTCCAGCTCGCCGATCACCTGCTGCAACATGGTCAGGCCCAGGTGGCCGCCCCAGGGAAAGCGCTCGGCGCGCGGCGGCAGCAGGGTGTCGATCACGAGCTTCTTGGCCGTCTCGCCCTGCACCAGCACGCCGTCGGTGTCGCCAAGCAGCGCGTGCATCGCCTCGGGCAGATTGCCCAGCGTGGCCGACATGCCCCAGACCATCAGCTGCGCCTGCCACTGCCGCAGCCGCGCCAGCGCCAGCTGCACCTGGACGCCGCGCTTGTTGCCCATCAGCTCGTGCCATTCGTCGACCACCACCAGCCGCACGCGGCCGAGGCGCTCGCGCGCGTCTGCCCGGGCCAGCAGCAGCGACAGGCTCTCGGGCGTGGTCACCAGCACGCTGGGCAGCCGCTTGTCCTGCGCGCTGCGCTCAGCCGACCCGGTGTCGCCGCTGCGCGCCCCGGCCCGCCAATGGGGCGCAAGGTCGGGCAGCGGCCGCTGCAGGGCGCGCAGGGTGTCGGCGGCCAGGGCGCGCATCGGCGTGATCCACAGCACGGTGAGCGGCGCGGCCGCGTCTTCGCGCGGCGTGCCCTTGGACGTGCCGGCCAGTGCGAGCAGCGCGCCGAGCCAGACCGCGTAGGTCTTGCCGGCGCCGGTGGTGGCATGCAGCAGCCCCGAGCGGCCTTGCGCGATGGCCTGCCACACGGTGCGCTGGAACGCGAAGGGCTTCCAGCCGCGCGCAGCGAACCACGACTGCAGCCTGCGGGCGCCGGTCATGCTCATGGCGGCAGCAATGCAGCCAGCGTCTGCAGCGTGTCGGCCTCTGCCACCGGCTTGTCCTGGCGCCAGCGCAGCATGCGCGGAAACCGCACCGCGATGCCGCTCTTGTGGCGGGCACTGCGCGAGATGCCCTCGAACCCCAGCTCGAAGACCATCGTGGGCGTGACGCTGCGCACCGGACCGAAGCTTTCGACCGTGCTGCGGCGGATGCGGGCGTCGACCTGCGCCATCTCCGCGTCCGACAGGCCCGAGTAGGCCTTGGCAAAGGGCACGAGCTGGCGCTGCGCGGCCTCGGGCGGCCCGTCCCAGACGGCGAAGGTGTAGTCGCTGTAGAGGCTGGCACGCCGCCCGTGACCGCGCTGGGCGTAGATGAGCACGGCGTCGACGCTCATCGGATCGATCTTCCATTTCCACCAGGTTCCGGCCTCGCGCGTGCGGCCGACGCCATAGGCCGATTGGCGCTGCTTGAGCATGAGGCCCTCGACGCCTCGGGCGCGGGCCTCTTCGCGCGTGCGGCCCAGCCCGGCCCAGTCCTGCGCATCCAGCAGCGGACTGGCGATCAACGTCGGGTGCTGCAGCTGCGCCACCAGCGACTCGAGCAGCGCGCGCCGTTCGACAAAGGGCTGCGCGCGCATGTCCCGCCCGTCGGATTCGAGCAGGTCGTAGGCGATCAGTGCGGCCGGCGTCTCGCGCAGAAGGCGCGCGCCCAGCGTCTTGCGGCCGATGCGCTTCTGCAGCTCGGCGAAGGGCTGCACCCGGCCTTCGCGCCAGACCACGATCTCGCCGTCGATGACGGTGCCCTCGGGCAGCGCCTCGCCCAGTTGCGCGAGCTCCGGAAAGCGTTCGGTGATCAGCTCCTCGCCGCGCGACCAGAGCCAGCTCTGGCCGGCGCGCCGCACCAACTGCGCCCGGATGCCGTCCCACTTCCACTCGGCGAGCCAGTCACCTGTCGGGCCCAGCAGCGCGTCGAACTGGTCGACCGGCGAGGCCAGCGGATGGGCCAGGAAGAAGGGATACGGCTGGCCGCCGCGCAGGCTTTCCGCGGCCTGCGGGTCATGCGCGGCGATGAGCGCGCCATAGGCGCCGGGGTCGGGGCGGGCACCCGGGTGCGTGTAGCCCATCAGGCGCTGCGCGACCACCGTCGCGGGCACACCGCCGACGGCCGCCAGCGCCTGGGTCACCGCCAGCCGGGAGACGCCGACGCGGAAGGCGCCGGTGATGAGCTTGAAGTAGACCAGCCGCTCCTCGGGCGCGAGCTGGCGCCATTGCGAGCGCAGGCGGTCCGTGAGGTCGGCCGGCGGCAGGCCGCGCAGCGCCAGGAGGTGCTGTTCGACCCAGTCGGCCAGGCCCAGGTCATGCGCGTCGTCCGGCGGCGGCAACAGCAGCGCGATGGTTTCCGCCAGGTCGCCCACGGCCTCGTAGCTTTCGTCGAACAGCCACTGCGGCAGGCCGGCAGCCTCCTGCGCCAGCAGGCGCAGCAGCTTCGAGGGCACCAGCTGGCGCGGCTTGCCACCCGCCAGGAAGTAGACCGCCCACGCCGCGTCCCGCGGCGGGGCCTCCCGCAGGTAGCGCTGCAGCGCCGCCTGCTTGGCCAGGCTGGAGGTGCTGGCGTCCAGGTCGCGATAGAGCGCGGCGAAGGCCTTCATGATGCGGACGGCGGTGCCGACGAGGCTTCGCCCTCCTGGGCCGGCGCGGCGTCGTCCTCGTCGCCGTACTCGGTGCGAAACCCCTGCGCATCCAGTCCCAGTTCGCACAACCATCGGACCATCACGTCCACGCTGCCGTGCGTGACCCGCACGCGCTGCGCGCCCGTGGCCGCGATCGCCTGCTGCAGGCCGGGCCAGTCGGCATGGTCGCTCATGACGAAGCCGCGGTCGACGCCGCGCCGGCGGCGTGTGCCGCGCAGCAGCATCCAGCCGCTGGCGAAGGCGTCCGACCGGCCGCTGCCGAAGCGACGCAGCCATGGCGAGCCCTGCGCCGAAGGCGGCGCCAGCACCAGCGCGCGGCGCAGCGTCGCGGCGTCGATGCCCGGATCGGTGACGCGCGCCGTGGCCGGCAGGGCGACGCCGGCCTCGCGATAGACGGCGTTGAGCGGCTCGATGGCGCCGTGCACGACGATCGGGCCGATGCCCGCGTCCACGCCGTGCAGGATGCGCTGCGCCTTGCCGAAGGCGTAGCAGAACAGCACGCTGGCCCGCCCCTCCTGCGCGTTGCGCTGCCACCAGCCATTGATCTGCGCGAACAGCTCCGCCTGCCCCGGCCAGCGATAGATCGGCAGGCCGAAAGTGGATTCGGTGATGAAGCAGTCGCAGCGCACCGGCTCGAACGGGTCGCAGGTGCCGTCCGGCTCGGTCTTGTAGTCGCCCGAAGCCACCCACACCTGGCCGCCGTGCGCAAGGCGCACCTGCGCCGAGCCCAGGACGTGGCCGGCCGGATGCAGCGAGATGCGCACCCCGTTGTGCTCTACCCCCTCGCCATAGGCGAGCGTGTCGAGCCGGATGCCGGCGCCGAGGCGAGTCCGCAGGACGCCTGCGCTGGCCTCGTGGGCGAGATAGTGGCCATGGCCCTGCCGCGCGTGGTCCGAATGGCCATGGGTGACGACCGCCCTCTCGACCGGTTGCCACGGGTCGATGTAGAAGTCGCCGGGCGGGCAATAGAGCCCTTCGGGACGTGCGATGACCAGGTCGTCCGCACGCGCCCGCCCGCGCTGCGGCGCATGCCCGCGAGGGCCCGCTTCGCTATCGGGGATCGGCGCGGTCGTCATGCACCGCCATGGTAGGCGCAGCGCGCCGGCGGCCCACCCGCCATGCGACGCGACGGCGTGTGCGCCGCCGCCTACGCGCGGGCGACGCGCCGGCACAATGGGCGCACCCATGCTTCATCCGCCCCGCGCTTTCGTCTACCTGGATGCCGTCGCCCGCGCCGGCTCGATCCGCAAGGCGGCCGAGAACCTGCATGTGGCCTCGACGGCGCTCAACCGGAAGATCCTGGAGATCGAGGCCGAGATCGGCACGCCGTTGTTCGAGCGCCTTCCGCGCGGCGTGCGCCTGACGGCGGCGGGCGAAGTCCTGCTGGCCACGGTACGGCGCACCCTGGGCGACCTGCGGCTGGCCGCCTCGCAGGTCGAGCAGTTGCGCGGCCTGGTGCGCGGCGTGGTGCGAATCGGCTGCGCCGAATCGGTGTCGACCGACCTGGTGCCCGGCGTCATCGCGCAGTACCAGCGTGCGCATCCGGGCGTGCGGTTCCAGGTCGCCTCGGGCGTCACGCCGCGGCTGGTGCAGCAGTTGCTCGACGACGACGTCGATCTGGCCCTGGTGCACGACCCGCAACCGTCCGAGAGCCTGCGCGTCATCAGCGCCATCGACCAGCCGCTGTGCGCCATGCTGCGGCCGGACCATCCGCTCGCCGGCCGCGCCAGCCTGCGCCTGGCCGAGTGCCAGGGCTATCCGGTGGCACTGGGCGACCACTCCTTCGGCAGCCGCCGCCTGCTCGACGCGCTGATCGTCCGGTCGCGCCTTCAGTTCGACGTGGTGCTCGAAGCCAGCGCGGTGCAGACCCTCAAGGAGTTCACGCGCCAGACCGGCGCCATCAGCTTCCAGTTCCAGATCGGCACGCTGCGCGAGCAGGCCAGCGGTGAACTGGTTTCCATACCGCTTGACGATCGCAGCCTCGCCGGCAGCCAGCTGGTGCTCGCCGGGCGCGAAGGACGCATGCTGCCGATCGCAGCGCTGTCGTTCCAGGAAGCCCTGGTGAACCGGCTGGCAGACCTGACCGCCTGAGCGGACCGCCTGCCTGCCGCGGCGGCACTGCACACAATTTGCGCTCGCTCCGAGACAAACATTGCGCTGGAAGTGTGCGCAAATGAAATTCATACTGCCTGCAATTGTTGCAGCGCACCATGAATTCCACTTCTTTCTTCCCGTCCGGCGAACTGCGCGAGCGGCTCCTCGTCCACCGGCTCGACATGGCGCATCCGGGCGACGTCTCGTCCCTGGCAGCCCTGCTCGAGGCCGGCGAGCTCGCCGCCGGCGATGTGGTGGCGGTGATCGGCAAGACGGAAGGCAACGGCGGCGTGAACGACTTCACCCGCGGCTATTTCACGCAGTCGCTGATGGGCCTGCTTGCCCGCTACACCGGGCAGCCCGCCGAGGCACTGCAGCGCCGCGTGCCGTGCGTCCTGTCTGGCGGCACCGAGGGCGTGCTCAGTCCGCACTACGTCATCTTTGCGCGCCGGCGCGAGGCCGCTGCCGGCGCGGCTGGCGCGCTGGCCGTCGGCACAGCCTTCAGCGACCCGGTGCCGGCTCAGGACGTCGGGCGCTGGGCGCAGGTCCGGGCCGCGGCCGCCGCCGTGCGGATGGCCATGCGCCAGGCCGGCATCGAGCACCCCAAGGACGTGCGCTTCGTGCAGCTGAAATGCCCTTGCGTGACCTCGGCGCGAGCGCAGGCGGCCGAACTTGCCGGCCGGACGGTACGAACCGCCGACCCCGCGCGCTCCATGGCCTTCGCCCGTGCGGCCGGCGCGTTCGGCGCTGCGGTGGCGCTGGGCGAACTGCCGGACGATCCGGGCCTCGAGTCGGCCATGCTGTCGGACTTCAATCTCCGCTCGGACCGTGCCAGCGTCTCGTCCGGCGTGGAAGTCGACGCCGTCGAAGCCATAGTGCTGGGCCACAGCGCGCTGTGGCAGGGCTCGCTGCGAATGGCCTGCGCGCCGATGCGCGACGCACTGGACATTGCCGGCGTCGGCAACGCGTTGCAGGCGCTGGATCTTGCGGCCGCCCCGCAGTTGGACGGTGCGCAGGCGACGCGCGTGGCAGCGGTATTCGTCAAGTGCGAACCCGACCGGCGCGGGCGCGTGCGCGGCGCCCGGCACACGATGCTGGACGACACCGACATCGATGCGCAGCGGCACATCCGCGGCGCGGTGGGCGGCCTGGTCGCCGGGGTGCTGGGCGACACGCGGCTGTTCGTGTCGGGCGGGGCCGAACACCAGGGCCCGGATGGCGGCGGCCTGGTCGCGGTGATCGCCGATGCCGGTTGAGTCCGCTCCCTGGCGCATGAGCGCCGAAGCGCTCGCCCGGGCTTACGCCGACGGCAGCCTGTCGCCCGTGGAGGCGCTGCGAAGCGTGCATGCCCGCCTGCACGCGTGCAACCCGCGACTGAACGCGGTGATCGCCGTCGACGAAGCGGCCGCGCTGGCTCAGGCACGCGCCAGCGAAGCGCGCTGGCGCCTGGGCGCCCCGCTTTCCCTGCTGGACGGCGTGCCGCTGTCCGTCAAGGACAACATCGCCGTGCGCGGACTTCCCTGCACCTGGGGCAGCCAACTGTTCGCCCGCCACGTACCGGCCGCGGACGAATCGCCGGTGGCGCGGCTGCGCGCTGCCGGCGCGGTGCTGCTGGGCAAGACGAACGTCCCGGAATTCACCTTGCAGGGCTACACCGACAACGCGCTGCACGGCACGACCCGCAATCCGTGGGACACGTCCCTGACGCCCGGAGGTTCGAGCGGCGGCGCGGTGGCCGCAGTGGCGGCCGGCATCGGCCCGCTGGCATTGGCCACCGACGGGGGCGGCTCGATCCGCCGTCCGTGCGCATACGCCGGCCTGGTCGGCCTCAAGCCGGGGCGTGGGGTGGTGCCGCGCGCCGACGGACTTCCGGAGCTCCTGCCAGGCCTGGAAGAGATCGGCCCGGTCGCCCGCACCATGGCTGACCTGGCCCGCATCCTGCTCGTGATCGCACCGCAGATGCACGGCACCTCCTTTCCCCCACCGCTGACGCGCCCGCTTCGCCTGGCGTACTGGCGCAGCGTCGGTGCGAGTCCGGTCGACCCGCTCATCCTTGCCCGCACCGACGAGGTGGCGCAACAGTGGCAGGCGATGGGCTGCACGGTCGTCGAGCAAGCGTCGCCGCCCGAGGTCGAGCAGTTCAACCAACTGGCCTGGCCGGTGATCGCCGGCGCCGGCCTGGCCGCAGTCATCGACGGGCTGGCGCCCGCATCGGAGCAGGCGCTGACGCCTGCGCTGGCGCAGATGCTGGCCCAGGGCCGTGCGCGCAGCGCCGTCGAACTGCATCAGGCGCATGCGCACCGACGGGCGCTGGCGGCCGCGCTGGAGCGGGTGTTCACCGATCACGACGTGCTGCTGTCCCCCGCCTGCGCCGCGATGCCCTGGCCGGCAGGAGAAAGTCATCCCGGGCAGATCGCGGGCCAGCCCGTGGACGGCCGTGGCCACGCCGTGTTCACCGCCTTCGTCAACGGCGCCGGCTTGCCGGCACTGGCGCTGCCCTGCCGGCCTTCGGACGAAGGCTTGCCGATCGGGTTCCAACTCGTCGGCCCGGCCGGCAGCGACGCGCTGCTGTGCGCGCTCGGACAGGCGTGGGAGGACGCGGCAGGCCCGGCGTGGCGGTGGCCGGAACTGCAGGAGGACGCATTCGCATGAAGATCGTGATCATCGGCGCCGGCGTGGCCGGTGCCATCCTTGCGCGCCGCCTGGCGCTGTTGCCCGGCGTGGAGCTGCACTGCCTGGAAAAGGTGGGCGCGAACGACCATTCCGAGGCCGGCACCGGACTGAACGTCGGCCCCAACGCAATCAAGGCCCTGCGCCTGCTCGACGCGGAACTGGCGGCGCAGGTCGAGAACGCCAGCCTGCCGTGGGCGCGATGGGACATCGCTCTGACCGATGGCACGAGCCTGATGTCGCTGCCGCTGGCGCAGGTGGCCGACAACCCCGGCATCCGCATTCGCTGGTCGGAGCTGTATCGCGTGCTGCGCCAGGGCGCGGGCGCCGCGATCCACTACGACTGCACATTGGAATCGGTCGAACGCGACGCGGTCGACGGCCGGCGGACGCGCGTGCGCTATGTGCAGGACGGCCAGCGCAAGACGATCGACGGTATCGACCTGCTGATTGGCGCGGATGGCCGTTATTCGGCGGTGCGGCGCACGTTCGCAGGCGCGCCAGAACCGCGACACATCGGCGTGGCGATCCTGCGCGTGCTGGTGCCGGACACCAGCGCCGGGCTGATCGACGACTACGGCCAGTGGTTCAACGGCTGCCATCGCCTGCTGGCCTTCCGGGTGCCGCCCGCGCATGTGTACATCGCGGCCACTCATCCGGTCGAGCCGGGCGCGCCGGTGCGCGACGAGTGGAAGACCGAGGCGGCCGTACGGGCTACGTACCAGCCGGCGCACCGGCCGCCGAGCGCGCAGGTGCAATGGCTGCTCGACGCCTTGTGCGCCAACCTCGATGACGCTCATTGGGCACGCATGCAGGAGGCACCCATCCGCTACGCGGAGCCCGATGCCGGCGTTCTCTATGTCGGCGACAGCGCGCACGCCATGGCACCGACGCTCGGGCAAGGTGCGACGCAGGCCGTGGAGGACGCCTGTGCGGCGGCCCTGATCATCGAAGGCGCCGCCGCGGCCGGGCAATGGGATGTGCGCCAGTGGCTCGCGCAGATCGTGCGGGCGCGCGAGTGGCGGATGCGCTTCGTCATGTCGCTGTCCGTGCGCGCCACCGACACCATGCTCGACGGCTGCGATCCGGTGCAGGGCACGCGGTGGAAGACCGAGGCGCCGTTCCTGTCCGACCTGAGTTGCCTGTTTCGCGACGTGGCGCTGGGCCACGAGACACCGCAGAACGCCTGAACGCCATGGACAACGCCATCACCCACGGACTGTTCCACCTGGCCATCAAGACTGCGGACCTGGCGCTCACCCGCGCCTTCTGGACCGGCGTGATCGGGTTGCGAGAGGTGGCACGGCCGGATTTCGGCTATCCCGGCGCGTGGCTCGCATGCGGCCAGCCGGGGGGCCAGGCCATCATCCACATCTATGCCGGCGGCCCGGCGCTGGGCGGCGCCGCGACGGTCCCGCTGGGCAGTGCGGCCATCGACCATGTCTCGCTGGCATGCAGCGGCTACCACGCATACATCGCGCGCTTTCGCGCAGCGGGACTCGCCTGGCGCGAGTTCCTCGTGCCCGGAACCTCGCTGTGGCAGCTGTTCGTATACGACCCCAGCGGGGTTCAGCTGGAGCTCACCTTCGAGGGCGCGCTTGAACGCGGCGCCGCCCCGGACCTCTCTGCTCACCGCATCTACCGGGCCGGCGAATCCTTCTTCGACCCGAATCGCTATCCCGCACTGATTCCCATGAAACCCGGAGCCCCCAGCCATGCAACGCACTGATTTTCTTCGCCTCGCCATCCGGGCCGCCGCCGCCTTCGCGCTGGCGCTGCCCTTCACCGCGGCGCAGGCTGCCGACAAGGTGAAGTTCGGCGTGTTTCCGTCGAGCGCGGCGCTGCCCTTCTACATCGCACAGAACCGCGGCTGGTTCAAGGAAGCGGGCCTGGAAGTCGAGGAGGTTCCGATGACCAGCCATCCGCTGACCGTGCAGGCGCTGGTCGCGGGCAGCATCGACGGTGCCGCGAACCTGGTCACGCTCGAAGGCGCCAACATGGAGGCCCGCCGCCCCGGTACGCTCAAGTACATCTCGCTCAATGGCCAGAACAGCGAGCACGTGATCGAGCAATTCGTCGTCAAGTCCGGCAGTCCCGCCAAGTCGCTCAAGGATTTCAAGGGCGGCTTCAAGCTCTTTTCGGCGCCCGGTCCGGCCAACATCGGTGCGGCGCGCGCCGTGCTGAAAAAGGTGGGCCTGGTGGAAGGCAAGGACTTCACCATCCAGGAGCAGCAGATCGGCGTGCATCTGGGCGCCCTGCAATCGGGCAACTTCGACGGCGGCTATACGCTTGAGCCGGCGGCCACCATCATGGTGGCGCAGAACATCGGGCGCCGGGTCGAGACCGGCGTGATCGCCACCTATCTTCTCGGCCGCAAGGAGGCGTCCGCCTTTGCAGCCGGTGCTGTGCTTGCCGACAAGTTCATGGCCGATCGGCCGGATGTCGCCAGGCGCTTCGCCGCCGTATGGACGCGCGGCGTCGCGGCAGCGCAGACCGATTCGAGCACCCGCGGCTACCTGGTGCAGGGCATGAAGGTCCCGCCCGAACTGGCGGCGACGGTTCCGCTGCCGCGCATCGTGCCCGTGGGTGATCTGAGCGCGGCCGACTGGGCGGACTTCCAGAAATTCCTCGACATCGGCACGGAACTCGGGGTGATCAAGGACAGGATCGACGCCAGGTCCGTGTCCAAGGCCCTGTGATGCGCGGGATGACCATCGACCCGGCTCTAACCGGCACGCCCGGCAACGTCGGCGCGCCGGCCGCGGACGGCGTGCGGCGCTGGTTCGCGCCGGGCACGCACATCACGATCCGCGGCCTGAGCAAGCGCTTCGGCGACGCGCAGGTCTACGATGGATTCGACCTCGACATACCGCACGGGAAGGTCACCTCGGTCTTCGGCCCGAACGGCTGCGGCAAGAGCACGCTGATCAACATGATCGCCGGGATCCTGCCGTTCGACAGCGGCGAGATCCTGTTCGAGGGCAAGACAGCGCGCGAGACGCGCATCGGCTATGTGTTCCAGAATTACCGCGAGGCCGTCTTCCCCTGGCTGCGGGCGATCGACAACATCCGCTATCCGCTGCAGTACCTCGGCCTGGCCAAGGGCGAGCGCGAGGAGCGGATGGATCGCCTGCTGCAGGCCTTCGACGTGAAGCTCGACCTGTCGCGCTATCCCTACCAGATGTCCGGCGGTCAGCAGCAACTCGTGTCGATCATGCGCGCGCTGGTCGTGGAGCCCGAAGTGCTCTTCCTGGACGAGCCGTTCTCCGCGTTGGACTACGAAATGGTCATGTTCCTGCGCGACCGCCTGCAGAAGGTGCTGGTGGAGCGGCGCGTGACGACGCTGCTCGTCTCGCATGACCTCGACGAGGCCGTGCTGCTGGCCGACCAGGTGTTGCTGCTCACCAAGCGTCCGACCCGGGTGGCCGACAACCTGCGCTTCGACGCGCCTCGCCCGCGCACCGCCGCGACGACGGTGACGCCGGGCTTCATCGCGCTCAAGTCCGAGGCACTCGAGATCTTCCAGCGCGAGGTGCGGCGATGAAGCCGGGCTTGTCCGCCAGACTTCGCCCCCTGTGGGGCATGGCCGCGCTGGTGGCGGTGTGGGCCCTCGTGCATGCCACGAAGGCGGTCGACCCGGTCTTGCTCCCATCGCCCATGGAGGCGCTGCAGGCCTTCTGGAACGGCCTGGCGGGTGGCTCGCTCTGGGGCGACTTCGAAAAGACGATCGTGCGTACCGTCCTTTCGTTCCTGATCGCGCTAGCGATCGCGGTGCCGCTGGGCATCGTCCTGGGCGCCAACGAGAAGATCTACGAAGGAATCGAGTTCGCCATCGACTTCTTCCGCTCGACCCCGGCCTCGGCCATGTTCCCGCTTTTCCTGGTGCTGTTCGGCGTCGGCGAGCGGACCAAGATCGCCGTCGCGGCCTTCGGCGCGGCGCTGGCCATCCTGTTCAACGTGGCCTATGGCGTGATGAGCGCGCGCAAGCAACGCCAGCTTGCCGCGAGGGTGATGGGTGCGCCACGCTGGCGCGTCCTGACCGACGTCACCTTGCTGGAGTCGATGCCGCAGGTGTTCGTCGGCATGCGTTCGGGCGTGTCGATTGCGCTGGTCATCGTCATTGTGGCGGAGATGTTCATCGGCTCGACCGACGGGCTCGGTCAACGCATCATGAATGCGCAGACCATCTTCGACATGCCGGACATGTATGCCTCGATCTTCGCCGCCGGCCTGCTGGGCTACGTCATGAACCTGGTCTTCCTGGTGGCCGAACGTCGCTTCGTCCATTGGGGTGGCAAGTAAGCGGCCAGCCGCGCCGCGCTCGTCAAAATGAAAAAGCCGCCCTGACAGGCGGCTTTTTCACGTGGTGGTCATTTGTTGGCGGCCCCTCGGCCGGCGCCCGATCACTTCTTCGGGCGGAACTTGCGCAGCGCGGCGATCTGTGCGGCCATCACGGCCAGTTCGGATTGCGCCATGGCGATGTCGATCTCGCTCTTGGCATTGCGCAGCGCTTCCTCGGCGGCGGCCTTGGCGCTCTTGGCCTTCTCCTCGTCGAGATCCTTGCCGCGGATGGCGGTGTCGGACAGGACGGTGACGGTATTGGGCTGCACCTCGAGGATGCCGCCGGCAACGAAGACGAACTCCTCGCCGCCGTCCGCCGTCTCGATGCGCACGGCGCCGGGGCGGATGCGGGTGATCAGCGGCGTGTGGCGCGGATAGATGCCGAGCTCGCCGGCTTCACCGGGCAGCGCGACGAACCTGGCCTCGCCCGAGAAGATCGACTCCTCGGCGCTGACGACGTCCACGTGAATGGTGTTGGCCATTTGCTTTCCTTGTGTCTGAAGAAGGACGGATGAGCAAGCAGACGGGAGGGCCCGTCAGGCGCCGCGCACAGCCGCATACATGTACGGCAGGCACGGCAACCACGCGGGCTGCCCGATAAGCCGCTCAGGCGACCTTCTTCGCCTTTTCGAACGCTTCGTCGATCGTGCCGACCATGTAGAAGGCCTGCTCCGGCAGATGGTCGCACTCGCCGGCGACGATCATCTTGAAGCCACGGATGGTTTCGGACAGCGGCACGTACTTGCCGGGCGCGCCGGTGAACACTTCGGCCACGTGGAACGGCTGCGACAGGAAACGCTGGATCTTCCGGGCGCGGGCCACGGCCAGCTTGTCTTCCGGGGCCAGTTCGTCCATGCCGAGAATGGCGATGATGTCGCGCAGTTCCTTGTAGCGCTGCAGCGTGCCCTGCACGGAGCGGGCAACGCCGTAGTGCTCCTCGCCGACCACGTGCGGGTCGAGCTGGCGGCTGGTCGAGTCCAGCGGATCCACGGCCGGGTAGATACCCAGCGACGCGATGTCGCGCGAGAGCACCACGGTGGAGTCCAGGTGGGCGAAGGTGGTGGCAGGCGACGGGTCGGTCAAGTCGTCGGCCGGCACGTACACGGCCTGGATCGAGGTGATCGAACCGACCTTGGTGGAGGTGATCCGCTCCTGCAGGCGGCCCATTTCCTCGGCCAGCGTCGGCTGGTAGCCCACGGCCGAGGGCATGCGGCCCAGCAGTGCGGACACTTCGGTACCGGCCAGCGTGTAGCGGTAGATGTTGTCCACGAAGAACAGCACGTCACGGCCTTCGTCGCGGAACGACTCGGCAATGGTCAGGCCGGTCAGCGCCACGCGCAGACGGTTGCCCGGGGGCTCGTTCATCTGGCCGTAGACCATGGCCACCTTGGACTCGGACAGGTTCTCCTGCACGACGACCTTGGAGTCCGACATCTCGTGATAGAAGTCGTTGCCCTCGCGGGTACGCTCGCCCACCCCGGCAAACACCGAAAGGCCCGAGTGCGCCTTGGCGATGTTGTTGATGAGCTCCATCATGTTCACGGTCTTGCCCACGCCGGCGCCACCGAACAGGCCCACCTTGCCGCCCTTGGCGAAGGGACAGACCAGGTCGATCACCTTGATGCCGGTTTCCAGCAGCTCGGTCGACGGCGACAGTTCGTCGTAGGCCGGCGGCTTGCGGTGGATGGAGGCGGTGAGCTCCTGGCTCACGGGGCCGCGCTCGTCGATCGGACGGCCCAGCACGTCCATGATGCGGCCCAGCGTGGCCTTGCCCACGGGCACCGTGATGGGGGCGCCAGTGTTGGCCACGGTCAGGCCGCGGCGCAGGCCGTCGGACGAACCCAGCGCGATGGTACGCACCACGCCGTCGCCCAGCTGCTGCTGGACTTCCAGGGTCAGGCCGCCGCCTTCGAACTTCAGGGCGTCGTACACCTTGGGCATCTGGTCGCGCGGGAACTCCACGTCCACCACGGCGCCGATCACCTGGACGATCTTGCCTTCAACTGCGTTTTCTTGAGCCATCTTCTGCTCCGATAAGTATTTGATTCTGTAGAGGACCGGTCGCCTGCGGCGTATCCGTCACTCCCCGGTGGCTGCGGCTGCGCCCGCGACGATCTCGGACAGCTCGGTCGTGATGCCGGCTTGGCGGGTCTTGTTGTAGACCAGCTTGAGCTCGTTGATCACGTTGCCCGCGTTGTCCGTGGCGGCCTTCATGGCCACCATGCGCGCGGAGTGTTCCGAGGCCATGTTCTCGGCGACGGCCTGGTAGACCAGCGATTCCACGTAGCGCACCAGCAGCTCGTCGATGACGCTCTGCGCATCCGGCTCGTAGATGTAGTCCCACGAGGGCTGCCCCTTCTCGACCTGCAGCGAATCCGCCGCCAGAGGCAGCAGCTGTTCCACCACCGGCTCTTGCTTGATGGTGTTGATGAACTTCGTGTAGCACAGGTGCACCGCCGAGAGGCGGCCTTCCGCGTACGCGTCCAGCAGGGTCTTGACCGGGCCGATGAGCTTGTCGAGGTGCGGCGTGTCGCCCAGCTGGGTGACATGCGCGACCACTCGCGCGCCCACGCGGTTGAGAAAGCCCAGGCCCTTGGAGCCGATGGCAACCGTCTCGATGGCCACGCCCGCGGCCTGAGCCTCGCGCATCCGGGTGGTCACGGCCCGCAACACGTTGGTGTTGAGGCCGCCGGCCAGTCCCTTGTCGCTGGTCACGACGATGAAGCCGACGCCCTTGGACTCGTTGGCCTTCATGAAGGCGTGCGTGTACTCGGGGTTCGCCTGGCCCAGATTGGCCGCGATGTGGCGGATGCGTTCGCTGTACGGACGTGCGGCGCGCATGCGCTCCTGCGCCTTGCGCATCTTGGAGACCGAGACCATCTCCATGGCCTTGGTGATCTTCTTGGTGTTCTCCACCGATTTGATCTTGCCGCGAATTTCCTTGCCAGCTGCCATAGATACTCCTTGGGCTCCTTAGCTTGCGCGTTGCCGCGTCAGGCGAAGGACTTCTTGAACGCGGTGATGGCGGCCGTCAGTTCGGCTTCCGCGTCCTTGTCCATGGCCTTGGCACTGTCGATCTTCGCGATCAGTGCGCCATGGCTGGTCTTGAGGAACTGGTGCAGCCCGTGCTCGAAGGGCAGCACCTGCTTGATCTCGAGGTCGTCCATGAAGCCCTTGTTCACCGCGAACAGCGATGCGGCCATCAGCGAGATGGGCAGCGGGCTGTACTGGGCCTGCTTGAGCAGTTCGGTCACGCGGGCACCGCGGTCGAGCTGCTTGCGGGTGGCTTCGTCCAGGTCGGAGGCGAACTGCGCGAAGGCGGCCAGTTCGCGGTACTGCGCCAGGTCGGTACGGATACCGCCGGACAGGCTCTTGATGACCTTCGTCTGGGCCGACGAGCCCACGCGCGACACCGAGATACCGGCGTTGATGGCGGGGCGGATGCCGGCGTTGAACAGGTTGGTTTCCAGGAAGATCTGGCCGTCGGTGATCGAGATCACGTTGGTCGGCACGAACGCGGACACGTCGCCGGCCTGCGTCTCGATGATCGGCAGCGCGGTGAGGGAGCCGGTCTTGCCCTTGACTTCGCCCTTGGTGAAGGCTTCGACGTAGTCGGCATTCACGCGCGCGGCGCGCTCGAGCAGGCGGCTGTGCAGGTAGAACACGTCGCCGGGATAGGCTTCGCGGCCCGGCGGGCGGCGCAGCAGCAGAGACACCTGGCGGTAGGCCACGGCCTGCTTGGACAGGTCGTCATAGATGATCAGTGCATCTTGGCCACGGTCGCGGAAGTATTCACCCATCGTGCAGCCCGAGTAGGCCGACACGTATTGCATGGCGGCCGAATCGGAAGCAGCAGCTGCCACGACGATGGTGTATTCCATCGCACCGGCCTGCTCCAGGGAGCGCACCACGTTCTTGATCGACGACGCCTTCTGGCCGATGGCGACGTAGACGCAGACCATGTCCTGGCCCTTCTGGTTGATGATCGTGTCGATCGCCACCGCGGTCTTGCCGGTCTGGCGGTCGCCGATGATCAGCTCGCGCTGGCCGCGGCCGACGGGCACCATGGAGTCGATCGACTTCAGGCCGGTCTGCATCGGCTGGTCCACGCTCTGGCGCGCGATCACGCCCGGGGCAACCTTCTCGATGACGTCGGTCATCTTGGCGTTGATCGGACCCTTGCCGTCGATCGGCTGGCCCAGTGCGTTCACCACGCGGCCGATCAGCTCGGGGCCGACCGGCACTTCCAGAATGCGGCCGGTGCACTTGACCGTGTCGCCTTCGGAGATGTGCTCGTACTCGCCCAGAATCACGGCGCCGACGGAGTCGCGCTCGAGGTTCAGCGCCAGGCCGAAGGTCGGAGTGCCGTCGGCGGTGGCCGGGAACTCCAGCATTTCGCCCTGCATCGCGTCGGAAAGGCCGTGCACGCGCACGATACCGTCCGTCACCGACACCACGGTGCCTTCATTGCGGATGTTGGCGCTGACGCCCAAGCCCTCGATGCGGCTCTTGATCAGTTCGGAGATCTCTGCGGGATTGAGTTGCATGACTCTTTCCTTTGCTTTCTTTCAAGGAGCTGCCGGCCTCAGGCCGTCAGCACGACTTTCATTTGTTCGAGGCGCGCCTTGACGGAGGTGTCGAGCACCTCGTCACCCACCACCACGCGGACGCCGCCGATCAGCGACGGATCGAGCGACACGGACAGCTTGAGCTTGCGGCCGAACCGCTTCTCGAGTGCCGCGCCCAGTTGGGCCAGCTCGGCGTCCGGGATCGGGAAGGCGCTTTGCACCAGCGCGTCGGACACGCCGCCCTGGGCATTGGCCAGCACGCGGAACTGCCGAGCGATCTCGGGCAGGGCCGCGAAGCGCCCGTTGTCCAGCACCGTGGCGAGGAAGTTGGTCGCCGCGGCGGGAAGCTGGGAGCCGGCCACCCCGGAGATCACGCCCATCACCTGTTCGGCCGTGGCCTTGGGGTTGTCGGCGAGCGCCTTGAGCTGCGGATCGGCCGCGATCGCGGCGACGCGATCGAGCCAGGCGGTGGTGCCGCCCAGATCCGACGCGGATGCGTCGAACAGCGCTTCCGCGTACGGGCGGGCAATGGTGGCGAGTTCTGCCATGGGGGTCCTTCTGCCTCGGGGCTCGTTACAGCTCGGTCTGCAGGCGGGAAAGCAGGTCGGCGTGAACGCCGGCGTTGACTTCCTTGCGCAGGATCTGTTCCGCACCCTTGACGGCCAGCGCAGCAACCTGCTCGCGCAGGACTTCGCGGGCCTTCACGGCTTGCTGGTCTGCCTCCGCGCGGGCGGCGGCAATGATCTTGTTGCCTTCTTCCGTGGCGCGGGCCTTGGCGTCCTCGATGATGGACTGGGCATGGCGCTCGGCGTCGGCCAGGCGTTGTTGCGAGTCGTTGCGCGCCTGGCTCAGTTCGGCTTCGACGCGCTGGTTGGCGGCGCTCAGCTCGGCCTTGGCCTTGTCGGCAGCAGCCAGACCATCGGCGATCTTCTTGGCGCGCTCATCCAGCGCCTGGGCGATCGGTGGCCAGACAAATTTCATCGTGAACCCGACCAGGATCAGGAACACGATCATCTGGACGATCAGGGTACCGGTAATGCTCACTTTTCACCCTCTCTTTGGGAATGGGCCCGAAGACGCTCCCGAAGGTTTGACACAGGTCGACAGTCGCCGGCCGATTACTTGGCGACGGCTGCGATCTGCGCCAGGAACGGGTTGGCGGTGGCGAACCACAGGGCCACACCGGTACCGATGATGAACGAGGCGTCGATCAGGCCGACCAGCAGGAACATCTTGGTCTGCAGTTCGCCCATCAGCTCGGGCTGGCGTGCGGCCGATTCCAGGTACTTGCTGCCCATGATGCCGATGCCGACGCAAGCGCCGAAGGCGCCAAGACCGATGATCAGGCCGGCGGCCAGGGCAACAAAGCTGATAACTTCCATGATGACTCCTAAGGGACTTTGGTTGACGAGAAAAAAAAGAAAGGAAAAACGAAAGCGGTAAACGATCAGTGGTGGTCGTGTGCCTGGCCGATGTACACCAGCGTCAGCATCATGAACACGAAGGCCTGCAGCGTGATGATCAGGATGTGGAAGATCGACCAGATGGTGCCGGCGATGATGTGGCCGATGGCAAGCAGGATGCCCGTGCCCGACAGGCTCCAGGCGCCGCCCATCAGCGCGATCAGCAGGAAGATGAGTTCGCCGGCGTACATGTTGCCGAACAACCGCATGCCGTGCGAGATCGTCTTGGCGACGAACTCGATGATCTGCATCGCGAAGTTGAAGGGATACAGCGCCCAGTGGTTGCCGAACGGCGCGGTGAACAGCTCGTGGATCCAGCCGCCCAGGCCCTTGATCTTGACGTTGTAGAACAGGCAGATCAGCAGCACGGCGACCGACAGGCCCATGGTCACCGACAGGTCGGCGGTGGGCACCACGCGCAGGTAGGCATGGTGCGGATCGTGGCCGGCGGCGCCGTAGAACTTGGCCCACAGCGCGGGCAACAGGTCCACCGGCAGCAGGTCCATCGCGTTGAGCATGAAGATCCAGACGAACACGGTCAGCGCCAGAGGCGCGACGAACTTGCGGCTGGTGGCGTTGTGCACGATGCCCTTGGCCTGCTGGTCGACCATCTCGACCAGGACCTCGACCGCCGCCTGGAAGCGGCCCGGCACGCCGGACGTCGCCTTGCGCGCACCCAGCCAGAGCAGCCAGCAGCCGATCACGCCCAGCAGGATCGAGAAGAAGATGGAGTCAAAATTGAAGACGGTGAAGTCGGCAATGCTTCCGGGCTTGGCGCTCTGGTAGTGCGTCAAGTGGTGGATGATGTATTCACCCGCGCTTTGCCCTTGTTCTGCAGCGTTCTCAGCAGCCATCTGTTACTCGTTCAAAAAGTTACCCGCGCCGCTTGCGTCCCGGGGCGACGATCACCGTCAACCAGTACGCCTGCATCGCGACCACCAAGCCCGCCAGCATTGCCGGCCAGCTCAGCGCCGTGACCAGCCTCGGGGCAGCGAACAACATCGCCACCGTCAAGGCCAACTTGACCAATTCCCATACAAAGAACCCCAGCATCGCCGTGCTGGCGTTCAGGGACGCCAGGCGCCCCGTCAACCCGCGGGCAAAAACCGCCGCCGGAATCACCACCGACAGCGCGCCATACCCGGCGGACCAACCTACATTCTTTTGCCCCGTCAGGCCCCAGGCGACCAGCGCCACCAGGAGACCCGCCACGATTTGCCCCAGGATGACCCGCCACGGCGAGATCTGGGGACTGCGCTCGCGCAACTCGTGCGCCTCCTCGGCGCTGAGTCGCTTGAAACCTGCGTCAGGATCTTCCTTGGGCTGCCAGTCGTCCCATTCCTTTTCGGTGATGGGCTTCGGCGGGGCTTTTGGCCCCTTGCTCAGGCTCTCCTTCGGGTTCTGTGCGGCGGGGGCGGTTTTTGTCATTGGAGTCGTGCCCTCACTCTGATCCGCGCAGAACTTGTCCGCAAATTTCACAAAGCCATTGATTATAAGTAAAAACCCATGAGGCCCAGCCCGGCGTGCGCCCCGGCCGCTTGGAATGTCGCGCATTGGCCCCATGTCGACTTGTTAGACCCTTGACCCAGGAACTCGAGCATGAGCACACCGACCCCTCCCGAAGCACCCGCCACCGATCCGCGCAAGGACTCGCTCATCGAGTACCCCTCGAAGTTTCCCATCAAGGTGATGGGGCTCAACGCCGACGGGTTCGTCACGGCGCTGACGCACGTCGCGAAGCAGTACGACCCGGAGTTCGACGCATCCACCGTGGAGTTGCGCGACAGCAAGGCCGGCAAATACCTGGGCGTGACGCTCACCATCACCGCGACCAGCCGCGAACAGCTCGACGACCTGTACCGCGCGCTGTCCTCGCACCCGATGGTCAAGGTCGTCCTCTGAGCGCGATGGACGGGCCCGCGGCAGCCAGCGGCTTCGAGTCCCGCCTGCTTGGGCGCGTCGACTATGCCGCCACCTGGCAGGCCATGCGCGAGTTCACGCTCGCGCGCGCCGACGGTGCGCCGGACCAGCTCTGGATCTGCGAGCACGCGCCGGTCTTCACCCAGGGGCTGGCCGGCAAGGCCGATCACCTGCTCGCACCCGGCGACATCCCGGTGGTGCAGACCGACCGGGGCGGCCAGGTGACCTACCATGGCCCGGGGCAGGTCGTGGCCTACCCGCTGATCGACCTGCGCCGTGCCGGCTATTTCGTCAAGGAATACGTCTACCGGATCGAGGAATCGGTGATCCGCACGCTGGACCACTTCGGCGTGACCGGCCACCGGGTGGCCGGCGCGCCCGGCATCTACGTGCGGCTCGACGACCCTTTTTCGCATGCGGCGCTGACCGGCCCGGCGCCGGCCGGCGACCCGTTCCGCGGCCTCGGCAAGATTGCCGCGCTGGGCATCAAGGTCAGCCGCCATTGCACCTACCACGGGGTGGCGCTGAACGTCGCGATGGACCTGGAACCCTTCGGCCGGATCAACCCTTGCGGGTACAGCGGGCTGAAAACGGTCGATCTTTCTACAATCGGGGTCCAGGTCGCCTGGGAGGAATCCGCCCACGTGCTGGGCAGCAAGCTGCTTGCCTACCTGGAGCCCTGATCCCGCCATGAGCCCCCGCCCGGCCGCCCCGAAGGGAGCTCGCACCGCAGTGCGAAGCACGAAGGTTATTGAATGAGCACCCCAGAAGTCGTCCGCGAGGCGCAAAGCGCCGCCGAATACAACCCGCTGGCCAAGCAGAAGGCCGCCGCCAAGCTATCGCGAATCCCGGTCAAGGTCGAGCACGGCGAAGTGCTCAAGAAGCCCGAGTGGATCCGCGTTCGCGCCGGCAGCCCGACCACGCGCTTCTACGAGATCAAGAAGATCCTGCGCGAAAGCAACCTGCACACCGTGTGCGAGGAAGCTTCGTGCCCCAACATCGGCGAATGCTTCGGCAAGGGCACCGCCACCTTCATGATCATGGGTGACAAGTGCACCCGCCGCTGCCCATTCTGCGACGTCGGCCACGGCCGGCCGGACCCGCTGGACAAGGACGAGCCGCTGAACCTGGCGCGCACGATCGCGGCGCTGCGGCTCAAGTACGTGGTGATCACCAGCGTCGACCGCGACGACCTGCGCGACGGCGGCAGCGGCCACTTCGTCGACTGCATCCGCCATGTGCGCGAACTCTCGCCCGAAACCCAGATCGAGATCCTGGTGCCCGACTTCCGCGGCCGCGACGACCGTGCGCTCGAGATCCTCAAGGCCGCGCCGCCGGACGTCATGAACCACAACCTGGAAACCATCCCGCGCCTGTACAAGGAAGCGCGCCCGGGCAGCGACTACCAGTTCAGCCTGAACCTGCTCAAGAAGTTCAAGGCGCTGCACGCCGGCGTGCCGACCAAGAGCGGCCTGATGGTCGGACTGGGCGAGACCGACGAGGAAATCCTGCAGGTCATGCGCGACATGCGCGCGCACGACATCGACATGCTGACCATCGGCCAGTACCTGGCGCCCAGCAACAGCCACTTGCCGGTGCGCCGCTACGTGCACCCCGACACCTTCCGGATGTTCGAGGAAGAGGCCTACAAGATGGGCTTCTCGCACGCGGCGGTCGGCGCCATGGTGCGCTCGAGCTACCACGCCGACCAGCAGGCGCACGCGGCCGGCGTCTGAGGCACCGGCCGCGCGGCCGCCTGCCCGGCGCGTGGGTGACAGCGCACGGGGACGCGGCGGATGTAGGCTTGCGCCCATGAGCGACGCCCTCTCCCTTGCCCTTTCCCAGGACTTCGGCCTGATCGCCGACCTGGTCCGCCTGCATGCCGCCGGACGCCCCGACGCACCTGCCTTGCGCGACGAGCGCGACACGCTGACCTGGTCGCAGCTCGACCGCCTGATGGACCGCGTGGCCGCTGCGCTGCAGGCCGCCGGCTTGTCCGTGGGCGACGCGTTGGCCGTCTGCGCCACGCCGTCCGTGCGCTACGCCGCCGTCTTCCTGGGCGCCTTGCGCGCCGGCGTCGCGGTGGCGCCGCTGGCGCCGAGCTCGACCCCGCAGAGCCTGGCGCGCATGGTGCAGGATGCGGACGCGCGGCTGCTCTTCCTCGACGGCACCACCCGCGCGCTGCTGCAGGAAGTGCCCGCGGCCGTTTCTCGCGTCGCGCTGGACGACCAGCCGCAAACCCAGGAGCAGGCCCTCGCCGACTGGCTGGCACCCGATGGCAGCCGGCCGGCGCCGGCCGCCATCGCCCCGGCCACACCGTTCAACATCATCTATTCCTCCGGCACCACCGGCGAGCCCAAAGGCATCGTGCAAGGCCATGGCATGCGCTGGGCCCATGTACGGCGCGGCGCCAGGTACGGCTACGGGCCGCAGTCGGTCACGCTGGTGTCGACCCCGCTGTACTCCAACACCACCCTGGTGGTGTTCTTTCCGACCATCGCCTACGGCGGCTGCGCCGTGCTGATGTCGAAATTCGACGCCGGCCGCTACCTGCAACTGGCGCAAGACCTGCACGTGACCCACACGATGCTGGTGCCGGTGCAGTACCAGCGGCTGATGGCGCATCCGGGATTCGAGAGCTTCGACCTGAAAGCTTTCCAGGCCAAGTTCTGCACCAGCGCGCCCTTTTCCGCCGCGCTCAAGGCGGACGTGCTGGCCCGGTGGCCCGGCGGCCTGATCGAGTTCTACGGCATGACGGAAGGCGGCGGCACGTGCATCCTCGAGGCGCACGCGCATCCGGACAAGCTGCACACCGTGGGCCGGCCCGCCGAAGGCAGCGACATCCGTCTGATCGACGAGGCGGGCCGCGAGGTCGCGCCCGGCGAAGCAGGCGAGGTGGTGGGCCATTCGGCGGGCATGATGGTCGGCTACCACGGCCAGCCCGAAAAGACGCGCGAGGCCGAGTGGTTCGATGCGCAGGGCAAGCGCTTCATCCGCACCGGCGACATCGGGCGCTTCGATGTCGACGGCTTCCTGACCTTGTTCGACCGCCGCAAGGACATGATCATCAGCGGCGGCTTCAACATCTATCCGAGCGACCTGGAGGCAGTGCTTCGCGAGCACCCCGCCGTGCTCGATGCCTCGGTGATCGGCATTCCGAGCGCCGAGTGGGGCGAGACCCCGGCGGCCTTCGTCGTGCTCAGGCCCGAGGCCGCGGCGACGCAGGCCGAGACGCTGCGCGAATGGGCCAACGCGCGCGTGGGCAAGACCCAGCGCATCGCGCGGATCGCCTTCATCGACGAACTGCCGCGCAGCGCCATCGGAAAAGTGCTCAAGCGCGAACTGCGTGAGCGACTGGCCGACGCCCCGCGCTGAAGGGGCGCCCGCCGCGCCTGCGATGACCACTCCAGCGACCGACACCCGTGCCGCGCCCGACGCCGCCGCAACCCTGTACGCGCTTGGCGCGATCGCGCTGTGGGCCACGCTCGCCTCGCTCGGCACCGCGCTGGCGCACCTGCCACCCTTTCTCCTGACCGGCCTGTCGCTGCTGGTGGGCAGTGTGCTGAGCTGGCCGGCCGTGTGGCGCGACCGAAAGGCCTGGGCGGTGCCGCCGGCGACGCTCGCGCTGGGCGTGTACGGGCTGTTCGGGTTTCACTTCCTGCTGTTCATCGCCCTGCGCATCGCGCCGCCTGTAGAGGCCAACCTGGTCAACTACCTGTGGCCATTGTTCATCGTGGTGCTCGCTCC
The DNA here is from genome assembly GCF_035634955.1 of Variovorax sp. GTDB lineage: Bacteria > Pseudomonadota > Gammaproteobacteria > Burkholderiales > Burkholderiaceae_C > Variovorax. The sequence goes on along the minus strand of NZ_DASQBZ010000003.1, from coordinate 776 downwards.
CCTGCTGTTGCCGGGCGTGCGCCTGCGGCCGGTGCACGTCGTAGCCGCCCTGCTCGGCTTCGCCGGCGCTGCCATTGCCATCCTCGGCGCGCGCGGCGACGCCGGACCGGCGGCGGACGGACGCTCGATGTGGGGCTTCGTGCCGGCGCTCGCCTCGGCCTTCATCTGGGCCAGCTACTCGCTATGGACGAAGCGGGTGCGGCATTTCCCGACCGCGGCCATCGGCCTGTTCGGCCTGGTTTCCGGCTTGCTTGCGCTGGCCTGCCACGCGTTGCTCGAACCCGCGGCGAAGCTCACGGTGGAGGACGGCATGCTGGTGCTGCTGTGCGGCCTCGGCCCGCTGGGCGCCGCCTTCTACCTGTGGGACAAGGCGCTCAAGGGCGGCGACGCGCGCAGCATCGGCATCCTGAGCTACATCACGCCGCTGGCATCGACGGCGCTGCTGCTGGTCGTCACGGGCCGGCCGCTCAATTTAGGCATCGCGCTGGCAGCCGGCATGATCATCGCGGCGGCCATCCTGGGTACGCGGGCGCGCTGACGTCGGCCGGCGCGGCTTGGCGCGAGCCCGCCTGCGCGCCCGCCTGGGCGAGCTGCGCGAGGGGCAGGCGCACCACGGCCGACAACCCAGGGTGCGCATTGCGCAGCTCGAGTCTGCCGCCGTGGGCCTGCGCTACCAGCGCGCACAGGTACATGCCCAGGCCCACGCCGCCGGTCGCGCGGGCGCGCGCACTGTCGCTGCGGTAGAAAGGCTCGGCCAGTCGCGCGAGCTGGGCCTC
>NZ_DASQBZ010000002.1:0-52085 GCF_035634955.1 Variovorax sp. | reverse complement strand
TTGAGCGCCGGCGTCGTCAGCCGCTTGAGCGAGGCCACGCCGTAGGCCTTGACCTTCTTGGCCTCGATCTGCCCGGTGGTGTTGGTGGTCTGGTCGCACAGCAGGTCGATCTGCCCGCCCATCAGGTCGGCAATGGCCGGCGCCGTTCCCTTGTAAGGCACGGTGGTCATCTCGGCCTTGAGCGCGCTCTGGAACAGCAGCCCGCACAGGTGCGAGGCCGAGCCGACGCCGGCGTTGCCCAGGTTGACCTTGCCGCCGGCCTTGGCGATCCAGTCGCTCAGCTCCTTGAAGTTGCTGGCCGGCAGGTCGGGCCTGCCGATCAGCGTCATGGGCACGTCGTTGATCATGCCCAGGTACTCGAAGTCGGTCTCGTAGTTGTAGCTGAGCTTGCGGTACAGCACCGGGGTGGTGGCCATGCCCACGTGGGTGAGCAGCAGCGTGTAGCCGTCGGGCCTGGCGCGCGCGACCTTGGCGTTGCCGATGGTGCTGCCGGCGCCGGCGGTGTTGTCGATCACCACGCTGGTGGCGCCCAGGGGCTTGCGCAGCGCCTCGGCCAGGTCGCGCGCGACGCGATCGGTCGGCCCGCCGGCGGCGAAGGGAACCACGATGGTGACCACCTTGTCGCCAGGGTAGTCTTGTGCCGATGCGCCGGCCGCGGCCAGGGCGATCGCCGCGAGGGTGAGCAACTTCTTCATGAGGAAAACGTCTCCGGGAGAATGTTAGAAAAAGTAAAGCAACGATCTTAGCCCGGCCGGTGGCGTTCGCCACGGGCGCTTGCCCGGGTCGCCCGTCGCGCCGGGCTACTTATTCATCAGATCGTCCAGATCGCGATAGTCCGGCAGGCGCGTGTCGATGGCGCGGCCGGCGCGAATGACGCAGCGGTCGAACTGGTGGCGCGCCAGCATCTCGGAGTAGCTGCGCGCCTTCAGCACGATCAGGTCGGCCCCGGCGCCGGCACGCAAGACGCCTCGGTCCAGGCCCATGATGGCCGCTGGCGTCTCGGTTGCCGCGCGGATCCAGTCGGACAGCGGATGGTCCAGGTGAAGGATCTTCACCGCCTGGGTATAGGTATCGAGCATGTCGTGGTCGCCGTAGGCGTAGAAAGGGTCGCGGCAGTTGTCGCCGGCCACCGCCACGCGCATGCCGCGCGCCTTCATCTCGTGCAGCACGGTCACGCCGCGCCAGCGCGGGGTGCGGTCGTTCTGGCTGCGGTCCTGGAGGTACATGTTGACCGTCGGCAGGCTGACCACGTCGATGCCGGCCTCTACGCACGCGTCGAGCGTCTGGTCGATCACTTCGTCGGTCTGCAGCGCCAGCGCGGTGACGTGGCCGCACAGGATGCGGCCCGGGAAATCGTGCGTCACGGCGCCTCGCGCAATGCGGATCAGCGAGCAGGCCCGCGGATCGGTGGATTCATCCACGTGCAGGTCCAGGTCGAGCCCGCGCTCGCGGGCCAGGGCGAATACCCGCCCCAGCGCCTCGTCGAGCATCGGCGGAACGGGCTCGCGCGGATGTGAGGTCGACTTGGTCACGAAGCCCAGCCGGCCGCCGCTTTCGGCCACGATGTCGGCCAACTGGCGCCCTTCGTCGGTCAGGAAGATATCGACCGGCGCGATGGAGGAAGCTTGCAGGTCGATGCGGCCGGCCCAGCGCTCGCGCATCTGGCGAAACACCGGGAACGAGATGGCGGCTTGCGGCGCCAGCGAGTCCAGGTGCGTGCGGATCGCGACCACGCCCCTCGCGTAGGCCGTCTTCAGGCCGAACTCCATGCGGCGCGCCACGTCCTGCGCGTTCCAGTTCGCCTCGCGGTCCTGCTGCGTCGCCATGCCGGCGCCGGCGCCGTCACCGGTCGGGTTCTGGCGGCGCGGCCAGATGTGGCCCTTGTCCAGGTGCGTGTGCAGGTCGAGCATGCCCGGCAGCACCATCGAGGCGTCCAGGTCCGGGCCGAGTTCGGCCGGCAGCGTACCTGCCGGCTCGATGGCGCTCAGCCGGCCGTCATCGATCAGCAGGTCGATGCCGACGAGGCCGTTTTCGGCGGGAAGCGTTCCGGCCTGGACGAGGCACTCCGGAGCGCGCAGGTTGCGCAATGCATAGCGGGTCAGTTCGGGGGGCTGGAAGAACGAATGGGTCATGCCGGGCAGGCAAGCAAGATCGGTGCGCATTCCATCGGGCCCCTGGCGGGCGGCGATCTCAACTGCCGCCGGCAGGCTTGGCCGGCGCGGCGTCGCTCCACAGCTTGCCGCCGGTGGCCCAGTCCTGGCGGGCGATGTCGTAGAACAGGATGTCGACAGCCTCGGCCGAGCCGCCGAGGGTGCGGACGGTGGCTTCGGTCAGCGCCTGCGCCAGGGCGCGTTTCTGCTCGACGGTGCGGCCTTCGAACATTTCGACGCGGATGGTGGGCATGGAATCTCCTTTGGGTTGTGAATCGGTGGCAGGCCTTGGCGGCCGGGTCAGTCGCGAAAGCCCGGGTCGGTGCGCTCGAGCCGGCGCAGCAAGGCCGGCCACTCGGCGTCGCCGTCCCATTCGCTGCCGTCGCCGACCCATTCGGCGTGCGTGCGCGCAGCCAGTGCGTCGCTGACGGCCAGCACCTGGCCTCCGGCGGCCGCCATGGCGCGCAACTGGGCCATGGCGGCGCGCTCGAGCAGGTGCATCAGCATCCACGCCTCGGCCACGGTGCGTCCGACCACCAGCGGGCCGTGGTTCTCGAGGATCAGGCCGTCGAGCGTGCCGAGCGCGGCCACCATGCGGCGCTGCTCGTCGGCGCCGAGTGCCAGGCCCTCGTAGGGATGGCGTCCGAGGCGGCCGTGCAGGCGCATGGCGTACTGCGAGGTCGCGCGCAGCCCGCCGGGCAGCATGGACAGGGCCACGCCCCAGGGCGTGTGCAGGTGGATGACGCACTCGACGTCAGGCCGTGCGGCATGTACCGCACCATGGATGGCGAACCCGCTCGGATTGACGCGGGCGCCGGAGCCGTCGGCCACGCGGCCGTGCGTATTCACCTTCACCAGGCTCGAAGCGGTGATCTCGTCGAAAGTGGCGCCGAAGGGATTGATCAGGTAGTGACCGGGTTCGCCCGGCACGCTCGCCGACAGATGCGTGTAGATCGTGTCGTCCCAGCCATTGCGCGCGGCCATGCGGTAGGCCGCCGCCAGGTCGGTGCGAACCTGCGTCTCGGTGCGTGGCGGGCGGGCAGCGGCGGGGGAGTGGGCGTTCATCGGCGGGCCGTCGGACGGGCGGGCCCCGACTTTAGCGCGGCGCCCGCACCGACAACGCCGATGGGCCTGTCGCGGCCACAATGCAGGACCAACCGTTCCGGCCAACCGGCCGCCGATCGCATGAACCCATCCGGCAGCACGTCCGCGTCGCGCCGCGCCATTCGCGCGATTGCCCTGGTGGAGGCCTCCAAGGGGCTTCTCGTGCTGCTGGTCGCCACTGGCGTGCTGTCGCTCATCCACCGGCAGGACCTTTACGACGTGGCCGTGCAGTTGGTGCGCCATTCGCATCTCAATCCGGCCTCGCACTATCCGCAGATCTTTCTGGACGCCATGGCCAAGGTGCAGGACGGCGGGCACGTGCTGTGGCTGGCGGCCGGTTCGGCCGCATATTCGGCCGCGCGTCTGGCCGAGGCATACGGCCTGCTGCGCGAGCGCGCCTGGGCCGAGTGGCTGGCGGCGGCCAGCGGCGCCATCTACGTGCCTTTCGACCTGTTGCACCTGGTCCGCCGGCCATCGATGGTGGGCCTGGTGGTAGTGCTGGTCAACCTGGCGGTGGTCGGCGTGATGGTCCTGGCGCTGCTGCAGCGGCGGCGGGCCCGCGTCGCCGGCAGCTGATGCGCGGCGCGTGCCGCAGGCCCTAAGATGGCCGGCCGGTTCGCAACCGCAAAGGATTGACATGCAGGGCACCACCGAATCCCACTTCACGCTGGAGGCCGGCGACGGCCACGTGATCGAGGCCCATGGCTGGCATGCCGATGGCGGCGCCGCGCCGCGCGCCGTCGTGCAGATCGCGCATGGCATGGGCGAGCATTCGCTGCGCTACCGGCCGCTGGCCGACGCGCTGGTGCAGCGCGCCGGCTGCGCGGTGTATGCCAACGAGCACCGCGGCCACGGTCCGGCGGCGGCCGCGCGCGGCGAACTGGGCCGGTTCGGCCCGCGCGGCTTCTCGGCGCTGGTGGACGACATGGCGCAGCTCAGCCGCCACGCGCGCAGCCGCCATCCCGGAGTGCCGCTGGTGCTGCTCGGGCACAGCATGGGCTCGTTCGCGGTGCAGTACTACCTGATCGAGCACAGCGCGCTGCTCGGCGGGGCGGTGCTGTCCGGCACGACAGCCCTGGACCTGCTCGGCGCCGGCCTGCAGGCTGGTTTCAGGCTCGAGGACATGAATGCCGCGCTGCCCGATGTGCGCACGCCATTCGACTGGCTCAGCCGGGACGCGGCGCAGGTCGACGCCTATGTTGCCGACCCGCTGTGCGGGTTCACGGTCGACGCCGAAGGCATGGGATCGATCTTCGCCAGCCTGGCCTCGCTCGCGCCCGACGCGATGCGCGGGCGCATTCCGCCTGCGCTGCCGCTGTACCTGTTCATCGGGGACCAGGATCCGGTCAGCAACAAGGGCGAATGGTTCCACCCGCTGGTGCAGCGCTACCGCGACGCGGGGCTGACCGACGTGTCCTCGCACGTCTTCGGCGGCGCGCGCCACGAGACGCTCAACGAGACCAATCGCCAGGAGGTGGTCGACGTGCTGCTGGCGTGGCTGTCGCGCGTACTGGCCGCGCGCTGAAGCCGATCAGGGCTCGGCGCCCTCGCGCAGAGGGTAGGCCGCCTCGCGCCAGGCCTTCATGCCACCGTCCAGCGCCACGGCATTGACGAAGCCCATGCCGCGCAGCGTCGCCGCGGCCAGGGTGGAGATGTAGCCGAGCTCGCAGCAGGTCAGGATGCGGCGCGTCGGATCCGGCAGGTCCTGGTTGACGCGCAGTTCCAGCTGGCCGCGCGGCAGCAGCCGTGCGCCGGGCACGTGGCCCTTCTCGTACGCATCGCGCTCGCGCACGTCGAGCACGATGAACTCTTCGTCGCCGCTTTCGACCCTGGCCCGCAGCTCGCCCAGCGCCATGAACGGCACCTTCGCCGTGGCTTCCGCCAGCAATGCCGCCACTGTCTGGCCGCCGCTCATGTTGGTGCGCAGTGCCTCGGTGATGTGGGTCGGCATCGACAGGTTCAGCTGCTGCATCATCTGGACGAACGCCGCCCGCTCGCGCACCTGCAGCCTCGGATTGCCGGCCAGCTCGTCGGCCAGCGTCGAATGGTCGCGCCCCTTGTACTCGTGGGCCGGATGCACCTTGAGGGAGGGGTCCAGGCGCAGCAGCTTGTTGAACAGGCTGTCATGCAGCGCCTGCGGGTCGCCGCTCGGCAGGTCGGTGCGCCCGGTGCCGCCGATCAGCAGCGTGTCGCCGGTGAAAAGGCGGTCCTCGACCTGCAGGCACATCGAGTCGGCGGTGTGGCCGGGCGTGTGCATCGAGGCGATGCGCAGCTTGCCCAGCACGATCATCTCGCCGTCGTTGAGGCGGATGTCGACGAACGGGGCCGGGCTGCGGCGATGCATGATCACCGGCACTGCCAGCTTGCGCGCCAGCTCGCGCGTGGCCGAGAAGTGATCAGCATGCGTGTGCGTGTCGATCACGTAGCGGATGCGCACGCCGTGCTGCGCCGCCAGTCCGAGGTAGTGGTCGACCTGGCTCAGTTCCGGGTCGATCAGCGCGGCGGCGCGCGTGTCGTCGCACCCGACGAGGTAGGACCGGCAGCCGCCGGTGGTGATCTGTTCGAAGACCATGGCAGATCCGCCGGTTGCCGGGCTCAGCCCGGCTGCTTGACCACGCGAAGGTAGGGCTTGGGCGACTTCCAGCCGTCGGGGAAGAGCGTCCTGGCGTCGTCGTCGCTGACCGAGCCGGCGATGATCACGTCTTCGCCGTGCTTCCAGTTCGCCGGCGTCGCCACCTTGTGCGCGGCGGTCAGCTGGATCGAGTCGAGGGCGCGCAGGATCTCGTCGAAGTTGCGGCCGGTGGTCATCGGGTAGGTCATCATCAGCTTGATCTTCTTGTCCGGGCCGATGATGAAGACGGTGCGCACCGTGGCATTGGTGGCGGCGGTGCGGCCATCGGAGCTGCCTGGCTCTTCCGCGGGCAGCATGTTGTAGGCCTTGGCCACCGCCAGGTCGGTGTCGCCGATCATCGGGTACTTGGGCCGGTGGCCCTGGGTTTCCTCGATGTCGGTGGCCCAGCGGTCATGCGCGTCCACCGGATCGATGCTCAGCCCGATCAGCTTGGTGTTGCGGCGCGTGAACTCCGGCTCGATCTTCGCCATGTAGCCCAGCTCGGTGGTGCACACCGGCGTGAAGTCCTTGGGGTGCGAAAACAGCACGACCCACTTGTCGCCGATCCAGTCGTGGAACTGGATCCGGCCCTGCGTGGTGTTGGCGCTGAAATCCGGGGCAATGTCGTTGATGCGCAGTGACATGACGGCTCCGTCATAAGTTGGAGAAATGAACAACGAACCTGCAGTTGGATGAGAAAGCACCCAATGCGGGGATCGCAGTACACCACTTTCGCCATGACAGTGGCAAGCGCAGGGACGAGGCCGCGCCGGCTATTCGTATCGGCGCGCGTCCTCGATCACCTTGCCGTCGTTGGGCAGGCTGCCAGGCGCGACGATGCGCACCTCGCCGCGCAGCTTGGTGACCTCGCGGATCGCCTCCGCCACGCGTTCGGCCAGGCCGGGCGGCGCGCCGTTGCATTCGAGGTGCAGCGTCATGCGGTCCTGCGCCATCTCGCCTTCGACCACCAGCCGGGCCCGCAGCACCTCGGGAAACCGGCGGGCGACCTGCGCCACCTGCCCCGGGTGCACGAACATGCCGCGCACCTTGGTCGTCTGGTCGGCGCGCCCCATCCAGCCCTTGATGCGGGCGTTGCTGCGGCCGGTGGGGCAGGTGCCGGGCAGCATTGCCGACAGGTCGCCGGTGCCGAACCGCACCAGCGGGTAGTCGGCGTTGAACAGCGGCGTCACCACCACCTCGCCCACCTCACCCTCGGGCACCGGTTCGCCGGTACCCGGGCGCACGATCTCCACCAGCACGCCTTCGTCGATCACCAGGCCTTCGCGGGCCGGCGTCTCGTAGGCGATGAGGCCGACGTCCGCGGTGGCGTAGCACTGGTAGGCCCCTACGCCGCGTTCGTCCAGCCAGTCGCGCAGGCTGGGCGGAAAGGCCTCGCCCGAGACCAGCGCCTTGGTCAGCGTGGGCAGGGCGATGTGCTGGTCTGCCGCCTTCTCCAGCATCAGCTTGAGGAAGCTGGGCGTGCCGACATAGCCGTGCGGCCGCAGTTCGGCGATCGCCTGGACCTGCTGCTCGGTCTGGCCGGTGCCGCCGGGGAACACGGTGCAGCCGAGCGCATGCGCGCCGGTTTCCATGATCGAGCCGGCCGGCGTCATGTGATAGCTGAAGCTGTTGTGCACCAGTTCGCCGGCGCGAAAGCCGGCGGCGAAGAAGGCGCGCGCGGTGCGCCAGTAGTCCGGCGCTGCGCCCTCGGGCTCGTACAGCGTTCCGGGGCTGGCGAACACCCGCCGCGTGCGCGGACCGCGCGCGGCAGCGAAGCCGCCGAATGCGTCGCTCGCGCGGGTGGCTTTCTGAAGTTCGAGCAACTCGGACTTGCGCGTGACGGGCAACTGCGCGAGGGCTTCGCGCGTGGTCACGGAGGCGGTGTCGGTGGAACCGAGGATGCGCGCCAGCGCCGGCGCCGCCTGCACCGCATGGGCGAGCTGCCACGGCAGGCGGGCGAGCTGCTCGCGCTCCCGCTCGGCCGGCTCGCGCGTCTCCAGTGCGTCGTAGTACTGGCTCATGATGCTCTGTTCGCGTTCAGGTTTTCGAAGCGGCCGCGCAGGGTCAGGCCAGCCAGCGCTTGCGGCGCTTGTAGCTCTTGACGTCGCGGAAGCTCTTGCGGTCGCCGCCGCCCACGCCCAGGTAGAACTCCTTGACGTCCTCGTTCTCGCGCAGGCTGGCGGCTTCGCCGTCCATCACCACCCGCCCGTTCTCGAGGATGTAGCCGAAGTCGGCGTAGCGCAGCGCCATGCTCGTGTTCTGCTCGGCCAGCAGGAACGTGACCCGTTCCTTCTGGTTCAGGTCGCGCACGATCGAGAACACCTCGTCGACGATCTGCGGCGCGAGCCCCATGGACGGCTCGTCGAGCAGCACCACGCTCGGGTTGGCCATCAGCGCCCGCCCGATCGCGCACATTTGCTGCTCGCCGCCCGAGGTGTAGGCGGCCTGGCTGGTGCGCCGCGTCTTCAGGCGCGGGAAGTAGGTGTAGACCTTCTCCAGGTTGGCCGCGACTTCGCCCCGATCCTTGCGCGTGTAGGCGCCGGTCAGCAGGTTCTCCTCGATCGTCAAGTGCGCGAAGCAGTGGCGCCCTTCCATCACCTGCACCAGGCCGCGCTGCACCAGCGCCGCCGGCGAGAGCGCCTCGATGCGCTCGCCGCGCAGCTCGATCGTGCCCTTGGTCACCGCGCCGCGTTCGCCGGCCAGCAGGTTGCTGACGGCGCGAAGCGTGGTGGTCTTGCCGGCGCCGTTGCCGCCGAGCAGGGCCACGATGGCGCCCTCCGGAACCGTGAGCGACACACCCTTGAGCACGAGGATCACGTGGTTGTAGATGACCTCGATGCCATTGACATCGAGCAAGGGTCGGTCGGCGGGCGCGTTCACGGCTTCTGTGCTCAGCTGCAGCTGCGCGTCTTGATGTTCTTGTCCTTGGCGTACTTCTCGGCGTACTCCTTGACCAGCGCGTTGATGTGCGTCTTGTCGGACTGGTACCAGCCGGACGTGATGTTCCACTTGGCACCGTCCCACTGGATCACGCGTGCCCAGTCGTCGCCCATGTGGTTGCTGCACGAGGTCTTGATCGGCCGCATCATCTCGCCGAAACCGAGCGCCTTGAGCTTGTCGGCCGTCAGGTCGAGGTTCTCGAAGCCCCAGCGCACCTGCTCGGGCGTCACCGGCTTGCCCTTGCCGTACTTCTCCTGCGCGGCCCGGATCGCCTCGACCTGGAGCATCGAGATCATGACGCCGCGGTTGTAGGCAATGGCGCCCACACCTTCGGCCGAGCCGGTGCCCTGGCCCTTGTCGTAGACGAACTTCCTGATGTCGTCGAGCACCTTGTCCTTGGCCGCGCTGTTCTGCAGCGTGACCGCGTTGTAGCCCTTGGCGCCTTCGCCGATGTCCTTCACGTCATGGTCGGAGCCGGCCCACCACACGGCGTAGATCTTGTCGCGCGGGTAGCCACTGGCCTGCGCCTCGCGGATGCCGGCCGGCGTCATCACGCCGGCCGACCAGAACAGAACGTAGTCGGGGCGCTGCTGGCGGATCTGCAGCCAGGTGGATTTCTGCTCGACGCCGGGCGGCGTGACCGGATAGAGCAGCACCTCGAAGCCCTCGGCCGCCGCGCGCTTGTTGAGCAGCGGAATGGGCTCCTTGCCGTACGGCGAGTCGTGATAGACCAGCGCGATCTTCTTGCCCTTGAGGCTGCCCTTTTCCTTCTTGGCGATGTCCTGCAGCATCACGTCGGTCGCGGTCCAGTAGGTGCCCATCAGCGGGAAGTTCCATTCGAACACCGTGCCGTCCACCGACTGCGACAGGCCGTAGCCGGGTGTCTCGACCGGCACCTTGTCGACGAAGGCCTTGTCGGTGACGGCGAAGGTGATGCCGGTCGATTGCGTGTCGAAGCCCGAGGCGCCGCTGCCCTTGCCCTTGAGGCGCTCATAGCATTCGACGCCCTTGGCCGCGTCATAGGCGGTCTCGCATTCCTCGAAGGTCAGCTTCACGCCGTTGACGCCGCCGTCGCGCGCGTTGATGAGCTTGAGGTAGTCCTGCTTGCCGTCCGCCCACGGAATGCCCAGCGGCGCGAACTGCCCGGTGCGGTAGACCAGCAGCGGGACGAACTGCTCGGCGGCCTGCGCCTGCGCGAGCGAGCTCGCGGCCACCATCGACAGGCCGGCCGCGACCAGGGCGGTGACGCGGGTGAAATTGCTTCCTTGCATGTCTTGTCTCCTTCGTTTGAACTGGGAACAGGTCGGGTGAAAAAACGTGGGCGGGCTTCGTCGTGCGGCGCGATGGGTTCGGGCCTAGTGCGGGAATGGCCACAGCCGCAGCTTCTGCCGGCCCGTCGCCCACAGCCGTGCCAGGCCGTGCGGCTCGACGATCAGGAAGAAGACGATGAGCGCGCCGAAGATCATGTGCTCCAGGTGCGAGGCCGTGGCGGTGGAGATCGCCAGGCCGAGCCAGTGCGGCACGTAGTTCAGGAACAGCGGCAGCAGCACCACGAAGGCCGCCCCGAAGAAGCTGCCGGCGATCGAGCCGAGCCCGCCGATGATGATCATGAACAGCAGCTGCAGCGACTTGTCGATGCCGAAGGCCGACGGTTCCCACGCGCCCAGGTGCACGAAGCCCCACAGCGCGCCGGCCACGCCGACGATGAAGCTGCTGACCGCGAAGGCGGTGAGCTTGGCGTAGACCGGCCGGATGCCGATGACCGCGGCCGCCACGTCCATGTCGCGCATGGCCATCCATTCGCGCCCGATGGCGCCGCGCACGAGGTTCCTGGCCAGCAGCCCGAAGATCACCACGAGCGTGAGCACGAGCAGGTATTTCTGGGTCGGCGTGCTGAACTCGAAGCCGAACATCTGCAGGGCGCGCACGCTGACCGACCCCGACGAAGAATCGTTCGTCACCCACTTGACCCGGTTGGTGAACCAGTCGACGAAGAATTGCGCGGCCAGCGTGGCCACCGCCAGGTAGAGGCCGCGGATGCGCAGGCTCGGGATGCCGAAGAGCACGCCGAACACCATGGCGCACAGGCCGCCGCCGATCAGGGCCAGCAGCAGCGGCATGCCGTCGATGCGCACCTGCAGGTTGTAGGCCGCGTACGCACCCACGGCCATGAAGGCGCCGGTCCCGAGCGAGATCTGGCCGCAGTAGCCCACCAGGATGTTCAGGCCGATGGCCGCCAGCGACAGGATCAGGAAGGGAATGAAGACGGCGCGAAAGCTGTAGTCGCTGGCCAGCAGCGGCACGGCGACGAAGGCGACTGCCGCCAGCGCCAGCATGGCCCAGCGGTCCTGCGCCACGGGGAACAGCGCCAGGTCGGCGCGGTAGCTGGTCTTGAACTGGCCGTTCTCGCGGTAGAACATCGTTGTCTTGCCTTCCCTACACCCGGTCGATGATCCGGTCGCCGAACAGGCCTTGCGGCCGCACCAGCAACACCGCCAGGGCAAGCACGTAGGCGAACCAGTTCTCGATGCCGCCGCCCAGGTACGGCCCGAGGTAGATCTCCGAGACCTTCTCGCCCACCCCGATGATCAGCCCGCCCAGAATGGCGCCGGGCACCGAGGTCAGGCCGCCGAGGATGACCACCGGGAACGCCTTGAGCGCCACCAGCGAGATCGAATACTGCACGCCGAGCTTGCTGCCCCAGATGACGCCGGCCACGAGCGCCACGAAGCCCCCGATCGACCAGACGATCACCCAGATGCGCGCCAGCGGTATGCCGATCGACTGCGCCGCCTGGTGGTCGTCCGCCACGGCGCGCAGCGCCCGGCCGGTGGCGGTCTTCTGGAAGAACAGCGTGAGCGTCGTCACTAGGGCCGCCGCGAGCACGGCCGCGAACATGTCCTCCTTGCTCAGCAGCAGGCCACCGTCGAATACCTTGTCGAGCACGATCATCGGATCCTTGGGCATGCCGATGTCGATCTTGTAGGTGGCGCTGCCGAACAGCAGCTGGCCGGCGCTGTCGAGCACGTTGGCGATGCCCAGCGTGGCCATCAGCAGCGTGATGCCTTCCTGGTTGACCAGCCTGCGCAAGGCAAGCCGCTCGACCAGCCAGGCCACGACGACCATGCACAGCGCCGCCGCCACGAAGGCCAGGAGGTTGGCCAGCACCGCGCTGTCGAAGCCGAGCCACCGCGGGAACCACTCGGCGAAGCGCGCCATCGCCAGCGCCGCGAACAGCACCATCGCGCCCTGCGCGAAATTGAAGACGCCCGAGGCCTTGAAGATCAGGACGAAGCCCAGGGCGACCAGGGCATAGAGCATGCCGGCCATCAGGCCGCCGAAGACGGTTTCGAGGAAGAATCCCATGTCAAGCCTTCCGCATGATCAATGTGTCGTGCCGAGATAGGCCCGGATCACCTCGGGGTCGGCCCGCACCTCGTCCGGCGTGCCGTCGCCGATCTTGCGGCCGTAGTCCAGCACCACCACGCGGTCGCTGATGTCCATCACCACGCCCATGTCGTGCTCGATCAGCACGATGGTGGTGCCGAACTCGTCGTTCACGTCCAGAACGAAGCGGCACATGTCCTGCTTTTCCTCGACGTTCATGCCGGCCATCGGCTCGTCGAGCAGCAGGACCTGCGGCTCCATCGCCAGCGCACGCCCGAGGTCCACGCGCTTTTGCAGCCCGTAGGGCAGGCGGCCCACCGGCGTCTTGCGCCAGGCCTGGATCTCCAGGAAGTCGATGATGCGTTCGACGAACTCGCGGTGCGCCAGCTCCTCGCGCTCGGCCGGGCCCCAGCGCAGCGCCTGCGCCAGCAGGCCGCTCTTCATCTTCAGGTTGCGCCCGCTCATGATGTTGTCGAGCACGCTCATGCCCTTGAACAACGCCAGGTTCTGGAACGTCCGCGCCACGCCCATTTCGGCCACCTGGCGCGAGTTCATGTGGCGGAAGGTCTGGCCGCGGAACGTGATCGAGCCCTGCTGCGGCGTGTAGACGCCGTTGATGCAGTTGAGCATCGAGCTCTTGCCGGCGCCGTTCGGCCCGATGATGGCGCGCACCTCGTGCTCGCGCACGTCGAAGCTGATGTCGCTCAGCGCCTTCACCCCGCCGAAGGCCAGCGAGATGTTCTTCACTTCCAGTATCGACTCGCCGATACGTCGTGCCGGTGGCGGCGCGTCATCGCCTTGCGGCGCGGCCTGCGGCGGCAGGTCCATGGCACGGGCGTTCATGCGGCGGCCCTGACGGCAGGGTAGCGTTGGGCCGGCACGATCGAGAGCGTGGCGCTCACGGTGCCGGTGCGGCCGTCCTCGAACTTCACCTGGGTTTCGATGAACTGCTCGGTCTTGCCGCCGTACAGGGCATCGACCAGCACGCGGTACTTGTCCGCCACGTGGCCGCGACGGACCTTGCGGGTGCGGGTGAGTTCGTCGTCGTCCGGGTCCAGTTCCTTGTGCAGCACCAGGAAGCGCGCGATCTGCGTGTCTGCCATGCCTTCCTCCGCCGCCAGGTCGGCATTGACCCGGCCGATGCATTCGGCCACCAGCGCCAGCACTTCCGGCTTGCCGGCAAGGTCGACGTAGCCGCCGTAGGGCAGCCCGCGCCGCTCGGCCCAGTTGCCCACCGCCTCGTAGTCGATGTTGATGAAGGCGCACACCTCGTCGCGCGCGTGGCCGAAGCACACCGCCTCCTTGATCTGCGGAAAGAACTTGAGCTTGTTCTCGATGTAGTTGGGCGCGAACATGGCGCCGGTGTTCATGCGGCCGACGTCCTTGGCCCGGTCGATGATGCGCAGGTGGCCTTCGCTGTCGATCACACCCGCGTCGCCCGTGTGAAAGTAGCCCTCGGCGTCGAGCACCTCGGCGGTCGCCTCCGGCCGCTTGTAGTACTCCTTGAGCACCGAGACGCCGCGCACGAGCACTTCGCCGTTGTCGGCGATGCGTAGTTCCATGCCCGGCGCTGCCGTGCCCACGCTGGTGAGCTTGACCTTTCCGTCCTGCTGCAGGCAGACGTAGGCGCAGGTCTCGGTCTGCCCATAGAACTGCTTGAGGTTGACGCCGATGGACCGGTAGAAGCGGAACAGGTCCGGCCCGATGGCCGCGCCCGCCGTGTAGGCCACGCGGATGCGGCTCATCCCCAGCATGTTGCGAAGCGGCCCGTAGACCAGCAGGTCGCCCAGGCGGTAGCGCAGCCGGTCGAGCGCGGACACCGGGGCGCCGTTGAGGATGTCGGCGCCCACGCGCCGCGCCAGCGCCATGCACTTGGCATAGAGCCAGCGCTTGGGCGTGGCCGCGTCCTCCATGCGGATCGACACCGACGTGAGCAGGCCCTCGAAGGTGCGCGGCGGCCCGAAGTAGTAGGTCGGGCCGATCTCTCGCATGTCGTTCATCACCGTCTCGGACGACTCGGGGCAATTGAGCGTGAAGCCGCCCACCAGCCATTGCGCGACTGAGAACAGGTGGTCGCCCACCCAGGCCATGGGCAGGTAGCTCATGATGTCGTCGCCGGGACCGAGCCGGTCCGACTCGACACCGCCGCGTCCGGCGGCGATGAAGCTGGCATGCGTCTGGCACACGCCCTTGGGCCGGCCGGTGGTGCCGGAGGTGTAGAGGATCACCGCCACGTCGTCCGGCTGCGCGCTGGCGACGGCGCGCTCGAAGTGCTCCGGATGCTGCGCGTCGAAGGCCCGGCCGCGCTCGCGCAACTGCTCCAGGCTCAGCAGGCCGGGCTGGTCGTAGTTGCGCAGGCCGCGCGGGTCCTCGTAGATGATGTGCGCCAGCCGCGGCCATTGCTCGCGGCATTCGAGCAGCTTGTCGACCTGCTCCTGGTCCTCGGCAATGACGAAGCGCACGCCGGCGTCCTCGAGCATGAAAGTCATCTCACCGGCGACCGCGTCCTGGTACAGCGGGACCGGCACGCCGCGCAGGCTCTGCGCCGCCAGCGCCGTCATGTACAGGCGCGGCCGGTTGGCGCCGACGATCGCCAGGTTGTCATGCGCGGCGAACCCCAGGCTGGCGAGCCCGCAGGCCATCTCGCGCACCTCGCGCGCGACCTGCTGCCAGGTCCATGCCTGCCAGATGCCCAGGTCCTTCTCGCGCATGGCGGGCGCGTCGGGCTGTCGCCTGGCGTGCTCTGCCAGCAAACGCGGAAAGGTGGTGTTCGGTTGAGACATATTCAGAAACGTTGACGGCAATGTAGGCCGGTACTTTGACGTCATGTTGTCGTTCCAACGACAATCTAGGGGAAGCTACTCCCCGGAGTTTCCCGATGCGTTCCGATGTCCTGGCCGATCCCATTCCCGCGTTCCCGCGCGCCGGCACGCCGACGCGCGGCATGGACGGCGGCTCGCTGCGCGAGCGTGTGCGACCGGCCACCGCGACGGAGCTCTCTGGCGTGCCGTGGCTGCGCGCCCTGGCGCCGGCCGAACGTGCCCGGGCCGAGGCCGCCATCGTCGTGGGCGACGCCGAGCCGGGCGACCGCGTGTGCCGCGTCGGCCGCCCGCCCACCTACTGGTTCGGCGTGGTCGAAGGCCTGCTCAAGATGAGCAAGGACAGCGCCGACGGAAGCTCCATGACGTACAGCGGACTGTCCTCCGGCGGCTGGTTCGGCGAGGGCACGGCGCTCAAGCGCGAACCCTACCGCTACGACATCCTGGCGCTGCGCCGCAGCGTCGTCGCCGGCCTGCCGATCGACGAGTTCCATTGGTTGCTGGACCACTCGATCGGCTTCAACCGCTTCGTCATGAACCAGCTCAACGAACGGCTCGGACAGTTCATCGCCGCGCGCGAGGCCGACCGCCTGAACAACCCCGACGCACGGGTCGCGCGCAACCTGGCGCAGCTGTTCAACCCGGTGCTCTTCCCGGGCGTGGGCGAGTTGCTGCGCATCACGCAGCAGGAGCTGGCCTACCTCGTCGGGCTGTCGCGCCAGCGGGTCAACGAGGCGCTGCGAACGCTGCAGGCGCGCGGCGCGATCGAGCTGGAGTACGGCGGCGTGCGGGTGCGCGACCTGGCGGCATTGCGCCGCGGCGGCGAAAGGGAAGCGGCTTGAAAGGCGCCGTGCGCTAGGCTCGGCCGCGATGCTTCCTGTCGTTCGCCATCTCCCGCCCGCCGCCCGGACCTTGCGCCTGTGGTTGTGGGCGGCGGCCGTAGGCGCGCTGGCCGCGGCGGCGACCCTGGCCTTCCGGGCCCTGACCCAGCAGGTGGAATATCTCGCCACGGGGTACCGCGGCGGCCTGGTGGATGCCGCGCGCAGCCTGGCGCCGTGGCACCGCGCCCTGGTCTGCGCGATCGGCGGGCTGGTCGCCGGCGCATTGCTGCAGGCCGGGCTGGCGTGGGCGCGCCGGGGCCCCCAGGGCGACAAGCACCTCGACTACCTGGACGCCGCGCGCATCGGCGAGGCGCACCTGAACGACCGCACCACGCTCGCGCGAACGCTGTCAGCGCTCGTGTCGGTGGGCACCGGGGCATCGATCGGGCGCGAGGGGCCGATGGTGCAGCTGTCGGCCTGGATCGCGTCGGTGCTGGCCCGTCACCTGCCGTTCACGGCAGAGCAGCGCAACATCCTGATGGTGTGCGGCATCGCGGCGGGCATCGGTTCGGCCTATCACGCGCCGGTGGCGTCGCTCGTGTTCGTGCTCGAACTGGCGCTGGGCTTCTTTGCGCGCAATACGCTGGCGCCGGTGTTCATCGCCTCGGCCACGTCGAGCGCGCTCATCTACTGGCTGGTCGAGCCCGCGCCCCTGTACGTGATGCCGACAGTGCCCATGAAGGCGACCAGCCTGGGGCTGGCGCTGGCCGCGGGGCTGTTGTTCGGTGCGATCGGCTGGGCGCTGCTGGCGTTGCTCGAGCGAACGCGGCTCGCTTTCCGGCGCATCCGGTCGTTGACGCTGCGGCTGGGCCTGGGCGGCCTGCTGGCAGGCCTGTTGTCGGCTGCCGTGCCGCAAGTCTGGGGCAACGGCTACAGCGTGGTGTCGGCCGTGCTGCAGGGTGAGTTGCTGTGGCAGGCGTTGGCCGTCATCCTGCTGACGAAGGTCGTGGCCACCGCGCTCAGCTCGGGCAGCGGCGCCATCGGCGGCGTGTTCACGCCGTCGCTGTTCGTCGGCGCCGCGGCAGGCAGCACGCTGGCGCAAGTGGCGGCGCTGTGGCTGCCCGCCGCGCTGGTCGGCGATCCGCGCGTGCTGGCGGTGATCGGCATGGCCGCCGTGCTGGCGGCCGTCACGCACGCCCCGCTCATGGCGATCGTCATGGTGCTGGAGATGACCAACCAGTTCCAGCTGACGGTACCGGTGATGCTGGCCGCCGGCGTGGCGCACGCGGTGAGCACGCAGTTCGGCGCGCAACCGCTCTACGGCAATCCGATCGAGGCGACACGCTAGGGCCGGTCGAAGGCCCCTGGCGCGGTCCTCGGTCGCCTACTGCTGCGCCTCCATCACCGTCTCGCCCTGCAGCTTGCCCAGGTCGCGGATGTTGTTGCGGTGCCTGCGCCAGCCGCGCCAGGTGCGCCGCGGATGCAGCACGGCGATGACGTAGTAGAGGATCTTGAAGCGGCGCAGGCCCCACCACATGGGCGTGTTGCCGTAGATGTCGCCGGCCAGCAGCGACATCAGCGCCTCCTTGACCCGCGCGACATTGTTCGGGTGCATGAACATGTCGCGGATGGTGGGATTCGTGGCGCGGTAGATGAACCATGAATACTCGCGCGGTCCCTTGCGCATTGCGCTTTCGAAGTCGGCGCGGGCACGCGCCAGCGCAGCCGGCCGGTCGAGCGCCGTGGCCACCAGTTCGGCGCCGTCGAAAGCGCTGTGCATTGCCAGGTACACGCCCGACGAGAACATCGGGTCGATGAAGGCGAAGGCATCGCCCAGCATGAGGTAGCGGTCGCCCGTGCAATGCGTGCCGCCATAGGAAAAGTTGCCGGTGGCGTGCACCTTGTCGTCCACCAGTTCGGCGCCCTTGAGGCGGTCGGCCAGTTCGGGGCACATGGCCAGGGTGTCGAAGAAGTAGTCCTTGATCGGCTTGTCGCGCGCCTTGAGGTAGTAGGGCCAGCACACCGCGCCGACGCTCGTGGTGCCGTCGGCCAGCGGAATGAACCAGAACCAGCCGTGCGGGAACCAGCAGATGCTGATGTTGCCTTCGCGCTTGCCTTCGAGCCGGCGGGCGTTGCGGAAGTGGCCGAACAGCGCGGTGCTGTTGTGGTCGGGGTTCTTCTGCTTGCTGCGCAGCTTGTTGCCCAGGAAGGTGTCGCGCCCGCTGGCATCGACGACGAAGCGGGCGCGCCAGCGGCGCGTGGCGCCGTCGTCCAGCCGCGCTTCGACGTTGGCGCCTTCGGCGTCGAACTGCACGTCGCGCACGCGGCAGCCTTCCAGCGTGCGCGCGCCGCGCGCCGCCGCGTTGCGAAAGAGGATCTCGTCGAGGTCGGACCGGCGCACCTGCCAGGCCGAGGGCATGGACTTGTCCCAGGCGTCGGCGAATTCGACGTAGCTTCGGTGCTCGTGCTCCAGCGAGACGAACTCGATGCCCCACTTCTTCATGCCGATGGCGTCGACCTGCTCGTACACGCCGAGCTTGCGGAACAGTTCGACGTTGGCCGGCAGCAGCGACTCGCCGATGTGGAAGCGCGGATGGTGGTCCTTCTCGAGCAGCACCACCTCCCGGCCCTGCTGCGCCAGCAAGGCCGCGATGGTGGCGCCGGCCGGGCCGCCGCCGATCACCAGGACGTCGCAGGCTTCGATGGGAGTGGCGCCGGCGACGCTGGTCGGCTCGGCAATGGACGTGTCCATGGGTGATGTCTTGCTGTGGTTCCGATGCCTTGCAGGATAACGCGCGTTGCCCGGCGTTCGCGATGTGGATGGCCGCTGCGTCAGCGCCCGAACAGGCGCCGCAGCGGGCCGTCGTCGTCAGCCTCGGCCCGGGTCTCCGGCCGTCCGGCCGCGGGCGCCGCGCCGCCGCCCTTGTAGGCGGTGTCGCAAGGATGCGGATCGTTGACGCGGCCGAGCACGCGCTCGCCCAGCAGCGTGACGCCGCTGCTGGCCACGGCGGCGCCGATGCTCAGGGCCTCGCGCGCGGTGCCGGCCAGGTTCGCCTCGACATGAGGCGCCGCGAAGGTGCCGCCGATCTTGACCATGCCGGCGAAGGCGCCCGGGTCCAGGCCGGTGCCCTTGCGCACGGTCGGGCGCATCGCGAGGTCGAGGCGCTCGCTGCCCAGGTCCATCGTGCCGGACATGACCAGGTCGACCCGCTCGCTTTCGACGGCGATGGCGCGGTCGATCTCGATGTGCCCGCGCCGCAGCGGCAGGCGCGCGGCGGCGCAGCGCACCTGCACCCGCTCGGCGGAATCGCGCATGGGCGTCAGCGCGTGCAGGACGGCCGCGACCAGGTCGCCTGGCCCGCTCGAGCGCGCGCGGCCGATGCTGGTCGCCGGTCCCATGCGCATGCGGACCTCGCCGTCCAGCGATGCGGCCAGTGCGCGCAGCGAATGCCCGCTGCCGGTGAGCTGGGCCTCGATGTCCGTGCGGCCGCCGGAGATCGGCGCCTCGCGGCGCAGCACGGCCAGCAGCGCGTCCATGGCCACGCCGCGCGCCTGCAACTGCAGCCCCAGCCGGGGCGCCACGGCGTTGCTGCCGGCGCTCTGGCGCCAGTGGCCCGCGGCGTGGAAGGTCCCGCGCGCCAGCCCGAACTGCAGCTGCTCGACGTCGACCCGGTCGGCTACCCCGCGGCCGATGGCCTTCACCGATGCAAGCTCCAGCCCGTTGGGCAGCACCAGCCGCTCGGTACGCAGGTCGGCCTGGATGGCCAGGGCCGGGAGGTGCAGTTCCGGCAGCGCCGCGTTGGACAGCAGGTGCCCGTCGTCCGGGGAATCGATGCCGGCGGGGGCTTTGACCGGAGGATAGAGCCGCGCCAGGTCGAGCCCGTCGGCGCGCAGGCTCAGCTGCAGCTCGGCGGGCGACGCGGCGCCGTTCCACGCGACCCGGCCGGTCACGGACTGGCCCTGCGTTTCCAGCTCGAACGGGTCGGCCACGAGGCGGCGGCGCTGCCAGTCGAGCTCGGCACGCACGTTCGCCGGCATCGGCAGCGGCAGCGTCATGCCCAGCGCCGGCGCGAGCGCGTCCTTGCGCCGGATCTGCGCATTCACTTTCAGGCGGCCCTGGCCTGCCTGCGAGCCCAGGCCCAACGCGCCTTTGACCTCGGCGCTTGCGCCGTCGAGCGTCAGCGCCACTTCGAGGGGCACGCTGCGCGTCTTGGTCGCCGCATCCTCCTGCAGGCCGACCCAGCCCTTGGCCCCGAGCTCGCGGGCCCGCCACTGCGCCTGCAGCGCCAACTGCCAGCGGCGCGACGAGCCCTCCTGCGTCAGCGCCAGCGATTCGATCAGCAGCGGCTCGGCCGGCCCGGCGCGTCCGGTGCGGCCATTGCGCACGGTCAGGCGGCTGTCTTGCACGGTCAGGTTCGCCAGGCCCAGGCGGATCCTGCCCGGCCGCGACGGCGTCGCCGCGGAAGGCGCCTCGGCGGGGTCGTCGCCATGGGCCGCTGGGGCTGCCTGGGCCGCGAAGCTCCAGTTGCCCAGGCCCTGCGCATCGGTCTCGAGCAGCAGGTCGGCGTCGGACAGCTCGATGCGGTCGATCTCCACCCGGCGTTGCAGCAGCGGGGCCAGCGCCACCACCATCCGCAGGGTGCCGATCCGCGCCATGTCCGGCTGGCTGCCCCAAGCCGCATTGCCCAGGCGCACGCCGTGGGCCTCCAGTGCGATGCGCGGCAGCAGCTTCAGCCGCAGTGGTCCGTCGACGGCGAGATCGCGCCCGGTGGCTGCGTGCACTTCGCGCGCGGCCCGGGCGAGGACTGCGTTGCCGTCGATTCCCCGCACCAGCAGCCACGCGCCCACGCCCAGCAGCAGCGCAGACAGCGCCGCGCCGAGCATCAGCATGCGCAGCCAGGGTCGTTTCATGTGGGGCCGATCAGGAAGTCGCCATTGTTACTTCTTCTGTTTGCGATTGTGCAGGCGGCAGGCCCGATCGCCGGTCCCGGCGCCTCGCTGAGGGACAATCGCGCCCATGTCCGAAGATGTTTCCCTGGTGCGCCTGAACAAGCGCATGGCCGAGCTGGGCCTGTGCTCGCGGCGCGAGGCCGACGAATGGATCGAGCGCGGCTGGGTGCGCGTCAATGGCGCGCCGGCCGCCATGGGTGTGAAGGTCGGTCCGCAGGACCGCATCGAGGTCGACCGCGCCGCCCGAGGCGAGCAGGCGGCGCGCGTGACCATCCTGCTGCACAAGCCGGTCGGCTACGTCAGCGGCCAGGCCGAGGACGGGCACGAGCCGGCCGTCACGCTGGTGCAGCCGCGCAATCACTGGAAGGGCGACGGCAGCCGCAACCGATTCGCGCCGGCGCAGTTGCGCGGCCTGGCGCCGGCCGGCCGGCTGGACATCGATTCGGTGGGCTTGCTGGTGCTCACACAGGACGGGCGAGTGGCGCGCCAACTGATCGGCGAGGACTCGGGGATCGAGAAGGAATACCTGGTGCGGGTGGCTTACGGCCCGGTTACCAGCAATCCGCAGGCGTCCTTCCCGCGCGACCAGCTGGCCCGGCTGCACCACGGCCTGAGCCTGGACGGCCAGCCGCTCAAGCCGGCCCGGGTGGAGTGGCAGAACCCGGAGCAACTGCGCTTCGTTCTCACCGAGGGCAAGAAGCGGCAGATCCGCCGCATGTGCGAGCTGGTCGGCCTGAAGGTGATGGGGCTCAAGCGCATCCGCATCGGCCGGGTCGTGCTCGGACAGCTGCCGCAGGGCCAATGGCGCTACCTGGGCCCGGACGAGCGGTTCTGAATCGCCGGGCGCAGCCCGCGGTCCAGCCGGCCGCCTCATGCAGCAATAAGAAATGCTCACTATGCTTGCGCCCGCCGCACTGCGTCGGGCGGCAGGAGGTCGAGTCCGCGAGTGCCGGGCCCGGCCAGGGGAATCGGTGCCCGGACAACGGGCGGCAAAGGCAGCGCGGTGCGCGTTCTATTGGCGGAAGACGACGAAATGCTCGGCCAGGGCCTGGCCCAGGCGCTGGCGGGTGCAGGCTGGTCGGTCGACTGGGTGCGCGACGGCGCCCTGGCAGCCAGCGCACTGGCCGACGGCGGCTACACCTGCGTGCTGCTCGACCTCGGGCTGCCCGGGCAGGACGGCACCGACGTGCTGCGCCGGACGCGTCAGCGCGGCGATGCGACGCCCGTGATCGTGCTCACTGCCCGCGACGGCCTGGACGACCGCGTGCTGGGCCTGGACCTCGGCGCCGACGACTACCTGCTCAAGCCCTTTGCATTCCGCGAACTGGCCGCGCGCATGCGCGCCGTCGTGCGGCGGCGCGACGGCAGCGCCCATTCCCTGATCGGCACCAGCGCGCTTCGGCTGGACCTGAGCACGCGCGAGGTCATGCTGTCGGGCCACGATGCGGCGCTGGCGCTGACCGCGCGCGAATTCGCGCTGCTGCATGCGCTGCTCGAACGCCCTGGCGCGATCCTGTCGCGCGAGCAGCTGGAAAACCGCATCTACGGCTGGGGCGAGGAGGTCAGCAGCAATGCGGTGGACGTCCTGATCCACGGGATGCGGCGCAAGCTTGGGATGGATGTGATCCGCAACGTCCGTGGGCTGGGGTGGCGCGTTCCGGCCGGCCCGGCGCCGGCCGCCCCATGAGCGGCGGGGCGCCGCCCCGTCGCCCGCAGGCGCTGGGGCGGCGGCTGTGGTGGTCGCTGGTCGCCTTGCACCTGGCGGCCACGGCGCTGACGGCCTTCTATTCCTATCGCGCCTATGCCCGGCTGATCGATACCTTCATGGACGAGCAGATGCGACTCGTGGCGGACTCCTATGCCCGCGGCAAGCCGCGCGCGCTGCAAGAGCTGCCGTCGAAGCGGGCGCTGGATGGGGGCGCCTTCGTGGTCCAGTTGTGGAGCCAGGACGGCCAGGCCCTGCTGGCCAGCTCGTGGCCGGCATTGGCGCTGCCCCTGCAGCCGGGGGACGCCGGCTTTCGCACCGTGCAGGTGGCCGACCCCGGCGGCGCTGCGGCACCCTGGCGCGTCTACGTTGCCCCGGACGATGCGCACCCGGCCCATCCACGGGTGCAGGTGCTCCAGAGCGTGGCCTTCCGCCAGCAGCGCGCCACGCGCCGCGCCCTGCTCGAAAGCCTGCCCATCGTCCTGCTGTTGCCGGTGTCGCTCCTGGTGCTGTGGTTGATCGTGTCGTCGGCCTCGCGCACCCTGCGCGGCGCGGCGCGCGAGATCGCGGCGCAGGATGCGCACAGCCTTGCCGAGCTGCCGCTGGAGCGCGTGCCCGAGGAGATCGGCCCCCTGGTGGCCGCGTTCAACACACTGCTGGCGCGCCTGCGCGACGCACTCGGCGGGCAGCGGCGCTTCATCCAGGACGCCGCCCACGAGCTGCGCACGCCGATCGCCGCCATCGCCATCCAGGTCGACAACCTGCGCGCGCTGATCCCGCCCGGCGGCGCGGCGGCCGAGCGCTTTGCCGAGCTGGAGGCAGGCGTGGTGCGCACGCGCCACATGGCCGAGCAACTGCTGCGCCTGTCGCGCCAGGATGCGCCGGACCTGGCGCAGAAGTCGCCGCCGATGACCGACCTGGCGGCGGTCCTGCGCGACAGCGTCGGCCAGCTGATGCCGTTGGCCGACCGGCGTCATGTCGACGTGGGCTTCGAAGGGTTGATCCAGGAGCCCGCGCTGCGTTGCGTGGCGGCCGCCGAGCACGAGCTTCGCACCGTGTTCGACAACCTGATCGACAACGCGGTGCGCTACACGCCAGAAGGCGGCGTGGTCGACGTGCGCCTGCTGCGCGAGGCGGGCGGCCCGTTGGTGGAAGTGATCGACACCGGCCCGGGCATCGCGCCCGAATGGCTCGGGCGGGCGTTCGACCGGTTCTTTCGCGTGCCCGGTACGGCGGCCGGCGGCAGCGGTTTGGGCCTGGCCATTGCGCAGGCGGCGGCATTGCGTTGTGGCCTGCACATCGAGCTGCACAACCGCCAAGGCACCGCCGGACTGGTTGCGCGCGTGCGCACGCGGATGCCTGCGCCAGGCTGAGCGCCGCCTGCCGCAGGCGCGCTCACTCTGCGCTCATTCTTTGCTCAGTCTCGTCTCATTCGGGCTGCCTACATTGGCCGGCGGCTGGTGCCGCGCTCCGCGGCCCGCCTCCACCGAGTTTCATCCGAGGAGATCATGATGCGCAATTCACTCATTCCCGCCGGTCTGCTTTGCCTGGCCGCAGGTGCCGCCTGCGCGCAGCAGCCGCCCCTGATCAGCGATGGCGGCGACTACCGCCCGATGCAGGTCAACATGTCCGACGGGACGCAGGTACGCCAGGGTGCCATCGACGCGGCGCGCAGGTCGAACGGCGCCGGCGCGGAGGCCATCGGCAGTTCGACCGCGCTGCCGATGACCAGCGGCGAGGGCGGCGAACTGGCCCGGCAAGGCGCCATCGATGCCGCGCGCATGTCGAACGGCGCCGGCACGGAGTCGATCGGCAGCTCGACTGCGCCGCTGCCGGTGCACGGCGACGGCGGCTAGAAGTCCACCAGCCGCAGGCCGATGTTGAGTACGGTGCGGTTGCGGTTGTAGTCCAGCAGGGTGTTGCCGTAACCGTTGAACAGCTGCACCAGGAAGCGCAGGTCGCTGGTGCCGGGGTCCCCGATCACGCGGGTGTACTCCAGGCGCTGCGAGGCCTTGCCGAAGCCACCGAGCGTCAGCCCGAAGGCGTTGCGGCTGTCCGGATACCACCAGGCAGCCAGTTCGCCATGGCCGAGGTAGTCGGTGATGTCGGGGTTGTCGTCGTCGTCCGGGCTCTCGGAGATGCGCTTCCACAGGCGCGCCGTGACGACGAAGCGGTTGTCGAGCTCCATGCCGCCCATCAGGTAGTAGCGGTTCCAGCTGCGCGACAGCGGCTTGCTCTGGCCGTTGGACTGGTGCACCAGCCCGAGGCCGGCGTAGCGCCAGCGCCATCCGCCCGGCAGGTGGAAGTCGGTCGGGTAGACGTACATGAACTCCGGCTGGTAGTCCGTGTTGCGGAACGGACGCGACAGGTCGTTGTTGAACACCTGCCAGTTCGATTGCTGCGTGTAGCCGAACCACAGCGAATCCTGCCGGGTCGGGTCGCTGCCCGTCAGCAGGCCCTGCGCCAGCTTGCTGCGCAGCGACAGGTTGATCTGCATTTCGGCCTTCTGATAGTCCTGCGGCGTGCCGTTGTGGTCCGGCGCGGCCGAGGTCGGGGTCTGCGGCGCGTCGGGAGACACGGCCAGTGTTAGGTCGGTCGGGCGGTAGCCGCGCAGGCCGAAGACGCCGCAGCCGGCGTCGGGCTCCAGTTCCCAGAAGCGCGACAAGGTGGAGTATTCGCGATTGCGGCAGCCGCGCCCGGTGTCGGCTTCCACCACCCGGGTTACCGGGACGGTGGAATCGACCGGCGGCGCCGCGGGTGCAGCGTCAGGAGCCGCCGTGCCGGCCAGCGCCGGTGGCGCGGCGGGCACCTCCGCTGCCGGAAGGCTTTGCTGCTGGGACCAGCGGTCGAAGCAGGCCAGTCGCGCACTGTCGTTGTGGGTGATGGCCTGGCACTGCTGCCAGGTCAGCTGCGAGTCGGTGCGCGGCAGCGCGGGTGCCTGCGCCCAGGCGCCGCCGGCGGCGAGCAGGCCGGCGGCCGTGGCCGACCAGCGCAGCAGCAGCGCGCAATGCGCGGCCGCTCGGCTCGGTTTGATCGAAACGTCGTTGGAGATCATTGTTTTCCCTGCACCCTGTCGAGGGTGAATGCATGGTCCTTGTCGTCGGTGGCAGCGTGCCAGTTGCCGCTGAAGCGCTTGCCGCAGGACTGCGCATCCATCACGCCGGTCCAGCTGGCGCTGATGCTGCGCCCGTCCTGCGATTCGTCCAGCGCCAGTTGGCCGTCGGACGGATTGATGTCTCCGGCCAGCTGGGCCGGCGGCTGGCCAGCGCGCTGGATGGTGCCGCGCACACCATCGTAGTCGGGATGGCGCCGCAGCTCGACGCGGGCCACGCCGGGCTGGCCGTCGATGCGGGCCTCCCATGCGCCGTACAACGAACGGGTGGGCAGGTCCGCCGCGTCGTCCGGGCAAGATGCGCGCGCGCCGGGCGGCGCGGACACGGGGGCGCAGCCGGCAAGTGCCAGCGCCAGGAACAACGGGGTTGCAGCGCTACGCATGGCGGTGTGCATGCTCACGGCGCTGCCGCATCGGCGGCGGCCGCTGCTGCGCTGTCGGCTGCGCGCCGGGCGAACTCGGCACGCAGCGCCTTGAGCTTCTCGCGCGGGTCCTCGCGGGCGGTGGTCTTGTCCAGCGCCATCTCCTCGATGAAGCGGCTGGGCCGGGCCGCCACCATTTCGCGGCCCTTCTTGCGCTTGCGCGTCCAGCTGACCGCCAGGCTGCGCTGGGCGCGGGTGATGCCGACATACATGAGGCGCCGCTCTTCCTGCAGGCGCTCGGCGGTGTTCTCGGCCACCTTGTCCTGCCGGCCCTCGTCGTCGTCGAGCTTGAAGGGAAGGAGCCCCTCGTTGCAGCCGATCAGGATGACGTGCGGCCACTCCAGCCCCTTGGACGCGTGCAGCGTGGACAGGGTCACGACGTTCTGGTCCTGTTCGCGCTCGCTCAGCGTGGAGATCAGCGAGATGGTCTGCGCCACTTCGAGCAGGCTGCGCTGCTCGCCGACGACGGCATCGGTGCCGGCGTCGTCCTGCAGCGCGCCGCCGCAGCGTTGCGCCATCCAGTCGCAGAACTCCATCACGTTGCCCCAACGGCTGGCGGCCGCCTGCTCGCTGTCCTCGCCGTCGTACAGATGTTTTTCGTACTCGATCTCCTTGAGCCACTCGTCGAGGAATGCGCGTGCATTGGCGGCGCCCATGCAGTGGCGGGCACGGTACTCGAGGTCATTGATGTAGCGGCCGAACTCATGCAGGCCTTCGATGGCGCGCCGCGGCACGACGCTGGGCAGCGACGAACTGAACAGCGCCTCGAACAGGCTCAGCTTGTACTGGGTGGCGAACTGGCCCACGCTGGCCAGCGTGGTGTGGCCGATGCCGCGCTTGGGTGTCGTCACGGCGCGCAGGAAGGCCGGGTCGTCATCGTTGTTGATCCACAGGCGGAACCAGCCGCACAGGTCGCGGATCTCGGCCCGGTCGAAGAAGCTCTGGCCGCCGGAGACCTTGTAGGGAATCTGTGCCCGGCGCAGCGCCTGCTCGAACACCCGGGCCTGGTGGTTTGCGCGGTAGAGCAGGGCGAAGTCGCGCCATTCCTTGTGCGTGGAGCTCTCGCGCAGGCTCTGGATGCGCGCCACCGCGCGTTCGGCTTCGTGCTGCTCGTTGTCGGCATCGACCACGCGCACTGGTTCGCCTTCGCCCAGTTCTGAGAACAGCGTCTTGGGAAAGAGCTTGGGATTGGGGCCGATCACGTTGTTGGCCGCGCGCAGGATGGCGCTGGTGGAGCGGTAGTTCTGCTCGAGCTTGATGACCTTCAGCGCCGGATAGTCCACCGGCAGCTTGCGCAGGTTGTCCAGCGTGGCGCCGCGCCAGCCGTAGATGGACTGGTCGTCGTCGCCCACCGCCGTGAAGCGGCCGCGTTCGCCCACCATCGCCTTGAGCAGCTCGTACTGGGTGGCGTTGGTGTCCTGGTATTCGTCCACCAGCATGTGGCCCATCGCCTGCTGCCACTTGGCGCGCACGTCTTCATGGTCGCGCAGCAGCCGCAGCGGCATGCCGATCAGGTCGTCGAAGTCGACGCTCTGGTAGGCGGTCAGGCGCTCCTCGTAGCGGGCCATCACGCGCGCGGCGATTCGCTCGTTGTCGTCCTGGGCCTGCGCCTCGGCCTGCGCGGCGGAAAGCCCCATGTTCTTCCACTTGCTGATGCTCCACTGCCAGATGCGGGCGGTGGCCGCGTCGGTGGTGCCGCCGGCGTCCTTGAGGATGCGCACCACGTCGTCCGAATCGAGGATGGAGAACTGGGGCTTGAGGCCCAGCGCCTGGCCGTCCTGGCGCATCATGCGCACGCCCAGGGCGTGGAAGGTGCAGATCAGCACCTTGCCGGCGTTCTTGCCGATCAGTCCGCGCGCGCGCTCGCGCATCTCGGCCGCCGCCTTGTTGGTGAAGGTGATGGCGGCGATGCGCTCGGGCGGCACGCCGGCCTGGATCAGCCGGGCGATCTTGTGGGTGATGACGCGCGTCTTGCCCGAGCCGGCACCGGCCAGCACCAGGCAGGGGCCATGCATGTAGTTGACAGCTTCCTGCTGCGCGAGATTGAGGCCGGAAGACATGGGTCGGATTTCGGCGCGCCGGGCAGGCGCCACGGCTGGATGCCAAAGCGGTCGATGATAAATGGGCCGCTTTTCGCATCCCGGGGCGGGCGCCGCGGCGGGCGGCGACAATCCGCCCCCGTGCTGCCCATCTTCCTCGTCACCCTCCCGTTCTTCGCGCTCGTCGCCGCCGGCTATCTCGCCGCACGCATCCGCATCCTGCCGATCGAGGCCATTCCGGGGCTCAATGCCTTCGTCCTGTATTTCGCCTTGCCGAGCATGCTCTACCGGTTCGGGGCCACGACGCCGATCGACCAGTTGCTCGACGGCAGCGTGGCGCTGATCTGGGGAATCTGCGCGTTCATCATGGTGGCCGCCGTCGTCGCCTGGAGCGTCAGGGCGCGCATCGGCTGGAACGACGCCGCTTTCGGCGCGCTGGTGGCGGCCTTCCCGAACACCGGTTTCATGGGCGTGCCGCTGCTGACGGCCATTCTCGGCGCGCAGGCGGCCGGGCCGGTGATCTTCACCATCATCTTCGACATGGTCGTCACCACGTCGCTGTGCATCGCGTTGTCGCGGCTGGACAGCGCCGATTCCCGGGGCGCGGCGCAGGCGATGCGAAGCGCGCTGGCCGGCGTGTTCCGCAACCCCATGCCCTGGGCCATCATGCTCGGCGCGGTAGCCTCGTGGGCCAGCGTGCGGCTGCCGGGCCCGCTCGACCGTACCGTGGCCATGCTCGGTGACGCGGCGTCGCCAGTGGCGCTGTTCACCATCGGCGCGGTGCTCGCGCGCTCGGCGATGATGGCGCGGGGCGCGCGCGGGCAGGCGCCGCTGCGCGACGTGGTGCCGGTGGTCGTGGCAAAGCTGGCGCTGCATCCGGTGCTGGTCGCAGGGGTGGCACTCGGCCTGCGCGCGGTCGGCTTGCCGCTGTCGCTTTCGGCCCTGACGGTGCTCGTCCTGGTGGCCGCACTGCCGAGCGCGAGCAATGTCTCGATGCTGGCCGAGCGCTTCGGTGCGGACAATGGGCGGGTGGCCCGCATCATCTTGTGGACGACGGTGGCGGCTTTCTTCACCTTCCCGCTGGTGGTGGAGCAGGCGGCGCGCCTGCGCTAGTCAGTCCGAGACAATGCCCAGCCGCCGCGGGTCGGCGTCGGGCAGCAGCTCGCAACGCGTCAGGTCGCGGCCCTGGCTGCCGTCGCAGTAGTAGGTGTTGTAGACGCGGCCGAACAGTGTCGGGGTCGAAAGGAAGAGCAGACCGTGCTCCGGCCGCCAGCGGCCGCTGCCGACCGGCACCGCGGCTTGCGGCGCCGCCGACGCGACCGGCTCGCCGACCTCGGTGAACTCGACGAGCGTCCGCCGCGCCGCATCGCCACGCCAGCGGGTCGCCATTTCGCCCGGTGCCGGCCGCGCCATCACCGGAATCAGCAAGGCGTTGACCTGGTCGCCATCGGCGAAGCGATGGCTGCGCCCTGCCAGGAAGGCATAGGCACACGCGGCGTGACACTGCCCGACGACCTCGGTCTCGACGCCGGCGTCCGCGATCGCCTGTGCGTAGACCAGCGCCGCTTCGGCCGTGCCGCCGAGCGCGTCCTTGAACACCACGACGCGCACGCCGCCGGCGCGCAGCTGGTCCGAGAACATCCTGGCGGCGCTGCCGTCGAGCATGCCGCTGACCAGGAGGCGTTCGTTCTCGGAGACCAGTTCGGCCGCCCGCACGGCACTGGCCGCGAGCAGCAGCAGCGCCAGCGCCCCGTGGAGTCGATGCATGGTCTTCATGGCCTTCGCTGGTAGGGTTGCCGATGACAGTGAGCGTTCACCCGAGGCTCGCGGCCGGGGGCGACGGCGTCAATGGCTGTTGCGAATTCTTGCGCCTCTTGTCTCAACCCTGTTGCGCTGCGGGAATTGCGCGCGTTTCTTGTCCATACGCCGCGCACGCCATAGTTCTTCTGTCTAGTGCTTAGGTTCTCAATTTGTCATAGAGTGCAACCTAGGCAATGGGAGCATTCGATGTCTACATTTGTTCGCGCCGTGCTGTGGGCCCTGTGGTGTGCCGCCATGGCTTGGCTTTGGCGGGATGGCGCGCTGGGCGCAGGAATGGCGCTGGCCGGCGCTGCGCTCGGGCTGGCGGTGTTTGCCTGGCCTGGCAGCACGGCACGCCGGCGCCGCACCCGCGAGTTGCGCTACGTCGAGATCCGGTAAGGCAGGCCGAGACTGCCGTTCGCGCCGCCTGATGCGGCTCGCCCTGCCGCATCCGGGCGACGTTCAGATCGCCTGCGGATCCACATCCACCAGCCAGCGGACCAGCCCCTTGCCCAGCGGTCCCTGGCGCAGGGTCTGCAGCAGCGGGCGCCCGGCCGAAAGATAGGCCTGCAAGGCGGCCCGCGACGGACTTTCCACCAGCATCTGCGCGCGCTCGACGTTGGCCACCCGCTGGATCGACAGCGGGACCGCCGGGTAGCACGTGACGTGCTGCGCCCCAGCCAGTGGGGCCTGCCGCGCGAACTCGTTGAGGAACGCCTGGGCGGCCTCCTGGGTGCGCGCGTCGGCGCGCACCAATGCCTGGAAGGCGAAGGGCGGCATGCCGGCGTCGCGGCGCTCCTGCAACTCCTGTTCGGCGAAGGCGGGGTAGTCGTGACGACGCAAGGCCTGGAACAGGGGGTGGCGCGGGTGGTGGGTCTGGATCCACATCTGGGCGCGGCCGCCCTGGGCGGCCATGTAGGCGGCGTCGCGTCCGGCGCGTCCGGCCGACTGCATCAACAGTGCGAACAGGCGCTCGGGCGCTCGGAAGTCGCCCGAGAAAAGGGCGCCGTCGGGCTGGATGGCGGCGACCAGGGTCACGCGCCGGAAGTCATGCCCCTTGGCGATCATCTGCGTGCCCACGAGCAGATCCACCTCGCCGGCGTGCACGGCGGCCAGGTGCTGTTCCAGCGCGCCTTCGCGCCGCGTGCTGTCGGCGTCGATACGCGCAATGCGCAGCGACTCGCCGTCGGGCCGGGTCACGGGTTGGAACAGCTCGGCCAGGTGTTCTTCCAGCCGTTCGGTGCCGCGCCCGATCGGCGCAATGTCCAGGTTGCCGCAGGACGGACAGGCACGCGGCACCCGTTCGGCGAAGCCGCAGTGGTGACAGCGCAGGGTGCGGTCGATCTTGTGGAAGACGCGGAAGGCGCTGCAGTGCGGGCATTCGCTTTTCCATCCGCACTCGCCGCAGGCCAGCACCGGCGCATAGCCACGCCGGTTGAGCAACAGCAGGCATTGCTCGCCGCGTGCCACGCGTTCACCGATGGCCGCGAGCAGGGCGCCGGAGAGGACGGTGCGCGGCGGCTGCAAGGTCATGTCGACCAGGCGCACTTCCGGCAATTCGGCCTTGGCGTCCCCTGCCGAGACGCGCGAGGGCATCAGCAACCGCTGGTAGCGGCCACCGGCGTCGTCCGGGGCCGGCGGGCGGCTCCGGTGCCAGCTTTCCAGCGAGGGCGTGGCGGAGCCCAGCAGGACCTTCGCGCCGTCGCGCCGGCCGCGCCAGACTGCCAGGTCGCGCGCCGAGTAGCGCGCGCCTTCCTGTTGCTTGTAGCTCGGGTCATGCTCCTCGTCGACCACGATCAGGCGCAGTGAAGGCAGCGAGGCGAACACCGCCATGCGCGTTCCGAGCAGGATGCGCGCCTGCCCGACGTGCGCCGCCATCCAGCTGGCCAGGCGCTGCGCCGGCGTCATTCCGCTGTGAAGCGAGACCACGGCGTCGGCGCCGAATCGTTCGCGAAAGCGTGCTTCCAACTGCGGCGTGAGATTGATCTCGGGCACCATCACCAGGGCCTGGGCGCCGGGTTCGCGCGCCAGCAGGCTGGCGACGGCCCGCAGGTAGACCTCGGTCTTGCCGCTGCCGGTACTGCCGAACAGGAGGAAGGGGCCGTCGCCCGCGTCCATGCGCGACAGCACTTCGGCCTGCTCGGCGGTGGGATCTGGCGGCAGTCGCGCCGGAGGCGCATCGACGGTTGCCTGCGCCGCCGCACCGGAAGCCGCATCGTCGGCTGAGTGTGCACGCACCTTTTTGGGTTTCGCGCCGGCCGCCGCGGTCGCTCGACGGCGCAACCTGCGAGCCAGTTGCTCGGCGGTGAGTTCGCGCAGTTGCGGCGGCAGTGCCGCCAGGGCAACCTCGCCGATGGCCCGCTGGTAGTACCTCGCCGAAAAGGCGACCAAGTCCATCCAGCCCGGCGCCAGCGGCGGCAGCGCGTCCAGAACCGAGGCCACCGAGCGCAGCGCGATGCCTTCGGCGCTGCCGCCGTCGTCGATCGTCGCAGCCCAGACCACGCCGAGCACTTCGCGGCGCCCGAGCGGCACGCGCACCAGCGTCCCGGGCACGAGCGGCGCGTCGCTGCCATAGCTCAGCAGATCGCCCAGCGCACTGTGCGCGGGGGTCGGCACGGCGACGTCCAACCGCCACTTCATGTCGCGCGCGCCAGCAACATTCTTGAGGTGCCCTGTAAGAACATGGACTAAGTCGTTGATTTTTCGGGCCTTTGAAAGTCGTCCAGATTTTTTGTGGATAACTTTGTTGATATCAGCGCCTGACCGGCCGGCAAGCCTTGCAAATCAAGGCTTCGGCTAGGTTGCCCGCAAAAACGGCAATCTTCAAACTCTATAAAAATCAAGCACTTAGCGAGATACCTTGGAACGCGTCGCCAGTGGCTTCCTACAAGCGGTCCTTGCGCAGTGCAACAAGGACTTTGTGTATAAGTCAGCCGGTGCTTACCTCTTTGTGCTTGACAAGCGGCTTTTTCACAGTTTGCAGTTACATTCGTTAACGAAGGTGAGCCTTCGCTAACTGCGCAGCGCCCGTGAGTGCGAGTGAACGGCTTCCACCAATGCCGAGACGTGGTCCGGCGGGGTGTACTGACTGATGCCGTGGCCGAGGTTGAAGATATGCGTCGGCCCGGCCGATTGCCGGTCGCCATGGGGTTTGCCGAAGCTGTCGAGCACTTTCCGGGCTTCGGCGGCCACCCGCTCCGGCGGTGCGAAGAGCACGTTCGGATCCAGGTTGCCTTGCAGAGCCTTCGGCCGTGCGGTGCCTTCCTCGCCCACGGCAGCGCGGGCACGGCCGAGGTTGACGGTCCAGTCCAGGCCCAGGACCTCGCAATCGAGCTGGCCCATCTCGGACAGCCACAGCCCGCCGCCCTTGGTGAAGACGATGCGCGGCACCGGCTGCCCGTCGGCCCCGTGGCGCTGCAGTTGCGACAGCACGCGCGCGGTGTAGGCCAGGCTGAAGGTCTGGAACATGCCGTCGGCCAATACCCCGCCCCAGCTGTCGAAGATCATCACCGCCTGCGCTCCTGCGTCGATCTGGGCGTTCAGATACGCGGCCACGGCATCGGCGTTCACCGCCAGGATGCGATGCATCAGGTCGGGCCGGCCGTAGAGCATGGACTTGACCAGGCGGTAGTCGCTCGAGCCCGCCCCTTCGACCATGTAGCAGGCCAGCGTCCAGGGGCTGCCGGAAAATCCGATCAGCGGTACCCGCCCGTCGAGCGCGCGGCGGATCGACCCCACGGCGTCGAAAACGTACCGCAGCTTGTCCGCATCGGGCACGGCCAGTTGCGCGACCGCCGCCTCGTCGCGCACGGGGCGGGCGAAGCGCGGGCCTTCGCCGGCCTCGAAGGACAGCCCAAGACCCATGGCGTCCGGCACGGTGAGGATGTCCGAGAACAGGATGGCGGCATCGAGCGGGTATCGCTCCAGCGGCTGCAGCGTGACCTCGGTGGCGTAGTCGACGTTCGTCGCCAGGCCCATGAAGCTGCCGGCTAGGGCACGAGTCGCCACGTATTCCGGCAGGTATCGCCCGGCCTGGCGCATGAGCCAGATGGGCGTGTGATCGGTCGCCTGGCGCCAGCAGGCGCGCAGGAAGCTGTCGTTCTTCAGCGGGGAAAAGGCCATGGCGCGATTGTCGCAGGCGCCCCAGCCCCCCGAGGCGGGTCAACTGCTCTTGTACTTGACCGAGCAGCCGTATGCGCGGGTGCTGGCGGCCGAGACCGGTTTGCCGCCGAAGGCCTCGGCCAGGGCCTGGTTGACGTAGTTCGTGGCAGTCTTGATGTCTTCCTGCCGCGCCGACGCGATGCTGTCGATGCCGCCTGCGTACACCAGCACGCCCTTCGGATCGATGATGTACATGTGGGGTGTGGTGCGTGCGCCGTAGGCCTGGCCGATGGTGCCGTCCGGGTCCATCAGGATGGCGGTGGGGACGCCCTTGCGCTCCTGCATCCACGCGGCCATGGCGGCCGGCTGCATGAAATCGGAGGCCGCGCGCTCGGTGGAGTTGATGGCCAGCCAGACCACGCCGCGCGACGCCGCCGCTTTCTGGGTGGCCGGCATGTTGCCGCTGTCATAGTGCTTCTGAACGAACGGGCAACCGGGGTTGGTCCACTCCAGCACCACGAACTTGCCGGCGAAATCGGACAGGCGGTGCTGCTGTCCCTGGGTGTCGGTGGCCACGAAATCGGGCGCCTTCTGGCCGATGGCCGGGGCGGCATGCGCCGGGCTGCCGGCCAGCAGGGTGGCGCCAAGCGCAACCGCGGCGGTCATGATGGCGCGCCGCGAGGCCCGCGTAAGCGCGGCACGTGCGCGTCGCGCGGCGCGAAGGGAGCGCGTGGCGGAGCTTGAAACGGTGGACATGTCTTTCTTGCCTGTCTCCATAAAACTGAAACACGGCCGGAGCTTAGACCGGATATTTCAACTGATGCCTACACAACCCGGCGCGAGACAGGGTCAAGTCCTGTCACAGACGCTTTCACAGTCGCGCGAGGGCGGCCGACAGCTCGTTCTTGCTCAGTATCTCACTCATGATCCGCGGCGCCTGACCGGGCATGTGCAGGGCGTAGACGGGCACGCCGCTGCGTCCCAGCGCGGCCAGCGCGGCCGTGATCGCCGGGTCCCGGCGCGTCCAGTCGGCGCGCAGGGTGACGACCCGCTTGGCGTCGAATTCGGCCAGCACCTCGGGGTCGGATAGCACGGTTTTCTTGTTGTACTGGCAGGTCACGCACCAGGCGGCGGTGAAGTCGACGAAGACAGGCCTGCCCTGGGCGGCCAATTCCGCCACCCGACCTTCCGACCAGGGTTGCCAGCGGGCGTCCGCGGAAGCCACCGCGGCCGCGGGTGCTTCCCGGACGATGTTGCCGCCGATGGCGCCGGCCACGGCCAATGTGATGGCCGCCACCGCTCCGCCGATGATCAGGCGTGCACGGCCGGCCAGGCTGAATGCCCACACCAGAGCAGCCAGACAGACGAGCAAGGCAAGCAGGGCGCCCGCGCCGTCGATCCCCGCCTGCTGTCCCAGCACCCAGACCAGCCAGGCCACGGTGGCGAACATGGGGAACGCAAGCAGCCGCTGGAGCGTCTCCATCCATGGACCCGGGCGCGGCAAGGCACGTGCGAGCGCCGGCACGAAGCCGGCAAGCAGATAGGGCAGCGCCAGCCCGAGGCCAAGCACGGCGAAAAGCAGCAATGCCTGGGCCGATGGCAGCGTCACCGCCAAGCCGAGGGATGCGCCCATGAATGGGGCGGTGCACGGCGAAGCGACCACCACCGCCAGCACCCCCGACAGGAAGTCATTGACCAGCGGACGCCGCGCCTGCAGGTTGAGCACCGCATCCGGCGCCAGCCGGCCGACACCGAACACGCCGGCGAGGTTCAGGCCGATCAGGGTGAACAGTGCAGCCAGTGCCGCCACGACCGCCGGTGACTGCAGCTGGAAGCCCCACCCCAACTGGGCGCCGGCGGCGCGCAGCGCCAGCATGGCGGCGCCGAGCGCCAGCAGAGACAGGACCACC
The DNA here is from genome assembly GCF_035634955.1 of Variovorax sp. Classification (GTDB taxonomy): domain Bacteria; phylum Pseudomonadota; class Gammaproteobacteria; order Burkholderiales; family Burkholderiaceae_C; genus Variovorax. The sequence continues at coordinate 16,214 of NZ_DASQBZ010000002.1, read as the reverse complement.
CCGCCGCTGTAGGCGAGCGCCGCGCGACGATGGCCGTGGTGGTCCTGGGCCTGGCGCGCGATGCCCAGAACCTTGATGGCCAGCACCGGGAACACGCATGGCATCAGGTTGAGCAGTAGCCCGCCGATCAGGGCGCCGGCCAATGCGAGCGCAAAGCTTGCGTCTGCCAGCGGCATGGTCGTCGGGACGGGTGCGCCGGCAACGGGGCCGCCCGCGGCGCTGTTCTCGGCCAGCGCGGCTTGCAATGCCGGGGAGACCTGCGCGCGCGCGGCGGCGGGGCCCGGCCAGGTGCCGGAGATCGGCGCGTCGACGCGCCAGGCGCGCGGCACCTCCCCGGTGCGTGGTTCGGCCAGAGCGACGACGAGCGGCAGGCTGCTCGGGCTGACGGCCCGCTGCGGGTCGAGCGGCACGCTGGCGGTCCACGTGGCGCCTTGCCAGGACTGCGTCCAGTCGCGCCCGGAAACCGCTGCATTTCGGATCAATTCGCCGGTTTCCGGGAAGAACTCGAGCATCCGGCCCTGCGCCTCGGCCGGCAGGCCGCCGAGGCGAACCTGGAGGCGATCGCCTTCGACCGTGACGGCACCGGCATCCGGCAGCGGCGCCGGGCGGGCGTCGAAGGCGGCCTGGAAGGCGTCGGCGCTCAGCGCCAGGCTGCCGTTCAACGGGATGTCGAGGGTAAAGGTGCCCTCCTCGGGAATGCATTCGAGCCGGCAAACCAGCCAGGACGCCTGCAGGCGCACCGGCAGGCTGCGCGCCAGGGGCGCAGGGCGATAGTCCGGCGAAACGGTCAGCGGTACCGGCAGCAGCACCGTGCCTTCGTATCCGTAGTTGGCCAGCGAGCCGACCGGGATCTTGTGCGGCACCGGCCAGTCGATGTCGCCGGCGTCGATGCCGGGCGGGAGCGTCCAGTGCATCTCGGTGGGGAGCCCGGAATCGCCGGCGTTCTTCCAGTACGTATGCCATTCGGGCTGGTGCTGGATCTGCAAGCCGACCCACAAGGGCTGGCCCGGCGCCACGCCCTGGGGTGCATACGCCACCAGCTCGGCACGTACGTGGGGCGTCGTCAGCACCGGCTGCGCCGGCCCGCCCGGCAGCGCCTGCGCGAGCGCCAGGGCGGCGTAGCCGGCGGTCATGAGAAACAGGAAGGGCGCCAGCAGCCGGCGTGCGAAGGTGTTCATGCGGCAGGTCGGAGCATGCAAGGCGAGTCGAAGTTCCGGTGGCACTGGCGGCTGGCGGCCGCTCATGCCGCCCAGCCGAGCACGACCCGCCGCGTGCGTGCGCTCTTCTTCTCGACCTTGCTGACCAGCACCGGGCCGATTTCGGCCGTGTTGGCCACGTGGGTGCCGCCGCACGGCTGCAGGTCGATCTGCGGCTGCCCGTCGCCGCCGCCGATGCGGATGGTGCGCACCTGCCCACTGCCGCGTGGCGGCTGCACGCTCATGCTCTTCACCAGCGCCGGGTTGGCGTCGAGTTCGGCTTCGCTGATGCTGCCGACGGCCAGCGGGTGGGCCTGCGCCACCAGTTGCGCCAGGCCGGCCGTCAACGCTTCCTTGTCGAGCGGCTCGGTCATGTGGAAGTCCAGCCGCGCGTATTCGGGCGTGATGGAGCAGCCATCGACCGGATGTGGCACCAGGTGGCACAGCAAGTGGGTGGCAGTGTGAAACCGCATGAGCTTGTGGCGGCGCGCCCAGTCGATGCGCGCGACGACCGCGTCGCCCGGGTGCAGTGCGTCGAGCAGGGATTCCTGCCCGGGCTCCGGGACGTGAAGGACGTCGGGCAACGGCCGGCCGTGCGCGTCCCGCGCCTTGCGCGAGTCGGAGATGGCGATGGCGCGGCCGTCGGCCAGCAGCAGTGCGCCGCTGTCGCCGGCCTGGCCGCCGCCCATCGGATAGAACACGGTGCGGTCGAGCACGATGGCGCCGCCCTCATCCAGGCGTGCGATGCGCGCGCTGCACTCGCGCAGGTAGGCGTCCGTTCGGAACAGCTCTTCGGTCATGGGCCGATGGTAGCGGGCGGCGTGCTGGCGCGCGCCGCACAATACCGTCCATGCCCGCGATGCGCACCCTCGTCCTGACGGTTGTCGCGATGGTGGCGTTCGCGGCGAATTCGGTCCTGTGTCGGCTGGCGCTTGCCGACGCAGACATCGATCCGGCGAGCTTCGGCGCCTTGCGTCTGGCCGCAGGTTCGCTGGTGCTCGTCCTGGTGCTGCGGTGGCGCGCACGGCCTGCGGTGCCTGTCCGTCGCGACTGGCTGGCGCCGGCCATGCTCTTCGGCTATGTCGCCTTCTTTTCCTTCGCCTACCGGACGCTGTCCGCCGGAACCGGCGCGTTGATCCTTTTCGGTGCAGTGCAACTGACCATGCTGACGGTCGGCCTGCGCCGCGGCGAATCCTTCGGCGCCCGGGGCTGGGTCGGCTTCGCCCTGGCCGTCGCCGGCTTCGTGTGGCTGGTCTTGCCGGGCGTCAGCGCGCCGCCGCCGGTCGGCGCCCTGCTGATGGCTGTGGCCGGCATCGCCTGGGGCGTCTACACACTGCGTGGGCGCGGTGTGGCCGATCCGCTGGCCGCCACCACCCACAATTTTCTTTGGGCGACGCCGCTGGCGCTCGCGCTGGCCCTGGCGCTGAGCTGGCAGGCCCACGCCGATGCGCGCGGGGTTGCGCTGGCCGTGGCCTCAGGGGCCATCAGTTCCGGGCTGGGCTACGTGGTCTGGTACGCCGCGCTGGCAGGGCTTGGGGCACTGCGCGCCGCCACCGTGCAATTGTCGGTCCCGCCGCTGGCGGCCATCGGCGGCGTCATGTTCATGGCCGAGCAACCTGGCATGCGGCTGGTGGGCGCGAGCGCCGCCATTCTCGGCGGCATTGCGCTGGTGCTGATGCGCGAGCGGCGCCACTAGCCGCGGCGCGCCTGCGCGATCTGCAGCGTGCAGGCCGCCCGCGCCTGACTAAGATGCACGGCATGACCGCCGCACCCCACAGTCCGCCCCGCTCCCGCCGTTTCTGGGCCGAACTGGGCACCCGCGACTTTGCCGCGCTCGATCCGGCAACAACGGTGGCCGTGCTGCCGCTGGGCGCCACCGAGCAGCACGGGCCGCACTTGCCGTTGGGCGTCGACACCATGCTGGCCGATGGCATCGTCCAGGCGGCGTTGCCGCTGCTGCCGTCAAGCCTGCCGGTGCTGTTTCTGCCGACGCAACCGATCGGCCTGAGCCCGGAGCATGCCCGGTTTCCCGGAACCCTGACCCTGTCTGCCCGCACCCTGATGGCGGTGTGGTCCGAGATCGGTGCCGGCGTCGCGCGTGCCGGCCTGCGCAAGCTGGTGCTTTTCAATGCCCACGGCGGCCATGTCGGCGCGATGGACGTGGTCGCGCGCGAGTTGCGGCAGGCGCACGACCTGCTGGTCTACAGCGTCAGCTGGTTCCACCTGCCGCTGGGCGACGCGGAGCCGGGCCGGTTCGACGTGCATGCAGGCGAGTCCGAGACCGCCATGATGCTGGCGCTTGCGCCGCAACTGGTGGACATGGGCGCCGCCAAGGACTTTCCCTCCAGTTCGCGCCAGCGCGCCGCCGACTATCCGATCCTCGGCAACGGCAGGAGCGCCAAGCTGGCCTGGGCGATGCAGGACTACAACCCCGAAGGCGCCGCAGGCAACGCCGCCGCGGCCGACGCTGCGAAGGGCCAGGCGCTGGTGGACGGCGCAGCCAGGCAACTGGCGCTCCTGCTGGGCGAGGTCTCGCGGTTGCCGCTGTCCACGCTGGTGGACGGCCCCGCCCCCGGCGGAGCAGCCACGCCGCTATGATGGCCTTCGAGTCCGGACACACCGCCCGGGCCGCCGCAACGAAGAGGACACGCTCATGAGCATTGTCTGGACCATTCTGATCGGCTTCGTCGTGGGCCTCGTGGCCCGCGCCATCAAGCCCGGCGACGATTCGATGGGCATCATTGCCACCACCATCGCCGGCGTGCTCGGCGCATTGGCCGCCGGTTATGTCGGCCAGGCCATGGGGTGGTATGCCGTCGGCGAACCAGCGGGCTTCATCGCCTCGGTGGTCGGCGCCATCGTGCTGCTCGTCATCTGGGGCCTGATCAAGCGCAAGACCTGACGGCACCCGCCATGAGCAGCACCCAGATCGACGCCGACGCCCCTTGTCTCCTGACGACCGCGCTCGGAACCGAGGACGAAGCGGAGGCGCTGGCAGGCGCCCTGGTCGAATCGCGCCTGGCCGCCTGCGTGCAGGTGACGCAGGTGCGCAGCTTCTACCGCTGGGATGGCGAGTTGCGGCGTGAGCCCGAATGGGTACTGATGGTCAAGACCCGTGCGGCATGCGCGGCGCAGGCGCAGGCACTCATCCGCGAGCGGCACAGCTACCAGACGCCGGAAATCCTGCAACTGCCCCTCGGTGGCGGCCTGCCGGAGTATCTGCGCTGGCTGGTCGAGGCGACCACGCCGGGGCCGGCGTCGCCCTGACGCTCAGGCGTAGGTGACCCAGTCTTCCCAGGCCGGACCGTCCAGGTGCGGCAAGGTGTTGTAGGTCACCAGCATGTGGCGCTTGGGCGTGAACGCGAACTCCGTCACGGCCGTATTGCGGATGCGCAGGTTCAACTCGATGGTGGTTTCCGGGCTGGTGCCCAGCACGTGGCCGACGGCGGTGCTGATGGGCCCGCCGCTCGAGACCACCAGCACGCGCGCGCCGTGGTGGCGGTCGCGGACGTGGTCCAATGCCGAGGTGACGCCGGCCAGGAAGTCCACGTAGCTGGGCATGCCGACGGGCGTGGTGCGGCCCTGCATCCAGGAGCCGAGCCCGTCGCGCAGAAGCCGGAAGTGGTGCCGGTACAGCTCGGGCGTGTCCGGTTTCTCCAGCTTGGCCGGATGGATCGCGGCGATCACGGCCTCGCTGTCGTACTCGTTGAGTCCGGGCCAGGGCAGCACGTCGTCGCGCGTCAGGCCCAGGCCGCGCGCAATCCCCTCCCAGGTCTGACGGTGGCGGCGTAGCGTGCCGGTGATCACGGCGTCGAAGGTCATGCCGCGTTCGCGCCAGTATTCGCCCAGGCGTTCGCTCTGGCGGCGGCCCAGGTCGCTGAGGTTGTCATAGTCGGCGGCGCCGAAAGAGGCCTGGCCGTGCCGCACGAGGTAAAGGGTGCCCATGCGTGGATTCTGGCAAGAGGCGCCGTCGAAACCCGTCCCGCGCGTGACGAGCCGTTTGCCCGTCTGCGCCTGGCCCCAGCGGGGCTGGACCGCGCAGGACACTGCCGGGCCGCTCAGATCCCGTCGGAGCACAGGCTGACCGGCCCGCGCGGGGTCTGCAGCCATGCGGTGAGCAGCGGTGGGCCTGGCTGCGTCTCGACGTCGTGCAAGCCGATGCACGCGAGATTGGCCGCCAGCGGCATCGCCTGCGGATGGCGGGCGACGAGGCGCTCGAGCGTCAGGCCGGATGGGGGCATCGTACCGGTCGGATGCAGATTGCCCCACTGGATCACCGTGGGCAACAGCCCTTGCATCAGGCGCTGGCCATCGTCGCGGACGCTGATGCGCCATTCGAGGCGGCCGGCGGGACTGTCGCGGGTCGCCTGGATCACGGCGCCGCGGTTGACGGGGGGCGTTTCATGCGCGAGCGAATCGACGGTTGCCTGCGCGTCGGCAACCCGGGCCACGAAATGGATGAGCCGCGGTCCTTCGACGCGCAGGCTGGCCTGAAGGCCTTCGTCGTCCAGGTCGAACCAGCGGCGCAGGCCCGGGGCGCGGGTGGGCGCCACGCCAGGCTCGACAGCGATCAGTTCCAGGTAGCAACGCGGATGGGCGGTGCTCGACAGATCGAGCAGCCGGTTGTGCGTGCCCATCAGCGGATGCCGACCGCCAGCGCCGGGTGACACGCCGAGCGTGGCTTCGCACCACTGCACGCAGTCGGCCAGCGACGCGCCTGCCACCACCAGATGGTCGATTCGAGCGCGGGTCATCGTCGATGGATCAGAGCGTGACGCTGCCTTGGATGCAGGTGACCGAGCGGCCGCCGACCCAGACCTGCCCGTCATCGTCGCGCTCGATGTGCACCCGTCCGTCGCGGCCGATGCATTGGCCCTGGGCCGCCACGTAGCGTTCGGGCAGGCGATCGTCGGCGATCAGCCATTGCGCCAGGCTCGCATTGAGGCTGCCGGTGACGGGGTCTTCGTCGACGCCGATCGGGGCGGCGAAGCCGCGGACCTCCAGTTGCGCCTCGGCCCGGGCTCGTGATGCGGCACCGGTGAATGCACGCGCCTCTCGGTTCGATCGACCGATCAGCAACGCGGTGTCCTGCGCGCTGGTGATGCCCGCCACGCCGACCTTGAGTCCGATTTCGCGCAATTGCCGGTGATCCGGCGACAGCGCCAGCACCAGGTCTGCGTCAGCCAACAGGAGGCCGAGCCAGACGGTGCCGTTGTCCAGCGTCTGCGCGGCGAGTATCTGGTGGGATTTGAGCTGGAGGGCTGCGGCCACCTTGGCCAGCACGGTCGGACTCGGAGAGGCGCGCCGCAGCGGCGGTGCCGCGAAAGCGAGGCCGCCGTCCGGGCTGCCGATCTTGCGAATACGCACCAGCCCGGCCTGGCATTGCTGCACGATCTCGCCGCGTTGTCTGGGCGTATGGCCCGCGGCCAGCCATGCGTGGCAGCTCCCGAGCGTCGGGTGGCCTGCGAAAGCCAGTTCTCCGCCGGGCGTGAAGATGCGGACGCGGTAGTCGGCGGCCGGGTCCGTCGGCGGAAGCAGGAAGGTGGTCTCGGACAGGTTGGTCCAGCGCGCGAAGCGCTGCATCGCCTCGTCGTCGAGGTCGCCGCCATCGAGCACGACGGCCAGCGGGTTGCCCAGATAGGGCGCATCGGTGAAGACGTCGACCTGCTTGAAGTCGCGGCTGCGCATGGAATCTACTCCAGAGTGAGATCGAGCACGCCGCGCGCACCGGCGCGCGCGCGCAGCTGGCTGAACCAGCGCTCGACGTTCGGCCACGACGGCCGGGTGTAGAGCGCCGCGGGCAGGCCGAACCAGCGATGCGCCTCGCAGCCCAGCGGGATGTCGGCCATGGTGAATTGATCGCCCATCATGAATTCGCGGCCTGCCAGATGGGCGTCGAGCAAGGCGAACAGCGATTCGGTGGCCGCACACGACTGTGCGATGACTTCCGGGTTGCGCTGCTCGGCCGGGGTGCGCACCAGTTGCAGGAAAGCAGGGCTGCCGGCGCGATTCATGGTGGTCTGCTGCCAGTCCATCCAGCGCTCGGCGTCGAAGCGCGCCGGCAGATCCAGCGGATAGAGCCCGCCGGGCGCGTGCCTGGCGCACAGGTAGCGCACGATGACGTTCGACTCCCACAGCACCACGCGCTGCTCGCCCTCGCCGTCGTCGATCACCGGTACCAGGGCATTCGGGTTGAGCTGAAGGAACGGTTCGGTCTGCACCACGCCGAAGCGTCCGCCGGCTTCCGTGCGCTGGAAATCCAGACCGAGTTCCTGCGCGCACCAGACGACCTTGCGCACGTTGATGGAGCTGATGCGCCCCCAGATGTTCAGCATGGCGGTCGGGTCCTTCCGGTCAGGGCGCCGGCTCGGCGGCGAGAAGTTGTTCGGTACGAGCGGCTGCCTGGTGTGCAAGCTGCTCGCGCACCGTTTCGGCCAGCGCGGCGATGGCGCTGCGGATCTGCTCTTCGCTGGCCGTCACGTATGACAGGCGAAGGGTACGCGAGTCGGCCGCATCGGCGTAGAAGGGCGCGCCCGGCACGAACGCCACGCCGCGTTCCACGGCATGGGGCAGCAGTTCGACGGTATCGATGCCGGCCGGCAGGCGCAGCCACAGGAACATGCCGCCGGCGGGTGTCTGGAAGGTGACGTCCAGCCCGGCCATTTCGTGCCTGAGTGCTTCGATCATCACGTCGCGCTGGTGCTTGTAGAGCGCGCGGATGGTGGGCACGTGGCGATCGAGGAACCCGTCCTTCATCACTTCGTGGACCATGCGCTGGTTGAAGATCGGGCTGTGCAGATCGGCCGCCTGCTTGGCTTGCAGCAGCTTGGGGAAGATGGACTTGGGTGCCACCAGGAAGCCCAGGCGCAATCCGGGTGCCAGCACCTTGGAGAAAGATCCCAGGTAGATGCAGCCTTGCGGATGCCGCGCCGTCAGTGGCAACGGGGGCGGCTGGTCGAACCACAGTTCGCCATACGGGTTGTCCTCGACGATCGGCAGGCCGGCCTGGCGGGCCGCCTCGACCACCGCGACACGGCGCGCTTCGCTCATGCTGCGGCCGGTGGGGTTCTGGAAGTTGGGCAGCAGGTAGACGAAGCGCGCGTCGCCGCCGGCTGCCTTGGCAAGGAGGTCTTCGGGCAGCACGCCCTGGCCGTCGCTGGCTACTGCGACAGGCTCGGGCTCCATGGGTGCGAAGGCCTGCAGGGCGCCGAGATAAGTAGGTGTTTCGACCAGCACCCGGCTACCCGGGTCGAGCAGTACCTTGGCCACCAGATCGAGGCCCTGCTGCGAGCCGGTGGTGATCAGCACCTGCGCCGGATCCACGTCCCAGGGCAGCATGTCGGCCACGGCCTGGCGCAGCGGCCCGTAGCCTTCGCTGGCCGCGTATTGCAACGCCGCTTCGGCTTGCGTGCCGAGCACCTGGGCGCATGCGTCGGCGAAGGCCGAGACCGGGAAGGCGCGCGGGGATGGCAGGCCGCCAGCCAGGCTGATGATGCCGGGGCGTTCGGTGACCTTGAGGATTTCACGCAGCACCGACGGGTTCATCTTTTCGGAGCGTGCGGCGAGTTTCCATTTCATGGCTTTTCCTTGGACGGACGGGAGACAGGTGGGGACGGCGCTGCTGCAGGTCGCGAAAGCTTCTTGCCGAGGACCACGGTGGCGACCACCGCGGCGGCAAAGGCCAGGGTCAGCCCGTCCACTGGTTCGCCCAGCAGCGGCAGCGCCGCGACGATGGACAGAAACGGCTGCAGCAACTGGGTCTGGCTGACGCGAAGAGCGCCACCCAGTGCCAGTCCGCGATACCACGCGAAGAACCCGATCCACATCGAGAACATGCCGAGGTAGACGAAGGCGCTCCAGGCCGAAGGGGCGATCGGGCCGGTGGGCCACAGCCACAGGGCGCCCGGCAGCGTGAAGGGCAACGCCAGGACGCAAACCCAGCAGATCACCCGCTCGGCGCCGAGTTCGGGCGTGATCTGCGCGCCGGCAACGTAGCCGACGGAAGCCGCCACGACGGCGCCGATCAACAGCAGATCGGCCCACTCGAAGCCGAGCACGGAGCCTGCACCGCCGCTGCGCAGCACGGCGAAGACGATCACCAGTGCGCTGCCGGCGACGGCGCACCACCAGAAAGCGCCGCTGGCACGCTGGTGCAGAAGCCAGGCCGCGACGGCAGCGGTGACCAGCGGCAGCAGCGCGGTGATGACCGCGGCGTGACCAGCATCGACCACGCGCAACGCGTAAGCGAGCAGCAGCGGGTAGCCCAGGACATTGCCCAGCACCGCCAGGCCAAGCGGCTTCCAGTGATGGTGTTTGGGCCAGGGGGAGCGCGTGGAAAGGAGGAACCCCGCCGAAAGCATGCCGGCAAGGGCGGCCCGGCCCAGCGTGACGAACCAGGGTGACAACTGAGGCGCTTCCTGCGTGCCCGTGGCAAGCCGCGTGACCGGCAGCGTCAACGCGAAGACAGCCACGCCGAGTACCCCCAGCCACATGCCGAGGGTGGAGTCGGACAGCCCCCATGGGCGCCGCGATGCGCGCAGGCCGGTGCTCATGCGCGAGCAATCCAATAGGCAGTCAGCAGGAGGACGACGGCCATGGCGCGGTTGAACCACAGCAGCCGGCTGCCCTGGGCCAGCCAGTGGCGCAGCAGCGCGCCGGCCAATGCGTAGACGAAGTTGCTCGCAAATGCATAGACGAGCATGACCGGCGCTACGATGGCGAAGCGGTGCAGAGCGTCGGGCTGGCCGGCCACCCACCCGGCGACGATCGTCAGCGCCAGCAGCCAGGCCTTGATGTTCACGAACTGCAGTGCCACGCCCTGCCAGAAACCGACCCGCAAGGCCGACTGTTCGGCCTGCGCCAGCGCGCTGCTGCCCGCGAGCTTCCATGCCAGGTACAGCAGGTAGCCCACGCCAAGGGCCTGGACGGCGATGCGCAGGCCCGGCGCGGCCAGGACCAGCGCGCCCACGCCAGCGGCGCACAGGCCCAGCAGAAGCGTCCAGCCGACCGGCACAGCCAGCACGAAACGCATGGCGCGCGGCATGCCGCCGTTTGCCGCGAGGGCGGTGGACAAGGTGGTATTGGGCCCCGGCGAGAAGCTCATCGCCGTGGCCAACACCAGCAGGGCGGTGAATTCTTGCCAAGTCATGGTACAGACTTTAGACTCAAGACCATTACAGTACCAGTACAGATGACCGTACAAATTCAACATTTGTATTGGCCTGCTGCTTGATACAGCTTCGACCATGCTGACACGAACCGCTGGGCTGTCGCTCACCGACCAACTCTCCGCACGCTTTGCCGAGCGCATCCGCGGGCGCCTGCTGGCGCCGGGGGCGCGCCTGCCGTCAGTACGCGAGTGCGCGCGCCAGCACGGCGTGAGCCCGCACACGGTGGTCGCAGCCTACGACCAGTTGCAGGCACAGGGGCTGGTGGAAGCGCGTCGCCAGCGCGGCTTCTTCGTACGTGACGCGGCGGCCCGGGCGGAGCCGTCATTGTCCTCCGCGGCAGCAGCCGCGGCGCCGGTCCAGGCGGATGCCAGTTCCCTGATCCGCAGCATGTTCCATCGGCACAGCGCCAAGCCGCAACCCGGCATGGGGGTGTTTCCACCGGACTGGCTGGACAACACCTTCGCGCCGGCTGCCCTTCGGCGCGTGATCGGGGGGCCGACGTTGCAGGAGTTGTCGTTGCAGTACGGCGAGCCGGCCGGCGACGCGGTGCTGCGGCGCAGCCTTTCGCAAAAGCTGATGGGGATCAACGTCGCAGCCGGGCCCGACCAGATCATCACCACCGTTGGCGCGACGCATGCGCTGGACATCGTCAGTCGTACCCTGCTGCGCGCCGGGGACCCGGTGATGGTCGAGGAGCCGGGGTGGGCCATCGAGTTTGCCCGGCTGGAGGCGCTGGGGATGCGCATCCTGCCGGTGCCGCGGCGCCCCGACGGGCCGGACCTGGACGTGATGGCGCGCTACTGTGAAGCCGGGGAGGGCCATCGCCCGAAGTTGTTCGTCAGCGTCAGCGTGCTTCACAACCCGACCGGCTACAGCCTGGCGCCGGGGAGTGCGCACCGGCTGCTGCAACTGGCGAGTCGCCACGACTTCCACATTGTCGAAGACGACACCTACAGCCATCTGGCACCCGACCATGCGACCAGACTGTGTGCGCTCGACGGCCTGCAGCGCACCATCTACGTGAGCGGATTCGCAAAGATCCTCGCACCCAACTGGCGGATCGGCTACCTCGCGGCGCCGCCTTCTTTGTATCCGCGCCTGCTGGAGACGAAGTTGCTGGCGACGCTGACCACGCCGGCCATCTTCGAGCGGGCGCTGGCCTGGTGCATCGATCAGGGGCAGTTGCGGCGGCATTGCGAACGCATCCGGGCACGCCTGGATGCGGCGCGCAGCCGCACCGTGAAGCTGGCGCTGGCGGCGGGGTGTACCTTCGCGTCCGAGCCGGCGGGCCTGTTCGGGTGGGTGGACACGGGCGTCGACACTGACGCGCTGACGCAGCGGCTGCTGGACGAGGGCTACCTGATCGCCCCGGGCTCCCTGTTCCACGCCCGGCGGCCGCCCGACACCCGCATGCGGGTCAATTTCGCCTCGGCGCAGGACGCACAGTTCTGGAAGGCGTTCGCCCGGCTGCGGGACACGCTGCGCTGAGGCGGCGGGCTGCGCCTACAGGAGGCGCTGCGGGGCCAGTGGGCCGAGCAGATGCATCAGCATGCGTTGTCCGAGGGTGGTGTCCGGCTCCTCGTGGGCGTCGGGCACACCGCTGCCTTGCGGCGCCTGCCAGATCAGCTGGCCGTGCTCGTCCTTGCGTACCCGCCAGGCGAGGCGGGACACGGAGCCTTCGAGTCGCTGGTCGACCGCGTGCGCCAGGTCCGACGAATGGATCAGCAGCGCCAGTTCGGTGTTCTGCAGCTGCGAGCGCAGGTCCAGGTTCATCGACCCGATGACGACCCAGGCGCCGTCGAGCGTCAGCATCTTGGAGTGAAGCATCGAGCGGGATTCGCCGGCCGAGCCGGTACCGGACGATCCCAGCGCACCTCCCGCGGAGCCACGCTCGCTTCGCAACTCGTAGAGTTCGACGCCCATCGACAGCAATGCTTCGCGATGGCGCACGTACCCGGCATGCGCCGCGATCGCGTCGTTGGATGCCAGCGAGTTCGTCAGCAACTGGACCCTCACGCCCCTTCTGCGAGCGTCGGCCAATGCATCGAGCATGTCCTGGCCCGGAACGAAATAGGGCGAGACGATCACCACGCTGCTGCGCGCTCGACGCAGAAGCTCGAGCAGGCTGTCCACCACGCCGATGTCCTCGACGGTCTGCGCGCCGTCCTGCCCGCTGACTCGCACCTTGGCCGATGTCTCAGTGGACGGATCCTTGGGCGCCAGTTTCGCGGGGTCTTCGTCTGGGGGCGTGGGCGTGGCTGCGGCCGGGGCCGCCTTGCCGGGCTCGCCTTCGCCGCCGATTTTCTCGGGCGTGTCTGCCAGAACGGCCGATGGCGCCCAGGTCAGATGCATCGCGCGCAGGTCGAGCGGCTCCTCGTTCCAGACGCGTTGCCGCCGCTGGGCGCGTGCCTGCGCCTCCACGGCGGTGCCTGGCTGGCGATCGGCCTCCGGCTGGGCGGGGGCGTCTTCGCCGATCCGGTGCGCCTCCGCTGCGTTGCTGGACTTCTCGCGCTCCGCGCGGGCCTGAGCCCGGATCTCGTCGAGCTCCTTGGGGCTGATCAGTGACTGCGCGGGGTAGGCGCGTTCATCGTTCCAGTAGGCGTCGAAGCTCTTCGACATGGCCGGGACGATGGGCCCGGCGGCCAGCACATCGACATCGATGAAATTTCCGTCGTCGCTGTTTCCGAAGTAGGCATCGCCGAGGTTTCGCCCGCCGGTCACTCCCATCACGTTGTCGGCGATGAACAGCTTGTTGTGCATGCGTTGCTGCATCAGGGCCGGATCTGTCAGCGCGCCGAACAGGCGGCTGGCCATCGAGGCGCGCCCGCCTGGCACCGGATTGAACATCCGCAATTCGATGTTCTTCTCGAAGGCCAGCCGCATGATCAGGGCATCGTGCCCGGTGCTGTGGAAGTCGTCGACCAGGATGCGCACGCGCACGCCACGCGCCGCTGCTGCGCGCAAGGCGCGCACCAGCCGCCCGGTGCTGGCGTCCACGTGAATGGCGTAGTACTGCAGGTCCAGCGTCTTGCGCGCTGCATCGATCAGTGCGAGGCGCGCACCATAGGCATCCTGGGGGCCCGCCAGCAAGAGAAAGCCGGAGTCGCGACGGGGCGCGTCCCTGGGGCGCAGCACGTCGGTGAGGCTCGCGAGCGGCGTGCCCTGGGAGGTGGCCAGCGCATATGAGGCGGGGCGTTCGACGTGGCGCGGCAATGGTGCGCAAGCGCCGAGCAGCAGTGCGACTGCGAGGCCGGACCAACGGCGGTGCGATGGCGCCTGGATGGCGGCAGCAATGCGTGTGATGGCGAATGGGCGAGAAAGGGGCATGCGAATGCGCGTACTTCTCAGGACACGCACAGTGACGAAGCCGTATATATAGCTGGTGGCCGTCCGTGGCCGTTGTCAGCCGACGTCCAGTTCTGCCCATCGCTCCAGGGCCGACATCAGGTCTTCCTCGATCCGGGCATGGCGTTGGGCGAGTTCGGCCGCACGGGCGGGATCGTCGCGATAGAGCACGCCACCCTGCCTGGCCAGTGCCTGGTCGATCTCCTGCTGTTCGGCCTCCAGGCTGGCAATGCGCTCGGGCAGGGCCTCGAGTTCACGCTGTTCCTTGTAGCTGAGCTTGCGCTTTGCCGGCGCCCGGGCCGCGCCGTCTGTTGGGGCGGCTTCCTGTGTCTTGCGGTCGGGCGCCGCCGTCGGCGCGGTCGAGGCGGCGGCGGAAGCCGACGAGGCTGCAATTTCCCGTGCACGTTGCGATTGGATCAGCCAATCCTGGACGCCGCCCTCGTATTCCCGCCAGCGGCCGTCGCCCTCGTAGGCGACGGTGCTGGTGACTACGTTGTCCAGGAAGGTGCGGTCGTGGCTGACGAGGAACACGGTGCCCTCGAAGTTTTGCAGGAGGTCCTCGAGCAGTTCCAGCGTGTCGATGTCCAGGTCGTTCGTCGGCTCGTCTAGCACCAGGACGTTGGCGGGCCGCGCAAACAGGCGCGCCAGCAGGAGTCGGTTGCGCTCACCCCCACTGAGGGAGCGGACGGGCGAGTTCGCACGCGCGGGCGAGAACAGAAAGTCGGACAGGTAGCTCTTGACGTGCTTGCGCTGGCTGCCGATCTCGATCCACTCGCTGCCCGGACTGATGAAGTCTTCCAGGGTGGCGTCCAGGTCCAGCGCGTCACGCATCTGGTCGAAATATGCCACCTGCAGGTTGGTGCCCCGACGCACCTGGCCCGAGTCGGGCTCGAGCTCGCCGAGAATCAGCTTGAGCAAGGTCGTCTTGCCGGCGCCGTTGGGCCCGATCAGCCCGATCTTGTCCCCGCGCAGCAATGTGCCGCTGAACTGCCGAACCACCGTCTTGTCGCCGAAGGATTTGGTGGCGAGCTTGAGTTCGGCGACGATCTTGCCGCTCGGCAGGCCGGTGGCAAGCTCCATGTTCACCCGCCCGACCGCGTCGCGCCGGCTCGCACGTCGCCGGCGCAGGGCCTCGAGCCGCCCGATGCGGCTCTGGCTGCGGGTGCGGCGTGCCTCGACGCCCTTGCGAACCCATATTTCCTCCTGCGCGAGCAGCTTGTCTGCCTTCGCGTTGATGACCTGCTCCTGCGCCAGTTGCTCCTCCTTGCGCTTCTGATACTCGGTGAAGTTGCCGGGATAGGAGCGCAGCACGCCGCGATCGAGCTCGACGATGCGGGTGGCGACGCGGTCAAGGAAGGTGCGGTCGTGGGTGATCGTGACGATGCTGCCCTTGAACTCGATCAGAAGTTGCTCCAGCCACTCGATGGAATCGAGGTCCAGGTGGTTGGTTGGCTCGTCCAGCAACAAGACGTCGGGGGTCGCTACTAGCGCCTGGGCCAGGGCAACGCGCTTGCGCGTGCCTCCGGAGAGCGTCTTGACGAGTGCTTGGCCGTCGAGGTGCAGGCGGTCGAGCACCTCCTGAACGCGTTGCTCCCAGTTCCAGCCGTTGCCGGACTCGATCTGCGACTGCAGCGCATCCAGGTCTGCGCCTTCGACCGCGTTCAGATAATCGTCGCGGGCGGCGATCACGTCCGCAATACCCTGGCTGGCCGCGGCAAACACGGTGAAAGACGGATCGAGCCGCGGCTCCTGCGCCACGTAGGCAATGCGCAGGCCTTGCTGCAGTTGCAGCAGGCCGTCATCCGGTCGCTCGAGCCCGCCCAGTATCTTCAATAGCGAGGACTTGCCCGCGCCGTTGCGTCCGATGAGGCCGACGCGCTCACTGTCCTGGAGCGAAAACTCCGCATCGTCGAGGAGCGCCACATGTCCATATGCAAGTTGGGCGGCGGAAAGGGTGAGAAGTGACATGGGCGGATTATCGAGACCACGAGCGTGGCCGGCGGCCCAATGTAGCCGTGGCGGCAAAGCCGTTCCTTGGGCCCCGGTCGCGGCTGCGGCACGAGGCGGGCTCGTCGCCTCAGCAGACGCCCGGGGCAACGCCCCCGCGCAGGTGCGCTCCGTGGGCAACGAGGAAAAGTAGAAGAAAAGGAGTTCGGTGTTTACTCGGGCAGAAAATCTGGCATATACTCATGGGCTCGGCACAACGCAGGGAACGCCGCCGAAAGCGAGTTTCCAAAAAACTGCGAAATTTGCCGGGGGTCTTGAAAAGAACGAATTTTTCGTGTCATAATTCAAGGCTCGGCTCAAGCAAGGCACTGAGCGCAACGCGAAAGCGAGGCAGGCAGTGAAATGCAAAGAGTCAGTGGGGCGAGTTGATCGACAAGATCAGCAAAGTCCCTCAAGTTTGACAGGTCTTTAAAATCTGTGCGATAATCGAAGGCTCCGCTGATCGCAGCGAGCGAAGTTCAAAACGAAGAGTTTTGAGCGGTTCATTAAAAATATA
>NZ_DASQBZ010000001.1:0-28932 GCF_035634955.1 Variovorax sp. | reverse complement strand
CAGGCTCAGGGCGACGAGGGTGGCGGCGGCTGCGCTGCCGAGCGGGGGCAGCGCGCGCGCGACGGCGTGCTTGCGGCTCTTGATGTAGGCCATGCAAATTCTCCGGGAATGGCGGTGAGAGAGGAGAGAACTCGCTGGCGGTCCGGGGGCCGAATGCGTCCTCGGAGTGGCTTGTGAGATTTCAAATACAAATGATAACGACTCTCAGTACAAAGGTAACCATTGCCACATCAACGATTGACATTTGCGTTGCGAAGGCACGACGCCGCTGTGACGCGTTCGTCGATCGATGCGTGCTGCGCGCCCGCGCCCGGCTGGCGCCGGTCAGTACACGTCCCGACGATAGCGGCCGCTGCGCAGCAGTTCGCGCACCAGGTCGTCGCCGGCGATCTGGCGCAGTGCGGCGTCAACCCCTTGAGCCATGCCTTGAAGGCTGCCGCAGACGTAGATGGCGGCGCCGCGCTCGAGCCACCGCAGCAGTTCGTCGCCGGCGGTGAGCAGCCGGTGCTGGACGTAGCGCCGCTCCTCCTGGTCGCGCGAGAACACCCAGTCCATGCGGGCCAGTACGCCGGCCTGCAACCAGCCGTCGATCTCGCTGCCCAGAAGGCGATCATGCTGCGCGTTCCGCTCGCCGAACATGAGCCAGTGACCATGGCGGCCTGATGCTGCGCAATGGCGTAGATGGCTGCGCAAGCCGGCCAGCCCGGTGCCGTTACCGATCAGAACCAGCGGCCTGTCGTCGTTGCCCTGCAGGCGGAAGCCGTGGTGCGGCCGCAGTTGCAATTGGACCTCGCCGCCGATCGGCAGCAGGGTGCCCAGCAGGCCCGAGGCGGCGCCGAGTTGCCCGTCCGGATGACGCTCCTGCCGCACCATCAGTTGCAGCGAGCCCTCGGCCGGCAGGGACGCAATGGAATAGTCGCGCGGGCGCCCCGGGTCGGCTTGCAGATGCAAACGGGCCAGATCGCCGGATCTCCACTCAGGGAGGCTGTCGCCTGCCCGAGGCACCAGGCTCAACAGGAACACCGGGGCGCCGGCGCTGCCGGCGTTGAGCAGCTCGCGCGCGGCCAGCCGCCACGCAAGTTTGGGCGAGGCACTGGCCGCGGACGTTTCGGGCGTAGCGTCATCCGGGCCGCCAGGGCTGCGGCGAACCAACTGGCGCCACTGCGCCAGGGCGGCCGGATCGGCATTGTCCACCTCGATGCGTGCCCGCTCGGGTTGGGCGCCCCGGGCGGCCAGCCAGTCGTCGAGCCGTCGCCCAAAGCCACAGAAATGTCGGTACTGGCGATCGCCGAGTGCCAGCACCGCATAGTGCAGCGCGGGCCAGGCGTCGGCATGGGCGCTGTCCATCACGGATTCGGCAAAGACGCTGGCACCGTCGGGCGGATCGCCTTCGCCGTAGGTGCTGGCGATGAACAAGGCGCGGCGCGCTTGCCGCAGATCGTCTGCGCCGACGGCATTGAGCGGCAGCACGCGTACGGGTTCCCCGCCTTCGGCCAGCCAGCCGGCGGTCTGCCAGGCAAGCGCCAGCGCCTGCCCGGTCTGGCTGGCATGAAGCACCAGCGTGGCCGGCCGGTCGCCGTCACCGGCCAGTGCCGCCGCCGTCGCCGCGTCCTGGCGGCGGCGCCGCCGCAGCCGCCAGAATATCGCCGAGCACATTGCGGCATACGCCAGCAGCGTGGCCGCTGCGGCCACGGCGCGCCACTGATATTCGCTCATGGGGTCGCGCGATGCGAAAGGCGGCCGCCGGTTGACGCCGCGGCTTCGTTCGGCCAGGCGTCGCTCGCGACCCACTGCACGCCTTCGTCGGTGCGCAGGCAGAACACGGCGGCCAGTGCATGTCGCTGGGCAAACGCCAGCCCATCGTCCGGGCCCAGGACTGTCATCACCGTGGCCAGCGCATCGGCCTGCATGCATTCGTCGTGCACCACGCTGACACTGGCCAGCCGGCCGTCCACCGGGAGCCCGTTGCGCGGGTCGATCGTATGGGACCAGCGCAAACCCTGCGCGTCCCGGTGGGCGTGCCAGCGATCGCCGGAAGTGGCAATGCTGCGGTCGGCCAGCGGCAGGCGCAGGCCGACGCCGGGAGCGGTTTCGATCTGCACTTGCCATGGCTGGCCGCCCGGGCGTCGGCCGCTTGCGCGCAACTCTCCGCCGATCTCGAGAAGGAAATCCGACAGGCCCAGATTGCGCAGCGCGATGGCGGCGTGGTCGACCGCGAATCCCTTGGCAATGCCCGACAGATCGAGCGCCATGCCTCCTGGCTGGAGCACCGTTGCGGTCGATGCGTCGAAAGCAAGGCGTTGCCAGCCCGTGCGCTCACGCGCTCGTGCGAGGGCACCGGCGTCCGGTCGGGATGGCTGGCACTGCGCGTGTGCGCCGAAGCCCCAGAGCGAGACCAGCGGCCCGACCGTCGGATCGATGGCGCCGTCGCTCAGGCCCGCCCAATGCAGTGCGCAAGCCAGTACCCGCGCGAACTCCGGCGCGAGAGCGAAGCGCGTGCCCGGCGCCGCCTGCCGGAACTGGCAGATGTCGCTGTCCGCATGCCAGGTGCTCATCTGGCCGATCACCGCGTCGAACGCTGCGACCAGCGCCTGGCGTGCCGCCTCGTGGGGCAGCATCGCCGGGTTGTCAAAACGCAGCGACCACCCGGTGCCCATCGTCTGGCCCGACAGGTCCTGCACGCTGGCCGAATCCGCCGGGCGTGGCACGGCCGCGTTGGCGTACCCGCCGAAGTGCGGCTGTGCGTAGTCGGCCGTCGCGCGAGGGGGCGGACGCACGGTCAGGGCAGCACTTCGAGCGTGGCGGTGTAGGTCAGCCGCCGTTCCTTGGCATTGGGCACGCTCGTCTTGTTGTCGCGCGTGCTTGCCTCGAGCCAGTACATGCCGGCTTGCGGCCAGGTGACGCTGAACTCGCCCTTGGCGTCGGTCTTGACGGTGACTTCGGCCAGTTGGTCTCGATAGCGCGTGTCGCCGCGGGTGATGTTGACCGCCATGCCGGCGGCCGGCTTTCCGTCGACATGCATCGCGAAGGTCGCCTTCTCGCCTTGGACCAGGTCGGCTGGAGACGTCCTGGGCAGGAGTTCGAGCCCCTTGCCGGTGGCCTTGATTGCGCTCGGCTTGCCGACCGTGGCGAAGGTTTCGATGCGGCCGATGGACTCGGTCACCTCCACGTCGGTTGCGCCGGCCGGGATCTTCGAGGCGATGTCCTCCACGCTGCCGCGCGCCCGCTTGACCTGGCCGTCGCCGGCTTCCTTCCAGCGGGCGAACGCGCCCTGGTTGAGCACGGCGATGCGGTAGGTGCCGGTCTGCGTGAGGTTCAGGTCGAACACGCTGCGCAGTTTGCCGGTGGCGGCGTTCTCCGGCGCCAGGGCGCTGCCATCGGGCGCCACGACGGTGAGATTCTCGAGCGCCAGCGGCCGGTGATTGAAGAAGAACAGGTCGTTCGACACCGCAGCGTCGACGGTGATCCAGTCGGCCTTCGACAGGACCGTGCTGGACGGCATCAGCCACACGTTGTGGGCTGCGGCGAGGGAGCCGAAGGTGCCGAGGACCAGGGCGAGGGCGGTGCAGGCAAGCGTTTTTTTCATGATGAGTGGATCCGGTGAATCGACGGGAACAACCAATGGCTCAGGGTTTGAGTTCGAGGGCAACCGTGCCGAGTTCGCTCTTGCCTGCAGCCTGAGACTTGGCGGCCTGGGTCGGCGGCCACTGGAATGGAAGGCTGACGATCTCGCGACCGCCCACTTCGCGGGCGGCTTCCACATACAGGGTGTAGGCACCGGGTGCCAGCTTGGGCAGTTGCACCGAACCTTCGGTGGCCTGGATCGTGTGCTGGCCGGCCGGTCGTGTGGCGCTGCTCACGCCGTCGATGGGCATCGACAGTTCGCGGCCGACGCGGCGCCACCACTGGCGCAAGTCCTTCAGCCACTTGGTGCCTTCGCCCTCGGCGTTGCCCTTGTTCTTGACGTCGTACCAGACCGCCAGAGTCCCGGCCACGCTCTGGTCTGGACGCTCGACCCAGGCGGCCAGGTAGGGCCGGTGATACTCGGCGGTGTCGATGCGCGGGACCTCGACGCTGACGGACAGTCCGGCCGCAAATGCGGGCGCGCCCATCATCGAGACCAAGGCAAGGGAATAGCGAAGATGCACGAAAGCTCCTCTGTTCGGGTTTGAATTCAGTGGATGAGCAGCAAGGCGAGCAGGACTGGCGCAAGCAGTCCCATGCCCACCATGGGCCAGGTGAAGGGGCGGTTGCCGGCGTGCATCTTCAGGATGAAGAAGCCGGTGACGGCGAATACCAGTGCGGCCGCGCCCAGGATGTCGATGAACCAGCGCCAGGCCGCGCCGGTGTGGCGCCCCTTGTGCAGGTCGTTCAGGTAGGACACCCAGCCGCGGTCGGTGCGCTCGTATTCAAGCTCGCCGTCTGGCAGGCCGATCCGCAGCCAGGCGTCGCCACCGGGCCGCGGCAGGGAAAGATAGACCTCCTGCGGCGACCACTCCGCCTCGAGGTCCGCGGTGCCGATCTCCCATTGCTCCTCGAGCCAGGCCTGCAGCGGCATGGGCAGCGGCGCCCGGCCACCGTGGGCCCGCGCCGTCGGGAGCGCCTGGACAAGGCTGTCGACGAGCGGGGCGGCCAACTGTTGTTGACGGGTGCTCACACGGGGCTTCGACTCGATCTGCGAGGCGTGATTGAGCGTGATGCCGGTCACCGAGAACAGCAGGATGCCGAACAGGCACAGCGCCGAACTGACCCAATGCCATTCGTGCAGAGTCTTGAGCCAGTAGGCCCGGCGGCGGTGATCGGAATGGGGCGCGGGAGCAGGCATAGTCAGCCCGCATTCTAGTTGCGTAAATGAGAATGACTTGTATTTACATAACTTTACCGAGCACAAAAAAACGGGGTCCTTGCCCCGCTTTCTCGTTTCCTCGCCGGCACCGCGCCGCCCGGCGGGTGGGGCCGGGTCAGGAGACCTCGGCCATCTGCGACTGGAGATAGTTTTGCAGTCCGACCTTGCCAACCAGGTCGATCTGGGTTTCCAGGAAGTCGATGTGTTCTTCCGTGTCGTCCAGGATGCCCTGCAGCAGGTCGCGCGAAACGTAGTCGCGCACCGTCTCGCAGTGCGCGATGCCGTCCTTGATCGTCGCCTGCGCGCCCTGCTCGGACTTCAGGTCGGCGGCCAGGATCTCGGGCACGTCTTCGCCGACGTTGAGTTTGCCCAGGTCCTGCAGATTCGGGAGGCCGTCGAGCATGAAGATCCGGTCCATCAGTTGGTCGGCATGCTTCATCTCGCCAATGGATTCCTCGTATTCCTTCTTGGCCAGCTTGTCCAGGCCCCAATGCTTGAGCATCCGGTAGTGCAGGAAGTATTGGTTGATGGCGGTCAACTCGTTCTTCAGCTGCGCCTGCAGATGTTCGATGACCTTTGCGTCGCCCTTCATGGTTTTCCTTCTTGTTGTAGGTAAAGGCAGCGATTGTCCAAGCCGCATGCACCTGCGCGCAAGCCTGGGCCGCCTATATCCGCACGACAGTGCTCTGCATGCTTGTGAGGGTGATTGCGGTTCGCATCGCTGCACTTGGCGAGGCCGGCCGCGTCCGCTGACGGCCATAGGCGCGCGGCGTTGAAACAATAGACAAATTCTATTGAAATGGCCTATTCCATACGTATACTTGAGCCTTCACCCGAATCATTCGGCCACTTCAGCAACAGCAAAGGAAACGACACATGTCCGTTATCAACACCGAAATCAAACCCTTCAAGGCCACCGCATACAAGGACGGCAAGTTCATCGAAGTGTCCGACGCGGACGTCAAGGGCAAGTGGTCCGTCTTTTTCTTCTACCCGGCCGACTTCACCTTCGTCTGCCCGACCGAACTGGGCGACGTGGCCGACCACTACGCCGAATTCCAGAAGCTGGGCGTGGAGATCTACTCCGTGTCGACCGACACGCACTTCACGCACAAGGCCTGGCACGATTCGTCGGACACCATCGGCAAGGTGAAGTACCCCATGATCGGCGACCCGACGCTGGCCATCAGCCGCAACTTCGAAGTGCTGCGTGAAGACCAGGGCCTGGCCAACCGCGGCACCTACATCGTCGATCCGCAAGGCGTGATCCAGGCGCTGGAAATCACCGCCGAAGGCATCGGCCGCGACGCCAAGGACCTGCTGCGCAAGGTCAAGGCTGCCCAGTATGTCGCCGCCCACCCGGGCGAAGTCTGCCCCGCCAAGTGGGAAGAGGGCGCCACCACGCTGAAGCCTTCGTTCGACCTGGTCGGCAAGATCTAAGAAGGTCATGTCCGTCACCCGGCTGGCTGCCACGTCGGGCGCGTCGTCTCCCCTGGTGGGAGGGCGCGCCGGCTGAGGCTGCCCGGTCCGCGGCTTGCCTCAGGCTGCCGCGTCCGAAAAAGAGCCCGGGTGCCCACAAGGCCCCGGGCTTTTGCGTTTCGTGCAAACGCCCCCATCTGACAGAGATCGAGAAAGAGGAACAGAACGCCATGCTTGACGCCAGCACCAAAGCCCAACTCGCCAGTTACCTGGAGCGCATTTCCAACCCCATCGAGATCGTTGCCTCGCTGGACGACACGTCTGCCTCGAAGGACATGCTTTCGATGCTCAAGGACGTGGCCGAGGCGTCGAACCTCGTCACCCTGATCGAGAGCCGCGACGACACGCATCGCAAGCCGTCCTTCTCGGTCAACAAGCCGGGCGAGAGCCACGGCCCGCGCTTTGCCGGCCTGCCGATGGGGCACGAGTTCACGTCGCTGGTGCTGGCTCTGCTGCAGGTGGGCGGCTATCCCCCCAAGGTGGAGCAGGCGATCCTGGACCAGATCCGCGGGCTCGACGGCGATTTCGAGTTCGAGGTGTACGTTTCGCTGACCTGCCACAACTGCCCGGACGTGGTGCAGGCGCTGAACCTGATGGCGATCCAGAACCCGCGCATCAAGACCACGATGATCGAGGGCGGCACTTTCCAGGACGAGATCAAGGAGCGCCAGATCATGGGCGTGCCGACGGTGTTCCTCAACGGAACCATGTTCGGCAGCGGACGCATGAGCCTGGAGGAAATCCTGGCCAAGATCGACGTCGGCGGCATCGAGCGCGAGGCGAAGAAGATCTCGGCCAAGGATCCGTTCGACGTGCTGATCGTCGGCGGTGGCCCGGCGGGCGCGGCGGCCGCCGTCTACGCTGCGCGCAAGGGCATCCGTACCGGCATCGCGTCGGAACGCTTCGGCGGCCAGGTGCTCGACACGCTGGGCATCGAGAACTTCATCTCGATCAAGGAGACGGAGGGCCCGAAGTTCGCGCTCGCGCTGGAAGAGCACGTGCGCCACTACGACGTCGACATCATGAACCTGCAGCGAGCCATGGCGCTGGTGCCGGGGGCAGGCCCCGACAAGAATCTGGTCGAAGTTCAGTTGGAAAGCGGCGCCACGCTCAAGTCGAGGACCGTGATCCTGTCGACGGGCGCGCGCTGGCGCAACGTGAACGTCCCGGGCGAGAAGGAGTTCAAGAACAAGGGCGTGGCCTATTGCCCGCACTGCGATGGCCCGCTCTACAAGGGCAAGCGGGTCGCGGTGATCGGCGGCGGCAACTCCGGCGTCGAGGCGGCCATCGACCTGGCCGGCATCGTCAAGCACGTCACCCTGGTCGAGTTCGACACCAAGCTGCGCGCCGACGAGGTGCTGCAGCGCAAGCTGCGCAGCCTGCCGAATGTCACGGTGATCATGAACGCCCAGACCACCGAAATCACCGGCGACGACAAGGTCAACGGCCTGACCTACAAGGACCGTGCGAGCGGCGAGGAGCACCGCGTCGATCTCGAAGGTGTGTTCGTGCAGATCGGCCTGGTGCCCAACACGGAGTGGCTCAAGGGCGCGTTGGAGTTGTCCCGCCACGGCGAGATCGTGGTGGACGACCGCGGCCAGACCTCGATGCCCGGCGTGTTCGCCGCTGGCGACGCGACGACGGTTCCGTTCAAGCAGATCATCATCGCCGCCGGCGATGGCGCCAAGGCGGCTCTGGCTGCCTTCGACCACCTCATCCGCGCCACCGCGCCGGCTTGAGGGCAGCGCGCCGGGCGTCCCGCAGGACGCCCTGTCAGCGCTAGTAGATCAGCCGCTCCGGCCGCACTTCCTGCAAGATCGTGGTGGCGATTTCCTCGATCGACTTGGTGGTCGTCGACAGCCATCGGATGCCGGCGCGCCGCATCATGGCTTCGGCCTCGCTGACCTCGGAGCGGCAGTTTTCCAGGCTGGCATAGCGCGATCCGGGCCGGCGCTCGTTGCGAATCTCCGCCAGCCGCTCGGGCTGGATCGTCAGCCCGAAGATCTTCTTGCGATGCGGCAGGAGGGCGGGCGGCAGCTGCCGGCGGTCGAAATCCTCGGGGATCAGCGGATAGTTGGCCGCCTTCAACCCGTGCTGCATGGCCAGGTACAGCGAGGTGGGCGTCTTGCCGCTGCGGCTGACGCCGACCAATATCACGTCGGCGCCTCCGAGGTCGCGATTGCTCTGGCCGTCGTCGTGCATCAGGCTGAAGTCGATGGCCGCAATCCGGTCGTTGTATTCCTTGCTCTTGCTGACGTCCGAGAAGCGGCCGATCCGGTGGTTGGATTTGATGCCCAGCTCGATTTCCAGCGGACGCACGAACGTGCCGAACATGTCCAGCAGCATGCCCTTGCAGCCGGTTTCGATCACCGCGAGCACGTCGGAATTGGCCAGCGTGGTGAAGACGATGGGCCGCACACCTTCCAGTTCGGCGGTGTGATTGATCTGCCGCACTGCCTGGTGCGCCTTGTCCACGGTGTCGGTGAACGGCAGGCGCACGTGGCGCGGCTTGATCTCGAACTGGGCCAGCACGGCATTGCCGAAGGTCTCGGCGGTGATGCCGGTGCCATCGGAGACGAAGAAAACGGTACGGGTGGTCATGGAACGGCGCCTTGTCCTTCAGGCCGCCAGGTCAAAGTGGCGCCTACAATTCCCGGGATTATGGTGAGTTCGGGGCAAGCCGCGCGCAGGCCCCTGCCGCCCGTTACGAATCCCACCCATGTCCTGCCTGCGCGCGCCCAAAGCAACCAGAACGATCGTGTGCGCTCCCAGGGATGGCGATGCCCGCTTTTCAACTTCCGGAGCTTTCCCATGTCTGAACTCTTTGCGGCGACCGCGCTGGTCGTACCGTTCGAAAACCTGAGGATGACCGACGTCGAGGCGGTTGGCGGCAAGAACGCCAGCCTCGGCGAAATGCTGTCCCAGCTGCCTGAGGGTGTGCGCGTGCCGACGGGCTTTGCCACCACCGCCCACGCGTTTCGCGAGTTTCTTGCGCACGAGGGCCTGTCGGCCAGGATTCAGCAGCGCCTGGCGTCCCTGAACGTCGACGATGTGCGCGCGTTGGCAGCCGCCGGCGCCGAGATCCGCGGCTGGATCGAGGCTCAGCCTTTCCCTGCAAACCTGGCGCAGGCCGTGCGCGACGCCTTCGCCAAGCTGTCGGCCGGTGACGCGAAGGCCAGCTTCGCGGTGCGCTCCTCGGCCACGGCTGAAGACCTTCCCGATGCATCCTTTGCCGGCCAGCAGGAGACCTTCCTGAATGTGGTCGGCATCGAGGACGTTCTGCACAAGATGAAGGAGGTGTTCGCCTCCCTCTACAACGATCGCGCCATCAGCTACCGCGTGCACAAGGGCTTCGCCCATGACGTGGTGGCGCTGTCTGCCGGCGTGCAGCGCATGGTCCGGTCCGACCTGGGCGCCGCGGGTGTGATGTTTACCATCGACACCGAATCGGGCTTCGATCAGGTCGTGTTCATCACGTCGAGCTACGGGCTGGGCGAGACCGTGGTCCAGGGCGCCGTCAACCCCGACGAGTTCTACGTGCACAAGCCCACGCTGAAGGCCGGCCGCAAGGCGGTGATTCGCCGCAACCTGGGCTCCAAGCTGGTCCAGATGGTGTTTGCCACGCCCGAGGAAAAGGCCGCAACCGGCAAGCTGGTGACGACCGGTGACGTGCCGACCGAGCAGCGCAACCGCTATTCGCTGACCGATGCGGAGGTCGAGCAGCTGGCGCGCTATGCGCTGGTCATCGAGGAACACTATGGTCGTCCGATGGACATCGAGTGGGGCAAGGACGGCACCGACGGCCAGCTCTACATCCTGCAGGCGCGCCCCGAGACGGTGAAGAGCCAGCAGCAGGGCAAGGCCGAGCAGCGCTACAAGCTCAAGGGCCGCTCCAGTGTGCTGGCCGAGGGCCGCGCAATCGGCCAGAAGATCGGCACCGGGCCGGTGCGCCTGGTGCATCACATCAGCGAGATGGACAAGGTGCAGCCGGGCGACGTGCTGGTCACCGACATGACCGACCCCAACTGGGAACCGGTCATGAAGCGCGCCAGCGCCATCGTCACCAACCGCGGGGGGCGGACCTGCCACGCGGCCATCATCGCGCGCGAGCTGGGCATTCCGGCCGTGGTCGGCTGCGGCGACGCCACCGATCTGCTCAAGGACGGCACGCTGGTCACCGTGAGCTGCTCGGAGGGCGACACCGGCTTCATCTACGACGGCCTGCTCGAGACGGAGGTCACCGAAGTGCAGCGCGGCGAGATGCCCGACATCGACATCCAGCTGATGATGAACATCGGCAATCCGCAACTGGCCTTCGACTTCGCCCAGTTGCCCAACCACGGCGTCGGCCTGGCGCGGCTGGAATTCATCATCAACAACAACATCGGGGTGCATCCGAAGGCCATCCTCGACTATCCGAACGTCGACAACGACCTGAAGAAGGCTGTGGAGTCCGTGGCCCGCGGCCACGCGTCGCCGCGCGCCTTCTACGTCGACAAGGTCACCGAAGGGGTGGCCACCATCGCCGCGGCGTTCTGGCCCAAGAAGGTCATCGTGCGGCTGTCGGACTTCAAGAGCAATGAATATCGCAAGCTGATCGGCGGCTCGCGCTACGAGCCCGACGAGGAAAACCCGATGCTCGGCTTCCGCGGCGCGGCACGCTACCTGAGCAGCGACTTCGGCGAGGCCTTCGCGATGGAATGCGAGGCGCTGCGGCGAGTTCGCGACGAGATGGGCCTGACCAACGTGCAGATCATGGTCCCGTTCGTGCGTACGCTCGGCCAGGCCAAGCGAGTCACCCAACTGCTCGGGCAGCAGGGGCTCAAGCGCGGCGAGAACGAGCTCAAGCTCATCATGATGTGCGAGGTGCCGAGCAACGCCATTCTGGCGGACGAGTTCCTCGAGTATTTCGACGGCTTCTCGATCGGATCGAACGACCTGACCCAGCTCACGCTGGGCCTGGACCGCGATTCGGGCCTGGACCTGCTGGCAGCGGATTTCGATGAGCGCGACCCCGCCGTCAAGGCGATGCTCTCGCGCGCCATCAAGGCCTGCAAGAGCAAGGGCGCCTATGTCGGCATCTGCGGGCAGGGGCCCAGCGACCATCCCGACTTCGCGCTCTGGTTGGCCGAGCAGGGCATCGAATCGATCTCGCTGAACCCCGACAGCGTGATCGACACCTGGCAGCTGCTGGCGTCGCGCTGAGCGGCGCGGCCCAGGGTCGTGCGGCAGTTGTTGCTGCTGCACGACAAATATTTCACTGGTCGTAGCCTGTAATTTGGCTGTCAGGCGATTGGGCTTGAAACAAAGTGCGTCTTTGGTGTCAAACTTTGGCATCAGGGGATGGATGCCGGCGCTTTCGCGAATTAGAAAGTCACCAAGACGCGCGAGCCGGCGGACCAACAGGGCGCACACATGATCTTGGTGAAGACAGAGGCTGGCCAGCTGGCCTTGAAGGACCGTTCCCTTGGATTGACGCCGCGCCAGCGCTCGGCGTTCATCATGTTCGATGGCAGGCGCTCGGTGGGCGACGTGCTGGGCCTTGGCCTGGGTGTGACGGCGGACGACATCGACCAGTTGGTCGGTGCCGGCCTTCTGGGGCGGCCCGATGGCGCGCCGGCCGCGGTGCCGGCCGCACAGGCTCTGACACAGACGGCTCCCGCGACGTCGCCGGCTCCGGCTGCACCGACCGTCCAGCACGGGCGTACGCCCCAACAGCGCTACCAGGACGCCTACCCCGTCGCGACGCGGCTGACCTCCGGGCTTGGCCTGCGCGGCTTCAAGTTGAACCTCCAGGTGGAGGCAGCGACCCGCTACGAGGATCTGGTGGCCCTGGCGCCCAAGATCCGCGCGGCCGTCGGCCCGGATTCGGCTGCCGAACTGGACCGCGCGTTGGACGTCTAGGAGCCGCGGCTTGGGGTTGCGGCAGGATCGGGCTATAATGCTCGGCTTTGCCTTGCCACACTGCGCCGACGCTGCAGGTGGCTGAACCCTCCCGGGGCGCGGGGCTTGCACAGTTGCAAGGCCTGTCATCCGGGTCCAACCCACAAGGAGTGCCATGCGTCACTACGAGATCATTTTGCTGATCCACCCGGATCAGAGCGAGCAGGTTCCGGCCATGCTGGAACGTTACAAGGGCATGATCACCGCCGGCGGCGGTCAGATCCATCGCCAGGAAGACTGGGGCCGCCGCCAGCTGGCCTACCAGATCAACAAGCTCAACAAGGCGCACTACCTGTGCATCAACATCGAGGCTGACCAGGCCGTGATGGCCGAACTGGAGCACGCCTTCAAGTTCAACGATGCCGTGCTGCGTCACCTGACGGTCCAGAAGAAGAAGGCCGACACCGCGCCTTCGTCGATGATGAAGACCGTCGAGCGCGAAGAGGCCCGCAAGGCCCAGCAGGCGGAGTACGCCGCCAACAACAACGGTTGATGGAAGGTGCCGGCGTGGCGGCCAATCAGCTGGTGCTGACGGCCGTTCTCGCCGAACGCGGATCCCTGCGCTATACGCCCGCCGGCCTGCCGGCACTCGACGTGAGGCTCGAGCATGAGTCCATGGTCGAGGATGCCGGCCAGCGAAGGCAGGTCAAGGCGGCGCTGAAGGCGGTTGCCTTTGGGGCGCAGGCGGAACGATTGGCGGTCCAGGCGTTGGGAAGTCTCTGGCGATTCCAGGGCTTTCTCGCCACCCCAGGCGCTTCCAGGCATCCGGTGCTGCACATCCAGGATTTTCAGCAAGATTAGTTCTCGAGAAGAAAGAGGTCCCGAAAATGGCCACGTTCAAGAAATTCAACAAGGACAAGCGTCCTCGCCGCAACACGCAATCGCTGCTGTTCAAGCGCAAGCGTTTCTGCCGCTTCACCGTCGCTGGCGTCGAAGAAATCGACTACAAGGACATCGACACGCTGCGCGATTTCATCAGCGAGAACGGCAAGATCGTTCCCGCCCGTCTGACCGGCACGCGCGCGATCTACCAACGGCAACTCAACACCGCGATCAAGCGTGCCCGCTTCCTCGCGATGGTGCCGTACAGCGACCAGCATCGCGTCTAAGCCAGGGAAGGAACAAAGAAATGCAAGTCATTCTTCTGGACAAGGTCCTGAACCTCGGCACGCTCGGTGAGATCGTCAAGGTCAAGGACGGCTACGCCCGCAACTTCCTGATCCCGTCGGGCCGCGCTCGCCGCGCCACGGAAGCCAACAAGGCCGAGTTCGCCGCCAAGCGCGCCGAACTGGAAAAGGCCGCGGCCGCCAAGCTGGCCGAATCGCAAGCCCAGGGCGAGAAGCTCTCCGGCACCACCATCAAGCTGACCCAGAAGGCCGGTGTCGATGGCCGCCTGTTCGGCTCCGTCACCAACCACGACATCGCCGAAGAGCTGGAAAAGCTCGGCTACAAGGTTGCGAAGTCGCAAGTGCGCATGCCCAACGGCCCGATCAAGGTCGTCGGCGACAACACCGTGTCGGTTGCACTGCATACCGACGTGGTGGTCGAGATCGGCGTCACCGTTTACGGCGAAAGCGCCTGATCGCTGGCTCCAACGGAGCCGCATCGCCAAGGCCGCCCGCGGGGCGGCCTTTTTCGTTTCGGGCGCGGCCTGGGTTGTCCCGTGCAGCGCACCGGAAGATCACCGGATATCCACAGCCTTGTCCCGTGACCTGGGCCCTTCGGCGGCTTAGGATGGGCGGTTGCCAATCGACCACCAATGTCAGCAGTTTTTTCCAAAGCGGACAACGATCCGACCCCTGACCGCCAGGTCGCCCAGTTGCGGGTGCCGCCGCATTCCGTGGAAGCCGAATCCAGCGTACTGGGCGGCCTGCTGCTCGACAACGGCGCCTGGGACCGGGTGGGCGACCTGCTGGTGGACAACGACTTCTACCGTCACGAGCACCGGCTGATCTACGCCGCCATGGGCGTGTTGATCAACGCCAACAAGCCGGCAGACGTCATCACTGTCTACGAGCGCCTGCAGAACCTGGGCAATGCCGACGAGGTGGGTGGCCTGGCCTACCTGAACTCGCTGGCGCAGTACGTGCCCAGCGCAGGCAACATCCGCCGCTATGCGGAGATCGTGCGCGAGCGCTCCATCCTGCGCAAGCTGGTGGCCGCCAGCGACGAGATCGCCACCAACGCCTTCAATCCGCAAGGCAAGGCGGTCGACAAGATCCTGGACGAGGCCGAGCAGAAGATCTTCAACATCGGCGAAGAAGGCACGCGGATGAAGCAGGGCTTCCAGAGCATGGATGCCCTGGTCGTGGAGCTGCTCGATCGGGTGACGGAAATGGCCGACAACCCGAACGACATCACGGGCGTTCGCACCGGCTTCTACGAATTCGACAAGATGACCTCGGGCCTGCAGCCGGGCGACATGATCGTGCTGGCGGCGCGGCCTTCGATGGGCAAGACCTCGCTGGCCATCAACATCGCCGAGCACGTGGCGATCGAGGAGGGGCTGCCGGTGGCGGTGTTCTCCATGGAAATGGGCGCCTCGCAACTGGCGGTGCGTATCGTCGGCTCGATCGGCCGCATCGATCAGGGCCACCTTCGCAACGGCCGCCTCACGGACGAGGAATGGCCGCGCCTGACCGAGGCGATCGAGAAGTTGCGCACCGTGTCGCTGCACATCGACGAGACGCCGGGCCTGACCACCAGCGAATTGCGCGCCAATGCGCGGCGCCTGGCGCGCCAGTACGGCCGGCTGGGCCTGATCGTGGTCGACTACCTGCAGCTGATGAGCGTGTCGACCAGCATGAACGACGAGAACCGCGCCACGGCCGTGGGTGAGATCTCGCGCGGGCTGAAGATGCTGGCCAAGGAACTCAAGTGCCCGGTCATCGCCCTTTCGCAGCTGTCGCGCGGCGTGGAAAGCCGTACCGACAAGCGCCCGATGATGAGCGACCTGCGTGAGTCCGGCGCGATCGAGCAGGACGCGGACCTGATCATGTTCATCTACCGCGACGACTACTACAACAAGGAAAGCAAGGAGCCGGGCGTGGCCGAGGTAATCATCAGCAAGCACCGCAACGGGCCGACCGGCACCGTCAAGCTTGCCTTCCTCAAGCCACTGACCAAGTTCGAGAATCTCGCCACCGGCGAGGACTACTCGTACTGAAGCGCTCGCGCCGCCTCAGGAGGGGCGTGCCGCGGCGTCCTGCCGCTCGTGCGCCTGTTGCGCCAACTGCGACTGGCGTTCGAGCTCGCGCAGGAGATCGGCCAGTGTCCGGCCGGGTTCGTCGCGAAAGCGCTCTTGCAGCACTTCCACCGTGTCGATGCGGTCGATGCGGAAGCCGCGGAAACCCTCGCGCAGTTCGCACCACGCCGAGAAGGTCCACACCCGGCCCCAGTAGAAGCAGCCGAGCGGACGCACGATGCGCTGGCTGGCCGCGCCATTGACGTCGCGGTAGTCCATGCGCAGCTTGTGGCGCGACTGGACGGCTTCGCGCAGCGTCTGCAGGCGGTTGCGCATGCCGTCGTCCATCACGTACGCGGGGGCGTACAGAGCCTGGCTTTCGGCTGCGGCGCGGGCCGACGGTGGCAGCACGGACAGGATCTTGCCCAGTGCGCTTTCGATGTCGCGCGCCATGGCACCGTCGAGCCAGCTCTGGGCGAGCCGGGCCGATGCCACCAGCGCCTTGGCCTCTGCCTCGGTGAACATCAGCGGCGGCAGGTCGAACCCGATGCCGAGGCGGTAGCCGACGCCGGCTTCGCCCTCGAGCGGCACGCCCTGGCGCTGCAGTTCGGCGATGTCGCGGTAGACAGTGCGTTCCGAGATCTCCAGCCGGCGCGCCAGGAAGGCGGCCGTGGTGAGCCGCCGCCCACGCACGAGCTGGACGATCTGGAACAGGCGATCGGCGCGTCGCATGGGCGTGATGGTGCCAGATGCCCGCCGCGCATGGCGTCGCGGGCCGATGGACTCAGACCGCTACGGGGGCGCGCTCGACGCCGATATGCAGCGCGACCTGCTCCGGACCGCTGTAGGCCTCGAAGTCGCTGCGGAAGCGGCGCCGCAGCTCCGGGTGCCGCTCGAAGTAGGCATCGGCCTCTTGCCACAGCGCGTGCACCAGCGCCGGCATCGGCCCGCGCCCGCTGAACACGAGGTACTCGCCACCTTCGACCTGGACCAGCGGCGTGCCTTCGTGCACGGCCACGCCCGCGGTGACCTCGAAGCTGCCCGGGCCGGCCGCGCCGCGGCGGGTATAGACCCCGAACAGGCGTGGATCCGGCGTGCGCTGGGGGCGCTCGTAGGCGTCCTCCTCGAAGAAGCGCAGCCAGAGTTGTTCGACGCGCGCGGACGCCGGGTCCCGCTCTGCGGCAATGCAGGTTTGCTCGGTCAGGCCCGAGATGTAGAAACTA
Organism: Variovorax sp.; assembly: GCF_035634955.1. Taxonomy (GTDB): domain Bacteria; phylum Pseudomonadota; class Gammaproteobacteria; order Burkholderiales; family Burkholderiaceae_C; genus Variovorax. Next base: position 12,257 of record NZ_DASQBZ010000001.1, on the reverse strand, counting down.
TCCAGTCTTTCGAGATGGGGTGTCATGATGTTCGCTCCTTGTCTCACTCGCCGACCGCCATGCTGCGACGCCCCTCCTGACAGCGTGATGTCAGGAGCAGAAGGCGCGCGGAAAGGGCTTTGGAAAGAAAAAGGGCCCACGACGCCTTCGAGGCAGTCGTGGGCCCTTTCGGGGGGGCTGGTGCCGGTTCGGCTACAGCACGTCGCTGGCGAAATCCGCGAGGCGCGAGCGTTCGCCGCGCGCCAGCGTGATGTGGCCGCCATGCGGCCAGCCCTTGAAGCGGTCGACCGCGTAGGTCAGGCCCGAAGACCCTTCCGTGAGGTAGGGCGTGTCGATCTGCGCGATGTTGCCCATGCAGATGATCTTGGTGCCCGGGCCGGCGCGGGTGATCAGGGTCTTCATCTGCTTGGGCGTGAGGTTCTGGGCCTCGTCGATGATCACGTACTTGTTCATGAACGTGCGTCCGCGCATGAAGTTCATGCTCTTGATCTTGATGCGGCTGCGGATCAGCTCGTTCGTGGCTGCACGACCCCACTCGCCGGCGCCCCCGCCGTCGCCCTTGGCCAGGAACTCGAGGTTGTCGTCCAGGGCGCCCATCCACGGGCCCATCTTCTCTTCCTCGGTGCCGGGGAGGAAGCCGATGTCTTCACCGACGCTGACGGTCGCCCGCGTCATGATGATCTCGGTGTAGCGCCGGTCGTCAAGCACCTGCGTGAGGCCCGAAGCCAGCGCCATCAGCGTCTTGCCGGTGCCGGCGGTGCCTGTCAGGGTGACGAAGTCGACGTCCGGGTCCATCAGCAGGTTCATGGCGAAGTTCTGCTCGCGGTTGCGCGTGGTCACGCCCCAGACCGCGTTCTTGGCCGAGGCATAGTCCTTGAGCGTCTTGAGCACCGCGGAGTTCTCGCGGATCTCCGTCACCCGCGCGTACATGCTGGGTTCGCCCGGCGCCTCGAAATAGACGAACTGGTTGATGTACATCGAGGGCACGATCGGTCCGCTGATGCGATAGAACGTGCTGCTGCCGCTTTGCCAACTCTCCACCGACTTGCTCTGGCGCGTCCAGAAGTCGGGCGGCAGGGCGAGCGAGCCAGAGTAGAGCAGGTCGCCGTCCTCGAGCGTCTTGTCGTTCTGGTAGTCGTCGGCGTCCAGGCCCAGTGCACGCGCCTTCACGCGCATGTTGATGTCCTTGGAAACCAGCACCACCTGGCGCTTGCCCTGTCCCGGGGCGTCGACCGCATACCGGTCGCGCAGGGCCTGCACCACGCCCAGGATTTGGTTGTCGGCCTTGCCCTGAGGCAGGCTGGTGGGCAGCGAGTACTCCAGCGGCGAGGTCTGGAAGAACAACCGCCCGCCGGCGTCGCGGTGGCCGGTCGTGTCGAGTTTCAGGCCCTTTGCGATGTCGGCGCCATGGGCTGCCGCCAGCGCGTCGAGCATGCGGCTGCTCTGACGGCCGTTGCGCGCCACTTCGGTCGTGCCCTTCTTGTGGGCGTCGAGTTCCTCCAGCACGATCATGGGCAGGAAGATGTCGTGTTCCTCGAACCGGAACAGGCACATCGGGTCGTGCAGCAGCACGTTCGTGTCCAGGACGAACAGCTTCACCGGACCTTCCGATCGACGCCGCTTGCTTCGCGACGCCGGTTGCGCCGTGGGTGCGGCCACCGGTTGCGACACCGGCTGCGGCGTGGCCTGCGGTGTCAGGAGGGCGGAAACCGGGGCCGGCGCCCGTCGGCCCGAGCGGGCCGCAGGAGCGGCGGCCGGGGCGGGTTGCGGCTCTTGCGCGCGAGCCGCCGGACGGCGTGCCGCGGTCGTTGCCGCGGGCGGCATGGCGGCTGGCGCACCGCCGGGCTCGGCAGCCTGGTGATCGAACAGTTCGAGGGCCCGGTTGTCGCCGCCGGCGGATCGCTCGTCCGACCGGCGTTCGCCCGTGCGACGGCCGCTTCTATGGGCGCCGCGCGCGGGCGCATCGATCGCGTCCGGCGAAAGAAAGGACGCGCGCTTCGTGGGGGCGGGAGGCAGGGGCATGAGGTGTTCGGCTCGCTGGAAAAGACCCTTGAGAGGGCGCGGAAAACAAAAAAGCCGCCGGACTAGCCGGGCGGCTTTCTGCGGGGGATGCGGACGCGGGCGTCAACTGCATGAATCCATTATGCACAGCGCGTGTGACCGTACATCCCCTCGTTGCCCAGGGGCAACGCCCCTGCGCAACGGTTTGTGCGACTGTGCACAAATGTGAAGGTCAAGCCTTCTTGAGCGTCTTGACAGCCTTGAGCACGTCGTCGACGTGGCCGGGCACCTTCAGGCCGCGCCACTCCGCCTTGAGGACGCCGTCTGCGCCGATCAGGAAGGTGCTGCGCTCGATGCCCTTGACCTTCTTGCCGTACATGATCTTGTTCTTGACCACGCCGAACATGTGGCACATTTTTTCTTCGGTGTCCGCGATCAGCTCGAAGGGCAGCTCGAGCTTGGTCTTGAATTCCTCGTGCGACTTCATGTTGTCGCGCGAGACGCCGAACACGGTGGCGCCCGCCTTCTCGAAATCCTTGAAACGGTCGCGGAACTGCATGGCCTCGGTGGTGCAGCCGGGTGTGTTGTCCTTGGGGTAGAAGTACATCACCAGCACCTGACCGAGGTGCGACGTATTGGAGACCTTGATGCCCCCCGTGGCCGTGGCTTCGAATTCTGGAATGAGTTTATTGACAACGATCGCCATGAATCTTTCTATCTCCGCTTAGATTCCCCGCAAGGAAGGTTGGTCGTTGCTCGCCAGTGGCACCGGGCGCGAACGAGAAGACGGCGAACCCGAATAGGCGATCTTTGTGACCTGGTTTCCGGCACCCGATTTCCCTTCTCCCTTCGCAACGCGCCGTCGCGGTGGACTCCTTGGAAACTGGGGTCGGCAGGTCAGTTTGCAACCTGCGATTGTATCCTGAATCGGCTTGCCGAAGGCTCTCAGGGCACTTGCCCCGGCTCGACGAGCAGCGCGGCGACGACGTGCCTTCCCTCCGACGCCAGGATGTTGTAGGTGCGGCATGCCGCCGCGGTGTCCATGGTTTCCACACCTGTGCGGCGGGCCATCAGCGTGCGCAGCCACGCCGGCTGCGGGAAGCGGATGCGCCGGCCGCTGCCGAAGATGATCAATTCGGCGCCCAGGTCGGCCAGTTGCTCGAAATGGTGTGCCTGCAGGTCCTCGAAGCGGGTGCAGTCCCAGTCGAAGCGCTCGCCGCGAGAGCCGACCACCACGCTGGCCTCGACCCGTTCGTTGTCGATCGCGACCCAGCCGGGGCCGTGCGCGGTGAGGGTGGGGACGTCGGATTTGTCAGGCTGGAGCTTCATTCGAGAGGGCCGATCTGTGGTCAAATTATAGGTTTTCCCATTGAAATCACGGCCCGGTACCCGGTATATGGGCCAATTCCGCAAATTGCGGAGGGACTTTGAAAACCATCCAGAAATCGGCCAAGCTGGCCAACGTGCTCTACGACATCCGCGGCCCCATCATGGAGGCGGCCAAGCAGATGGAGGAGGATGGGCACAAGATCATCAAGCTCAACATCGGCAATCTGGCGGTGTTCGGCTTCGATGCGCCCGAGGAAGTGCAGCAGGACATGATCCGCAACCTGCCCAACTCGGCCGGCTACTCCGACAGCAAGGGCATCTTCGCTGCGCGCAAGGCGGTGATGCACTACACCCAGGAGCAGGGCATTGCCGGTGTCACTCTGGAGGACATCTACCTGGGCAACGGCGCCAGCGAACTCATCGCCATGGCGACCAACGCGCTGCTCGACGATGGCGACGAACTCCTGCTGCCGGCCCCCGACTATCCGTTGTGGACGGCGGTCACCAGCCTGTCCGGCGGCCGGCCCGTGCACTATCTTTGCGACGAAGCCAAAGGCTGGCTGCCCGACCTGGACGACATCCGGGCCAAGATCACGCCGCGGACCAAGGGCATCGTGGTCATCAACCCGAACAATCCCACCGGGGTGATCTACCCGGAAAGCCTGCTGAGGGACATCGTCCAGATCGCGCGCGAGCATGGCCTGGTGATCCTGGCCGACGAGGTCTATGACAAGGTGCTGTACGACGGCGTCAAGCATGTGGCGCTGGGCAGCCTGTCGACCGACGTCCTCACACTGACCTTCAATTCGCTGTCCAAGAGCTATCGCTCCTGCGGCTACCGCGCCGGATGGCTCGTCGTCTCGGGCGACACGTCTGCCGCCGGCGACTACATCGAGGGCCTGAACATGCTCTCGAACATGAAGCTGTGCGCCAACGTGCCTGGCCAATGGGCCATCCAGACCGCGCTGGGCGGCTACCAGAGCATCAACGATCTCACCCGCGAAGGCGGGCGGCTGCGCCGCCAGCGCGACCTGGCGTACGAGCTGATCACGGCCATCCCGGGCGTCAGCTGCGTCAAGCCGACGGCAGCCCTGTACATGTTCCCGAAGCTCGACCCGAAGATCTACCCGATCGAGGACGACCGCATCTTCTTCCTCGAACTGCTCAAGGAAACCAAGGTGATGCTGGTGCAGGGCACCGGGTTCAACTGGGCGACGCCGGACCACTTCCGCATGGTGTTCCTGCCCCATGAAGAAGACCTGCGCGAGGCCATCGGCCGCATTGCCCGCTTCCTGGAACGCCAGCGCAAGCGCTTCGGCACCTGAGACTCCTTTTTTTCGTTTCGACACCCGGCCGCCCCGCGGCGGCCTAAAGACAAGAGTGAAATCATGAAACCCATCCAGGTCGGCCTGCTCGGCATCGGCACCGTCGGCAGCGGCACTTTCAAGGTGCTCGCGCGCAACCAGGAAGAGATCAAGCGCCGCGCCGGCCGCGGCATCGAGATCACCATGGTGGCCGACCTCGACACCGCCCGCGCCCGCTCCGTGGTGGGCGAAGGCGTGCAGGTGGTGGACGATGCGCGCAAGGTCATCGGCAATCCCGACATCGACATCGTCGTCGAGCTGATCGGCGGCTACGGCATTGCCAGGCAACTGGTGCTCGAGGCCATCGCTGCCGGCAAGCACGTGGTGACGGCCAACAAGGCGCTGCTGGCGGTGCACGGCACCGAGATCTTCGCTGCCGCGCATGCCAAGGGCGTGATGGTGGCCTTCGAGGCCGCCGTGGCCGGCGGCATCCCGATCATCAAGGCGCTGCGCGAGGGCCTGACCGCCAACTCCATCCAGTGGATCGCCGGCATCATCAACGGCACCACCAATTTCATCCTGTCGGAGATGCGCGACAAGGGACTGGACTTCGACACGGTGCTCAAGGAGGCGCAACGCCTGGGCTATGCCGAGGCCGACCCGACCTTCGACATCGAGGGTGTCGACGCCGCGCACAAGGTCACGCTGATGAGCGCCATTGCCTTCGGCATGCCGGTGCAGTTCGACAAGGCGCACGTGGAGGGCATCACCAAGCTCGCCTCGCAGGACATCAAGTATGCCGAGCAACTGGGCTATCGCATCAAGCTGCTGGGCATCACGCGGCGCAATCCGGCGGGGATCGAGTTGCGCGTGCACCCGGCGCTGGTGCCGTCCAAGCGCCTGCTGGCCAATGTCGAAGGCGCGATGAACGCCGTGGTCGTCCAGGGCGATGCCGTGGGCACGACGCTCTACTACGGCAAGGGCGCCGGCAGCGAGCCCACGGCCAGCGCCGTGATCGCCGACCTGGTGGACATTACCCGCCTGCACACGGCCGACGCGGAGCACCGCGTGCCGCACCTGGCATTCCACCCGGACGCGATGAGCGACCTGCAGGTCGTGCCGATGCGCGAGGTGGTCACCAGCTACTACCTGCGCCTGCGCGTGGCCGACGAGGCCGGCGTGCTGGCCAAGGTCACGGGCCTGCTGGCTGGCGCCGGCATCAGCATCGACGCGGTGCTCCAGCGCGAGGCCGACGAGGTCGGTGGCGAAGGCTCCACCCAGACCGATCTCATCATCCTCACGCACGACACGCGCGAGGGCACGCTCGACGACGCGCTGGCGCAATTGCAGGGGCTGCCTTCGGTGCTGGCGCCGATCGTGCGGCTGCGCAAGGAAGAACTGTCGTGACCATGCGCTACCTCTCGACCCGCGGCCACCCGGAACGTCGCCGCTTCTGCGAGATCCTGCTCGAAGGCCTGGCGCCCGATGGTGGGCTGTACATGCCCGAGCGCTATCCGCAGGTGGACGCGGCCACGTTGTCGCGCTGGCGCACGCTGTCTTACGCCGAGCTCGCCTTCGAGATCCTGTCGCTCTACATCGACGACATCCCGCCGGCCGACTTGCGAGCGCTGTGCGCCAGGACATACACCGCCGAGGTGTTCGGCAGCGAGGAGATCGTTCCGCTGCGCGAACTGGAGGACGGCGTCTACCTGGAGGCCCTGTCCAACGGCCCGACGCTGGCCTTCAAGGACATGGCCATGCAGTTGCTGGGCAACCTGTTCGAGTACGAACTGGCGCGCCGCGGCGAGCAGCTCAACATCCTGGGCGCCACCAGCGGCGACACGGGCAGCGCCGCGGAGTACGCCATGCGCGGCAAGAAGGGCGTGCGCGTCTTCATGACGTCGCCCGACGGACGGATGAGCCCGTTCCAGCAGGCGCAGATGTTCAGCCTGCAGGACGCCAACATCCACAACCTCGCGATCGCCGGCGTGTTCGACGATTGCCAGGACATCGTCAAGGCGGTCAGCGGCGACCTGGCCTTCAAGCGCAAGTACAAGATCGGCACCGTCAACTCGATCAACTGGGCGCGCCTGCTGGCGCAGGTTGTCTACTATTTCGCCGGGTACTTCCAGGCCACCGCGGGCAACGACCGCAAGGCAAGCTTTGCCGTGCCGTCCGGCAATTTCGGCAATGTCTGCGCCGGCCACGTGGCACGCCAGATGGGCCTGCCGATCCACACCCTGGTGGTGGCCACCAACGAGAACGACGTGCTCGACGAGTTCTTCCGCACCGGGGTCTACCGGGTGCGCGGCGCGGCCGACACGCACGAGACGTCGAGCCCGTCGATGGACATCAGCAAGGCCAGCAATTTCGAGCGCTTCGTGTTCGACCTGCTCGGCCGCGACGCAGAACGCACCCGCGCGCTCTTCGAGGACGACCTGGGCCGGAACGGCCGCTTCGACTTGGGCGCCGACCCGGCCTTCGCCCAAGCCGCCGGCCGCTTTGGCTTTGCCAGCAGCCGAAGCACGCACGCCGACCGGATCGCCACCATCCGGGATACCGACAAGCGCTTCGCCACGCTGATCGACACCCACACCGCCGACGGGCTCAAGGCCGCACGCGAGCACCTGACGCCCGGGGTGCCTATGGTGGTGCTCGAAACCGCGCTGCCGATCAAGTTCGCTGCCAGCATCGTCGAGGCCCTGGGCCACGAGCCGGACCGGCCGGCGCGTTTCGTGGGTATCGAATCACTGCCCAAGCGGGTGATCCGGTTGCCGTCGGACGCCGAAGCCGTCAAGCGATACATTTCCGAGCACTGCGACTGACAATGGCCGCAAAGCGGACGCGATCGGCGTCCGCGGGGCACGGCCCGCCGGCCGCGCCCGTGGAGACAACGACCAAGCTGCGATGGAAGGTGTGCTGCGATGTATGTGATCGCCTTTGCGGGCTATTCCGGGGCGGGCAAGACCACGCTCGTGGAACGCCTCATTCCCGTGCTCAAACTGCAGGGCCAGCGGGTGTCGGTGGTCAAGCATGCGCACCACAATTTCGACATCGACCATCCGGGCAAGGACACCTGGCGCCACCGGGAGGCCGGTGCCTTCGAGGTGGTGGTCGCGTCCGACCGGCGGCTGGCGCTGATGCGCGAGTTCGAGCGCCCGGCGGAACTGAGCGTCCACCACCTGATCGCCGAACTCTACGAAGGCGTCGACTGGGTGCTGGTCGAAGGCTTCAAGCAAAGCGACCTGCACAAGGTCGAGGTCTGGCGCCCGCCGGAGCCCGGAGGCGTGGCGCGCCCGGCGCTCTATCCCGTGGACGATTTCGTCTGCGGCATTGCCACCGACGCGCCCGACCGTCTGCCGCAAGCCACGGGCCTGCCGGTGTTCGACCTCAACGACGCGGATGCGATCGTCGACTGGCTGCTGCGCAATGCGCACCGTTTCGAATACAAGGCCGATCTCTATGTCTGACCAGGCACCTTTCATCCGTCCGCCCCTGATGCCCCTCGACGAGGCGCTCGCGCGCCTGCTCGCCAACGCCCGCCCGCAACTGGGTACCGAGCGGGTGTCGACGTTCGACGCCGATGGCCGGGTGCTGGCGCAAGACGTTACGTCCGCGTTGACGGTCCCGCCACGCGACAACAGTTCGATGGACGGCTATGCCGTACGGACCGCCGACTGCGCGCAGCCCGGCGCCGTGCTGGTCGTGTCGCAGCGCATTCCGGCCGGCAGCGTCGGCGGGCCGTTGGCCGCCGGCACCGCTGCGCGCATCTTCACCGGAGCGCAGATTCCAGAGGGCGCCGATGCGGTGGTGATGCAGGAAGACACCGCCGCGCTGGAGGGCGAGGGCGGCCAGGACGCCTTCGGCCGAGTGCGGATCGACACCCCGCCGAGCGCCGGCCAGTGGATCCGCCGCGCCGGCGAGGACGTGGCCAGTGGCGACCTGGTCCTGCGCCGCGGCGAACGCCTGACGCCCCAGGCACTGGGTCTGGCCGCCAGCGTCGGGATGGACGCGCTCGAAGTGTCTCTGCGCCCGCGCGTCGCACTGCTGTCGACCGGTGACGAACTCGTCATGCCCGGCGAGGTGGCGCCGCAGGACATGAAGCCCGGCGCCATCTACAACTCCAATCGTTTCTTCATGCGCGCGCTGCTCACGAGACTGGGCTGCTCCGTGAGCGACCTGGGCATCGTGCCCGACAAGCGCGAGGCCACCATCGAGGCATTGCGCCAGGCAGCCGAAACCCACGACCTGATCGTCACCACCGGTGGCGTGTCGGTCGGCGAGGAAGACCACATCAAGGCGGCCGTGCAGTGGCTCGGCAGCCTGGAGCTGTGGTCGTTGTCGATGAAGCCCGGCAAGCCTTTCGCCTATGGCCGCATCGGCAACGCCCACGTCACCGGCCTGCCCGGCAATCCGGTGTCCAGCTTCCTGACCTTCCTGCTGCTGGTGCGGCCGTTCCTGCTGACGCTGCAAGGCGCCGAGCGCACGGCGCCTCAGCCGGTGCCGATGCGCGCGGACTTCGACTGGCCCCGGGCGGACCGGCGCCGCGAGTTCCTGCGCGCCCGCCGCAACGCGCAGGGCGGCCTCGACCTGTTCTCCAACCAAAGCTCGGGCGTGCTCACCTCCACCGTCTGGGGGGACGGCGTGATCGACACGCCTGCCGGCCAATCCTTCAAGGCCGGCGACACCGTCCAGTTCATTCCCTTTGCGACCTTGCTGGCATGACCAAGCAGATCCAGCTCAGGTATTTCGCCTCGGTACGCGAAGCCCTCGGCACCGGCGGCGAGCCTCTGCGCACCTCGGCCGCCACACTCGCCCAGCTGCGCGACGAGTTGATCTCGCGCGGTGGCGCCTATGCGCAGGCTCTGGCGCGCGGCCGCGCCGTGCGCATGGCGCTCGACCAGGAAATGAGCAGCGAGGACGCGACCTTGCGCGAAGGTTGCGAAGTGGCCTTCTTTCCGCCGGTCACTGGCGGCTGAACCACTCGGGCTCCTGTCCGGGCGTCGGCACTCGGGCGGCCAGATGCGCCGCGTGAGCATGCAAAGCACGAAAGCGTGAATTGGCACTTGCCTGTGCATGAGGTGCAGAGTGTCGCGTGCATCCCATTTCTCCGGCTGTTCTCTCGCTTGAATCCGGCACGAGGCACGTACAGTCCTTCGGCTTGATCTGAGGGATTGCGGCGATTCGCAGCGTCATCGCATCGCGAACACCGGGGAGGAACGAATGAGCGCAACGCAAGCGCCTCGAAGCAGGAAACTTCGTACGTGGCTGGTCCTGCTACTGGTGCTGCTGGCGCCGGTACTGTCTGTCGGCGGCTACGTCGCATTTGAACGCCAGCCGGACGATCCTCCGCGCCTCGACCTGCCGCCGTTCGACAGTGCCAAGGCTGCGCGGTTGTCACCGCAGAAGCGCGCAGCCTACGAGCAGGAACTGTTCAGCGAGATTCCCTCTTGGAGTCTTGGTAGCCGTCGCTATCCGAACCCGGCCGATTCCGCCAAGCGCGAGCAGCGCTGGATGCAGATGGCCAATGATGGATTCGAACTCGCGTACATCACGCTGCGCGTGCTGTCGCCTGCAACCCTGGAGGAGTATTCGATGCGAGGCCCCATGAAGCGCCTGGAGGCGTTGGCCGAGCAAGGCGATACAGGAGCCATGTGCCTGATGACGGCCTTGGCGAGTGGTGGAGAAGAATACGTCCAGCTCTACAAGAAGTGGCTCGAACGCGGCGCGGCGTTGGGCCACCCCGAATGCATGATCCGACTCGGCGGCAAGCTGCTCAGCGGAGACGACGGCTATCCAAAGGATGTTCACCGCGGGCTAGCTCTCGAATTTGCTGCGCGCCGCAAGTCAGGTTATGTGCATCTAGTGGGATCGCTGACGCAGCATTTCGAGAAGCCCATTCGCAGATTGCAGCCGCCAAGCGGGCTTAGAAGGCCGGATGGCAAATTGGTCCTGGACCTAGGCTACGGGAAACGAGCCGATATACGGCGTCTCTATTGTTGGCGTCAGGTCCAAAGTCAAACCTGGGATAGAGATACCGCCGCCGCAATACTACGTCGATTGCGTGTCGGCGCGAGCTTGGACGATCGCCCCGAGTTGAGGGTGATCTACGAGGATCTTCGGGACAAGCACTACACCTTGGAAGATTGTCTGAACATGGGAATGGGGGGGCAAGACCAATGAGCGCAACGCAAGCGCCTCGAAGCAGGACACTTCGTACGTGGCTGGTCCTGCTACTGGTGCTGCTGGCGCCGGTACTGTCTGTCGGCGGCTACGTCGCATTCGAACGCCAGCCGGAGTACTTCCCGCGCCTCGACCTGCCGCCGTTCGACAGCGCCAAGGCTGCGCAGTTGTCACCGCAGAAGCGCGCGGCTTACGAGCAGGAACTGTTCAGCGAGATTCCCTCTTGGAGTCTTGGTAGCCGTCGCTATCCGAACCCGGCCGATTCCGTCAAGCGCGAGCAGCGGTGGATGCAGATGGCCAACGATGGCTTCGAACTCGCCTACCTCACGCTGCGCGTGCTGTCGCCTGCAGCCCTGGAGGAGTACTCGATGCGAGGCCCCATGAAGCGCCTGGAGGCGTTGGCCGAGCAAGGCGATACAGGAGCCATGTGCCTGATGACGGCCTTGGCGAGTGGTGGAGAAGAATACGTCCAGCTCTACAAGAAGTGGCTCGAACGCGGTGCGGCGTTGGGGCACCCCGAATGCATGATCCGGCTCGGTGGAAAATTGCTTGGCGGAAGCGACGGCTATCCAAAGGATGTTCACCGCGGTCTGGCTCTGGAGTTTGCTGCGCGCCGCAAGTCAGGCTATGTGCATCTGGCGGGATCCCTGGCCCAGCATTTCGAGAAGCCCATTCGCAGATTGCAGCCACAAAGCGGCTTCAGAACGCCGGATGGCAAGTTGCTCCTTGACCTGGGTTATGGGAAAAGAGCCGATATACGACGTCTGTATTGCTGGAATCAGGTCGAATCTCAAACCTGGGATCGAGATATTGCCGCAGAGACGTTGAGGGATCTGCGAGTCGACTCGAAGGTGTTTGATCGCCCCGAGTTGCGGGTGATCTACGAAGATCTTAAGGACAAGCGCTACACCTTGGAAGATTGTTTGAACATGGGAACGGGGGAGTAAGACGATGAGCACATCAAAGCCCGAAACATCGCGCTGGCACGATTTGCGCAAAGACTGGACCGATCAGATTGAGATATTGCGCCCACGCTATAGAGCGGCCACGCAAGCAACGATTGATGCGACCCGTGTCTGGCGCATGGATCGCAATTCAGCCGGAAAGCAGGAAGCCCTCGCCCAAGCCAGTCTCGCCCAACTCGCCGCAGCCAAGGCGCTCAACGACTTCCTGGACACCGACCGCCGTGGCCTCAAGCGCGTCACGGTCATCGAGAATCAACTGCGGAACAACGACAGCCTCAGCCTCCTGGACCGACACGCCCTGCAGGTCGAGAAGCGGAACCTGATACGCACCGTCTCCGAGTTCCTCGACTTCAAGGAAAGCGAGGATCTGTCACCGGTCTATCCTCCTCCCGCCCGTGTCGAGGGCAAGATCCACTACTCGGACGGATCGGTGCAATGGGACCCGGCCACCAAGCAAGGCCGGGCCGGCATGGAG